>NZ_BAAIES010000009.1:0-738983 GCF_054654595.1 Thermaerobacter litoralis | reverse complement strand
CGACGGCCACGCCGGCCTCCCGCCCCACCGTCAGGGCCTCCTCCAGCGCCTGGACGATGGCGTCGCCCTCGCTGCGCATGTGGGTCGAGTAGATGCCCCCGTAGGGAGCGATCACCCGGGCCAGGGCGACAATCTCCTCCGTCCGGGCGTACCGGCCCGGCACGTACTCGAGCCCCGTGGACAGCCCCAGGGCGCCGTCCTCCATCGCCCGTTCCAGCAGCCGGGCCATGGCCCGGAGCTCCGCCGGCGACGGCGCCCGCTGGGCCGTGCCCATCACCGCCGCCCTGAGGCTGCCGTGGCCGGCGAACAGGGCATGGTTGGTCCCGGCGCCCTGGCGCTCCAACCGCTGGAGGAAGGGCCCCAGGGGCATGGGCGAGCGGCCGTCGACCCCGCCGATCACCGTGGTCATGCCCTGCAGCAGGTCGGCGTCGCCCCCCGGCACCGTGGCCACGTACTCGTAGGTGTGGGAGTGGGCGTTGATGAAGCCGGGTGCCACGACCCGGCCCGTGGCGTCCACGACCCGCCTGGCCCGGGCGCCCTCCAGGTGGCCCACGGCCGCGATCCGATCGCCCCGGACGGCCACGTCGGCCCGGAAGGCGGGCCGGCCGCTGCCGTCGACCACCAGCCCGCCCCGGATCAGCAGGTCGTACTCCGGTCCCCCGGCCGCCGGGCCCGGGTCGCCGCCGGCCTGCGGGCCAGCGCCACCGGGCTGCCCGTCCCCACCGGGACCCGCGGCCTGCCCGGGGCTACCCGCGCTCCCCGCCGCAGGACCCCCGGCGCCGGTGGAACCGGCGGCGCCGCCCGGCGCGGCCGGCCCGCCCGGCCCGTGCCCGCCCGCAGCCCCGCCCGCGGCGGGGGTGGTCCCTGGCTGCCGTTGCCCGCTGCCGGCCGGGGCACCCTCTGCTGGGGTGGGGTGGGCCTCCGAACCCGTTGCCGCCGGGCGCAGGTCCGCGGACGAACCGGCCTGGCGGCCCGCCGCCCAGGCCCAGTAGGTCCCGCCGCCCACCAGGGCGAGGATCAGCAGCGCCAGCATCACCGGAACCCACCAGCGCTGCCCCGCCCGTCCCGGGGCACGGCGGGCGGCGACCGCCGGCACCTCCGGCGGGACGGGGGACCCGTCGGGCGCGGCGTCCGGGTCCGGCGGACCCCACGGCGCCGGAGCGGGCGGATCGGGATCCGGATCGGGCTGGGCCAGAGGCGGGCGGGGCGCAAAAGGCACGGGTGAACATCTCCTCCCGAAGGCGTTCGCGTTCCAGGCCAGGGCCTGGAGCGGGTTCGACCCCATGGTTTCGCCCCTGGTTTCGGGGGCCGGGCGGCCGGTCCCTGCCGGCCCTACCTGGCGGCGGCTGGCAGCCGCCGGAGGGCCTCACCAGGCTTGCCCCCTTGTGGCGGGGTTGGGGGATCCCTATAATAGGGGCGAAAGGTCAAAGATAGTCAAAACACCGACCCGGCCCGGCCCGGCCGCCGGATCGGGACGGGCCGGCGCACCGGTTCAGGCATCCGCCGGGAGGAGGAGCCATGGCATCGCTGTGTTCCCTGATTGAGCAATATCTCAAACGGGAGCTGGAGCGGGCGGGCGGCGTGCTCGAGCTCCAGCGCAGCGAGCTGGCGGCCCGCTTCGCCTGCGCGCCGTCCCAGATCAACTACGTGCTGGAGACCCGCTTCACCCCGGCGGCCGGGTACGTGATCGAGAGCCGCCGCGGGGGCCGCGGGTTCATCCGGATCGTGCGGCTGCCCCTGGCGGGCCGGGGGGACCTCTTGTCCCTGCTGGACCGCTGGGTCGGCGACATGATCGACCAGGATGGCGCCGAGGCCCTGATCGCGCGGCTGGAGGAGGAGGGCATCGCCGGCCGCCGCGAGGCGGCGCTGATGCGGGCGGCCGTGGACCGGAACACCCTGGCCGTGGAGCTGCCCTGGCGGGACGTGGTCCGGGCCCGGCTGCTCAAGGCCATGGTGCTGGAGCTGTTGAAGGGCGGTCAGTCGAGCCGGGAAGACGGAGGCGGTGGCGATGCTCTGCGACGAGTGCGGGCAGCGCAAGGCCACGGTGCACCTGACCCAGATCGTTAACGGGAAGAAGACCGAGCGCCACCTGTGCGCCCACTGCGCCCAGCGGCACGAGCACGAGTTCTTCTTCGAGCCCCAGTTCTCCATCCACAACCTGCTGGCGGGCCTGTTAGAGGGCTGGCAGCCGCCGGCGGGGGCGGTGCAGGACCTGCGCTGCTCCCGGTGCGGCCTGCGTTACCGGGAGTTCGCCCGCACGGGGCTCCTGGGCTGCAGCCACTGCTACGAGGATTTCCGCCACCAGCTGGAGCCCGTGCTGCGCCGCATCCAGGGGCAGGTTCGTCACACCGGGAAGGTGCCGTCCCACGCCGGCGCCCGGGTCCAGCTGGGGCGCCAGCTGGAGCAACTGCGGGCCCGGCTGCGGGAGGCGGTCGCCCGGGAGGAGTACGAGGAAGCCGCGCGGCTGCGGGACCAGATCCGCCAGCTGGAAGCCCGGGTGCGGGGCGGCGACGGCCGGGCCGGTGGGGCCGGGACCGGCGCAGCGCCGGGCCGTTAGGAGGGACCGGACATGACGGCAAACCCTGGCGTCCAGCGGGTGCGCTGGATGGAGGGCGGCGGGCCCGCCGCGGACCTGGTGCTCTCCAGCCGGATCCGCCTGGCCCGTAACCTGGAGGACTACCCCTTCCCCACCCTGCTGGGGCCGGAACAGGGCCAGGAGATCATCAGCCTGCTGGAGGGCGTGATCGAGCCCCTGTCGGCGGCGGGCTTCGGGCGCTTCACCCTGCTGCGCATGGCCGATCTCAGCCCCCTGGAGCGCCGGGTGCTGGTGGAACAGCACCTGATCAGCCCCCAGCATGCCCGGAACGCGGCCACCGGGGCGGTGATCCTCAACGAGGACCGGTCCGTCAGCATCATGGTCAACGAGGAGGACCACCTGCGCATCCAGTGCCTGCTGGGCGGCCTGCAGCTCCACGAGGCCTGGGCCATCGCCACCCGGGTCGACGACGTGATCGAGGCCCACGTCCGCTACGCCTTCGACGAGGAGCGGGGTTACCTCACCACCTGCCCGACCAACCTGGGCACGGGGATCCGGGCGTCGGTGATGGTCCATTTGCCCGGGCTGGTGCTGGCGCGGCAGGCGGGCCGGTTCCTCAGCCAGCTGGGCAAGGTCGGCGTGGTGGTCCGCGGGCTCTACGGCGAGGGCACCGAGGCCCTGGGGAACGTCTTCCAGGTCTCCAACCAGATCACCCTGGGGCCGTCGGAGGAGGAGCTGATCGACAACCTGATCGGGTTCACCCGGCAGCTGCTGGACCAGGAGCGCAGCACCCGGGAGCGGCTCTACCGGGAGAACGAGGACGGGATCAAGGACCGGGTGATGCGGGCCTACGGCCTGCTGACCAACGCCTGGTCGATGTCCTCGGAGGAGGCGATCCGGCTGCTCTCGGACCTGCGCCTGGGCATCGACCTGAACATCCTCTCCCACGTGCGGCCGGAGGTGTTCGGGGAGCTGATCGTCCTCACCCGCCCGGCCTGCCTCCAGCAGCTGGCGGGGAAGGAGTTGGACGCGCGGGAACGGGACCTGCGGCGCGCCCGGCTGATTCGGGAGAGGATCGCCGCGTCCCTTCGGAAAACTACCCAGTGACCGGTGGAGGGGGGTCCGCCAGATGTTTGGCCGGTATTCCGAGCGGGCCCAGCGGGTCATCCTGCTGGCCCAGGAAGAGGCGCGCCGGTTGAACTACAACTACGTCGGCACGGAGCACCTGCTGCTCGGCCTGATCCGGGAGGGCACGGGCATCGCCGCCAAGGCGCTGCAGAGCCTGGGCATCAACCTGGAGCAGGTGCGGGCCGAGGTGGAGAAGATCATCGGCCGCGGCAACGGCCCGATCCAGGGCGAGATCGGCTACACGCCGCGGGCCAAGAAGGTGGTCATGGAGCTGGCGCCGGAGGAGGCCCGGCTGCTGGGCCACAACTACGTGGGCACCGAGCACATCCTCCTCGGGCTGATCCGGGAAGGTGAGGGCGTGGCGGCCAAGGTCCTGGAGAACATGGGCGCCGACCTGGACCGGGTCCGCCAGACGGTGATCAAGCTGCTGGGCGGCACGGCCGCGCCAACCCCCGCCGCCCGCCAGCGCCGGCAGAAGAGCACGACCCCCGTGCTGGACAACTTCGGCCGGGACCTGACCCAGATGGCCGAGGAGGGCAAGCTGGACCCCGTCATCGGTCGCGACAAGGAGATCGAGCGGGTGATCCAGATCCTCTCCCGCCGCACCAAGAACAACCCGGTGCTGATCGGCGAGCCGGGCGTGGGCAAGACGGCCATCGTGGAGGGCCTGGCCCAGCGCATCGCCGAGGGCAAGGTGCCGGAGATCCTCAAGGACCGGCGGGTGGTTGCCCTGGACCTGGGGGCCCTGGTGGCCGGCTCCAAGTACCGCGGTGAGTTCGAAGAGCGCCTGAAGAAGGTCATGGATGAGATCCGGCGGGCCGGCAACATCATCCTGTTCATCGACGAGATGCACACCATTATCGGCGCCGGCGCCGCCGAGGGCGCCATCGACGCGGCCAGCATCCTCAAGCCGGCCCTGGCCCGGGGCGAGCTGCAGACCATCGGCGCCACCACGCTGGACGAGTACCGCAAGCACGTGGAGAAGGACGCCGCCCTGGAGCGCCGGTTCCAGCCCATCATGGTGGAGGAACCCAGCGTCGAGGACGCGATCCAGATCCTGCGCGGCCTGCGGGACCGGTATGAGGCCCACCACCGGGTGGAGATCACCGACGAGGCCCTGGTGGCCGCGGTCAAGCTGGCCGACCGCTACATCACCGACCGGTTCCTGCCCGACAAGGCCATCGACCTGATCGACGAGGCGGCTTCCCGGGCGCGCCTGCAGGCCTTCGTGGCGCCGCCCGAGCTCAAGGAGATCGAGCAGCGCCTGGAGGAGATCCGCAAGGAGAAGGAGGCGGCCGTCCAGTCCCAGGAGTTCGAGAAGGCCGCCAACCTGCGGGACCAGGAGCAGAAGCTGGTCGAGGAGCTGGAGCGCAAGAAGAACGAGTGGCAGCAGCAGCAGCTGAACGAGAAGATCGTGGTGACCGCCGACGACATCGCCCAGATCGTCTCCAACTGGACCGGCATCCCCGTGCGCCGGCTGGAGCAGGCGGAGAGCGAGCGGCTGCTCAAGCTGGAAGAGGTGCTGCACGAGCGCATCGTCGGCCAGGACGACGCCGTCCGGGCCGTGGCCCGGGCCATCCGCCGGGCGCGGGCCGGCCTCAAGGATCCGCGGCGGCCCATCGGCTCCTTCATCTTCCTGGGGCCCACGGGCGTCGGCAAGACGGAGCTGGCCAAGGCCCTGGCCGAAGCCCTCTTCGGCGACGAGGACGCCATGATCGTCCTGGACATGTCCGAGTACATGGAGCGGCACACGGTCTCCCGGCTGGTGGGCTCGCCGCCCGGGTACGTGGGGTATGAGGAGGGCGGCCAGCTGACCGAGCAGGTCCGCCGCCGGCCCTACTCGGTGGTGGTGTTCGACGAGATCGAGAAGGCCCACCCCGAGGTCTTCAACGTGCTGCTGCAGATCCTGGAGGAGGGGCGCCTGACCGAGGCCAAGGGGCGCACCGTGGACTTCCGCAACACGGTGATCATCATGACCTCCAACGTCGGCGCCGACCTGATCCGCCGGCAGACCCGGGTCGGCTTCCAGGCCGCCGACCAGGAGGCGCCCGACTACGAGGACATGAAGCGGAAGATCATGGACGAGGTCAAGCGCACCTTCCGGCCGGAATTCCTGAACCGGATCGACGAGCTGATCGTCTTCCACGCCCTGACGGAAGAGCACCTGATGAAGATCGTCGACCTGATGCTCAAGCGGGTGGCGGACCGGCTCAAGGAGCACGGCCTGGAGCTGGAGGTCACCGAGGCGGCCAAGCGCAAGCTGGTCAAGGAGGGCTCCGACGTCGTCTACGGCGCCCGGCCCCTGCGCCGCACCATCACCCGGCTGGTCGAGGACCCGCTCTCGGAGGAGATGCTGGCCGGCCGCTTCCAGGAGGGCGACACCGTGGTGGTCGACGTGGACGCCGAGGGCCGGATCGTCTTCCGCCGGGGCGAGAAGGTGGCGGCGGCGGCGACCGCGGGCGCGGCGGGCCCCGACGGGCCGGCCGGCGCGGACGAACCGGCGGCCCAGTGACGCAACCGGCGGCGGGCAGCCGCCCCGGGCGGAAGGAGGACGGCGGTGGCCCCACGCACCGTCTTCACCTGTCAGGCCTGCGGCCACACCAGTGCCAAGTGGCTGGGCCGCTGCCCAGATTGCGGAGCCTGGAACACCTTCGTGGAGGAACGGGCCGCGGCGCCCGCCGGTAGCGGCGGGCGCCGCGGCCATGCCCTGGCCGGCGTCCTGGCGGCGGCCCGGGAGCCCCTGGAGCCCATCGCCCTCCACCAGGTGCCGGCGGCCGAGCAGCCCCGGCTCCAGACCGGCATGGCCGAGCTGGACCGGGTGCTGGGGGGCGGGTTCGTCCCCGGGTCGGTGGTGCTGGTGGGCGGCGACCCCGGCGTGGGCAAGTCGACCCTCCTTCTGCAGGTCTCCCAGCACCTGGCTGCCCGGGGCCTGCCGGTCCTCTACGTGACCGGGGAGGAGTCGGCGGCCCAGGTGCGGCTGCGGGCGGAACGGCTGGGGACCCTGGCCCCGGACCTGGCGGTGTTGCCCACCACCGACGCCCTCCAGGCGGCCGAGGCCATTGGCCGCTACCAGCCGGCCCTGGCGGTGATCGACTCGATCCAGACCCTGGCCCACCCGGAGGTGGCGTCGGCGCCGGGTAGCGTCAGCCAGGTGCGGGAGAGCGCCGCGTTGCTCCTGGCGGTGACCAAGCGCCTGCCGGTGGTGCTGGTCCTGGTGGGCCACGTCACCCGGGCGGGCACCATCGCCGGCCCCCGGGTGGTGGAGCACATGGTCGACGCCGTGCTCTACTTCGAATCCCCGGCCCACCACGCCTACCGCCTCTTGCGGGCCATCAAGAACCGCTTCGGGGCGACCCACGAGATCGCCCTGTTCGAGATGCAGGACCGGGGCCTGGCCGAGGTGACCAACCCGTCGGCCCGGCTCTTGTCCGAGCGGCCCCGGGGCGCGGCGGGCTCGGCCGTGGTGGCCGCGGTGGAGGGGACCCGGCCGCTGCTGGTGGAGATCCAGGCCCTGGTGGCCCCGGCGCCCTACGGCAACCCCCGGCGGGTGGCGACCGGCCTCGATCTGGGCCGCGCCGCCCTGGTGCTGGCGGTGCTGGACAAGCGCGCCGGCCTCCACCTGGGCGGTTGCGACGTGTACCTGAAGGTGGCGGGTGGGCTGAGGGTGGACGAGCCGGCCCTGGACCTGGGCCTGGCGGTGGCCCTGGCGTCCAGCCACCGGGACCGGCCGGCGGACGCCGAAGCCGTGGTGGTCGGCGAGCTGGGGCTGGCGGGCGAGGTGCGATCGGTGCAGCGCATGGAGGAGCGGGTCCGCGAGGCGCAGCGGCTGGGCTTCCGCCGGGTCGTCCTGCCCCGGGGCAACCTGACGCCGGCCCTGGCGGCCCTGGCCGGCGACCTGGAGCTGATCCCGGTGCAGCGGGTGGAGGAGGCCATCGCCGCCACCGTCGGCTAGGGCGCGGTCCCGCCGGCGGCAAGGGGCGACGGCCCCTCCAGGCCGCTCCCCGCCCGCCGCAGGAACGAGGAGGGTGCCATGACCGCCGATCAGGTCCCGGAGAACCTGATGGCCGCCCTGCGCCGCCTGGCGCCGGGGACCCGCTTGCGGGAGGGGCTCGACCAGATCCTGCGGGCCCGCACCGGCGGCCTCATCGTGGTGGGCGACGGGCCCGAGGTGATGGAGCTGTGCTCGGGGGGCTTCGAGCTGGACGTGGAGCTCACCCCGGCCCACCTCTACGAGCTGGCCAAGATGGACGGCGCCATCATCCTCTCCTCCGACGGCCGCCGCATCGTCCGGGCTAACGTCCAGTTGATCCCCGACCCGCGGGTGATGTCCTTCGAGACGGGCATCCGCCACCGCACGGCCGAGCGCATGGCCCGCCAGACCGGCGCCCTGGTGATCGCCATCTCCCAGCGCCGCAACGTCATCACCGTCTACCGCGGCGACCTGCGCTACGTGCTGCGCGACCCCGCCCTGATGCTGGCCAAGGCGAACCAGGCTCTGGGCACGTTGGAGCGCTACCGGGCCGTGTTCCTCCAGGCCCTGGGGCACCTGACGGTGCTGGAGTTCGAGGACCTGGTGACGGCCGGTGACGTGGGCTACGTGCTGGGCCGGGCGGAGCAGGTGCGCCGCATCGGCCGCGAGATCGAGGGCTATGCGGTGGAGCTGGGCACCGAGGGTCGCCTGGTGCGCCTCCAGCTGGAGGAGCTGCTGAGCGGGCTGGAGGAGGAGTACCGGCTGGTGGTGCGGGATTACGTGGCCGACCCCGAGGCGGAGGGGGAGGCGCTGGCCGCCCTGCACCAGCTGGCCCCGGAGGAACTGCCCCAGCGGGCGGCGGTGGTCCGCTGCCTGGGCTATGCCGTCCAGGAGGGCGACGAGGCGCCGCTGACGCCCCGCGGTTACCGCATCCTCCACAAGGTCCCCCGCCTGCCGGCGGCCGTGGTCGAGAACCTGGTCCGCCACTTCCGGTCCCTGCCGCGGATCCTGGCCGCCACCGTCGACCAGCTGGACGAGGTCGAGGGCATCGGCGGCGTCCGCGCCCGGGCCATCAAGGACGGCCTGCGCCGGCTCCAGGACCAGGCCTTCCTGGAGCGGCGCCATTGACCGGCCCGCCCTGCCGCCGCCCGGCGGGGCCGCCGGCCACGTCCTGGGCCGGCTCCGCTCCCCCCATGCCTTCCCGATGCCCGCCGGGCCATTTCCCTTCCACCTCCCGGCCCGGCCGTCCCCAGGGCGGCGCAGGGCGCGCCTGGCGGCGACACGACTCGCCGCTGGGTTTGGGCCATCGCCGCGCCTCCCTGCACCTTTGCCCCCGGTCGGCACTAGGCTAATGCGGGTGGCCGCGGGCGCCTGCCCGGCCTGCCGCCGGTGCTCCCATGGCCGGGCACCGGGGTCCACCGGGTCTGCGGCCGGTGCGCGCCCGGCCCGCCGCCGGTGCCGCCGGTTCCCTGCCGGCGCCCGCCCGGTTCGGTGCCGGCCCTGTCCCGGCCCACCCCCGGTTGTCGCCTGGCGGGCTTTCGGCGCCAGCCTGATCCGCCGGTGCTCGCCGGCCCGCCGCCGGGTCGTGGGCCCGCCCACCCCACCGCGACCGGCCGCCACCGGCCGCCCGTTCCGGCCCCGCCGGGCCCTCCCGGGCCCGGGGCGCGGCGGGACGGCGGTCGCGCCGGACCGGACGCGGTTCGCCAACCTTGGGAGGTGGAGACCTTGGCCGACGCGCAGGCCCCGCGCCCCCTGGCCCTGCCGGAGGAGGAGGTCGTCTCGCTGGCCCGGTCCCTGGAGGAGGCGCCGCCCCAGTCCATCCTGGGCTGGGCCCTGGACCGCTTCCCGGGCCGCCTGGCCCTGGCCTGCAGCTTTCAGGCGGAAGACGTGGCCCTGATCGACATGGCGGCGGCGGCCGGCAAGCTGGCGGCGGTGACCGTGTTCTACCTGGACACCGGCCTGCATTTCCCCGAGACCTACGCCACTTGTCAGCGGGTGGCGGAGTACTACGGCATCGAGCCCGTGGCCGTCCGGCCGGCCCTGACCCTGGAGGAACAGGCGGCCCGCTACGGCCCCAAGCTGTGGGAGCGGGACCCCGACCTGTGCTGCCGCCTGCGCAAGGTGGAGCCCCTGCAGCGCTTCCTGGCCGGCTTCGACGCCTGGGTGACCGGCATCCGCCGGGAGCAGACTCCCCAGCGGGCCAACGCCCCGGTGGTGGAGGTGGACCGCCGTTTCGGGCTGATCAAGGTGAACCCCCTGGCCCGATGGACCCGCAGCCAGCTGTGGGACTACATCCTCCGCCGCGGGGTGCCCTACAACCCCCTGCACGACCGGGGCTATCCCAGCATCGGCTGTGCGCCGTGCACCCGGCCGGTGGCTCCGGGGGAGGATCCGCGGGCCGGCCGCTGGGCCGGGTTCGCCAAGACCGAGTGCGGCCTCCATGCGTGAGGGGCGGCGCCGCTCGTGGCGGGGATCCCGCGGTGCGGACCGCGGTGCACCAGGTGTACCAGAGGAGGTTGAGGGGTGAGCATGGGAACCGGAGGAACCCGCCGGGAACTGGAGGAACAGGCGGCGGCCCGGGGCCGGGGGCGGCCCGGTGCCCCGCCCGGGACCGTGCCCGGGACCGCGCGGGAAGCGGGCGACGGGCTGGTGCCGCCCCACGGGGGCCGTCTGTGCCGGCGCCTGGTGGATGATCCGGCGGAGGCGGCGGAGCGGCGGGCCGAGGCCCTGGCCCGGGGCCTGCCGCAGCTGGCGCTGTCGGCCCGCGAGCGGTCCGACCTGGAACTTTTGGCCATCGGCGCCCTGAGCCCCCTGGACGGCTTCATGACCGCCGCCGATTATGAGGGCTGCGTCGGCGACCTGCGGCTGGCGTCGGGGTTGCCGTGGTCCCTGCCCGTGGTGCTGTCGGTCCCGCCGGAGCAGGTGGACGACGTGCGCCGGGCCCAGGCCGTGCTCCTGGTCGACGGCGACGGCCGGGCGTGCGGCGTGATGGAGGTGCGGGAGGTCTTCCGGCGGGATCGGGAGCGGGAGGCCGTGCTGGTCTTCGGCACCGCCGACCCGAACCACCCCGGGGTGGCCCGCCTGCTGGGCGAGAGCGACTGGTGTGCCGGCGGGCCCGTGGTGGTCTTCGAGCGGCAGGCCACCTGGGCCCGCGACTGGGTGCTGGAGCCGGCCGAGACCCGGCGCCGCTTCGCCCAGCGGGGATGGCGGCTGGTGGCCGGCTTCCAGACCCGTAACCCGCTGCACAGGGCCCACGAGTACCTGCAGAAGTGTGCCCTGGAGATGGTCGACGGGCTGCTGCTGCACCCGCTGGTGGGCGAGACCAAGGCCGACGACCTGCCCCGGCCCGTGGTGCTGGAGAGCTACCGGGTCGCCGTGCAGGCCTACTACCCGCCGGAGCGGGTGGTCCTGGCCGCCTTCCCCGCCGCCATGCGCTATGCGGGCCCGCGGGAGGCGGTCTTCCACGCCCTGATCCGGAAGAACTACGGCTGCAGCCACTTCATCGTCGGGCGCGACCACGCCGGGGTCGGCGCCTACTACGACCCCTACGCCGCCCACCGCATCTTCGACCGCTTCGACCGGGACGAGCTGGGCGTCGTGCCCCTGCGCTTCGAGCACGCCTTCTACTGCCGGCGTTGCGGCGCCATGGCGACGGTCAAGACCTGCCCCCACCCGCCGGAAGACCGTCTCCACCTGAGCGGGACGCGGGTGCGGGCCATGTTGCGGGCCGGCGAGCTGCCGCCTCCCGAGTTCACCCGGCCGGAGGTGGCGGTGCTATTGCGCGATGCCCTTGCTCAGGGGGCGGGCCGCTGAGCCCGGCGGACCAGGAGGAACCAGGGACACCCCGCAGCCACGGGCGGGCGGGGCGACACCCCCAAGGGCGTCGCCCCGCCCGCCGCGTCTTGGGCCGGGTGCGGGGTTCCGGTGACCCGCCGGCCCGGCCCGGGATTCATGGGGCCCCATGGCCCCCGGGCCCCTGCGGGCCCAGGAGAGCTCAGGAGATGTGGTACATGCCCAGGGTCGAGAGCTTGCGGTTTTCCTTGATGAAGAGGTCGAAGGTGTTGATGTCGAACAGGTTGCACAGGGCGACCAAATAAAAAAGCTGCTTGCCAAGCTCCTCTTCGAGGACCTCGCGGCAGCTCTCGCACAGGCTCCCGTCGATGTGGTCGTCCATGTAGCTCTTCAGATCGCGCAGGGTGCTCTGGGCGGGAATCTGCGGCCGCTGGGCGTGGATGCTGATACAACCGCAACTGGTCACGGCCTTGGCCACGGCACGGTGTACGCGGGCGTTGGCTTCCTGAAACTTCGAGAGGACGTCCAACACGCTGCGGTGACGGATGAGGCAATCGGCCACCGCGTGTTGAAATTCATCCACCAACAAGTCCTTCAACCGCGTCACCCCTCTTGCACGGGCATCCCCACGGCCTGGCGCTATTATAGGCGGGCCGGGAAAGGCGCGTCAACGAAGGCTGGCCCGCCGTCCCCCTTCCAGGCCGGACCACCCCCGGGCGACCGGCGGCACCCAGCGCGGGGGCCGGCAGCTGTGGGGGAGCCTGAGCCGACCCGCGCCCGTACGGGTACCGCGAGCCGGGGGCTGGGGACGCAGGGCCCGGCCGTTGCACCCGGGCGCTGCCCCGAGACGCCGGGGCTCCGCCGGCTTCCTGCCGGCCTGGGGCCCAGGGGGCGCTGGGACCGCGGGCGGGGGGCGGAGCCGGCACCCGGCCGGTCTGTTGACGGGCGTTCATGGGGGTGATAAATTCAATCTTTTTGCCGGCGCAGTTCCCTTTGGTGTACACTGGGGAGGCGGGCGGCGGGCCACCCCGCCCCGCCACGGGAGGTGAGCCGGTGTTCCAGGTCGGAGACCGGGTGGTCTACCCCATGCACGGCGCCGGGGTCATCGAGGCCATCGAGGAGAGGGAGGTCCTGGGCGAGCGCCACTGTTACTACATCCTGCGCCTGCCGGTGGGGGACATGCAGGTGATGATCCCCACCGCCACCGCCGAGCAGAGCGGTCTACGCCCGGTCATCCCCGCCGAGCAGGTGCCGGCGGTGCTGGAGTCCCTGCGCGACGCGCCACCACCCCTGGATTCCAACTGGAACCACCGCTACCGGGAACACGCCGACAAGCTGCGCAGCGGCGACATCCTGGAAGTGGCCGCCGTGGTGCGCAACCTCAGCGCCCGCCTCAAGAGCCGGGGCCTTTCGGGCGGCGAGCGGCGCCTGCTGGATCAGGCGCGCCAGATCCTGGTCAGCGAGCTGGCCCTGGCCAGCGGCATCGGCCGGGATGCGGCCGACGCCCTGGTGGAGCGGCAGCTGGACGCCGCTGGCGCGGAGCCTGAACCGGCCAGCGGCGGGGAGCCCGAACCTGCCGGCGCCGGGGAACCCGGACCCACGGGTGGCGGGGACCTCGAAGCCCCGGGCGGCGGGGAAGGGGGACCGGCGGGCGCCGGCGCCTCCGCCGATTCCTTATAATCGAACTGCACCCACCAGGGACTGCCACGCACCCGCCCAAAGGCTTGGGGCGCGGCGAAAGTACCTGTGGAAGGGATGCCGGGCCGCCGGACCGCCCGGCCGGCCGCCCGGTGCGCAAACCGCCGGAAAGGAGGCGAGAGGCGTGCGCATGCGGTCCATCCGGCTGGCCTTCGCCGTCCTGGGCGCCCTGGGCGGCTTCGGGCTGGCCTACTATGGGCTGCTGCAGCAGGAGTCGCTGCAGATCCTGGCCGAGCTGCCCCGCCAGTGGACGTACGGAATCATGGTGCTTTTTTTGTTGCTCGGCGGGCTCGGCGGGTACGCGGCGGCCCTGCGCATCTGGCAGCAGGTGGTGCAGTTCACCCAGTGGGTTGAATCCCGCCTGGTGCGGACCCCGATCCAGGACACCCTGGCCGGTGTCCTGGGTCTGATGGCCGGGCTGGTCATCGCCAACCTGCTCAGCGGGCCGCTGGAGCTGGTCCCGCTGGTCGGGCCCCTGCTGCCTCCCATCTTTGCGGTGCTGCTGGGCTACCTCGGCGCCGTGGTGGCCGTCAAGCGCCGGGACGACCTGGTCCACCTGCTGGCCGCCTTCCCCCGGCCCGGCCGCGACCGGGAGCGGGAGCGCGAGCGGGACCGGGAGCGGGACCGGGAGCGGGCCGCCCGGCCCCAGGGGTCGTACAAGGTGCTGGACACCAGCGCCATCATCGACGGGCGCATCGCCGACGTGGTGGAGACGGGGTTCCTGGAGGGAACCCTGGTGGTCCCCGGCTTCGTCCTGGAGGAGCTGCGCCGGATCGCCGACTCGGCGGACACCCTGCGGCGCAACCGCGGCCGCCGGGGCCTAGAGATCCTGCGCCGCATCCAGCAGGAGTCGCCCGTGCCGGTGGAGATCTACGAGGGCGACGTGGAAGGGGACGACGTCGACAGCAAGCTGTTGCGCCTGGCCCGCCAGCTGGGCGGCAAGGTGGTCACCAACGACTACAACCTGAACCAGATCGCCGGGCTGCAGGGCGTGCCGGTGCTGAACGTCAACGAGCTGGCCAACGCGGTCAAGCCCGTGGTCCTGCCCGGCGAGTCCATGGAGGTCCAGATCATCCGGGAGGGCAAGGAGGCCGGCCAGGGCGTGGGCTTCCTCGACGACGGCACCATGATCGTGGTCGAGGGCGGCAAGCGCTACATCGGCCAGCGCATCGACGTGGAGGTCTCCACGGTGTTGCAGACCGCCGCCGGTCGCATGATCTTCGCCCGGCCCCGGGTGATGGGGCGGGCGGCGCCGTGACGGGGTGGGACGAACCGGCCGCCGGCCCCGGGGCCGTGGCCGGCGGGGGCGGGGCCGAAGGGGTGCCCGGTCCGCTGGCCACCGAGGTCGCCGCGCTGGTCCCCGCCGCCGGGCGCTCCACCCGCCTGGGGGGCGGGATGAACAAGGTCTTCCGCGACCTGGCGGGGCGCCCCGTGCTGGCCCGTTCCCTGGAGGCCCTCTGGGCCGCCGGTGTGCGCCGGGCGGTGGTCGCCTTGCGCCCGGAGGACCGTCCCTTGTGGGAGGCCCGGGTGGAACCCCGGCTTCCCGCCGGCCTGGACGTCGCCCTGGTCGACGGCGGGGCGGAGCGGGAGGATTCGGTGTACGCCGCCCTGGAGCGGCTGGCGGCCGGCCCCCGGCCGCCCCGCTGGGTGCTGGTGCACGATGCCGCCCGGCCCCTGGCGGGGCCCGGCCTGATCCGGCGGGTGCTGGAGGCGGCCCGCCGTCACGGGGCGGCGGTGCCGGCGGTGCCCGTGGGGGACACGATCAAGGAGGTCGGTGGCCGTCCCCCTGCCGCCGGGGCCGGTGCGGGCAGGTCCCCCGCCGGGGACGGTCCGGCGGCCGGGGATCACCCTGCTGCCGCGGGCGACCCGGTGGCTGGCGGGAGCGCTGGCGGGAGCGACGGCGAGAGCACCGGCGGAAGGGCCGGTTCTCCGCCGGCGCCGGTGGAGTGGGTCGTCGCCACCTTGCCCCGGGAGCGGCTGCGGGCGGTGCAGACGCCCCAGGGGTTCCGCCTGGACCTTTTGCTGGCCGCCCACCGCCAGGCGCGGCAACGGGGGTGGCGCGGGTTCACCGACGACGCCGCCCTGCTGGAGCGGCTGGGGGTGCCCGTGGCCGTGGTGGCAGGGGACCCGGCCAACCTAAAGCTCACCTGGCCGGGGGACTTTACCGTCGCCGAGCAGTGGCTGCGCCAGGCCGGGGAGACCGGCGCAACCGGCAGCGCGGGCACCGCCGGTGCCCCCCTCCTGCCCTTCCGCATCGGCCTGGGCTACGATGTCCACCGGTTCGTCCCGGGCCGCCCGCTGGTCCTGGGCGGGGTGGCGATCCCCTCCGAGCGCGGCCTGGAGGGACACTCCGACGCCGACGTGGTGCTGCACGCGGCCATGGACGCCTTGTTGGGGGCGGCCGGGCTGCCCGACATCGGTCACTGGTTCCCCCCCGGGGACCCGCGCTGGGCCGGGGCTCCCAGCACGGGGCTGGCCGCCCACGTCGCAACCCTGTTGCGGCAGCGGGGCTGGGAGCCCGCCCAGGTCGACGTGACGGTGGTGGCCGAGACGCCGCGCCTGGCCCCCCATGTGGAGGCGATGCGGCAGGCGGTGGCCGCGGCCTTCGGCCTACCCCCGGAGGCGGTGGGCATCAAGGCCACGACCAACGAAGGCCTCGGCTTCGCCGGGCGGAAGGAAGGCGTGGCCGCCCTGGCGGTGGGCGTCGTGGTGCGGCGGCCACCGGACGCCCCGGCGTGATCGCCGGATGGTTCCCGCAGCCCCGGGCCGGGGGCGACGGGCGCCCGTGTCCCCTGGACCGGACCGGCCCACCCGGCGATCGGCCGCCCTGAAGGGGATGCACAGCCGCCCCTGCCCCCGACCGGTCCCCCCACCCTTGGACCCGATCCCGCTCCCCACCCTCCGACGCGCCACCCAAAGCCGCCATGACAACGGCTGGCCCCCGGGTCTGGCTCCGGCGGCCGGGCCGCCGCGCCCACCCGGGCGGTCCGGTGCCCGGCCACTCCCCCCTTGAGTCCCGGCAGGTGCAGGACGCGGTCAAGTTCCCGCAGGAATAGATGCCGCCTTCCCCGGCCAAACTTGCCCTTGCTGGCGCAATGTGCCAGCAGCGGCAGGGGGCACCATGGCAGGGTTCCACCCGGCCGGCGCGGCGGGCCGGTTCGTCCCGGCCCGCCGGTCGCCCGGCCGGCCGTGCGGTGGGCTGCGCGGCCGGCCTCCGGGTTGCCGTGGCGCCCCGTGATGGGGAGGGTGAGTTCCGATGCAGACGGCAAGGGCCCTCGGGCGGGCCGTGCGGGCCATCCTGTGCCTGCTGGCCATGGGGGCCGCTGCCGGTGGTGCCTGGCCGGCGACGGCTCCGCCCCCCCGCCCCGCCGGGGCGACGGCGGTGGCGGCCGCCAGCGGCTGGGCCGTCGACTGGTTCGACCAGGTGCAGCGCCTGGACGAGTTTGCCGCCTTCCTGGCGGAGGACGCCCGGACCCAGTGGCGAGGGGCGACCGGGGACCTCATGGAGTGGGGCCGGCACGCCCTGCCCCAGCTGGACGACGCCCTGGTCGACCTCCGGGACGCCGTGGCCACGCGGGCCGCGGCAGGCGACCCCGTCTGGCGCGATCTGGGCCGGGCGCTGGCCGGCTGGTGGCCCCCGACCGAATCCGCCGGCGATGGGGGGGCCTGGATCGACCCGGCGGACCTGGGCCGGCTGGTCCCGCGACTGCCGGGGCTGCCGGACCTTGCAACCCTTTCGAGCCTGGCCGGCGCTCCCACCGCCCTGGCGGGTGGTGGAACCGGCCCGATCGTCCCGCCGGCGCCGGGTGCCGCGGTGGACGGCCCGCGGGCCGGCGGCCCGGCGGCCCCCGCGGGCGATGGCCTCATCGCCGGGCTCCCGGCGCCTTCCGGCGGGGACGCGAGCCCGCCCGGCGGGGCCGCGGTGGCCAGCGCCCAGCCGCTGCCCGAGCCCCTGTCGCTGATCCCCGACCCCGCCCAGCGGGCCGAAGCGGCCCTGCAAGGGGCGGGCGACGGCGAGCCCGCCAACCCGGGTTCGGACGAACCGGCCCAGGGAGCGGAGGCCGGCGCCCAGGGGGCTCCGGCCGAAGGCCAGGGCGCGAGCTCCGGCGATGGCACAGGCTCCGGCGACCGGGATGGCGGCGGGGCAGAGCGGACCACGGAGCCCGCCGCCACCGGCGACCGGAACGGCGGCTCCAGCGGAGCCGGGGACGCGGGCGGAGGGGAGTGGATCCCGGCGGTGGCCTCCTGGTACGGGCCGGGCTTCTACGGCCGGCCGACGGCCAGCGGGGAGACCTACACCGGCCGGGAGATGACCGCCGCCCACCGCACCATGCCCTTCGGCACCGTGCTGCTGGTGATGTACCCGGAGACGGGCCGCAGCGTGCAGGTCCGCATCAACGACCGGGGGCCGTACGTGGAAGGCCGGGACCTGGACCTGTCGGAGGCTGCCGCCGAGGCCCTGGGGATGATCTCGGCGGGCGTCGCCCGGGTGGTGTACCGGGTCCTGCGCTGGGGCGGCTGACGGAGGGCGTCCCCTTCCACCGGCGTCGCCCGGGGCCCCGGGATTGCTGGCGGTGTCGCCGGCGCCCGGACCCCGGCGTCCCCGGTGCCCCCGCTGGCCCCGCCAAGCCCCCGTGGCCCCGCCGTCTGCCGCGGGGTTTGGCCGCGCGGTTCCGCCACGCGCTTCTGCCCGAGCTCCCGGCACAGGCCGCGCGCCTCTACCCGGAGTCCCGGGCAGAGGCACAGGCCGCGCGCTTCTACCCACAGTCCCGGGCAGAGGCACAGGCCGCGCGGGCCGCGCGCGTCTGCAAGCGGTCCCGGCAGCGGCCGCCGGCTTCTGCCCCGCGGTCCCGGGCGCCGGCCGCGTTGACCCCCGGACGCGGGCGCCG
Source organism: Thermaerobacter litoralis (assembly GCF_054654595.1). Taxonomy (NCBI): domain Bacteria; kingdom Bacillati; phylum Bacillota; class Clostridia; order Eubacteriales; family Clostridiales Family XVII. Incertae Sedis; genus Thermaerobacter; species Thermaerobacter litoralis. The sequence continues at coordinate 720,970 of NZ_BAAIES010000009.1, read as the reverse complement.
ATATAATGGCGGCAAACCCGCCGTTTCCAGGCAGCCGGCCCGGCTCCCGGCAAGGGCCGGGCAAGGGCTGGCCCGCCGGGCCACGGCCTGAGGGCGGCGGGGAAGACGACGGGCAAAGGCAAGGAACGGGAGAGTAGGGGCGTCCTGCCGCCAGAGAGGGACCGTCGCCGGCTGCAAGCGGTCCCCGGTTGGGGCGTCGCCGAAGTGCACCCGGAAGCTGCGCGCCCAACGGCCGGCGCGCCGGCCGGTTCCACCGGCCGGTTGGCCCCCCTCAGGGGTCGTGGGCCGGCCCAGTAGGCGTCGCCGGAGGCCCACCGTTATCGGGTGCTGCCGGATCCCGCCAGGGCGGGGCGCCGCGGCGGCCGGCCGTGTCCCACGGCCCGGCACCGCGGTCCGGGAACCGGCAGGAGTGGGGTGACCGGCGGTCCCGCCACCGGTCCGGCACCCAATCAGAGTGGAACCGCGGGCCCTCCCGCCTCTGAAGGGGCGGAAGGGCCTTTCTTCATTCGGGGGTGGAGCCCATGCTGCACCGCCTGCTGGAGCGCCTGCGGGAAGAGATCCAGGTGGTCTTCGAGCGCGACCCGGCGGCCCGGTCCGTCTGGGAAGTGATCTTCTTCTATCCGGGGCTGCACGCGCTGTGGATGCACCGCATCGCCCACTGGTTCTACCGGCGCCGGTTGTACTTCATCGCCCGCGGCATCTCCCACTTTTCCCGCTGGGTGACGGGGATCGAGATCCATCCCGGGGCCCGCATCGGCCGGCGGTGCTTCATCGACCACGGCCTGGGCGTGGTCATCGGGGAGACGGCGGAGATCGGCGACGACGTCACCATCTACCAGGGCGTCACCCTGGGCGGCACCGGCAAGGAACGGGGCAAGCGGCACCCCACCCTGGGCAACGGCGTCCTGGTGGGGGTGGGGGCCAAGGTGCTGGGCGCCATCACCATCGGCGACAACAGCCGCATCGGCGCCGGGGCCGTGGTCGTCAAGCCCGTCCCCCCCAACTGCACGGTGGTCGGCATCCCCGGCAAGGTGGTGATCCGGGACGGCCGCCGGGTGGGCGTCGACCTGAACCACGGCGAACTGCCGGATCCGGTGTCCGAGGCCATCCAGCGGTTGCAAGACTACGTGGAGGACCTGGAGCACCGCCTCCTGACCCTGGAGCAGGAGCGGGCGGCGGCGGCCCGGGAGGCGGCGGGAGACCCGGCGTCGCCGGGACGGCCGGGCGGACCGGCACCGGCGGGCTCCAGTGGGGGCCACGGCGGGGACGGTGGTTCGGCGCGCCCCTGGTCCCATGGGGCGACCGGTCCCGCGGACGCCAGGGCCGCCCAGGGGGACGAACGCGGCCGGTGCGCCGCCGGCGCCACCTGCGGCGGCTAGGCCGGCGGCCCGGGACCAGCCGGGAGGGCCGCTGAGGATCATGGGGTGCCAGGCGCCCCGGGGCCCGGCGGCAGGGCCGGGAAAGCACGCCCACCGGGGCCCCGCGGCAGGGCTGGGAAGGCGGGCCTACCGGTGCCCGGCGGCAGGGGCGGGAAGGCGGCCGAACCGGGGCCGGTGGCAAGGGCGGCAGTTCGACGGCCGGGGCCGGGCCGCGGGCTCCGGCCGCGCAGCGGAGGAAGGGGACGAGCATGGCCATCCAGATCTACAACACCTTGACGGGCCGCAAGGAGACCTTCGAACCCCTGGAACCCGGCCGGGTGCGCATGTACAACTGCGGGCCCACGGTCTACGACTACTTCCACGTGGGCAACCTGCGCACGTTCCTGTTCTTCGACGTGGTGCGCGGCTGGCTGGAGTACCGGGGTTACCGGGTCCGCTACATCCAGAACTTCACCGACATCGACGACAAGCTGATCCGCCGGGCGGCGGAGCGCGGCATCACGGTCAAGGAGCTGGCCGACGAGCAGATCCGGGCCTACTTCGAGGACGCCGACGCCCTGGGGATCGTCCGCGCCGACGTCCATCCCCGGGTCTCGGAGAAGATCGACGCCATCATCGCGCTGATCCAGCGCCTGATCGACCAGGGCTATGCCTACGAGGCCGGCGGCGACGTGTTCTTCGACGTCTCCCGCTTCCCCGGCTACGGCAAGCTGTCGGGCCAGCGCACCGAGCAGCTGGTGGCGGGTGCCCGGGTGGAGGCCGCGGAGAACAAGCGGAACCCGCTGGACTTTGCCCTGTGGAAGGCCCAGAAGCCGGGCGAGCCCGCCTGGGACAGCCCCTGGGGACCGGGTCGTCCCGGATGGCACATCGAGTGCTCGGCCATGGCCATGGACGAGCTGGGCCAGACCATCGACATCCACTCGGGCGGCAGCGACCTGGTCTTCCCCCACCACGAGAACGAGATCGCCCAGAGCGAGGCGGCGACCGGCAAGCCCTTCGCCCGCTACTGGATGCACGTGGCCCTGGTCCAGGTGGGCGGCCAGCGCATGGGCAAGTCGATGGGCAACTTCTGGCGCGTGCGGGATTTGCGGGCCCGCTTCCACCCCGAGGCGATCCGCCTCTTCATCCTCTCCGCCCACTACCGCAACCCGCTGGAGTTCAGCCTCGAGGCCCTGGAGCAGGCGGAGCGCGCCCGCCAGCGCCTGGCCAACTTCCTCGCCCACCTGGAGCACCTGCTGCGGGTGGCACCGGAAGGGGACGAACCGGCCGCGACGGCCGGCCGGGCGGCGACCGGTCCCGCCACCGGCCGGGCGGGGACGGGTCCCGCGGCAAGCCCGGCTGACCCGGCCAGCGGGGGGCTGGCGGCGGCCCCAGAGCCGGCCGATGCGGCCGGGGCGCCGGGCCTGGACTGGCCCGCGCGCCTGGCCCGGGCCAAAGCCGAGTTCGAGGCGGCCATGGACGACGACTTCAACACCGCCGACGCCCTGGCGGCCCTGTTCACCCTGGCCCGGGACGGGCACAAGGTGCTGGGACCCGGCAGCCCCCGGGCGTGGATCCAGGCCACCCTGGACCTGGTGCGCGACTTGGGCCGGCCCCTGCGCCTCTTCCGCACCGCCGCGGCGGAGGAACCGGCCGGCGACGCCCAGGCCTTGCTGGACCTGCTGCTGGAGGTGCGCCAGTACGCCCGCTCCATCCGGGACTACCAGCTGGCCGACCGCATCCGGGACGGGCTGGCGGCCCTGGGGTACGTGTTGGAGGACACGCCGGCGGGGACCCGGGTGCGCCGGGGCGCGCGGGTCGTCGGGGGGGCCCGGGGATGACGCCTCCCGGGCGGCGCGGCGGGCGCGGCGCCGGCAGGGGGCGCCGGGATGGGACGCTCGGGGCCCGGGACGGCAAGGCGGCGCCGGACGGCCGGCCCCACCCCTCCGGCGCCGGCTCCAAGGGGTGGCCGTCACCGGCGGCGGGCGCCGGCAGCTCGGGGGTTTCGCGGCCGCCGGCCACGGCCGGTGGCGGGCGGGGCCGGCGGCGGGCGGCGGCCGCGGGGGTGCCGGAGGGCGGGTTCCTCCAGGTGGAAGGGCGGCAGCCCGTGCTGGAACTGCTGCGCAGCGGCCACCCGGTGCACCGGATCTTCGTGGCTGCGGGCCGGCGGGGTGCGTCCCTGGAGGAAGTGGAGAACCTGGCCCGGGAGCGGGGCGTGGCGGTGACGGAGGTCGACCCGGCGGAGCTGGCGCGCCGCGCCCAGACCGAAGGGCACCAGGGCATCCTGGCCCTGGCGGCGCCGCTGCCGGCGCCCGATCCCCTGGACCTCCTGGAGCGTGCGGCGCGACGGGGCGAGCCGGCCCTGGTGGTGATTTGCGCCGAGATCCAGGACCCCCACAACCTGGGGGCGGTCTTCCGCTCGGCCGAGGCGGCGGGCGCCCACGGCGCCGTGGTGCCGCGTCATCGCAGCGCGCCGCTGGGGCCCACCGTCTTCAAGACCTCCGCCGGGGCCCTGGTCCACCTGCCCGTGGCCCAGGTACCCAACCTGGCCCAGGTGGTGCGCCGCTACAAGGAGCAAGGGGTCTGGGTGGTGGCGGCCGATCCGGAGGGCGCCGAGCCCTACGACCGCTGGGACTGGACCCAGCCCACGGCCCTGATCCTGGGCAGCGAAGGCCGCGGCGTGCCGCCCCTCTTGCTGCGCCACTGCGACGGGCGGGTCTCCATCCCCATGGCCGGCCAGGTGGCCTCCCTCAACGTGTCCGTGGCGGCCGGCGTCCTGCTGTTCGAGGCGGCGCGCCAGCGCCGCCGGCGGGCGGCGGACGGCCCGGAAGCCGTGGGCAACCGTCCTTGACGCTTGTCGAACCCCGCCGGTATAATGGCCTTGCGATTTGTCCACATGCCGATCCTGACCAGGAATCTTTCCGTCACCAAGGTGTCATCACCGGTCGGTATCTCCGCAACTTCGTGCATATCCTTTAGCTGAAACCTGTTTGTGGGTGCCCGCCCTCACGACCAAACTCACCGTCGCGCGCGGACCCCGCTAGCCGCCGTGACCCTGTCTGACGGAGGCGATGGAGACGGTGAACGCCCAGTCGCATGCCCCTTCGCTGGTGGAACGGGATCTGGATCATATGGAAGATGAGGAAATCGTCGAAATCGCCCGGCAGGGAAACCCGGAGGCGCTGGAATACCTGATTGGCAAATACAAGAATTTCGTCCGCGCCAAGGCGCGTTCGTACTTCTTGGTGGGCGCCGACCGGGAAGACATCATTCAAGAGGGTATGATCGGCCTCTACAAGGCGATTCGGGACTTTCGCAGCGACAAGCTGTCATCCTTTCGGGCCTTTGCCGAGCTTTGCATCACCCGCCAGATCATCACGGCGATCAAGACGGCGACGCGCCAGAAGCACATCCCGTTGAACTCGTACGTGTCCCTGAACAAGCCGATCTACGACGAGGACTCGGACCGGACCTTGCTGGACATCATCTCGGGTTCCCGGGTCACCGACCCGGAGGAGCTCTTCATCAGCCGGGAAGAGTTCGGGGACATCGAGCAGAAGATGGGCGAGATCCTCAGCGAGCTGGAGTGGCGCGTCCTCATCGCCTATCTGGACGGGAAATCCTACCAGGAGATCGCCGACGAGCTGAACCGGCACGTCAAATCCATCGACAACGCGCTGCAGCGGGTGAAGCGGAAGCTCGAGCGGTACATCGAGACGCGGAATCAGCAGCTGGACCAGCCGGCCCGGGCTTGATGCCCGGGCCGGCGGCCCTTCGGAGAAGGCGCCGGGCCCGGTGGCCGGCGCCGTGGCGCGTGGCGCGCTGAAGGCCGGCGCGGCGGCGCGACCGGCCGGCCCTCGGAACCCGCTGCGAACCCGCTGCGGGCGGCGGTTCCGCGGGACGGTTGCAGGCGGCCCGATCCCGTGGTATGATCGATGTCGCGGTTGGATCCGTGCTGGCGTAGCTCAACGGTAGAGCAGCCGCCTTGTAAGCGGCAGGTTGTCGGTTCGAATCCGTCCGCCAGCTCCGATCGCCTTCCCCGGGGTCGCTTGACAGGCCTGCTATAATAGAAGTCGGCGTTCGGCTCCAAGGCGCCGGCCCGACGGGCCGGAGTGCCGAAGGGCCAGAGGCATGGAGAGGTACCGAAGCGGCCAAACGGGGCAGACTGTAAATCTGCTGGCTTACGCCTTCGCTGGTTCGAATCCAGCCCTCTCCACACGACGCGGGGTAGAGCAGCCAGGTAGCTCGTCGGGCTCATAACCCGGAGGTCGTGGGTTCAAATCCCACCCCCGCAACCATTTCAGCTTTGGGCCTGGAAGCGGCCCCGGGCTGCCGTAGCTCAGTCGGTAGAGCACAGCCATGGTAAGGCTGGTGTCGGCGGTTCGATTCCGCCCGGCAGCTCACGGCGAAGGGGCGGTCTCCGCCAGAGGCGGAGGCCGCCCCTTGTTTCTCCTTGTTTCTTCAGGGAGGTTTCTTCAAGGCGGCGGGGCGGCTTGACCGGCCCGCGGCTTGGATCGCCCGCCAGCCCATCCCCGCAGGGCGGGTGCCCCACCCGCAGTCCATCCGCAAAGGGCGCCCCCCGCAACGGGTGCCCCGGGCCTGCGCGTCCGCTTGTCGGCCCAGGGCCGCGCGTCCGCTTGTCCCACCCCATCCAGTTCAGTACAATAGAGCCGCTATTTTGGGCGAATGCCTGCAATCTCCGTGGAGATCGGGAGGGTGTGGCCCCATGGCCAAGGCCAAGTTCGAGCGGACGAAGCCGCACGTGAACGTGGGGACCATCGGGCACGTGGACCACGGGAAGACGACGCTGACGGCGGCGATCACGAAGGTGCTGTCCAAGCAGGGGAAGGCGCAGTTTGTGGCCTACGATCAGATCGACAAGGCGCCGGAGGAGCGGGAGCGCGGGATCACGATCGCGACGGCGCACGTGGAGTACGAGACGGACGCGCGGCACTACGCCCACGTGGATTGCCCGGGGCACGCGGACTACGTGAAGAACATGATCACGGGCGCGGCGCAGATGGACGGGGCGATCCTGGTGGTGAGCGCGGCGGACGGGCCGATGCCGCAGACGCGGGAGCACATTCTGCTGGCGCGGCAGGTGGGCGTGCCGTACATCGTGGTGTTTTTGAACAAGGTGGACATGGTGGACGACCCGGAGCTGTTGGAACTGGTGGAGCTGGAGGTTCGGGAGCTGCTGAGCCAGTACGACTTTCCGGGCGATGAGGTGCCGGTGATCAAGGGGTCGGCTTTGAAGGCGCTGGAAGGGGACCCGGCGGCGGAGCAGGCGATTTTGGATTTGATGAAGGCGGTGGACGAGTACGTGCCGACGCCGCAGCGGGACGTGGATAAGCCGTTCCTGATGCCGGTGGAGGACGTGTTCTCGATCACGGGGCGCGGCACGGTGGCGACGGGGCGCGTGGAGCGCGGCCGGGTGAAGGTGGGCGACGAGGTGGAGCTGGTGGGCTTCACCGACAAGCCGCGGAAGACGGTTGTGACGGGCGTGGAGATGTTCCGGAAGGTGCTGGACGAGGCGGTGGCGGGGGACAACATCGGGTGCCTGTTGCGGGGGATCGACAAGGACGAGGTGGAGCGGGGGCAGGTGCTGGCGAAGCCGGGGTCGATCAACCCGCACAAGAAGTTCGTGGGGAACGTGTACGTGCTGAAGAAGGAAGAGGGCGGGCGGCACACGCCGTTCTTCAACGGGTACCGGCCGCAGTTCTACTTCCGGACGACGGACGTGACGGGGGAGATCAAGCTGCCGGAGGGCGTGGAGATGTGCATGCCCGGGGATAACATCGAGATGACGGTGGAGCTGATCACCCCGATCGCCATCGAGGAAGGGCTGCGGTTCGCCATCCGGGAGGGCGGCCGCACCGTCGGCGCCGGCGTCGTCACCAAGATCCTGGAGTAAAGGGGCGTCCGGTGGGGAACGCCCAGGGGAGGCCGGCGGGTTCGACCGCCGGCCTCCGCCGTTGGGACCGGCCGTCTTTGACAGGCGCCCGGCCCCGTGCTAAATTCACTTGGGCAACGGCCGGGAACCGGTCCCGGGCCCGTCTTCCGGGCGGCCGCGGCCGGTGACGCCGGCGGTGGCCGGTTGCGCTGGGCGGCCCGGATCAGGCGGGACACCGGCAAGACGACGGGGTTCGTGGGGTACGGGCCGTCAATCACGGGCCGTGGGCCGGCCGTCAGGGAGGCGAAGAACATGCGCGTCGTGATCAACCTGGAGTGCAGCGAGTGCAAGCGGCGCAACTACGCGACGACCAAGAACAAGCGCACCCACACCGCGCGCCTGGAACTGCGCAAGTACTGCAAGTGGTGCGGGCGGCACACCGTCCACCGCGAGACCCGCTGACCCGGGACTCGGGCCCGTGCGGGGTGCCCGTCGGGATCGCAGGGTATCGGGCTGTCGGGGAGATCGCGGGGGGGGCGAGGGGATCGTGCGCGATCCCGTGTGACTCCGCCCGCTCCCAGCCCCTGGGACTGGCGATGTGATTGACCGGCGGCCGGCAGCCGGTTATAATTGAAGCGCTCAACGCGCTGGGCGGTCTTCAAGCCGTGCGGCAGCCGTTTGGAAGTTTGGTGGGTTTCGCAGGCCCGTAGCTCGAACTGGTTAGAGCGGCGGACTCCAAATCCGCAGGTTGGGGGTTCGAATCCCTCCGGGCCTGCCATCTTTCCTTCCCGTCCCTGCAGCCGAAAGGCCCGCATGCATGGGATCGGGGTCGTGGATTGCAAAACTCAACATGGCTGGGGCTTTCTTTTTTTGCCCTCGTGAGGTGACGGTGCCTATGGCGCGGCAGCGTGGATCAGCCGTCCCGCCGGCGACGGGCAGCCGGGTGGCCGGGACGGCGGGAAGGGATGCAGCGGTGAGCAAGCGGTCGTCCGTGCGCGGGGCGGGGGACCGGGTGGTCCGGTTCTTCCGCCAGACCGTGGCCGAGCTGCGCCGGGTGGTGTGGCCCAACCGCCAGCAGACGGTGACCTATACGGCGGTGGTGCTGGGCACCGTCGCCTTCCTGGCTGCATTGATCTGGTTGACCGACCTGGTCATCCGCGAGGCGATCGAGCTGGTCCTGCCCGGCTGATGGGCCGGCGGGCGGCCCGCCCCACCGCCCAACCACGGCCTGGTGCCGGGTCGGGGCGTCGAGGTGGTGCGCGCGGCATCGGCGCGACGTCACGAAAGACGTCACGGAGCCGTGCCGTTGAGGCGTTGCGCGACGGGATCGGCGGGGCGTTGCGGTTGGCGCCTGACGATACGCCCGGCAACGTGGCCGGGGGCCGGCCCCGGTGAGGCGCGCCGGGCGCCGGCGGGTCCGCCGAGGTCCCCAGCGAGCCGGCTGGTGGCGAAGGGGGTGACGGGTTCCGCAGGGGAACCCGAACCATGGCACGAGAGCGGCAGACCGAATTCGTCCCGGATGAACCGGTGGCCGGAGGGGCGGGACATCCCGTGGAGCGCGCCGACGCAGGGGAGGCCGGCGCCGGAGGGGGCCTGGACGCCCCGGAGGGCGGTCGTGGGGAGCGGGAGGAGGGGGAGTCCTCCGCCCGCGATCCGCGCCGGCAGTGGTATGTGATCCACACCTACTCGGGGTACGAGAACAAGGTCAAGGCCAACATCGAGAAGCGCGTCCGCACCATGGGCATGCAGGACAAGATCTTCGAGGTCCTGGTCCCGACCGAGGAGGCCATCGAGGTCAAGGATGGCAAGCGGCGGACCGTCCAGCGCAAGGTCTTCCCCGGGTACGTCCTGGTCGAGATGATCATGACCGACGACTCGTGGTACGTGGTGCGCAACACGCCGGGGGTCACCGGTTTCGTCGGGGCGGGCAACAAGCCGACCCCCCTCTTGCCGTCGGAGGTGGAGCAGATCCGCCGGCAGATGGGTGTGGACGAGCCCCGTCCCCTCATCCGCTTCGAGGTGGGCGAGTCGGTCAAGGTGGCCGATGGGCCCTTCGAGGGGTTCATCGGGCAGGTGGAGACCATCGACCACCAGAAGGGCAAGCTGCGGGTCCTGGTCTCCATGTTTGGCCGGGAAACCCCGGTGGAGCTGGACTTCACCCAGGTCGAGAAGCTTTAATGGTGCAGTGACCGCGGGCGTCGGTACGGGCGCCGGCTGCGGGGCTGGCGGCGGTTCCGGGGCCCCGATCCGGACCGCCGCGGGGCCGGTGGCGGGCGACGCCGCGGCAGCGGGAGGAGAGGCGACGTGGCCAAGAAGGTCATCGGCAAGATCAAGCTGCAGATCCCGGCCGGCAAGGCGACGCCGGCGCCGCCGGTCGGGCCTGCCCTGGGCCAGCACGGCGTCAACATCATGGCCTTCACCAAGGAGTTCAACGAGCGGACGAAGGACCAGGTCGGCCTGATCATCCCGGTCGAGATCACCGTCTATCAGGACCGGTCCTTCACCTTCATCACCAAGACGCCCCCGGCGTCGATCCTGCTGGCCCGGGCGGCGGGGGTGGAGAAGGGGTCGGGTGCGCCCAACAAGACCAAGGTGGGCCGGGTGACCCGGAAGCAGATCCGGGAGATCGCCGAGCTCAAGATGCCCGACCTGAACGCCGCCGACATCGAGGCGGCCATGCGCCTGATCGAGGGAACGGCCCGCAGCATGGGCATCGAGGTCGTCGAGGCCTGATCGGCGGGCTGGGAGCACGTTAACAAGTCCCATCTCCTCATCCTGTGGGAGACGGCCTGCGGGCCGTCGTCCGCACCACGGAGGTCGATGCGACATGCCGCGGCATGGTAAGCGGTACCGCGCCGCCGTCGCCCAGGTGGAGCGGCAGCGCCTGTATGAGCCCGAAGAGGCGCTGGCCAAGGTGAAGGAACTGGCGTCGGCGCGCTTCGACGAGACGGTGGAGGTGGCCCTGCGGCTGGGTGTCGACCCGCGCCACGCCGACCAGGTGGTGCGCGGCACCGTCACCCTGCCCCACGGCACCGGGCGGCCCGTCCGGGTGCTGGTCTTCGCCAAGGGCGAGCCCGCCAAGGCCGCCGAGGCCGCCGGCGCGGACGTGGTCGGCGCCGAGGAACTGGCCGAACGGATCCAGCAGGGCTGGCTCGACTTCGACGTGGCCATCGCTACCCCGGACATGATGGGCGTGGTTGGCCGGCTCGGGCGCATCCTCGGCCCGCGCGGCCTCATGCCCAATCCCAAGACGGGGACCGTCACCTTCGACGTGGCCGATGCCGTCAAGGAGTTCAAGGCCGGTAAGGTCGAGTTCCGTACCGACAAGGCCGGCAACGTCCACGTGCCCATCGGCAAGGTCTCCTTCACCGTGGAACAGCTCAAGGAGAACCTGGACGCCCTGATCGACGCGGTGGTCCGGGCCCGGCCGGCGGCGGCCAAGGGCCAGTACATCCGGTCGGTGACGGTCTCGTCGACCATGGGACCGGGGATCCGGATCCGGCCGACGGCCGTGGGGCAGGTCGCCTGAAGGGTCGGCCGGGTCCCGCGGGCGGGTCGGTAGCTGGCTCGCCGCGCCCCGCCGTGTCATGGTGGGGCGCGGCCGCGGTGGGGCGGTGGCGGATCCGGCGGCGGGTTCCTCCATCCCAGGGCGGGCAGGGCCGGAGCCCTTAGGTTGGTTGCGGAGCCCTTGCCTTGAAGCGGACGATCTGGTTATCTCTCTTTGGATCCACAGCACCGCGTTGGCGTTACCGCAGACAGCAGGTGCTCGAGCTTAAAGGGCCGTCGGGCCCGCCTGCCGAGGTAACGGTCACATCCAGTCGAGGGGCCGGTGTCCGGCGGCGAGGGCGCTGAAGGCGCCGCCGGGGAGGTGGAACCGGCCGCTCCCCTGTGATGTTGCAACCGTACCCCGGCGGGAGTCGCCGGGGTTTTTCGTTCCCGGCGTGCCCGGCGGCGGTGCCGGAAGGGGGTGACACCTTGCTCAACAGGGCCGAGAAGGAGGCGCTGGTGGAAGACCTGGCGGGCAAGCTGCAGCGGGCCCAGGGCGTCATCCTCACCGACTTCCGCGGGCTCAACGTGGCCGCCACCACCGAGCTGCGCCGGCGCCTGCGCAGCCAGGGCGTGGAGTACCGGGTGATCAAGAACACCCTGATCCGGCGGGCCGCCGAGCAGGCGGGGATCGAAGGACTGGACGCCCTGCTGGAGGGGCCGACGGCCCTGGCCTTCGGGTTCGACGACCCCGTCGTCGCGGCCAAGGAGATCGCCCGGTTTGCCAAGGAGTTCAACCAGCTGCAGATCAAGGGCGGCCTGCTGGAGGGCCGGGTCATCGGTGCCAAGGAGGTCCAGCGGCTGGCCGACCTGCCGTCCCGCGACGAACTGCTGGCCAAGGTGATGGGCGGCATGCAGGCGCCCCTGTACGGGTTCGTCGGCGTCCTGGCGGCGACCCTGCGGTCCTTCGTCTACGCCGTGGATGCCCTGCGGCGCCAGCGGGAGGCGGAGGCCTGAGCGTGGGAAGCGGCCCGGCGGCCGCCCCAGGGCGGGCGCGGCGGGTCCGGACCGGAGGGCCAGCCGGTAACACCCTCGTCAACAATCAACTAGAACCGTAACAACATCGGGAGGGATCGCGGTGTCCAAGGTTCAGGAAGTGCTGGACATCGTCAAGGGCATGACGGTGCTGGAGCTGGCGGAGCTCGTCAAGAAGTTCGAAGAGGAGTTCGGCGTCTCGGCCGCCGCGCCGGTGGCGGTGGCGGCTCCGGCGGCGGCCGCGGGTGCAGCCGCGCCGGCGGCGGAGGAGGAGAAGACGGAGTTCAACGTCATCCTCAAGGACGTCGGCGCCAACAAGATCCAGGTCATCAAGGTCGTCCGCGAGCTGACCGGCCTGGGTCTGAAGGAGGCCAAGGACCTGGTGGACAACGCCCCCAAGCCGATCAAGGAGGGCGCGTCCAAGGAAGAGGCCGAGCAGATCAAGGCCAAGCTGGCCGAGGCCGGCGCCACGGTGGAGATCCAGTAACCCCGTTCTCGGCGTTCTTGACGGCGGCAGGGCGACGGCACGAACAGGGCCCCATCCGGTGGATGGGGCCCTCTTTGTGCCGCCTTGCCGGCCCTTGGGTTCATCGTCGGGCTTATCGTCGCAGGGCGCCCGCCCCTTTCCCGGCACCTGGGACGGGCTGGTCGCGTTGACAAGGCCATGGCCTTGCGCTAGCATAATACCTTGCCACTGTTGTTGGTTGCCGTCAGTGGCAGGTGACCATGCGCGCAAGACCCACCAGCCCCGGGAGGTTTCCCGGAGCCCCCAGCGGAAGGGTGCCGTCCTCGGTTGGGAGGTTCGGCGCCGCGACGCATAGTTCCTGCAAGTGGACTCCATGCTTGTGGCGATCTCGTCACCTCGGTGATCCTTCAGGGGATGGTCCGCCCGAGCGCGGCAGGAGGAAGGGATGAGCCACCGGCCGCATGGCCGGCCGGCTGGCCGATGGCGAGGCCCGGACCGGTGGCGGGGCCGTTGGCCGGAAGCGTGTGGCCCGGCACTGGGCCACGGGAGAGGGATACGGCCTGCCGCGCCCGGCGGTAGGGGCGGAAGGCGGAACGACGGCGGATCCTGTGCCGAAGGGGTGTGAAGGCATGCCGCACGTGGTCAAGAGCGGGAAGCGGGAGCGGCTCAGCTTCGGGCGCATCCACGAGGTCCTGGACCTGCCCAATCTGATCGAGGTGCAGCTGAACTCTTACCGCTGGTTCCTCAACGAGGGGTTGAAGGAGACCTTCCAGGACATCTCGCCGATCCAGGACTTCACGGGCAACCTGGTGCTGGAATTCGTCGACTACTCCCTGGGCGAGCCCAAGTATTCCGTCCAGGAGTGCAAGGACCGGGATGTGACCTACGCCGCGCCCATGCGGGTCCGGGTGCGCCTTATTAATAAGGAAACGGGCGAGGTCAAGGAGCAGGAGGTCTTCATGGGCGACTTCCCGCTCATGACCGAGCACGGCACCTTCGTGATCAACGGCGCCGAGCGCGTCGTGGTGAGCCAGCTCGTCCGCTCGCCGGGCGTCTACTACAGCGTGGACTACGATGCCAACGGCAACCCGCTCTACTCGGCCACGGTGATCCCCAACCGCGGCGCCTGGCTGGAGTTCGAGTCCGACGCCAGCGGGGTCGTCTACGTGCGGGTCGACCGCACCCGCAAGCAGCCCGCCACCGTCCTGTTGCGCGCCCTGGGCTACCAGACCGACGCCGAGCTGCTGGAGCTGCTGGGTGACAACGAGCACGTGCGCGCCACCCTGGACAAGGACAACACGGACTCCCAGGCCGAGGCGCTGATCGAGATCTACAAGCGGCTCCGCCCCGGCGAGCCGCCCACCGACGAGAGCGCCCGCCAGCTGCTGGACAACCTGTTCTTCGACCCCAAGCGCTACGACCTGGCCACCGTGGGCCGCTACAAGATGAACAAGAAGCTCAACCTGCGGGCCCGGCTGATCGGCCTCTACGCCGCCGAGGACGTCATCGACCCCCAGACGGGCGAGCGGATCGTGGAGGCCGGGCAGCGCTTTGACCGCCAGCTGGCCCAGCGGGTCCAGGCGGCGGGGGTGCGGCGGGTCCGGGTGCGGACGCCGGAGGACCGCGAGGTGGTGGTGCTGGGCAACGGCCAGCCCGACACCAGCGTGCGCACCCTGACCCGGGAGGACGTGGCCGCCATCGTCAACTACGCCTTCGGCCTGTTCGCCGGGGTCGGCACCACCGACGACATCGACCACCTGGGCAACCGCCGCCTGCGCTCCGTGGGCGAGCTGCTGCAGAACCAGTTCCGCATCGGCTTGGCCCGCATGGAGCGGGTCATCAAGGAGCGCATGAGCATCCAGGACGCCGACGCCATCACGCCCCAGGCCCTGATCAACATCCGGCCCGTGGTGGCGGCGGTCAAGGAGTTCTTCGGCTCCAGCCAGCTGAGCCAGTTCATGGACCAGACGAACCCGCTCTCCGAGCTCACCCATAAGCGCCGCCTCTCGGCCCTGGGCCCGGGCGGCCTGAGCCGGGAGCGGGCCGGGTTCGACGTCCGCGACGTGCACCACTCCCACTACGGGCGCATGTGCCCCATCGAGACGCCGGAAGGTCCCAACATCGGCCTCATCGGCGCCATGGCCACCTACGCCCGGGTCAACGAGTACGGGTTCATCGAGACCCCGTACCGGCGGGTGGAGAAGGGCCGCGTCACCGACGACGTGGTCTACCTGACGGCCGACGAGGAGGACGAGTGCGTCATCGCCCAGGCCAACGCCGAGCTGGATGAGAACGGCTACTTCAAGGAGAAGCGGGTGGCCGTCCGCTTCCGGGACGAGGTGCGCCTGGCCGCGCCCGAAGAGATCGACTACATGGACGTCTCGCCCAAGCAGGTGTTCTCCATCGCCACGGCGTTGATCCCGTTCCTCGAGCACGACGACGCCAACCGGGCCCTGATGGGAGCCAACATGCAGCGCCAGGCGGTCCCGCTGATCCGGACCGAGGCGCCCCTGGTGGGCACGGGCGTCGAGTACCGCACCGCCGTGGACTCCGGCGTGGTGATCACCGCCCGCCGGCCCGGCACGGTGCGCCGGGTCACGGCCCGGGAGATCGTGGTCGAGACCGATGACGGTCACCGGGACACCTACACCCTGATGAAGTTCGAGCGCTCCAACCAGGGGACGTGCTTCAACCAGCGGCCGCTGGTGCGCAAGGGCCAGCGGGTGGAGAAGGGGGAGGTCCTGGCCGACGGCCCTTCCACCGACCACGGGGAGCTGGCCCTGGGGCGCAACGTGCTGGTCGCCTTCATGCCCTGGGAGGGCTACAACTACGAGGACGCCATCCTGATCAGCGAGCGGCTGGTGCGGGACGACGTCTTCACCTCGATCCACATCGAGGAGTACGAGTGCGAGGCGCGGGACACCAAGCTGGGGCCGGAGGAGATCACCCGGGACATCCCCAACGTGGGCGAGGACCAGCTGCGCGACCTGGACGAACGCGGCATCATCCGCATTGGCGCCGAGGTCCGGGCCGGGGACATCCTGGTCGGCAAGGTGACGCCCAAGGGCGAGACGGAGCTGACCGCCGAGGAGCGGCTGTTGCGCGCCATCTTCGGCGAGAAGGCCCGGGAGGTGCGGGACACCTCCCTGCGGGTGCCCCACGGCGAGAGCGGCATCGTCGTCGACGTCAAGGTGTTCTCCCGGGAGAACGGCGATGAGCTGGCGCCGGGCGTCAACCAGCTGGTCCAGGTGTACGTGGCCCAGAAGCGCAAGATCTCTGAGGGCGACAAGATGGCCGGTCGCCACGGCAACAAGGGTGTCATCGCCCGCATCATGCCCGAGGAGGACATGCCCTTCCTCCCCGACGGCACGCCGGTGGACATCGTGCTCAACCCCCTGGGCGTGCCCTCGCGCATGAACATCGGCCAGATCCTGGAGTGCCATCTGGGGTGGGCGGCCAAGGCCCTGGGGCTGTGGGTGGCGACGCCCGTCTTCGACGGCACCGACGAGGAGAGCATCCGCGAGCTTCTGCGGAAGGCGGGCCTGCCCGAGTCGGGCAAGACCGTGCTCTATGACGGTCGCACCGGCGAGCCCTTCGACAACGAGGTCACGGTGGGGTACGTCTACATGCTCAAGCTGGCCCACCTGGTCGACGACAAGATCCACGCCCGGTCCACGGGGCCCTACTCGCTGGTCACCCAGCAGCCCCTGGGCGGCAAGGCCCAGTTCGGCGGCCAGCGCTTCGGCGAGATGGAGGTGTGGGCCCTGGAGGCCTACGGCGCCGCCTACACCTTGCAGGAGCTGCTGACCGTCAAGTCCGACGACGTGGTGGGCCGGGTCAAGACCTACGAGGCCATCGTCAAGGGCGAGAACGTGCCGGAGCCCGGGGTGCCCGAGTCCTTCAAGGTCCTGATCAAGGAGATGCAGAGCCTGGGGCTGGACGTGAAGATCCTCAGCGAGGACAACCGCGAGATCGTCTTGCGGGAAGATGAGGATGTCCGGGATGCCGCCGGCGACCTGGACCTGGATCTGGGCGACCTGGCCCGCGCCGGGGCCCGGGTGCGCGCGGGCCGCCGGGCCGCGGAGGCCGGTTCGTACGACGAGGGGGACGGCTACGGCGATTACGACGCCGGCGACGACGGCCTGGAGGGCGACGAGACGGCGGAGGCCGAGGCCGGCGACTGGGGCGACAACCCCGACGCCTACGACGATGCCGACCTGGATGCCGGCTTCGAGTTCGGGGAGATGGGCGGCGGCATGGACCCGTCCGACGACGAGCCGCACACCGGCGGCGATGACGACGATGACCTGCGGGCCAGCGGAGGGGGCGAGTGACGCATGAAGACCATCGAGAGCTTCCAGGATCGCATCGGCGACGGGCTTGCCCAGGACGTCAACCACTTCGACGCCATCCGCATCAGCCTGGCCTCGCCCGAGAAGATCCGCGAGTGGTCCAAGGGTGAGGTGAAGAAGCCGGAGACCATCAACTACCGGACGCTCAAGCCGGAGCGGGACGGTCTCTTCTGCGAGCGCATCTTCGGCCCGACGAAGGACTGGGAGTGCCACTGCGGCAAGTACAAGCGCGTCCGGTACAAGGGGATCGTCTGCGACCGCTGCGGCGTCGAGGTGACCCAGGCCAAGGTCCGGCGGGAGCGCATGGGCCACATCGAGCTGGCCGCACCCGTCTGCCACATCTGGTACTTCAAGGGCATCCCCTCCCGCCTCGGCCTGCTCCTGGACATGTCGCCGCGGGCCCTGGAGCGGGTGCTCTACTTCGCCTCCTACGTGGTCATCGATCCCGGCGAGACGGCGCTGATGGAGAAGCAGCTGCTGACGGAGACGGAGTACCGGGAGGCCCGGGAGAAGTATGGCAACGCCTTCCGCGCCGGCATGGGGGCGGAGGCCGTCAAGGAGCTGTTGGAGCGGATCGACCTGGACGAACTGGCCGAGGAGCTGCGGGCGGAGATCCGCAACTCCAGCGGCCAGCGGCGGCTGCGGGCGGTGCGCCGGCTGGAGGTCGTCGAGGCCTTCCGCAAGTCGGGCAACGATCCCACCTGGATGATCCTCGAGGCCATCCCGGTGATCCCGCCCGATCTGCGACCCATGGTCCAGTTGGACGGCGGCCGTTTCGCCACCTCGGACCTCAACGACCTCTACCGCCGGGTAATCAACCGCAACAACCGCCTGAAGCGGCTGCTGGATTTGGGTGCGCCCGATATCATCGTGCGCAACGAGAAGCGGATGCTGCAGGAGGCGGTGGACGCCCTGATCGACAACGGCCGGCGCGGCCGTCCGGTCACGGGCCCGGGCAACCGCCCCCTGAAGTCCCTGTCCGACATGCTCAAGGGCAAGCAGGGCCGCTTCCGCCAGAACCTGCTGGGCAAGCGGGTCGACTACTCCGGCCGCTCCGTCATCGTCGTCGGCCCGCGCCTGAAGATGCACCAGTGCGGCCTGCCCAAGGAGATGGCCCTGGAGCTGTTCAAGCCCTTCGTCATGAAGCGGCTGGTCCAGCTGGGCTACGCCCATAACATCAAGAGCGCCAAGCGCATGGTGGAGCGGGTGCGGGACGAGGTCTGGGACGTGCTGGAAGAGGTGATCAAGGAGCACCCGGTGCTGTTGAACCGGGCGCCGACCCTCCACCGCCTGGGCATCCAGGCCTTCGAGCCGGTCCTGGTCGAAGGGCGCGCCATCCAGATCCACCCGCTGGTCTGCACAGCCTACAACGCCGACTTCGACGGCGACCAGATGGCCGTCCACGTGCCCCTGTCGGCGGAGGCCCAGGCCGAGGCCCGGGTGCTGATGATGTCGATCCACAACCTGCTCAACCCCAAGGACGGCAAGCCCGTGGTCACGCCCACCCAGGACATGGTGCTGGGCTCCTTCTACCTGACCCTGGAGCGGGAGGGGGCCCGCGGGGAGGGCCGGATCTTCAGCTCGGCGGATGAGGTGCTGCTGGCGTACCAGCTCAAGCAGGTGGAGGTCCACGCCCGCATCAAGGCCCGGGTGCAGACGGCGGAGGGCCGCCGGCTGATCGAGACCACGGTGGGCCGGGTGATCTTCAACGAGGCCCTGCCCGTCGAGCTGCGGTTCATCAACGAGCTGGTCGACAAGAAGAAGCTGGGCGACATCGTGGCCGAGAGCTTCCGGCGCCTGGGGTACGCCAAGACCGTGGAGATGCTGGACGCCATCAAGGAACTGGGCTTCCACTTCGCCACCCAGGCCGGCGCCTCCATCGCCATCGGCGACGTGAAGATCCCCGAGCGCAAGGCGGAGTACATCGCCGAGGCCGAGGCCCAGGTGGAGCAGGTGGAGAGCCAGTACCGCCGCGGTCTCATCAGCGCCGAGGAGCGCTACCAGAAGATCATCGACATCTGGAACAAGACGAAGGACAAGGTGACCCAGGAGCTCACCCGGGTGCTGGACTACTTCAACCCGGTCTACATGATGGCCATCTCCGGCGCCCGCGGGAACCTGACCCAGATCGCCCAGCTGGGGGGCATGCGCGGCCTGATGACGGACCCGTCGGGCCGGATCATCGAGCAGCCGGTGCGGGCCAACTTCCGTGAGGGCCTGACGGTCCTGGAGTACTTCACCTCCACCCACGGGGCGCGCAAGGGCCTGGCCGATACGGCCCTGCGCACGGCCGACTCCGGGTACCTCACCCGGCGCCTGGTCGACGTGTCCCAGGACGTGATCGTCCGGGAGGAGGACTGCGGCACCGACCAGGGCATCACGGTGTCGGAGATCCGCGACGGGGAAGAGGTCATCGAGTCGCTGCAGGACCGCATCGTCGGCCGCATCGCCGTCCGCGACGTGGTGCACCCCCAGACCGGGGAGGTCCTCGTGGCCGCCGGCGAGGAGATCGACGAGGACCGGGCCCAGGCCATCGCGGAGGCGGGCGTCGAGTCGGTGGAGATCCGCTCGGTGCTGGCCTGCCGTTCCCGCTACGGCGTCTGCGCCCGCTGCTACGGCCGCGACCTGGCGACGGGCAAGATGGTCAACATCGGCGAGGCGGTGGGCACCATCGCCGCCCAGTCCATCGGCGAGCCGGGCACCCAGCTGACCATGCGCACCTTCCACACCGGTGGCGTGGCCGGTGAGGACATCACCCAGGGTCTGCCGCGGGTGGAGGAGCTGTTCGAGGCCCGCAAGCCCAAGGGCCAGGCGGTGATGACCGAGGTCGGCGGCACCGTCAAGGTGGTGGAGACCAAGCAGCGCCGGGAGGTGCGGGTGGTCGCCGACGACGGCAGCTGGGAGGCCTACACCGTGCCCTTTGGCGCCCGCCTGCTGGTGCGGGACGGCGACCGGGTCGAGCCCGGGGACGTGCTAACCGAGGGGCCCATCAACCCCCACGACATCCTCAAGGTCAAGGGCGTGCAGGCGGTCCAGCTCTACCTCCTGCAGGAAGTGCAGAAGGTCTACCGGATGCAGGGCGTGGACATCAACGACAAGCACATCGAGATCATCATCCGCCAGATGATGCGGAAGGTGAAGGTGGAGGACGCGGGCGACACCGACCTCCTGCCGGGTGGCCTGGTCGACATGTTCGAGCTCGAGGAGGCCAATGCCCAGCTGCCCGAGGGCGCGCGGCCCGCGGTGGCGCGGCCGGTCCTGCTGGGCATCACCAAGGCGGCCCTGGCCACCGAGTCCTTCCTGTCGGCGGCCTCCTTCCAGGAGACCACGCGGGTCCTGACCGAGGCGGCCATCAAGGGGAAGACGGACCCGCTGCTGGGCCTGAAGGAGAACGTCATCATCGGCAAGTTGATCCCGGCCGGCACCGGCATGAGCCGCTACCGCCGCATGCAGATCCTGGTGGAGGGCAAGACCGAGCGGGAGGTCATGGCCCAGGCGCGGCGCAGCGAGACCCTGGCCGCCCGGGCCCTGGGCGAGGATGGTGCCGGGGCGGCCGAGACCGGCGAGCCGGCCCTGGACGGGACGGTCAACGGCCACGTGGTGCCCCAGGCCCTGGCCGCCGGCGGCGACGGGGCCGCCCTGCTGGAGGAAGCCGGCTCGGCCGCCGGTGGAACCGGCGATGGCTGGCCGGCCGACGGCGGCGGCGCCGACGGCGCCCTGGATGGGCAGGGCGAGGCCGGGATGCCGCCGGCCGGGGAGGGCGACGACGCCGGCCCGTCGTCCTGACGGCCGCTCCCCTGCGGGAGGCCGGCAACGGCGGCCGGCAGCGGCCACCCCGGGCCGGCTCGCGTTGACACTGAAAAAGGGCCGGTGCTACACTTTCCTAGTGTGTCTTGGCCTGATGAATCGGGCCCGGCCGATGGCCGGCCGCACGAAGGAGGGCCAGCCAGCATGTCCCTGGAACGCCTGCGGGCGGCCCGGCGCCGCACCGTCGGCACCAAGCAGACCCTGAAGGCGGTCTTGAAGGGCCAGGCGCTGCAGGTCTACGTGGCCCGCGATGCGGAGGCCCACGTGGTGCGCGACCTGGTGCAGGCATGCCAGGCCCGGGGCATCGCGCTGGAATACGTCGACAGCATGCGCGAGCTGGGAAGCGCTTGCCGGATCAAGGTCGGGGCCGCTTCCGCCGCCATCCTGGAGGACTGAGGCGGTGGCGGCCCCCCGGCCGCAGATGGAAGGAGGTGACGCCCGATGCCGACGATCAACCAGCTGGTGCGCAAGGGGCGCGAGCGGGTGACCCGCCGGACGGGGGCGCCGGCGCTGCGCGGCAATCCCCAGAAGCGCGGCGTCTGCCTGCAGGTGCGCACGACCACGCCCAAGAAGCCCAATTCCGCCCTGCGGAAGATCGCCCGGGTGCGCCTGACCAACGGCGTCGAGGTGACGGCCTACATCCCCGGTGAGGGCCACAACCTCCAGGAGCACTCGGTGGTGCTGGTCCACGGCGGTCGCGTCAAGGACCTGCCGGGCGTGCGCTACCAGATCATCCGCGGCGCGCTGGATGCCGCCGGGGTCGAGAAGCGCCGCCAGGGGCGGTCCAAGTACGGGGCCAAGCGGCCCAAGTCCTGACGGCTGTCGGCTCATCCACGGGCTCGCGGGGAGCGAGCGACTCCTGCGGGCGCTCGCTTCCGGGCGCATCCTCGCCGCCGGTGGCCCTGCAGGCGCGGGGCGGGTTCGTCCAGGCACCTGGCGAGGACTTTTTTACGCCCGGAGCGGGCGTCGTGGCGTGTCGGGGGTGTCGCCCCGAGGCCCGCGCGGCCGCCCGGGTGGCCGGCGGGCAGGACGAGTGTGGAGGGAGGAAGGGCATGCCCAGGCGAGGCAGGGTGCCACGGCGCCCGGTGGAGCCGGATCCCGTGTACGGCAGCGAGCGGGTGGCCCGGCTCATCAACAAGGTGATGTGGGACGGGAAGAAGAGCCTGGCCCAGCGCATCGTCTACCAGGCCTTCGAGCGCGTCGCCGCGAAGACGGGCCGGGATCCCCTTGAGGTGTTCGAGCAGGCGGTGCGCAACGCCATGCCCACCCTGGAGGTCCGGCCCCGGCGCGTGGGCGGCGCCACCTACCAGGTGCCCCTGGAGGTCCGGCCGGAGCGGCGCCTGTCCCTGGCGCTGCGCTGGATCGTCGAGTATGCGCGCCAGCGCAACGAGCGGACCATGGTGGAGCGCCTGGCCAACGAGCTGATCGACGCCGCCAACAATACGGGGGGCGCCGTGCGGCGCAAGGAAGAGGTCCATCGCATGGCCGAAGCCAACCGCGCCTTCGCCCACTACCGCTGGTAAGCAGGGTTGCGGGCGGGTCGCCGGCGGCTGCCGGCGACCGGGCGCGGCGGAGGAAGGAGGGACGACATGCCCCGGGAGTACCCCTTGGAGCGCACGCGCAACATCGGGATCGCCGCCCACATCGATGCGGGCAAGACGACGACCACGGAGCGCATCCTGTACTACACGGGACGCGTGCACCGCATGGGCGAGGTCCACGAGGGTGCCGCCACCATGGACTGGATGGTGCAGGAGCAGGAGCGCGGCATCACCATCACCTCCGCCGCCACCACCTGCTTCTGGCGGGACCACCGGATCAACATCATTGATACGCCCGGCCACGTGGACTTTACCGTCGAGGTGGAGCGCTCGCTGCGCGTCCTGGACGGCGTGATCGCCATCTTCGCTGCCCGCGGCGGCGTGGAGCCCCAGTCGGAGACGGTGTGGCGCCAGGCCAACAAGTACCGGGTGCCGCGCATCGCCTTCGTCAACAAGATGGACGTGGTGGGGGCCAACTTCTACCGGGTCCTCGACCAGATGCGGGAGCGGCTGGGCGCCAACCCGGTGGCCATTCAGCTGCCCATCGGTGCAGAGGACGACTTCCGCGGCATCATCGACCTGGTGGAGATGAAGGCCATCTTCTACCGGGATGAACTGGGCACCCGTTACGAGGCCGAGGCCATCCCGGCGGAGATGGAGGAGCAGGCGGCCGAGTACCGGGAGAAGCTGCTGGAGGCCGTGGCCGAGGTCGACGAGGAACTGATGATGAAGTACCTGGAGGGCGAGTCCATCTCCACCGACGAGATCCGGGCCGCCCTGCGCAAGGGTACGGTCACCCTGCAGCTGGTGCCGGTGCTCTGCGGTTCCGCGTACCGGAACAAGGGCGTGCAGCTGCTGCTGGACGCCGTGGTGGACTACCTGCCCTCGCCCCTGGACATCGCCGCGGTGCGGGGCACCGACCCGAAGACCGGCCAGGAGATCGAGCGCAAGGTCAGCGATGACGAGCCCTTCTCGGCGCTGGTCTTCAAGATCATGACCGACCCCTACGTGGGCAAGCTGGCCTTCTTCCGGGTCTACTCGGGTCATCTCAAGGCGGGCAGCTACGTCTACAACAGCAACAAGGGCCGGCAGGAGCGCATCGGCCGCATCGTGCGGATGCACGCCAACCACCGGGAAGAGGTGGACGAGGTCTGGACCGGCGACATCGCCGCCGCCGTCGGCCTCAAGGACACCATCACCGGCGAGACCCTGTGCGACCCCAACGCGCCCATCGTGCTGGAGTCCATGGAGTTCCCCGAGCCGGTGATCTCGGTGGCCATCGAGCCCAAGACCCAGGCGGACCAGGACAAGCTGGGCGAGTCCCTCAACAAGCTGGCGGAGGAGGACCCGACCTTCCGGGTCCACACCGACGAGGAGACCGGCCAGACCATCATCTCCGGCATGGGCGAGCTGCACCTGGAGATCATCGTCGACCGCCTGATGCGGGAGTTCAAGGTGCAGGCCAACGTGGGCAAGCCCCAGGTGGCCTACAAGGAGACCATCACCCGGCCGGCCCGGGCCGAGGGCAAGTACATCCGCCAGACCGGCGGCCGCGGCCAGTACGGCCACGTGGTCCTGGAGATCGAGCCCCTGGAGCCGGGCGGCGGGTTCGAGTTCGTCAACAAGATCGTGGGCGGCGTGGTGCCCAAGGAGTACATCCCGGCGGTGGAAGCCGGCGTCCGGGAGGCCATGCAAAACGGCATCCTGGCCGGTTACCCGGTGCTCGACGTGCGGGTCTCCCTGGTCGACGGGTCGTACCACGAGGTGGACTCGTCGGAGATGGCCTTCAAGATCGCGGGCTCCATGGGCTTCCGGAACGCCGCCCTGCAAGCCGGCCTGGTGTTGCTGGAGCCCATCATGAAGGTCGAGGTCGTGGTGCCCGAGACCTACATGGGCGACGTCATCGGCGACATCAACGCCCGGCGGGGCCGGGTCGAGGGCATGGAGCCCGACACCGGCGGCCTGCAGGTGATCCGGGCCCTGGTGCCGCTGGCGGAGATGTTCGGCTACGCCACGGACCTGCGGTCCAAGACCCAGGGGCGGGGCACCTACACCATGCAGTTCAGCCACTATGAGCAGGTGCCGCGCAACATCGCGGACCAGATCGTGGAGGCCCGGGGTGACCGGGCGCGGGCGGCCCGCTGAGATCCCGGCGGCCGCGTCATCGGGGTCGAACCCCGCCTCCCGGCGGGGACAACAAGGCGCAAGGAGGCGATCACGCCATGGCCAAGGCCAAGTTCGAGCGGACGAAGCCGCACGTGAACGTGGGGACCATCGGGCACGTGGACCACGGGAAGACGACGCTGACGGCGGCGATCACGAAGGTGCTGTCCAAGCAGGGGAAGGCGCAGTTTGTGGCCTACGATCAGATCGACAAGGCGCCGGAGGAGCGGGAGCGCGGGATCACGATCGCGACGGCGCACGTGGAGTACGAGACGGACGCGCGGCACTACGCCCACGTGGATTGCCCGGGGCACGCGGACTACGTGAAGAACATGATCACGGGCGCGGCGCAGATGGACGGGGCGATCCTGGTGGTGAGCGCGGCGGACGGGCCGATGCCGCAGACGCGGGAGCACATTCTGCTGGCGCGGCAGGTGGGCGTGCCGTACATCGTGGTGTTTTTGAACAAGGTGGACATGGTGGACGACCCGGAGCTGTTGGAACTGGTGGAGCTGGAGGTTCGGGAGCTGCTGAGCCAGTACGACTTTCCGGGCGATGAGGTGCCGGTGATCAAGGGGTCGGCTTTGAAGGCGCTGGAAGGGGACCCGGCGGCGGAGCAGGCGATTTTGGATTTGATGAAGGCGGTGGACGAGTACGTGCCGACGCCGCAGCGGGACGTGGATAAGCCGTTCCTGATGCCGGTGGAGGACGTGTTCTCGATCACGGGGCGCGGCACGGTGGCGACGGGGCGCGTGGAGCGCGGCCGGGTGAAGGTGGGCGACGAGGTGGAGCTGGTGGGCTTCACCGACAAGCCGCGGAAGACGGTTGTGACGGGCGTGGAGATGTTCCGGAAGGTGCTGGACGAGGCGGTGGCGGGGGACAACATCGGGTGCCTGTTGCGGGGGATCGACAAGGACGAGGTGGAGCGGGGGCAGGTGCTGGCGAAGCCGGGGTCGATCAACCCGCACAAGAAGTTCGTGGGGAACGTGTACGTGCTGAAGAAGGAAGAGGGCGGGCGGCACACGCCGTTCTTCAACGGGTACCGGCCGCAGTTCTACTTCCGGACGACGGACGTGACGGGGGAGATCAAGCTGCCGGAGGGCGTGGAGATGTGCATGCCCGGGGACAACATCGAGATGACGGTGGAGCTGATCACCCCGATCGCCATCGAGGAAGGGCTGCGGTTCGCCATCCGGGAGGGCGGCCGCACCGTCGGCGCCGGCGTCGTCACCAAGATCCTGGAGTAAGCCCGATTGGGACGGGAACGCAAGGGGGGACATCCGATGGCCCGGCAAAAGATCCGGATCAAGCTGCGGGCGTTCGACCACGGCGTGCTCGACCAATCGGCCGACAAGATCGTGGAGACCGCGCGGCGCACGGGGGCCAAGATCTCGGGTCCCGTGCCGCTGCCCACGGAGCGCAGCGTGTTCACGGTCCTCACCGCCCCCAACGGCGAGAAGGACCACCGCGAGCAGTTCGAGATGCGCACCCATAAGCGCCTGATCGACATCATCGACCCGACGCCCAAGACCATCGATGCGTTGCGGCGGGTCGACCTGCCCGCCGGGGTCGACATCGAGATCAAGCTCTGAGCCGGCCCGCGGCGCAAGCCGCCGGACCGATTCAATCCGGGCAAGGGCAGGACGACAAACGGAGGTGCAACCCATGGGCGTCGGCCTGTTGGGTCGCAAGCTGGGCATGACGCAGATCTTCGACGAGGAGGGCCGGGCGGTGCCCGTCACCGTCATCCAGGCGGGGCCCTGCGTGGTGGTGCAGACCCGCACCGAGGAGCGGGACGGGTACCGGGCGGTCCAGCTGGGGTTTGGCGAGATCAAGCCCCGCAAGGTCAACAAGCCGATGGCCGGCCACTTCGCCAAGGCCGGCGTGAGCCCCGTGCGGGTGCTGCGGGAGTTCCGGCTGGACGGGGAGGACGAACCCCTGCCCGAGGTCGGCCAGCAGCTCACCGTGGAGCTCTTCAAGGCCGGCGAGTACGTGGACGTGACGGGGACCTCCAAGGGCAAGGGCTTCCTCGGCCCGGTGGCCCGGCACGGCTTCGGCCGTGGTCCCATGAGCCACGGCTCCAAGTACCACCGGGGCCCGGGCTCCCTGGCGCCGTCCACCTTCCCCGCCCGGGTGTTCAAGGGGCGGCGCATGGCGGGCCGCACGGGCCACGAGCGGGTGACGGTCCGCGGCCTGCAGGTGGTGCGGGTCGACCCGGAGCGGAACCTGCTGCTGGTGAAGGGTGCCGTACCCGGGCCGCGGGGTAGCGTGGTCGCCATCCGCAAGACCAACGTCCCGCGCAAGACGCGGCCGGCGTGAGGCCCGGCGGGCGGCGAAAGGAGGACAACCCCATGCCAAGGGTGGCGGTATACAACACCCAGGGCGAGCGGGTCGGGGAGATCGAGCTGAGCGATGCGGTCTTCGGCGCCCCCGTGCGGGAAGCCCTGATGCACCAGGCGGTGGTCCGCTATCTGGCCAACCAGCGCCGGGGCACGGCGGCCACGAAGACCCGGGGCATGGTCTCCGGGGGCGGCCGGAAGCCCTGGCGGCAGAAGGGCACCGGCCGGGCGCGCCAGGGCAGCATCCGGGCGCCCCACTGGCGCAAGGGCGGCATCGTGTTTGGGCCCCAGCCGCGGGACTACACCCAGGACCTGCCGAAGAAGGCGCGGCGGGCCGCCCTCCGCTCCGCCCTCTCGGCCAAGGTGGCCGACGGGGAGCTGATCGTGCTGGAGGGCCTGGACGGCCTGGGGCTGGAGCGTCCCCGGACCCGGGAGATGGCGGCGCTGATCCGCCGGCTCGACCTGGAGGGCAAGCGGCCGCTGTTCGTCCTGGCGGAGCCGAACAAGACCCTGTACCTGTCGGTGCGGAACCTGCCGGGGGTCGACACCGAGACGGTGGACCGGCTCAACGTGTACCAGGTGCTGCGCCATGGCCACGTGGTCCTGGCCCGGGAAGCCGTGGCGCGGGCGGAGGAGGTGCTGGGGGCATGATCACCGATCCCCACGACATCATCCTGCGCCCGGTGATCACCGAGAAGAGCATGCAGCAGCTGGCGGACAACAAGTACACCTTTCTCGTGCACCCGAAGGCCAACAAGACGATGATCAAGCGGGCCGTGGAACAGATCTTCAAGGTTCGGGTCGAGAAGGTGAACACCGTCCGGGTGCGCGGCAAGCTCCGCCGGGTGGGCCGCTTCGCCGGCTACCAGCCTGACGCCAAGAAGGCCATCGTGACCCTGGCGGAGGGCCATCGCATCAAGGACTTCTTCGAGGACGTGTCCTGACGGCGGCGTGACCGGAGGACGCGGCGACGGAGACGACGGAACGGAGGCGCAGAGGGCGCCGGGTGCTGCCGGGCGCCCGAAGGGGGCTCGAAGCCATGGCGGTTCGCAAGTACAAGCCCACGTCCCCTGGCCGGCGCCAGATGACGGTGCTGGACTACAAGCAGATCATCACCCGCGACGAACCGGAGAAGTCGCTGGTGGTCCCGCTGAAGAAGAAGGCGGGCCGCAACGCCCAGGGCCGCATCACCGTGCGCCATCGCGGCGGCGGCCACAAGCGGCGGTATCGCATCATCGACTTCAAGCGGGACAAGGACGGCGTACCGGCCAAGGTGGCGTCCATCGAGTACGATCCCAACCGGACGGCCTTCATCGCCCTGTTGCACTACGCCGACGGCGAGAAGCGCTACATCCTGGCGCCCGTTGGCCTGAAGGTGGGCGACACCGTGATGTCCGGCCCCGACGCCGACATCCGGCCGGGGAACGCCCTGCCCCTGCGCAACATCCCGGTGGGCACGACGATCCACAACGTCGAGCTGAAGCCGGGCAAGGGCGGGCAGATCGCCCGGGCGGCGGGGGCCGAGGTGCAGCTGGCGGCCAAGGAGGGCGACTACGCCCACCTGCGGCTGCCCTCGGGCGAGGTCCGCCTGGTCCGGCTGGAGTGCAAGGCGACCATCGGCCAGGTCGGCAACCTGGACCACGAGAACGTGACCATCGGCAAGGCCGGGCGCAGCCGCTGGCTGGGCCGGCGGCCCACGGTCCGCGGCTCGGTCATGAACCCGGTGGACCACCCCCACGGCGGCGGTGAGGGCAAGGCGCCCATCGGCCGCCATCCGGTGACGCCGTGGGGCAAGCCGGCCCTGGGCAAGAAGACGCGGAAGAAGAAGCCCTCGGATCGCCTGATCGTCCGGCGCCGGAAGTAAGCCGGCGGCCGGGTGGGACGGCTGCCGCGGGCTGGCGGCAGGCACCGGCGAGGACCGGAGCGACCTGCATCGGCCATGGGGGCGGGGTCCGCCCACCCCGGCGCCGGATCCGGCTCGCCCCCCGGGACGGGACGAACCAGCCCGGGTAAAGGAGGTGCAGCCTGCGTGGGACGATCGCTGAAGAAGGGGCCCTACGTGGACCCCAAGCTGCTCAAGAAGATCCAGGCCCTGAACGAGAAGAACCAGCGGCGGGTGATCCGCACCTGGTCGCGGGACAGCACCATCGTCCCGGAGATGGTGGGGCACACCATCGCCGTCCACGATGGGCGGAAGCACGTGCCGGTCTACATCACCGAGGACATGATCGGCCACAAGCTGGGTGAGTTCGCGCCCACCCGCACCTTCCGCGGCCACGCCGACAAGACGGAGCGGCAGGCCCGGGTGCGGTGAGGGCGAGCCGCCAAGGAGGGAGCACCATGGAGGCCCGGGCGGTGGCACGTTTCGTCCGGCTGTCGCCCCGCAAGGCGCGCCAGGTGGTCGACCTCGTCCGCGGCAAGCCCGTGGGCGAGGCCCTGACCCTGCTGCGCTTCACGCCGAAGAAGGCGGCGCGCATCGTGGAGAAGGTGGTCCGTTCGGCCGTGGCCAACGCGACCAACAACCACGACCTGGACGAGGACCGGCTCTACATCGCCAAGGCGTACGTGGACGAGGGGCCCCGGCTCAAGCGCTGGCGGCCGCGGGCCCGGGGTCGGGCGTTCCCGATCCTCAAGCCCACCAGCCACGTGACCGTGATCGTGGCGGAACGAAAGGAGGGTTAAGGTGGGCCAGAAGACGCATCCCAAGGGATTTCGGCTTGGTATCATTCGCGATTGGGATTCCCGGTGGTATGCGCGCCGGCAGGAGTTCGTCGACCTGCTGCTGGAGGACCAGAAGATCCGCCGCTACATCAAGAAGCGGCTGTATGACGCCGGCATCTCCCGGGTGGAGATCGAGCGGGCGGCCAACCGGATCCGGCTGACCATCCACGCCGGCAAGCCGGGCATGGTGATCGGCAAGGGTGGGACCGGGGTCGAGAGCCTGCGCCAGGAACTGGAGCGCATGACCGGGCGGCAGGTGAACATCAACGTCGTCGAGGTCAAGGAGCCCGAGCTGGATGCCCAGCTGGTGGCGGAGAGCATCGCCGCCCAGATCGAGCGGCGGGTCGCCTGGCGCCGGGCCATGAAGCAGGCCCTGCAGCGGACCATGCGGGCCGGTGCCAAGGGCTGCAAGATCCGCGTCTCCGGCCGCCTGGGGGGCGCCGAGATCTCCCGCAGCGAGTGGACGGCGGAGGGTTCCGTGCCCCTGCACACCCTGCGGGCCGACATCGACTACGGCCAGGCCGAGGCGTTCACCACCTACGGACAGATCGGCGTCAAGGTGTGGATCAACCGCGGGGAGGTCCTGCCCGAGGCCAAGGCCCCGGCGGCGGCCGCCGAGCAGGGCGCCCAGGGAGGCCGATGAGCCATGTTGATGCCCAAGCGCGTCAAGTGGCGCAAGCAGCACCGCGGCCGGATGCGCGGCGTCGCCCAGCGGGGCAACACCGTGACCTTCGGGGAGTACGGGTTGCAGGCGCTGGAGCGGGGATGGATCACCGACCGCCAGATCGAGGCGGCCCGCGTGGCGATGACCCGTTACATCCGCCGCGGCGGCAAGGTGTGGATCAAGATCTTTCCCGACAAGCCCGTGACGAAGAAGCCCGCCGAGACCCGCATGGGGAGCGGTAAGGGCAGCCCGGAGTACTGGGTGGCGGTGGTCAAGCCCGGCCGCGTCCTGTTCGAGATCGCCGGCGTGCCGGAAGAGACGGCCCGGGAGGCGATGCGGCTGGCGTCCCACAAGCTGCCCATCAAGACCAAGTTCGTCGCCCGCGCGGTGGGTGGTGAGGCCCATGAAGGCTAGGGAGCTGCGGGAGCTGTCCGACGAGGAGCTGAACAAGAAGCTCCGCGACCTGAAGGAAGAGCTGTTCAACCTGCGCTTCCAGGCCGCCACCGGCCAGCTGGACAATCCCATGCGCCTGCGCCAGGTGCGGCGGGACATCGCCCGGGTACAGACCATCCAGCGGCAGCGGGAGCTGGCTGCCCTCCGGGGCACCGGTAGCGAAGGGAGGTAATCCGGTCGATGGCCCAGGAACGGGGCAAGCGCAAGACGCGGGTCGGCGTGGTGGTCAGCGACAAGATGGACAAGACCGTGGTGGTGGCGGTGGAGTCCCTGGTGCCCCACCCCCTCTACGGCAAGCGCATTCGCCGCACCAAGAAGTTCATGGCCCACGACGAGAACAACCAGTGCCGGGTGGGCGACAAGGTGCGGATCATGGAGACCCGGCCCCTGAGCCGCCACAAGCGGTGGCGGGTGGTCGAGATCCTGGAGCGGCCGAAGCTGGCTGCCCTGGCCGCGGAGGAGCTGCCGGAAGAGGAGCAGCCCCCCGCCTGAGCCGCCGGCTGGGCCGGCAAGGAGGGGTGACGGATGATCCAGCCGCAGACGCGCCTGGTCGTCGCCGACAACACCGGCGCCAAAGAACTCATGGTGATCCGCGTCCTGGGTGGCTCGGCGCGGCGGTACGCCAACATCGGCGATGTGGTCGTCGCCTCGGTCAAGGCCGCGACGCCCGGGGGCGTGGTCAAGAAGGGTGACGTGGTGCGGGCGGTGGTGGTGCGGACCCGCCACGGCCTGCGCCGGGAAGACGGCTCGCACATCCGCTTCGACGACAACGCGGCGGTGATCCTGCGGGACGCCCACGAGCCTCGGGGCACGCGGATCTTCGGCCCCGTGGCCCGGGAGCTGCGGGACAAGCAGTTCATGCGCATCATCTCCCTGGCCCCCGAGGTGCTGTGACGAGACCGGCCCGCGGGGCGGGAAGCGGCGCGGAAAGGGGGGTCCCCCATGGCGCGCAAGATGACCATTCGGAAGGGCGACACGGTGCTGGTGATCACCGGCAAGGACGCCGGCAAGAAGGGCAAGGTGCTGCGGGCCCTGCCCGCCGAGGAGCGGGTGGTGGTGGAGGGCGTCAACATCGTCAAGCGCCACCAGCGGCCGCGGCCGGGGGTCGTGCAGAGCGGCATCATCGAGCGGGAGGCGCCCATCCACCGCTCCAACGTGATGCTGGTCTGCCCGCGGTGCGGCCAGCCTACCCGCGTGGCCAAGAAGGTGCTGGAGGACGGCCGGCGGGTCCGGGCCTGCAAGAAGTGCGGCGAGGTCATCGACCGCTGAGGCGGAGGCCTGGCCGCGGCCCGGCCGGTTCGTCCGGCACGGCAGGCAGTGAGGCCGGCGCGAACGGCCGGTGGGACGAACCGGCGCGGCGCCGGCACGGGAGGGTACGACCATGGCCACCGTGGTGACCAACCTGAAGGAGAAGTACGAGAAGGAAGTCGTCCCGGCGCTGATGCAGCGCTTCGGGTACAAGAGCATCATGGAGGTCCCCCGCATCGAGAAGGTCGTCATCAACATGGGCGTGGGGGACGCCATCCAGAATCCCAAGCTCCTGGACGCGGCCGTCAAGGAGCTGGCGCTGATCACCGGGCAGCGGCCCATGGTGACCCGGGCCAAGAAGTCGATCTCCGCCTTCAAGGTCCGGGCCGGGATGCCCATCGGGTGCAAGGTCACCCTGCGCAAGCAGCGCATGTGGGACTTTTTGACCCGGTTGATCTTCCTGGCGCTGCCCCGGGTGCGCGACTTCCGCGGCCTCTCGCCCGACAGCTTCGACGGGCGGGGCAACTACTCCATCGGCCTGCGGGAGCAGCTGATCTTCCCCGAGATCGACTACGACGACATCGAGAAGGTCCGGGGCATGGACGTGACCATCGTCACGACGGCGAAGACCGACGAGGAGGCGCGGGAGCTGCTGCGCCTGCTGGGCCTGCCATTCCGCCAGTGAGGAGGTGGCTTCATGGCGCGCAAGGCGCTGATCGTCAAGGCCAATCGCGAGCCCAAGTACGCGGTGCGCCAGCGCAACCGGTGCCGGATCTGCGGCCGGCCCCGGGGTTACATGCGGCGCTTCGGGCTGTGCCGGCATTGCTTCCGGCAGCTGGCCCACCGCGGTGAGATCCCGGGCGTGAAGAAGGCCAGCTGGTGAGCTCCCGGCGTGGCGGGAAAGGGGGTTCTGCCCATGACCATGACCGACCCCATCGCGGATATGCTGGCGCGGATCCGCAACGCGTACACCGTGGGGCACGAGCGGGTCGACGTGCCGGGGTCCAAGATCAAGCGAGCCATCGCGGACATCCTGAAGCAGGAAGGCTTCATCCAGGACTACCAGTGGATCGACGACGGCAAGCAGGGCGTGATCCGCATCTTCCTCAAGTACGGTCCGGGCAAGAAGCGGGTCATCCAGGGCCTGAAGCGCATCTCCCGGCCCGGGCGGCGGATCTACGCCCGCAAGGACCAGATCCCGCGGGTGCTGGGCGGGCTCGGCATCGCGGTGCTCTCCACCTCCCGGGGCATCATGACCGACAAGCAGGCCCGGGCGGAGGGCGTCGGCGGCGAGGTCCTGTGCTACATCTGGTAAGGGCCCGCGGGGAGGACCCGACGGGGACGAGCCCGGCGCGGGATTCTGGCAGCGGGAGGTGGATCGCGTGTCGCGGGTTGGCAAGAAGCCCATCCCCATCCCCCAGGGCGTCCAGGTGACGGTGGAGGGGGATGTGGTGCGGGTCAAGGGCCCCAAGGGCGAGTTGCAGCGGACCATCCCCGCCGGCCTTGAGGTGACGGTGGAGGACGGCACCGTGACGGTGCGCCGCCAGGACGACGAGCGGGAGCACCGCGCCCTGCACGGCCTGTTCCGGACCCTGCTGGCCAACATGGTGACCGGCGTCACCCAGGGGTACGAGCGCTCCCTGACCCTGGAGGGCACCGGCTACCGCGCCAGCAAGCAGGGGCGCAAGCTGGTGATGAGCCTCGGCTACTCGCACCCGGTGGAGTACACGCCGCCCGAGGGCATCGACATCGAGGTGCCGGCGGCCAACACCGTGGTGGTCCGGGGCATCGACAAGGAACTGGTGGGCAACGTGGCCGCCACCATCCGGGCCAAGCGGCCCCTCAGCCGGTTCCGCTACGCCGACGGGCCGCGGGGCATCCGCTACACCGACGAGCGGGTGGCGCTGCGCCCGGCCAAGACCGGCAAGTAAGCCCGCCGGTCACGGCCGGCCGGCGCCGGCGGCCAGCCGCCACCGGCCGCTGCCCTCACAGGACCGGTGGCGGGCGATCTTGTGAGCATCAGGCGATCATCAGGCGATCCTTCGAGGGAACGGGGTGTCTCGAATGGCGCGGAAGCCAAAGACGCGCGAGGAAGCCCGCGACCGCCGGCACCGGCGGGTTCGCAAGAAGGTCCTCGGAACGGCCGAGCGCCCGCGCCTCAACGTCTTCCGGAGCCTGAAGCACATCTATGCCCAGGTGATCGACGACGAAGCGGGCGTCACCCTGGTCGCCGCTTCGACGGTGGAACCGGAGCTCCGCGAAGCGGTGGGAGGCTACGGCGGCAACGTGGAGGCGGCCAAGGTGGTGGGCCGGGCCATCGCCCAGCGGGCCCTGGCCCGGGGCATCAGCAAGGTGGTCTTCGATCGCGGCGGGTACCGGTATCACGGCCGGGTCAAGGCCCTGGCGGAGGCCGCCCGGGAAGCGGGTCTCGAATTCTAAGGCTCCGCCGGGAAAGGAGGGGACGGCGTGGCGCGTCATCGCAGGCGGCATCAGGAAGGGGACGAACTGCAGGAGCGGCTGGTCGCCATCAACCGGGTGGCCAAGGTGGTCAAGGGCGGCCGGCGCTTCAACTTCAGCGCCCTGGTGGTGGTCGGGGACGGTAACGGCCGGGTGGGCGTCGGCATGGGCAAGGCGGCGGAGATCCCCGACGCCATCCGCAAGGCCGTGCAGAAGGCCAAGAAGAGCATGATCGAGGTGCCGCGGGTCGGCACCACCATCCCGCATCCGGTGCTGGGCGAGTTCGGCGCGGGGCGGGTGCTGATCAAGCCGGCTGCCCCCGGTACGGGGGTCATTGCGGGCGGCGCCGTGCGGGCGGTCCTGGAGCTGGCGGGGATTCGCGACGTCCTGACCAAGTCCCTGGGCTCCAGCAACCCGGCCAACGTGGTGTACGCCACCATGGAGGGCCTGAAGTCCTTGCGCAGCGCCGAGGAAGTGGCCCGGTTGCGCGGCAAGCCGGTCGAGCAACTGATCGGCTGAGCAGGTTGCGGCCGGCCGCCGGCAGGTGCTGGCCAGCCGGGCGGCGGCCCGCACGGCGGGCCGGTTCGTCCGGCGGGCGGGGCCGGTCGTGAGTCCCACGACGGGGGTTGGAAGCATGGCGGGATTGCATGAGCTCAAGCCCGGCAAGGGCGCGCGGCACCGCCCCAAGCGGGTGGGCCGGGGCATCGGCTCCGGCCACGGCAAGACGGCGGGCCGGGGCACCAAGGGCCAGAAGGCCCGCTCGGGCGGCGCCAAGGGGCCCGGCTTCGAAGGCGGCCAGATGCCCCTGCAGCGGCGCATCCCCAAGCGGGGCTTCACCAACGCGCCCTTCCGCAAGGAGTACGCCGTGGTCAACGTGGAGGCGCTGAACCGGTTCGAACCGGGCACCGAGGTCACGCCGGAGCTCCTCCAGGAGCGCGGGATCGTCAAGGACGCCCGGGACGGGATCAAGATCCTGGGTGACGGCGACCTCAAGGTGGCCCTGACGGTGCGGGCCCACAAGTTCAGCGAGTCGGCCCGCGCCAAGATCGAGCAGGCGGGCGGCCGGGCCGAGGTGATCTGAGATGCTGGCCAACCTGGGCCGGGCCGTCAAGATCGAGGACCTGCGGGGCCGCATCCTGTTCACCCTGGCGATGCTCCTGGTCTTCCGGCTGGGCGTCCACGTGCCCACGCCGGGGGTGATCGCGGAGCGGGTGGCGCCGCTGTTCGCCGGTGGCTCCATCTTCCGCCTGCTGGACCTGTTCGCCGGCGGCGCCCTGGCCACCGTCTCCGTGTTCGCCATGAGCATCACGCCCTACATCAACTCGTCGATCATCGTCCAGCTGCTGACGGTGGTCATCCCGCGGCTGGAGGAACTGGCCAAGGAAGGCGAGGAGGGGCGCCGCAAGCTGACCCAGCTGACCCGCTACGGCACCGTGGTCATGGCCCTGTTGCAGGCGGGCGGCATCAGCTTCTACCTGAACCGGGCCGGCGCCCTGGAGTGGCCGGGCCTGCCCGGCATGGCCGTGGTGGCCATCACCCTGACGGCGGGCACCGTGCTGCTGATGTGGGTGGGCGAGCAGATCACCGACAAGGGGATCGGCAACGGCATCAGCCTGCTGATCTTCGCTGGCATCGTCTCGCGCCTGCCCCACGGCCTGGTCACCCTGACCGAGATGTGGCGGGCCGGCTCGGTCAACCTGTTCCAGATCCTGCTGCTGGTCGTGCTGGGGCTGGCGGTGATCGTCGCGGTGGTGTGGGTCACCGAAGGCCAGCGGCGGATCCCCGTCCAGTACGCCAAGCGGGTGGTGGGGCGGCGCATCTACGGCGGCCAGAGCACCCACATCCCCATCCGGGTCAACCAGGCCGGCGTCATCCCCGTGATCTTCGCCGCCTCGCTGGTGGCGCTGCCGCTGACGGTGGCCGGGTTCTTCCCGCGGGCGGGCTGGGCCCAGTTCGTGGCCCGCTGGTTCGACTGGGGGACGCCGCTGAACACGGTGGTGTACTTCTGGCTGATCGTCGGCTTTACGTTCTTCTACACGGCGATCACCTTCAACCCCCAGGACATCGCCGACAACCTGCGCAAGTACGGCGGCTACATCCCCGGCTTGCGCCCGGGGCGCCCGACGGCGGAGTACCTGGCCCGGGTGGTCACGCGCATCACCGTCTTCGGCGCCCTGTTCCTCGGCCTGATCTCCGTGCTGCCCCTGCTGGTGCGGGGCATCACCAACATCGCCTCCGTATACTTTGGCGGGACGGCGCTGCTGATCGTGGTCGGCGTGGCGCTGGAGACGATGAAGCAGATCGAGGCCCACCTGCTGATGCGGCAGTACCAGGGCTTCATGAAGCGCTGAGGCCCGGCGGCCGGAGGAACCGGCCCGGGCCTCGGCCCGTGCGGTGGGCCTGGGCCCCGCCGGATGAACCCGGCGGGGCGGGCGCCGCGAGCCGCCCGGTGGCGCCGTCGTGGTCCGGGTCCGGTGGCGCCGCCGGTGTGCGGCGGGCCCGCCGGCCGGTGGGGAGGGGTAACGTGCGCTGGATCTTTCTCGGCCCGCCCGGCGCGGGCAAGGGCACCCAGGCGGCTCGCCTGGCGGAGCGGGCCGGCGTGCCCCAGATCGCCACGGGGGACATGTTTCGGGCCGCCGTGCGGGAGGGCACGCCCCTGGGGCTGGAGGCCAAGCGGTACATGGACGCGGGCCAGCTGGTGCCCGATGAGGTGACCCTGGGCCTGGTGCGGGAGCGGCTGGCCCAGCCCGACTGCCGGGCCGGCTTCCTCCTAGACGGGTTCCCCCGGACGGTGGCCCAGGCGGAAGGGCTGAAGGACGTCCTGGCCGGCCTGGGCGTCCGCCTGGACGGCGTGCTCTACTTCGACGTGCCCGACGCCGTGGTGGTGGAGCGGCTGAGCGGGCGGCGGGTGTGCCCGGCCTGTGGGGCCACCTACCACGTGCGCTTCGATCCGCCCCGGGTCGAGGGCCGGTGCGACCGCTGCGGCGCCGAGCTGGTCCAGCGGGCCGACGACCGGGAGGAGACGGTGCGGCAGCGGCTGGCGGTCTACCGGGAGCAGACGGAGCCTCTGGTCCGCTACTACCGGGAGGCGGGCTTGCTGCACACGGTGGAGGCGGACCGGCCCATCGCCGAGGTGGAGGCGGCCATCGCCCGGATCACGGGGGTTGGCGCATGATCGAGCTCAAGTCGGAACGGGAGATCGGGTACATGCGGGAAGCCGGGCGGATCGTCGCCGCCGTCCTGCGGGAGCTGGCGGCCGCCCTGCGGCCCGGGATCACCACGGCGGAGCTGGACCGCCTGGCCGAGCGCCTGATCCGGGAGGCCGGCGCCGAGCCGGCCTTCAAGGGCTATCAGGGCTTCCCGGCCAGCATCTGCACGTCCATCAACGACGAGGTGGTCCACGGGATCCCCAGTCCCCACCGGGTGATCCGGGAAGGGGACGTGGTCTCCATCGACGTGGGCGCGCGCTATCACGGATACTACGGTGATTCGGCGGCCACCTTTGCCGTGGGCGCCGTGCCGGCCGAGGCGGCGCGGCTGCTGGAGGTCACCCGCCGCTCCCTGGAGGAGGGCATCGCCGCGGCCCGGGCGGGCAACCGGCTAGGGGACATCGGCTACGCCGTCCAGCGGTACGTGGAGGCGGCAGGCTTCTCGGTGGTCCGCGACTACGCCGGCCACGGCATCGGCCGGGCGATGCACGAGGATCCCCAGGTCCCCAACTACGGGCGGCCGGGTACCGGCCTGCGGCTGCGGCCCGGGCTGGTCATCGCCATCGAGCCCATGGTCAACGCCGGAGGGCACGCGGTGCGTACGGACCCCGACGGTTGGACCGTCCGTACCGCCGACGGCAGCCTCTCGGCCCACTTCGAGCACACGGTGTTGATCACCGACGGGGAGCCGGAGGTGCTGACCGGCGGCGCCTTCTAGGGGCGTTCTAACGGATCCGGGGCCGGATGCTGGCGGGTCGTGGACCGACAATGCTGGCCAGGGCCGGAATCTTGAGGTAAGGGCCTGGCCATACTATAAATTGTGGCCGGAGGTGGCTGTGTGCACCAGTCCATCGGGCAACTGGTCACTTCCCGAGCGGGGCGGGACCAGGGGCGCGCCTACCTGGTCGTGGGCGTGCTGGATGACCGGTTCGTCCTGGTGGCCGACGGCGACCTGCGTCCGGCCGACCGGCCCAAGCGGAAGAACGTCCGCCACCTGGTCTTCCACCGCGCCTGGTCGCAGGAGGTCCGCCAGCGCCTGGAGGAGGGCCGGCGGCTGACCAACGCCGACCTGCGCCGGGCCCTGGCGGTCCTGGTGGACCAGTACTTTGGGGAGAAGGACGACCTGGACGAGAAGCCGGAGGCGCAAGGGGGGTGAGGCCGTGGCACGCAAGGAGAACGTGGTGGAGGTCCAGGGGACCGTGGTGGAGCCCTTGCCGAACGGCATGTTTCGTGTAGAATTGGATAATGGCCATAAAGTCATGGCCCATGTCTCGGGCAAGATCCGCATGCACTTCATCCGTATTTTGCCCGGCGACCGCGTAACCCTGGAATTGTCTCCATACGATCTCACCCGGGGGCGCATCACCTATCGCCACCGGAGTTGATCCGGCCAGCCGCGACCCGTCATGGAAGGGAACCGCAGCCCGGGCCGGCTCCGCCCCGCTCGCCGGCGGGGCGGGGTTGCGAGGAGGCTTGCACGATGAAGGTTCGTCCGTCGGTCAAGCGCATCTGCGACAAGTGCAAGATCATTCGCCGCAAGGGGAAGGTGCGGGTGATCTGCGAGAACCCCAAGCACAAGCAGGTGCAGGGTTAAGCCTGGAGGTGTTCGGATGGCCCGCATCGCAGGCGTCGACCTGCCGCGCGACAAGCGCGTCGAGTACGCGCTTCCTTATATTTATGGCATCGGCCTGTCCCGCAGCCGGGAGATCCTGGCCAAGGCCCAGGTCAACCCCGACACCCGGGTGCGGGATCTGACGGAAGACGAGATCAACCGCCTGCGCGCCATCATCGAGCGGGACTACAAGGTGGAGGGCGAGCTGCGCAGCGAGGTCCAGCGCAACATCAAGCGCCTGATGGACATCGGCTGCTATCGCGGCTTGCGCCACCGTCGTGGCCTGCCGGTGCGCGGGCAGCGCACCAAGACCAACGCCCGGACCCGCAAGGGGCCGCGCCGCACCGTGGCCGGCAAGAAGCGGCCGGGCAAGAAGTAAGGCTTAAGGAGGCTGGCCCATGGCACGACCGGGCGCACCGCGCCGGGGTGGTCGCCGCGGAGCGGCTACCCGGCTGCGCCGCAAGGACCGGAAGAACGTGGAGCGGGGCATCGCCCACATCCGGTCCACCTTCAACAACACCATCGTCACCATTACCGACCTGCAGGGCAACGCCATCGCCTTCGGGTCGGGCGGGACCAACGGCTTCACCGGGTCGAAGAAGGGCACGCCCTATGCGGCCCAGCTGGCCGCCGAGCAGGCGGCCCGCGAGGCCATGGAGCACGGCATGCGCGAGGTGGAGGTTTGGGTGAAGGGCCCGGGCCCCGGCCGTGAAGCGGCGATCCGCTCCCTTCAGGCGACGGGCCTGGACGTCACGGCCATCAAGGACGTCACCCCCATCCCCCACAACGGGTGCCGCCCGCCGAAGCGGCGTCGCGTCTGATCCGCGCGGGCGCCGGCTGTCGGCGGCTCGACAGGAGGGGCGGAGCCATGTACGAGATGGAGAAGCCGACCATCGAGACGGTCGAACTGAGCGACGACGGGACCTACGGCCGGTTCGTCGTCGAGCCGCTGGAGCGCGGGTACGGCATCACCCTGGGCAACGCCCTGCGCCGCGTGCTGCTCTCGTCCCTGCCCGGTGCGGCGGTGACCAGCGTGCGGATCGAGGGGGTGCTCCACGAGTTCTCGTCCATCCCCGGGGTGGTCGAGGACACGACGGAGATCATCCTCAACCTGAAGGAACTGGCCATCAAGATGTACACCGATGAGCCCCAGATCCTGCGCATCGAGGCCCAGGGCGAGGGGGAGGTGCGGGCGGCGGACATCATCACCCTGCCCGATGTGGAGATCGTCAACGGGGATCACTTGATCGCCACCCTGGAGCACGACGGGCGGCTGTTCATGGAGATGACGGTCCAGAAGGGCCGGGGCTACGTGCCGGCGGACCGCAACAAGGACCCGGACCGGAGCATCGGCGTCATCCCCGTCGATTCGATCTTCACGCCCATCCGCAAGGTGAACTTCCAGGTGGAGAACACCCGGGTGGGCAAGGTGACGGATTACGACCGCCTGACCCTGGAGGTCTGGACCAACGGCACGGTGACGCCGGACGAGGCGGCGAGCCAGGCGGCCCGCATCCTGACCGACCACCTGGCCCTGTTCCTCCACTTGACGGACCAGAGCCGGAGCGGCGCCACCGCCGTGGAGAAGGAAGACGACGCCCGGGCCAAGCTGCTGGAGATGAGCATCGACGAGCTGGACCTGTCGGTGCGCTCCTACAACTGCTTGAAGCGGGCCGGCATCAACACCATCGGGGAGCTGGTGGAGAAGACCCCCGAGGACATGATGCGGGTC
The DNA here is from genome assembly GCF_054654595.1 of Thermaerobacter litoralis. Taxonomy (NCBI): domain Bacteria; kingdom Bacillati; phylum Bacillota; class Clostridia; order Eubacteriales; family Clostridiales Family XVII. Incertae Sedis; genus Thermaerobacter; species Thermaerobacter litoralis. The sequence continues at coordinate 680,434 of NZ_BAAIES010000009.1, read as the reverse complement.
CGCAACCTGGGCAAGAAGTCGCTGGAGGAAGTCGAGGAGAAGCTGGCCGCCCTTGGCCTCTCCCTGAAGCAGCCCGAGGACTGAGTCGGACTCGGGGCTGCCGTCCAACCCGCGGCGCGGGGCTCGCCGGGCCCGAACCGGTGGCGGTCCCTGCGCCGGGATGGGCCGGGGGACGACCCGGCCGCCGAGGGCGGTTCCCAGGAGGCGATGACGATGGCGCACAAGTCCCGGTTGAACCGGCCGACGGACCAGCGCCAGGCCATGGTGCGCAACCTGGTGACGTCCCTGTTCACCCACGAGCGCATCGAGACCACCGAGACGCGGGCGCGGGAGGCCCAGCGCCTGGCGGAGCACCTGATCACCCTGGCCCGCCGCGGCGACCTTCATGCCCGGCGCCAGGCCCTGGCCGTGCTCTACGACAAGCAGGTGGTCAAGAAGCTGTTCGACGTCATCGGACCGCGCTACAGCGACCGGGCCGGCGGCTACACCCGCGTCCTCAAGCTGGAGCCGCGCCGTGGCGACGGCGCGCCCATGGCCTTGCTCGAGCTGGTGTGAGGTCCGGCGGTCCGGCCCGGCGCGGCGGTGGAGGGCCCGGCGCCGTGACGGGAGAACCCTTGATCGTCCTACGCCAAGCCAGTGTCGTCTACCACCCCGGCCAACCCGATGCCGTCGAAGCCCTGCGGGGCATCGACCTCGAGGTGCGCCGGGGTGAGTTTTTGGCCGTGGTCGGGGCCAACGGGTCGGGCAAGTCGACCCTGGCCCGCCTGCTCAACGGGCTGCTGGTTCCCACCCGGGGCGAGGTGCGGGTGGCCGGGCGTTCCACTGCCGATCCCCAGGCCCGCTGGGAGATCCGCCGCCTGGTCGGCATGGTGTTCCAGAACCCGGACAACCAGCTGGTGGCGCCCACGGTGGAGGAAGACGTGGCCTTCGGCCCGGAGAACCTGGGCCTGCCGCGGCAGGAGATCGCCCGCCGGGTCCGCACCGCCCTCGAGACCGTCGGCCTCTGGGAGCGCCGCGCGGACCCGCCCCACCGGCTCTCTGGCGGGCAGAAGCAGCGGGTCGCCCTGGCGGGCATCCTGGCCATGGAGCCCCAATGCCTGGTCCTGGACGAGGCCACGGCCATGCTGGACCCCGCGGGCCGGGCGGAGGTGCTGGAGACGGTGGCCCGCCTCCACCGGGAGCGGGCCATGACGGTGGTCCTGATCACCCATTTCCTCGAGGAGGCTGTGCGGGCGGAGCGGGTCGTGGTCCTGGAGCGAGGCCGCATCGTGGCCAGCGGCCGCCCGCGGGAGCTGTTCGACCGGCCCGACTGGCTGGAGCGCCTGGGGCTCGTCGCGCCGCCCATGGGCCGGCTGGCCGAGCGGCTGCGCCGGCGGGGGTGGAACCTGCCGCCGGGCATCGTCACGGTGGAAGACTTCCTGGCCGCCTTGGGCCTTCCCGGCCCCACTGGCCACGTTCCCCGCGACCGGGCGGTGACGCCATGATCCGCGTGGAGGGGCTGGTCCACGTCTACCGCGCGCCGGGCTTCCCGCCGCGGGAGGCCCTCCGGGGCGTCGATCTGGTCATCGGCGACGGGGAGCGGGTGGCCATCATGGGCCCCACCGGCAGCGGCAAGTCGACCCTGGTGCAGCACTTCAACGGCCTGCTGCGGCCGACCCGCGGCCGGGTGGAGGTGGACGGCGTCGAGCTCTGGGCCCCGGGCCGGGACCGGGACGAGCGGCTGGCCGAGGCGCGGCGCCGGGTGGGCCTGGTCTTCCAGTTTCCCGAGCAGCAGCTCTTCGCCGAGACGGTCTGGGAGGACATCGCCTTCGCCCCCCGCAACTTCGGGCTGGGGGAGGCGGAGGTCGCCGATCGGGTGGAACGGGCCATGGCCCTGGCGGGCCTTCCCCCCGAGCTGGCCCACCGCTCCCCCTTCAGCCTCAGCGGGGGCCAGATGCGCCGGGTGGCCATCGCCGGCGTCCTGGCCATGCAGCCCCGGACCCTGGTGCTGGATGAGCCCACGGCCGGGCTGGACCCCCAGGGGCGGGCGGCGCTGGTGGACCTGCTGGGCCGGCTCCACCGGGAGGAGGGCATGACCGTCGTCCTGGTCTCCCACGATGTGGACGAGGTGGCCGCCGTCGCCCAGCGGGTGATCCTGATGCGGGACGGGCAGGTGGTGGCCGACGGGCCGGCGGGGGCGATCCTGGCCGACACCGGGCTGCTGGCCTCGTGCCGCTTGCGGCCGCCGGCCACGGCGCGCCTGCTGCTCGAGCTGGCGCGGCGCGGCCTGCCCGTCGACCCGCGCCGCATCGGCATCGACGAAGCCGAGGCGGAGCTGGTGGCGGTGGCCGACCGCTTGGGACCGGTGGCGGCCCACGGGCAGCGGCCGCCGGAGGCGGCGCCTGCCGGCGGGGAGGGAGGGCCATGATCCCCGAACCCCTGGTGGGGCAGTACGTGCCCGGCCACAGCCCCGTGCACCGGCTCGACCCCCGGACCAAGATCGGCCTGCTGGTGGCGTATACCGTGGTCCTCTTCCTGGTGGAGGCCTGGTGCGCCTACGCCCTCCTGGGTGCTGCGATCCTGGCCGCCACCTGGGCCGCCCGGCTGCCCGCGGGTCACCTCCTGGCGGGGCTGCGGCCCATGGCCTGGCTGGCCGGCATCACCCTGGCGCTCAACCTGGTGGCGGTGCCCGGAGACCCGCTGGTCCACCTGGGGCCGCTGGTGGCCACCCGGCAGGGGCTGGAGCTGGGCCTGCGGCTGGCGGTGCGGCTGCTCCTGCTGGTAGCCGCCGCCTCCCTGTTGACGCTGACCACCTCGCCCATCGCCCTGACCGACGGCCTGGAGGCGTTGCTGCGGCTCCTGGGGCGGCGGGTGCCGGCCCACGAGCTGGCCATGATGATGACCATCGCCCTGCGCTTCATCCCCACCCTGGCGGAGGAGGCGGAGCGGATCATGAAGGCCCAGCTGGCCCGGGGCGCCCGGTTCCACCAGGGCGGTCCCCTGCAGCGGCTGCGCGCCCTGGTGCCGCTGCTGGTGCCCCTCTTCGTCAGCGCCTTCCGCCGGGCCGACGACCTGGCCCTGGCCATGGAAGCGCGGGGCTACCGGGGCGGCGAGGGGCGCACCCGGTACCGGGAGCTGCGCCCGGGTCCCGCCGACGCCCTGGCGGCGGCGCTGGCGGCCCTGCTCTTCGGGTGGATCCTGTGGTGGGGACGGTGAGGCGGTGGTGATCGCAAAGCCGGGATCCGGCGGAGCAGCGGAGGAGCGGCGTACCCGGCCGGCGGCCGTCACCGGCCCGGACAGGGCCGGGGCCGGTTCCACCCCGAGCGCCGGGGAGCGTCCCTGGGCCGGCGATCTCCCGGCGGCGCCGCCTCCAGGGGCGCCCGGTTCCACCCCGGCCGGCACGGCCATGCCCGGCGGGGCGGCGGGGCGCGAGCCCGAGGAGGACGAGCCCAAGCCCGCAGAGGCGCCCAGGCCCGGACGGGAGGCGGCTCCCGCGGCGGCCGCCGGGCGGACCCTATACGCCGTCCTGGCCTACGACGGCACGGACTTCGCCGGGTGGCAGCGCCAGCCCCGGCGACGCACCGTCCAGCAGGTGGTGGAACAGGCGCTGGCCCGGCTGTTCGGCCACCCGGTGCGGGTGACGGCGGCGGGCCGCACCGACGCGGGGGTCCACGCCCGGGCCCAGGTGATCCACTGGCGGACGGCGCGACCCTTTCCCGCCGAGCGCCTCGTCCCCGCCCTGCGGGGCCTGCTGCCGGCCGACGTGGCCGCGGTGGCCGCCGGCGAGGCGCCGCCAGGCTTCCACGCCCGCTACAGCGCCCGGCGCAAGACCTACGTCTACCACCTGTGGCGCGGCGCGGTGGCCGACCCCCTGCACCGCCGCTGGCAATGGCACCTGCCCCTGGACCTGGACGTGGCGGCCATGGCCGCCGCCGCCCGCCGCCTGGAGGGGACCCACGACTTCGCGGCCTTCAAGGCGTCCGCCTCGCCCGTGCGGACCACGCGGCGCACCCTGTTCCGCTGCGCCGTGGAGGACCACGGTCCCCTGCTGCGCTTCGTCCTGGAGGCCGACGGCTTCCTGATGCACATGGCCCGGGGCATCGTCGGCACCCTGGTGGAGATCGGGCGGGGGCGGTGGCCGGTGGACCGGGTCGACGCCTTGCTGGCGTCGGGCCGCCGCGAGCTGGCCGGCCCCACGGCGCCGGCCCACGGGCTCATCCTCTGGCGGGTCACCTACGACGGCTGGGTCGCCGAAGGGCCGCCGTGGCCGGGGGGGCCCGCCGCCACCGGCACGCCTGGCACCGGCACGCCTGGCACCGACACGCCCGGCGCCGTGTCCCTTGACAGCCCGCCAGCCAGCGACTAGTATAGGAAATGCTGTTTTCATCGGGTTCCTGGCGTCACATCGCGTCACATCGGCCCCGGCGGCGCCGCGGGCTCCTTTCTTGATTTCCGCCCCGACAGACGGGCCTAAGGGGCCGCGTTCATCCCGGGTCGGGGCGGGCGGGACGAACCGGCCCAGGCGGCCCCGAGGCCGCGGCCCCGGGACCGAAACGACGGGAGGCAACACCATGCGGACCACCTTCATGGCCCGCCCCCAGGACGTGCAGCGGCAGTGGTACGTGATCGACGCCGCGGGGGTGCCCCTCGGCCGACTGGCCAGCCAGGTGGCCAAGATCCTGCGGGGCAAGCACAAGGCCATCTACACGCCCCACGTGGACACGGGGGATCACGTCATCGTCGTCAACGCCGCCAAGGTGCGCCTGACGGGCGAAAAGCTCAACAAGAAGGTCTACTATCGCCACACCGGCTACCCCGGCGGGCTGCGGGCCATCACCGCCCGGCGCCTGCTGGAGACCCGGCCGGAGCGGATGATCGAGCTGGCGGTGCGCCGCATGCTGCCGCGCAACGCCCTGGGCCGCCGCCAGTTCCGCAAGCTCCACGTGTACCGGGGGCCGGAGCACCCCCATGGCGCCCAGCAGCCCAAGCCGCTGGTCATCCGGGCCGACGGCACGCCCGTGTGGGACGGGACGGCTGCGACGGGCGGTCAGGGTTGAGCGAGAGACCGGTCTTGGCGGAAGTGAGGTGAGACGATGGCTACCACGGCCGTCTACTGGGGTACGGGCCGGCGCAAGGAGGCCGTGGCGCGGGTTCGTCTGATCCCCGGCGAGGGGCGGATCGTCATCAACGGGCGCCCCATGGAGGAGTACTTCCCCACCATCGCCCAGCGGGCGGAGGTGGAGCGCCCCCTCAAGGTGACGGGCACCCTGGGCAAGTACGACGTGCTGGTCCGGGTCGGCGGAGGCGGCATCTCCGGCCAGGCGGGCGCCGTCCGCCACGGCATCGCCCGCGCCCTGCTGCGGGTCGACGAGGCCTACCGCAAGCCCCTCAAGCAGGCGGGGCTGCTGACCCGGGACCCGCGGGTCAAGGAGCGGCGCAAGTACGGCCTCAAGAAGGCCCGCAAGGCGCCCCAGTTCTCCAAGCGCTGAACCGTTCGGGCTCGGGTTGCCCGAATCGAAGCAAGGGTCGAAAACCAAGCGGCGCCCGGTGGGACGAACCCGCCGGGCGCCGTTCCTTTGCCGCGACCTCAGCCCGCCTGTCCGGCCAGCACCTCTTCCTCCAGCCAGCGGGTGTGGAACCGCCCCTGGCGGAAGTCCTCCCGGCGCAGGATCTCCTGGTACAGGGGGATGGTGGTGCGGATGCCCTCGATGTGGAACTCGGCCAGGGCCCGCTGCATGCGGGCGATGGCCTCCTGCCGGTCGCGGCCCCAGACGATCAGCTTGCCCACCAGGGAATCGTAAAAGGGCTGGACCGTGGAACCGGCGCGGAAGCCGGCGTCCAGGCGCACGCCGGGACCTGCCGGCGGCTCCCAGGCGGTGATGGTGCCCGGCGAGGGCAGGAAGCGGTTGTTGGGGTCCTCCGCGTTGATGCGGCACTCCATCGCCCAGCCGCGGAAGGCCACGTCCTCCTGGGTGAAGGACAGGGGCTCGCCCGCGGCGACCCGGATCTGCTCCTTGACCAGGTCGATGCCGGTGATCATCTCCGTCACCGGGTGCTCCACCTGGATGCGGGTGTTCATCTCGATGAAGTAGAAGCGACCGTCCCGGTCGACCAGGAACTCCACCGTGCCCGCGCCCACGTATTCCACGGCTTCGGCGGCGCGGACGGCGGCCTCGGCCATGCGCTGGCGCAGCTCCGGGGTCATCACCGGCGAGGGCGCCTCTTCGATCAGCTTCTGCCGGCGCCGCTGCACCGAACACTCCCGCTCGCCCAGGTGGAGGGTGTGGCCGTGCTTGTCGGCCATCACCTGGATCTCGATGTGGCGGGGTTCCTCCAGGAACTTCTCCAGGTAGACGGCGCCGTTGCCGAAGGTCGACTCCGCCTCGCGCCGGGCCGAGGCCATGGCCTGGACCAGCTCCTGGTCGTTGCGGGCCACGCGGATGCCGCGCCCGCCGCCGCCGGCGGCCGCCTTGACCAGCACGGGGTAGCCGATCTGCCGGGCGATCTCCAGCGCCTCGTCCTCGTCGTCGACGGTCCCCTCGCTGCCCGGCACCACGGGGACGCCGGCCCGCTGCATGGCCTCCCGGGCCAGGGACTTGAGCCCCATGGTCTCGATGGCTTCGGGCGGCGGCCCGATGAACTCGATGCCCCAGGTCTTGCAGACGGCGGCGAAGTGGGCGTTCTCGGAAAGGAAGCCGTAGCCCGGGTGGATCGCGTCGACTCCGGCCTTGCTGGCGGCCTCGATCAGGCTGGGGATGTGCAGGTAGCTGCGGGTGGCCGGGGCCGGGCCGATGCAGTAGGCCTCGTCCGCCATGGCCACGTGCAAGGCGTCCTCGTCGGGCTCGGAGAACACAGCCACCGTCCGGATGCCCATCTCCCGGCACGCCCGGATGATGCGCACGGCGATCTCGCCCCGGTTGGCGATCAGGATCTTCTGGAACATGGCCTCGACCTCCCCGACAAGGTTCGCAGCGCCGCAGCCGTTTCCTGCACCCCAGGGACGGTCCCTGCGCCGCCGGGCGCCGTCGCCCCGCCGCCGGGGGCGTCACGCGGGCAGGCGCCGTCGCGCCTTGCCCGGCGCCGGCCCCTGGGTCCATGCTGGTGACAGCCAGGGAGGAGGATGCGCCGATGCACCCCAGCCACCCCAGCCGGACGGGCCAGGTCCCCTGGGAGCCGGGTGACCGCTGGTTGCGGCCCCTGGCCATCCCGTTGGGGCCCGCCCGCGCCGCCGGCTCCCGGGTCCCCGCTCCGGGGACGCCGCCTGCGCAAAGGGCCGTCGGCGCTCATACCATAACCTACCTCGTCCGGCTCGCCGACGCCATGGCGGAGGCGGGTCCCGCCCAGGGGACCCCGGCGGACGCCGCGCCCGCCGTGCCGCGGGTCCTCCTGGCCCCCGCCCCCGCCGGTGCGGTGGCGCCCCTCTGGGGCCGGGTCCTCCAGGGGGTCATGGTCCGGGACCCCGGCCACCTGCGGCAGCTGGTGACCGCCGCCGGTCCCCGAACCGGTACCCGGTGGGTCCTGCTGCCCTGGGACGGCACGCCGCCCGCCCTCTGGGCCCGCGGCTGGGCCCGGGTCACGGAGTGGGCTCCGGGCGCCGCGGGGCCGGTGATCGTCCCCGTCCTTCCCGGCGGCCCGGCGGGGGCGGGGCGTCCCGTGAGCCAGGCGGCGGCGGTGCGGCCGGGCCTCCCCGCGCCGGGTGACGGCCTGGCGGCCCTCGCCCGCGCCCGGCGCGAGCTGCTCCGCCATCTGGAAGAACCGGTGCCGGCCCCGGTGGTCCTCCCGGCCGGAGCCGGCATCGACGCCCCGGCGCGGCGGGAGGCCGGGCTCGAGGGCGTTCCCGTGTGGTGGTGGACCGGCGGAGCAGGAACGTCCTTCCCGGGCGACGAAAACCCCACCTGAATCGGGCGCCGCCGGCCGGTTTCGGGCGGAAGGGGGCGCCCGGGGTGAGGAAAACGCCCGCAGCCGGTTCCCGCTGGGGGAGGAACCGGCCCGCCGGGCGGCCGCCAGGGGGGTGAAAGATCCGCCCGGCCGCGCCATCCCGGGAACGTGCCCAAGATGGCGGCCAGGCGGCAAACCAGCCCGTTGGAGCCCGTCCCGGATTGGATCCGGGCCCGGTGCGGCGGCTTGCCGGACCCCGCGCCGTATCCCACCGCAGCGGCGGCCCCGCACAGCCGGCGCGGGCGCCGCCGCCGGTCAGGCGGTTGGGGCGGGGCCGGCGATGTCCCGACGGAGCCCGGTGTTTCGCCTTCCGCGGGCTTGTCCGTCGCCCGGCGGGTCCCGAGCCCTCCCCCAGGGCGCGGCCCCGCCGCCGGCCCGGGCGCCCCGGTGGCGGCGGCCGCGGGCCGCAGGCCGGCCCCGCCGCCGAGCCGCCGCGCGCCAGGAGCCGGTTCGTCCCACCCCACGTCACGGCCCATCCCATCCCCGGCCCGCGGGAGGTGGCAGCTGGTCATCGCCCAAAGGCCGTCGTGCGTCCTCAGGGGAAAGGGGAGAGGGCCATGCTCAACTCGCCGGCGATGTTCGTGGTGCTGGCGCTGATCGCCTACGGCATCGCCTACTGGGGGTACGGTCGCTGGTACGACCGGACGGTGTGGCGTCCGGATCCCAACCGCACCACCCCGGCCCACATGTACACCGACGGGGTCGAGTACTTCCCCGTCAGCCGCTACGTGCTCTGGGGATACCAGTACAAGAGCGTTGCCGCCCTGGGGCCGATCCTCGGGCCCTTCATCGCCATCCAGTACGGCTGGGTCCCCGCCTTGCTGTGGATCATCTTCGGCAACTTCTTCATCGGCTGGCTCCAGGACTATGGGGCCATCATGCTCTCGGTGCGCAACCAGGGGCGCTCCTTCGGTCCCATCACCTACGAGTTCACGGGCGCCGCGGGGCGCAGCACCCTGTTGGGCTTCATCCTGTTCTACCTGCTGATCATCTCGGCGACGTTCATCCAGCTGATCGCCGTCTTCTGGAACACCTTCGCGGGGTCGTTCGTGGCCACCGCCGGCATCATCCTGACCGGTGTGATCTGCGGGCAGCTGCTCTACAAGCGCCGCATGAACGTGGGCACGGTCACCCTGATCGCCTTCGTCCTGATGATCCTCTCCTTCTGGTTGGGCTCCACCAGCTTCGGCCAGGCGGTGAAGTTCAACCTGACGACCCAGGGCGCCCTGAACTTCAACGTCTGGCTGTGGGCGGCCCTGTGCTGCGTGATCCTGTACGTGGCCTCGATCCTGCCGCTGCCCACCTTCATCCAGCCCTTCAACTACGTGTCCTTCTTCCCGGCCATGTTCGCGGTGCTGGTGATCCTGGTGGGCGCGCTGATCACGCCGCTGACCGGCGTCACCCTGGCCCAGCCGGCCTACGTGGGCTTCTGGGGGCCGAAGGGCAGCTTCGCCGCCGGTGGCAACCCCATGTGGCCGGTGCTGTTCACGGCCATCGCCTGCGGCGCCATCTCGGGCTGGCATAGCCTGGTCAGCTCGTCCAGCACCGCCAAGCAGCTGGACATCGAGCCCGACGCCCACCCCGTGGGGGCCGGCGCCATGCTGGGCGAGGGGCTGCTGGCGCTGGTCTCCCTGGCCTCCTACATGGTGCTGAGCCCGGAGCGCATCGCCGAGCTGGGCGGCGCCAGCGTCGGCTCCTGGGTCTTCGGCGCCACCCTGATCACCAAGCCGATCCTGGGCACCTTCATGTCCGACGGCGCCATCCGGGTGTTCTTCGGCACGGTGCTGGTCATCTACGCCATCACCGTCCAGGCCCTGGTCACCCGCTTCTGGCGCCTGGTCTCGGTGGAGGTCTTCGGGGAGAGCATCCTCTCCCAGAAGCACGTGGCCACCTTCATCGGCCTCCTGCTGCCGTGGATCATGGCCGTCAGCGGCTCGTGGAACAACATCTGGCTGTTCTTCGGCGGATCCAACCAGCTGCTGGCGGGCCTGGCGCTGATGCTGATCACCATCCACCTGGCCCGGGTCAAGGCGCCCAGCCGCTACACCCTGATCCCGGCCCTGTTCATGATCGTCACCACCCTGGCGGCCATCGCCGTCCAGACGGTGCGGTTCCTCCAGGCGGCCCTGGGCGGTCCGGCCAAGACCCTGACCCAGGATCCCCTCAAGACCCTGGCGCCCTCCGTGGCCAACATCATCGACTGGGCGTCGGTGCTGATCGGGGTGGTGTTGTTCGTCCTGGGCCTGCGCATGGCGATCCTGACCTTCCAGGCCTACAGCCGGGCCAAGGCGGGGTTGCTGGCCCAGCCCCAGGCGGCACCCGGCGACTGATCGCGGACGAACGCGGCCGGTGCGGGCGGGCCCTCCAGCCCAGGGCCCGCCCGCGCCCGGTTCGCCCGCGGGGCTCATCCGGCGAGGAGGAGGTGCGCGCCCATGTTCGGTCGGAAGGCGGAGCCGGCCAACGGCAACGGCAAGGAGCAAAAGGCCGGGTTCCTCACCAAGCTGCGGGGCGTCATGTACGGGATGGCCAGCCACGGCAACGTGACGGCGGCCCTGCGCACCCGGATGCACCTGGAGCACCTGTTCATGTTCATCACCCTGGGCGACATGCTGGGCATCCCGGTGCTGCCGCCCTACTACAGCCTGCGGATCCTGCCCTACGCGGTGCCCAACATCGAGTCCTGGAAGCAGCGGGTCTTCCGGGAGCGGGACTTCACCGACGCCATCTACTGACGGACCGGCGGACGCCGAAAGGGGAGGAATGGAGGCATGCCCACCCTGGTACGGCCCCGGGGGCTGGAGGCGTACTTCAACGAGCATCCTGAGGTGGAGATCGTCATCTTCGCCGGCAAGGGCGGCCTGGGCAAGACCACGTCCAGCTCGTCCCTGGCCTGGTACATGTCCCAGGTGAAGAAGAAGCGCACGCTGCTCTTCAGCACCGACCCCCAGGCCTCCTTGAGCGACATCTTCGAGCGCAACTTCTATGGCCTGGGCGAGGTGGAGGTGGCCCCCAACCTGTTCGTCGTCGAGATCGACGCGGACCGCCGGGTGGCCGACTACCAGGCGTCGGTGAAACAGAAGATCAAGGACATGTACGGCCTGGACGCCGTACCCCGCGAGATCGAGGAGTACATCGACTCGACCTCGGCCGAGCCGGCGATGTACGAGTCCGCCACCTACGACGCCATGGCGGAGCTGGTGGCGGCGCGCCAGTACGACATCTACATCTTCGACATGCCGCCCTTCGGCCACGGGGTGCGCATGGTGGCCATGGCGGACATCCTCTCCAAATGGGTGGAGAAGATCACCGAGGCTCGCTCCAAGGTGGCCGAGTACGACGCCATCGCCGCGACCCTCAAGGGCGAGAAGGGCCACGAGGACGCGGTGATGCAAGAGCTCATCGACATCCGCAACAAGATCAAGTCCTTCACCGACCTCATCACCGACCGCCGCCGCACGGCCTTCTTCATGGTGCTGATCCCGGAGAAGATGGCGATCCTGGACACCGAGCGGGCTTTGGCGATGTTCCACGCCCTGGGCATGGAGATGTCCGGCCTGGTGGTCAACCAGGTGTATCCCCGGGAGCTGTTGGACCGGCCGGGCACCTCGGAGTACCTGCGCAACCGGGTCCTCATGCAGCAGGAGCACCTGGCCGACATCGCCCGGAAGTTCGGCGACCGGGTGCAGTCGGTGGTGCCCATGTTCACCCGCGAGCCCAAGGGGCTGGAGATGATCGAGCAGGCGTCCCGCTATCTGATGAACTGCGACATCGCCCTGGAGGCCTGACGGTCTCTCACAAAGGAGTGACGACGGGTGCAGCACATCGCCACCTTCTTGCAGGAACACCCCCAGCTGAAGTTCGTCTTCACCGGGGGCAAGGGTGGGGTGGGGAAGACCATCTGCGCGGCCGTCCTGGCGTACCACTTCGCCGAGCAGGGCAAGCGGACGCTGCTGGCCAGCCTCAACCCCGTCCACTCCCTGACGTCGGTGTTCGGCCAGGATCTGACGGGCGGCCAGGTGCGGCCGGTCCAGGGGGTCGCCAACCTCTACGCCGTCGAAGTGGATGCCTCCGACGTGGTCGCCCGCTACCGGGAGAACATCGCCCAGCGGGTGCGGGAGTTCCTCAAGTACGCCGACATCCCCGTGGACGCCAAGCCCTTCGTCGACATCGCCGTGACGAACCCCGCCTTCGAGGAGTCGGCCATGTTCGACAAGATGGTCGACATCATGCTGCGGGAGGGGCAGGAGTACGACATCCTGGTCTTCGACACGGCGGCCGTGGCCAATGCGGTGCGGCTGATCGGCCTGTCCAAGATCTACGGGCTGTGGCTGCAGCGGATGATCGAGTCGCGCAAGGAGGCCTTGTCCCTGCGGGTCCAGCTCAGCTTCCGCAAGGACAAGGTGATGGAAGAGGTCAAGAAGGACCCGATGCTGGCCGACCTGATCGCCATGGACGAGCGGTTCAAGGCGGTCAAGCAGCTGCTGGTCGACCCCAACCTGACCGCCTTCTTCTTCGTCACCCTGCCCCTGGCGCTGCCGATCTCGGTGGTGACCCGGTTCATCAAGATGGTGCGCGCCTACGACATCCCCGTGGGCGGCGTGCTGGTCAACGGGGTGATCCGCGGCGAAGAGGTGGAGAAGGCCAGCAGCGACGAGTACCTGCTCAACAAGTACCAGGAGCAGGCGGGTTACCTGGAGCAGATCCAGCGGGAGCTGGGCGATCTGGTCCGGGCCTTCCTGCCACTGTACAAGAGCGAGGTGCACGGCCTGGAGGCCCTCAAGCAGGCCGTGGACGACCTGTTCGATCCCGACCAGCATTGGGCCCTGGCCCAGGTGACGGGGTGAGGGCGCCAGACCCAGGGGCCGGACCCGGCGGGGTCCGGCCCCACCTGCTGGCCGTGCGCAGCGTGGTCTTTGGCACCTGCAACCTCTTGCTGCTGGGGGTGCCGGCCGGCTGGAGGCTGGGCGACGGGGCCTTCCCGCCGGAGGTCGACCGCTGGCAGGTGCGGGACGGCATCAGCTGGGCCACCGCCGGCCACGGCCACTGGTGGCTGGCCAGCCGGGACGGCGCCGGGGGGGACGCGGCCCCCCGGGCCCGGGTCCGGGCCGAGCTGTTCCTGTCGGTGGTCCCGGCGGCCCCCGCCGGACGCGGCGCCGTGGGTGCGGGGACGCCGCCGGCGGCGGCACAGGGGTTGCGCCGGGTCGCAGCCCGCGGGGCGCTGGAGCTGGCGGGCCACCGGGGCTGGTGGGCCAAGGGCGCCGTGCGGAGGGGCTTCCCGGGCCGCTGGCGACCGGCCCGCACCCTGGTGCTGGACTGCGGGGCCACCGGCCGGCAACTGCAGCTGCGACTGGAGGCGGCCGCCGGTTGCCCGGAAGAGGAGCTGGAGACGGCCTGGCAGGCGATCCTGGCGGCGTGGCGCTGCCATTGAACAAGGGGGGGCGTCCCGATGGCGGCCGGGCGAAGGGGGGAGCGGGTGGGGAACCGCTGGGGGCCGGCGGCGACGGCGGTCCGGCCCGGGCGGGCGGGCCGGCGTCCCGTACGGGTCGAGGTGGTCGGTCTCTTCCCGCTCTATTTCAAGATGTGCCCCCGGGCCGTTCCCTGGGGGGCCGGGTGCGGCCTGGGGTGGCCGGAGGATCAGGAGCAGGATTACCCGCCGGCGGAACGGGCGCGACAGCGCCAGCTAGAGGCCCTGGTGCACCACCTGGCCGGCCGTTTTGGCCCGCAGATCGACGTGGTCACCGTGCCCCTGACGTCCTGGCGCGGCACCTGGCTGGCCACCCGTTTCCGGTTGCGGACGGACGACGTCGCCGTAGTGGCCGGCGGACGCTGTGCTCGCCTGGACGAAGGTTACGACGCCATCGACGACCTGGTGGCGGCCTTGCTGGCGGCGGGGGATGGGCGGGGCGACGCGCCGCGGTAGCCGGCAGGGCTCTGACGCCGTCGCCGGCAGGGCACCCCGTCGTAAAGGCCGGGGAGCTGCCGGGAAATGGCGGGGGTGCGCTGACCCGGCGTCCTGGGGCACCCCCCGGTGGGCGCGCCCCGCGGGCCCGTGCCTTGCTGGCGCCGGGTCTACGCCGAGTCCCGGCCGGCCAGTTGCAGCTCGCCGCGGGCCAGGCCGGCGGCCAGTTCCACGGCGCGGGCGATGTCGCTCTCCTCGCCGGGCGCGACGCCAAAGCTGACCTGCACCTGGGGGCTTTGCGCCTGGGTGGCGGCCAGCACCAGGCGGCGCAGGCCGAAGCCGCCCGCCGGACGGCCCTTCCCCTCCAGGCGCGCCGCCCGCAGGGGCCGGGAGGCCTCAACCTTCAGGATGAACTGGTCCCGCCGGCCGCGCCAGCGCGTCCAGGCCCAGGCCAGCGGGAAGTCGCGGGGCTCCAAAAGGCAGAGCAACTGGGCCGTGCGGATGCCGGCCGCCGGCCGGCCCACCTCCATGAGGAACCCGCTGGTTCCCCCTCCGAGGGCCTTGACGCTGATCTCGTCACCCAGGACCGTCAGGGCGCTGCGGGCCACCCGCGCCAGTTGCACGGCGCGCCGCCGGTTCCACTGCCGGCCGGCGACCCACCAGACCACCAGCAGGACGGCCACAGCGAGAGCGATCCGATCGAGCAGGGGCTGATCCAAGGCCCTCACCTTCCTCCAATGGTGGGCGCGCCGCCGCTCCTGTACGCGTGCGCGCCGTGGGCGCAGTCCCGGCCGTGAAATCTTGAGCCCGCCGGGTGGCATACCGGGCGGCATGCCGGGCGGCCGGTCAATGGATGTGGGGCGCGTGTTCCTCCACCAGGTGCTCCTCCAGCTGCCGGTGCTTCCACGCGTCCAGGTCGGGCAACACATAGGGCAAGAGCCGCAAGCCGATGGACGAATTCATCAGGGGGATGCCCAGCAGCTCGCCGAACAGCACCAGGTTCATCACGTCGTTGTACTGGGACCGGGCGTGCTGCAGCTCGTGGTACCATTCGAAGAAGAAGAAGCCCCAGAGGAACTGCTTGACCTTGCCCCAAAAGGTGGCCGGCCGCTGGGTGATCCAGCTGTGGGCCCGGGCGTGACCGTGGCGGCGGAGCCGCGGGTCGTGGTGGCCGTGCCCGTGGGCGTGGGCGTGGCCGCGGCCGTGGGACGGGCCGTATCCGTGGCCGTGCCTGTGGGCGTGACCGGGGCCGTGGGACTCCCAGCCGTGCCCCGGGGCATGGCCGTGGGCGCCCTCCGGGGCGCTGCCGGCGCCGGGGCCGGCCACGGGAACGGCCACGTGCCCGTGACCGAGGGGACGGGAGGCCGCGACCAGCCCGCCCGCACCCTCGGGGTGAGGGAACGGGCCGGTTGCCGCGGGTGGCGCGCCGCCGGCGGGCGCCGTCCCAAGCGGCGGTGTGGCGCGCGCCGCGGGCGGCGCACCGTCGGGCGACGGGTGTGCGCCCTGACGCGGGTCCCCTGCGTCTCGATGGGGGTCCGTTGGGGCGCTTCGGTCCGGCGCTGCCATGGCTTTGGCCTCCCGATGGGCGGGATGGGGCAGGGTGCGGATTCTTTCGGCGCGCGCCGCGCCGGTCCCTGCCCCGCCGGTGGGCCGACGGGCCCCGCGGGGATGGGCCGCCGGCCCGTGGCGCCGGGCCGGCACGCGGCGGCGCGCAGCGCGCCGGAGGGCGCGTGGCCACGGAGGAGCCCCGCGCGGGCCGCAGGGACCCAGGCGGGACGGGGGCATCTGGGTGAGCGACATCGGCACCGCACGTCCCTCCCGTCCCTTCGGTAAGATTGCTCCGGGAGGGATCCGGGACCCCTTCGGTCACATTTTGGCTGAGGGATTGCGGGGCCTTGGCACGAGGCCCGGACCTGGGTATAATGATTAGCGCGGCGGGCGCCACCGGCGCTCGCGCTTGCGCCCGTAGCTCAGCGGATAGAGCGGTGGCCTCCGGAGCCACGTCTTGCGCAGGTTCGATTCCTGCCGGGCGCACATAGGGGCGGTGACCGGTGCAAGACAGGCCGGCGCCGCCCCTTGGTTCATTCCCACCAAGGACGGGCGACATGACATCCGGGAAAGAGCCCGGCTCCCGCCGGGCTCGGGGCCATTGGGGCGATCGCCATGATGCAACCCTTTCATTGGGATCAAGCCATCGTCGAAACCCTGGAGCGGGTGCGTCCCTTCCTCTGCCACGTGGCGGGGACCGACCGGAAGCGGCAGACCACGGCCTTCGGGACGGGCATCCTGTTCGACCACTGGCACGTGATCTGCAACGCCCAGACGGTCGACGATGCCAGCGAGGTGGTGGTGACCCTGCCCGGGGGGACCAAGGTCGACGCGACCCCGGTGGGCTCCGACCCGGTGTACTTCATCGCCGTGCTGCGGCTGG
Organism: Thermaerobacter litoralis; assembly: GCF_054654595.1. Lineage (NCBI taxonomy): Bacteria > Bacillati > Bacillota > Clostridia > Eubacteriales > Clostridiales Family XVII. Incertae Sedis > Thermaerobacter > Thermaerobacter litoralis. Next base: position 664,187 of record NZ_BAAIES010000009.1, on the reverse strand, counting down.
CGGAGCGCTTCCCCGGCCCGCTGCCGGCGTGGCGGCCCACGGCGGACCTGCAGGTGGGGCAGTTCGTCGTGGCGGTGGGCTACCCGCTGAACCTGCAGGTCAATGCCACCTTCGGGATCGTCAGCACCGTGGACATGACCCTCTACCGGCCCGATCGGATCCCGGTGGACGGGTTGATCGTCACCCAGGCGCCCATGCACCCCGGCAACACCGGCGGGCCCCTGGTGACCCTGGACGGCGCGGTGGCCGGCATGAACGGCATCCCCTGGTCCCACGGCATGAGCCTGGCGGTCCAGGGCGACGTGGTGCGCCGGGTGGTGAACCAGATCATCGAGTTCGGCCGGGCGACCCATCCCTGGCTGGGGTTCTCGGGGCAGCCAGACGTGGTCGACCCGGCCCTGGCCCAGCTGTTCGCCTTGCCGGTGGACCGGGGCCTGGTCGTCGGCCACGTGGCCGACAACGGCCCCGGCAAGCGGGCGGGCATCAAGCCCTTCGACATGGTGGTCCGGGCGGATGACCAGCCGGTGATCCACGCCGGGACCATCCGCAAGGTCCTGGCCTACCGGCGGCCCGGCGACCGGGCCCGCTTGACGGTGCTGCGGGGCGGTGAACTGATCGAGCTGGAGTTCCCCGTGGAGGAGATCCCCCGCCTGGCCTCGGCGTCCTGAGGCCGGGGGCCAGGATGGAGGCGCGCGGGGTGGAGGAACCAGCAAGACGAAGGGCGGCCGCACCGGGCGGCCGCCCTTCGTCTTGCGTTGTGGGCGGGTCGTCTTGCGTCTTGCGAGGGGCCGAGTTCCTCAGCCACTGGCGCCGGCCTGGCGCGCGGTCCCCCGAACCGGTTCCCCTGCGGGGGCCGGGCCGGCGGGGAGCACCTGGTCCCCTTCCGGGTTTGCGGAGATCGCCGCGGCGGGCATCCGGCCGCCGTGCCGCCCCGCGGCCGAGCGACAACGCGGGCAGATCCCGGTCACCTTGATCTCGATCTCGGAGATCTGATAGCCGCTGATGTGGGCCAGGTGCTTGCACAGGGGCTCCAGCTGCCGGTCGTCGATGGGGGTGACCTCGCCGCAACACTCGCAGACCAGCTGCTGGCGGATCTCCACGTTGGCGTTGCGCAGCCCGTACTTGGTGGGGCCCTCGCCGACCTGGACGCGGTCGACCAGGCCGAGTTCGACCAGCAGATCCAGGGTGCGGTACACCGTGGCCAGCCCGATGTCGGGCCAGTCCTTCTTCAGCTGGGAGTACAGCTCTTCGGCCGTCAGCAGCCGATCCTGATTGAGGACCACCGCCGCCGCCACGGCCCAGCGCTGCCAGGTCAGCCGGTAGTCGTGCTGGGCCAGGGTCTCCAGGATCCTGCGGATGGTCACCGGGCTCACCCCATGCATCTACGGGGGCGCCGCCACCCCCGGCTCGGCCACCTACTCGATAGCGATTCTAAAAATACAACCGGTATCGCTATTATAGGCGGAACCGGCTGCCAGCGTCAAAAGGAACGGCGGCAGGGAGCTCGCCGGCGAAGCCGGCGGCCCCGACCCGGTTTGGCGGCCGGCACCCGCCGCCGCAGGTGGGCCGGCCGTGCCGCGCCCGGCCCTTTGCACCCGTTCGCTCAGCACGCTTCCGGCACCGCTGCGTCTCCGGCGGCGGCCCGGCAGCCGCCGCCGGAGACGCCCGGCTCCCTCACAGCTTCTCCGACACGGCCTTGGGCTGGAGGAACCAGAGCAGGTAGTCCGGCCCGCCCGCCTTGGCATCGGTGCCCGACATGTTCCACCCGCCGAAGGGATGCACGCCCACCAGGGCGCCGGTGCACTTGCGGTTGAAGTACAGGTTGCCCACGTGGAACTCCCGCTTGGCCCGCTCCAGCTTGTACCGGTCGCGGGCGTAGACCGAGCCGGTGAGCCCGTACATCGTGTCGTTGGCCAGGGCCAGGGCGTGGTCGAAGTCCCGGGCGCGGATGAAGGCGACCACGGGCCCGAAGATCTCCTCCTGGGCGATGGTGGCGCGGCCGTCCACGTCGGCGAAGACGGTGGGCTGGATGAAGTAGCCCTCCCGGTCGTCCCCCTGGCCGCCGGCCACCAGCCGGCCCTCGCCGCGGCCGATCTCGATGTAGCGCATGATCTTCTGGAAGGCCACGTGGTCGATGACCGGGCCCACCTGGGTGGCCGGGTCGTCCGCCTGGCCGACCCGCAGCTGCTGGGTCTTCTCCACCACCCGGCGCAGGACCTCATCGTAGACGGCGTCGACCACGATGGCCCGCGAGCAGGCGGAGCACTTCTGCCCCTGGAAGCCGAAGGCGGAGGTGACGATCCCGTTGGCGGCGTCCTCCAGGTCGGCGCTGTCGTCGACGATGATGGCGTCCTTGCCGCCCATCTCCGCCACCACGCGCTTCAGCCAGATCTGGCCCGGCTGGCGGCGGGCCGCCTGCTCGTAGATGCGCAGGCCCACCTCCATGGACCCCGTGAAGTTGATGAACCGGATCCGGGGGTGGTTGACCAGGTAGTCGCCCACCTCGGGGCCAGGGCCCGGCAGGAAGTTGATCACCCCGGCCGGGATGCCGGCCTCGACCATGATCTCCATGAACTTGGCGCCGATCACCGGGGTGTTGCTGGCCGGCTTGAGGATCACCGTGTTGCCGGCCACCACCGGGCCCACGGTGGTGCCCGTCAGGATCGCCAGGGGGAAGTTCCAGGGCGGCACCACCAGGCCCACGCCCAGCGGGATGTAGAAGGTCTCGTTGAACTCGCCGGGCAGCGGCGCCACCGGCTGGGGCTCGGCCAGCCGCAGCGCCTGCCGGCCGTAGTACTCCAGGAAGTCGATGGCCTCGGCCACGTCGGCGTCGGCCTCGGGCCAGGTCTTCCCCGCCTCGTAGACCTCCCACGCGGCCAGCTCCAGCTTGCGGCGGCGCATGATGGCCGCCGCCCGGAAGAGCACCGCCGCCCGGGCCGACGCGGGCAGCCGGCTCCACGGGCCGAAGGCCTCCCACGCGGCCGCCAGGGCCTGCTCGGCGTGCTCCCGGGTGGCCCGGGCCACCGACCCCACCACTTCCGCCTTGCGCCCCGGATTGTACGAGACGATGCGCTCCGGCGTGTCCACCGCCCGCCCGCCGATCCACAGCGGGTAGTGGCGGCCGAACTGGCTCCGCACGTGGGCCAGCGCCTCGACCATGGCCTGGTGGGCCGCCGGCTGGGAGAAGTCCGTCAGCGGTTCGTTGCGGAACTCCGGTACGGACATCGGCCCCATCCTCCTTCCGCCGATACCTTGCCAATGGCCCGGCGCACCCGATACACCCCAAGGGGCGACGCGGGGGCTGGAAGTCCCCGCCAGGCGGCACCGGACGGGCAACCCCTTAGACAGCGGCCGCCTCCATCCCTGCCGGCGCGCCACCGAGGGGCCGGTGTTGGCGTCAGCGGCTACTTCACGCCGGTGTATGGCCTCAGCGGCTATAGGAAGCCTCCCGCGGAACCGGAATGCATGGCAGGGAGTGGCGGGCGACATCGTGTCAGACCGCTTGCCGGGGCGCGGGGACGCCCGGGGCCGGCGTCCCCCGGCGCGGGGGCCTGCAGAATGACAACCGCCGGCGCCGCCCGCCCGAAAGCCGGATCGAAAGCCGGATCCATTGACCACGGGCTGGAGTGACCCTCGGTGGACGACCTGGGTGGCCGCTTGCGCCGCATCCGCGAGAGCCGCAACCTGAGCATCTACGAGGTGGAGCGGCGGACGGGCATGCACTTCAGCACCATCAGCAAGTACGAGCGCAACGAGCGGCAGCCCAGCCTGGACGTCCTGCGGGAGCTGGCGGCCCTCTACGACGTGCCCGTGTCGGTCTTCCTGACGGACCGGCTCGCCTTGGAGACGCTCTTGCCCGAGCCCCTGGCCGCCCTGGCCCTCCAGCTGCTGGAACGGCCGGCGCTGGCGGAGGCCTGCCAGCGGTTAGCCACCCTGGACGATCCCAAGCTCGAGGCGCTGGCGGAATTCCTGGACCGGGTCGGCCTGACGGCCAAGCCGCGGGGGGCGGGCCCCCGCCGCCGGGGGACCACCTACCCGCCGCCCCGGGGCGGGACCCGCCGGTTGCCGGCTGGGCCGCCGATCCCCGATACGCCACCAACCGATGGGGCGCCGGACGTGGCGGCCGAGGGCCCGCCGGGCGAAGAGGCGAGCCCGGGGGAAGCCGGTGCGCCCCCACCGGCCCGGGGCGGAACGGTCCCCCGCCACGAGCGGGGGACGAGCGGGCCGGAGACCGCCGAGTCGTCAGCCCCCGGGGCCGGCGGGGTGGGAGGGGACGGGGTGGGTGGGGAGAACCCCCGGGCGGACGGCCCCCCGGCCGCGCCGGGCCTGCCCCCCGATCCGGGCCCCTCGGCCCCTTCCCCGTAACCTCCCGCCTCCCGCCCGGCCGTTCCCCGACCCCACCCAGGCCGTCACGCCCCCGACCCGGGCGGCGCCAGATCGGGACGGCCGGGTTCGGAAGGGGCGCTGCCCCGCCGGTCGCCGGTGGCGGCCTCTTCCGTGCGCTGCGCCCGGTCCCCGTCCTCCTCCGGCGAAGCGGCTTCCGGGCTGCCGCCGTCCCGGGAGGGGGCCGGTTCGTCCGGCGCCAGGGCCGGCGGCTCATCGGCAGCGAAGGCCGGTTCCTCCGGCTCGGCGGCATCCGGACCGGCCTCCGGACCGGGCCGCCACGCCGGGTCGATCCCCGCGGCCAGGGAGCGGCGGCGCAGCCACCAGGCCACGACCAGCAGGGGCCAGGTGGTCACCTGGGTCACGGTGAAGATCTCGATGCCGTAGGCGGGGTTGGCGTAGACCGGCCAGGCAATGGGCGCGTCCCGCACCGTCTCCTCCACGGCGATCCGCCACCACTGGTAGTAATAGAGGAACGTCCAGAAGAGGTAACCGGCCGGCGGGCGGCGGCGCGCCAGCCGGTTGTGGATCAGCAGCAGCACCAGCCCCGCGGCCGACGCGTAGAGCTGGACGGGGTGGCGGGGGAAGGGCAGGGCCGTGGTGTAGTTGCCCAGGACCTCGTGGTTGAACACGTTGCCGATGCGGACCAGCATGTAGCCGATGGCGATGCCCGGCACCGCCAGGTCCAGCAGGCGCTGGAAGTGGGGCCAGGCGGGTCCCTCCAGGCGGCGGCGGATGTACCACCACCCGGCCAGCCCCCCGCCCAGCAGGGCGCCATGCAGGGAGAGGCCGCCGTGGTCGACCCGGATGATCTCGCCATAGCGGCCGGGGACGAAGTAATCCCCCGGGTTCGTCAGGACGTAGACCAGCCGGGCGCCGACGATGCCGCCGACGATGATCAGGGCGCTGATGTTGTAGAGGAACTCCTCGTCGTAGCCCCGCCGGGTCCCGTCCCGCACCAGCACGTACAGGCCGGCGGCCATGGACACCGCCATGAAGAACCCGTACCAGCGGATGGCCAGGGGGCCGATCTGGATCAATATCGGGTCCCAGTTGACCTCCACGGCGTGCCCTCCTCGTCCTCCCCACCGGTTGTGGCGATGTTGTGGTGACGGCAGGCCCCCCGGGCAGCGCTTTCCTGGGGAGCAGGCTCATTGTACCATTCAACCTGGAGTCGCCGGACCGATCGCATCCAGCCGGATCCCGTAGCGCGAAGGAAGGACGGCGGCCGCTGAGGCCGCCACGAAGGGGGTCGCCCATGGACGTCGCCGAAGATCGCCGGGTCGCCCGGTCGGCGGAGCTGTGGCAGCGGGCGCGGGATCTCCTGCCCGGCGGGGTCAGCAGCCCCGTGCGGGCCTTTGCCGCCGTGGGCGGCACGCCCCGGTTCATCGACCGGGCCAAGGGGCCCTACGTGACCGACGTCGACGGCGTCCGCTACGTGGACTACGTCATGGCCTGGGGGCCCCTGATCCTGGGCCATGCCCACCCGGCGGTGGTCGAGGCCGTGCAGCGCCAGGTGGAACGGGGGACGGCCTACGGGGCCCCGACGGAGGTCGAACTGGCCCTGGCCGAGGCCATCACCGCCGCCATCCCCTCCATGGAGCGGGTGCGCTTCGTCAACTCGGGCACCGAGGCGACCATGAGCGCCCTGCGGCTGGCCCGGGCCTACACGGGCCGGGACAAGGTGGTCAAGTTCGCCGGGTGCTACCACGGCCACGCCGACAGCCTGCTGGTGGAAGCGGGGTCGGGCGTGCTGACCCTGGGGCTGCCCGGCTCGCCGGGGGTGACCCGCGGCGCCGCCCAGGACACGTGGGTGCTGCCCTACAACGACACGGCGGCCGTGGAAGAGCTGTTTGCCCGCCACGGCGAGCGCATCGCGGCGGTGATCGTCGAGCCCATCGCCGGCAACATGGGGGTGGTACCGCCGGAGCCCGGCTTCCTGCCCGCCTTGCGCCGGCTCACCCGGGAGGCCGGGGCCCTGCTGATCTTCGATGAGGTGATCACCGGCTTCCGGGTCGGCCCGGGCGGGGCCCAGGGCCTGCTGGGCATCACCCCCGACCTGACCTGCCTGGGCAAGGTCATCGGCGGCGGCCTGCCCGTCGGCGCCTACGGCGGCCGGGCCGACATCATGGAGCGGGTGGCGCCGGCCGGCCCGGTCTACCAGGCGGGGACCCTCTCCGGCAACCCCCTTGCCATGGCCGCGGGGCTGGCGACCCTGGAGGTGCTGAGCCAGCCCGGCACCTATGAGCGCCTGGAGCGCCAGGCCGCCCGGCTGGCCGAGGGCCTGGAGGCCGAGGCGCGGGCCCAGGACGTCCCCTACTGCCTGCAGCGGGTGGGGTCCATGTGGACGGGGTTCTTCCACCCGGGGCCCCTGCGCAACCTGGCCGAGGTCCGCCAGGCCGACGCGTCCTTCTACGCCCGCTACTTCCACGGCATGCTGCGGGAGGGCGTGTACCTGCCGCCGTCGGCCTTCGAGGCGGCCTTCGTATCCCTGGCCCACACGGACCAGGACATCGACTTCACCGTCGAAGCCCACGCCCGGGCCCTGCGCCGGGCCCGCCGCTGAGAACCGGTGGCCGGTCGCCCGCTGGCGGCCAGGCCGCGGCGCCCGTGCCCCCAGGCCGCGGCGCCGTTGCCCGCGGGGCCGCGGTGCGGGTGCCCCCAGGCCGCGGGCGGGTGCCCCTCGAGACCGCCGCGCCGGTTCCCGCCAGGGCCGCGGCGCAGCCGCCCCGGAATGCTCCGGCGAACGGGACGGCGCGGGTGCCGGGGTGGGCCCAAAGGAGGCCGTCATGGAAGTCGTCGCCCTGGTCGGGCCCAGCGGCACGGGCAAGAGCCACCGGGCCGCCGCCGTGGCCCGGGAGATCGATGCCGACGCCCTGATCGACGACGGGCTGCTGATCCGGGAGAGCCGGATCGTGGCCGGCGTCTCGGCCAAGCGGGAGGCGACCAAGATCGGCGCCATCCGCCGGGCCCTCTTCGTCGATCCTGCCCACCGCGACGAGGTGCGGCAGGCCCTGGAGTCCCTGCGGCCGCGGCGCATCCTGATCCTGGGCACGTCCCGGGACATGGTCGACCGCATCGCCGCCACCCTGGGCCTGCCCGCCCCCGCCCGCTACATCGCCATCGAAGAGGTGGCCACACCGGCCGAGATCCGCCGCGCCCAGCTGATCCGGCGCACCCAGGGCCGCCACGTCATCCCCGCCCCGACCTTCGAGGTGAAGCGCAGCTTCTCCGGCTACCTGCTCGACCCCCTGCGCCTGTTCTACCGCGGGAAGAACCGGCCGGCGGCGGGGCCCGGCCAGGTGATCGAGAAGACCATGGTGCGGCCCACCTACAGCTCCCTGGGGCGCTTCTTCATCACCCGCCAGGTGGTGGGCAGCATCGCCGCCTATGCCGCCGGCCGGGTCACGGGGGTGGCCGAGGTGCTGCGGGCGTCGGTGGTCGACCGGGAGGAGGGGGTGGCCATCACCCTGGAGGTGGCGGTGGAACCGGGCCGCCCGCTGCGGGCGGTGCTGGCGTCGGCCCAGCGCCAGGCCCTGCAGGCGGTCGAGCACATGACGGCCCTCCACGTGGTGACCCTGGACGTGGTGGCCCGCCGGCTGGCCGTGCGGGAGGCCGGCGGGGCGCCGGCCGGCGAGGAGGCGGCCGGGCGGGACGCGGCCGGAGGGAATCCACCCGCGGGGGTGGCTCCCGGCGCCCCTGCCCCGGTGCCGGGCCTGGGGGCCGGGGCCCGCGGGCCGGCCTTGGGCGGTTCGTCCCCCAGGGGATCCTCAGGGGAAACTGCTATCATGGACCCGTAGGCACGGGCTGGAAAGGAGCGGGATGCCATGGCGGTTCGGGTTGGCATCAACGGGTTCGGCAGCATCGGGCGCCGGTTCTTCCGGCAGGCCTGGCGCCGGGACGACATCGAGATCGTGGCCATCAACGACCTGGCGCCGGCGGCCACCTTCGCCCACCTGCTCAAGTACGACTCCAACTACGGCATCTTCGACGCCGACGTGCGGGCGGAGGAGGACGCCCTCATCGTCGACGGCAAGCGCATCCGCTTCACCGCCGTCAAGGACCCGGCCCAGCTGGCCTGGGATCAGGCGGGGGCGGACGTGGTCATCGAGTCCACCGGGGTCTTCACCGACGCGACCAAGGCGGTGGCCCACATCGAGGGGGGCGGCGCCAAGAAGGTGATCATCTCGGCGCCCGCCAAGAACGAGGACATCACCATCGTGCTGGGCGTCAACCAGGACCGCTACGACCCCGCCCGGCACCGGGTGATCTCCAACGCCTCCTGCACCACCAACTGCCTGGCCCCCGTCGCCAAGGTGCTGGATGACCGGTTCGGGATCGTGCGGGGCCTGATGACCACCGTCCACGCCTACACCAACGACCAGCGCATCCTGGACCTGCCCCACAAGGACCTGCGGCGGGCGCGGGCCGGCGCCATGAACATCATCCCCACCACCACCGGCGCCGCCAAGGCGGTGGGCCTGGTCCTGCCCCACCTGCAGGGGCGGCTCAACGGCTTCGCCTTGCGGGTGCCCGTCTCCACCGTCTCCATCGTCGACCTGGTGGCGGAGCTCAAGCAGCCGGTCACGGTGGAAGAGGTCAACCGGGCCTTCGCCGAGGCGGCGGCCGGCGAGCTCAAGGGCATCCTGGGCTACAGCGAGGAACCCCTGGTCTCCAGCGACTACCGCGGTTCCACCTACTCGTCGGTGGTCGACGCCCTCTCCACCATGGTGATGGAGGGCAACATGGTGAAGGTCGTGGCCTGGTACGACAACGAGTGGGGCTACGCCGCCCGGCTGGTCGACCTGGTGGCCTTCATCGGCGCCAAGGGCCTCTGAGGGGCGGCGGGGGCGCCCCCGCGCCGGCCCGTCCTGCCGGCGGCCTGGGTGACCCATGGGATTCGGCAGTGGAAAGGAGGCCCGACCGTGCGCAAGCGGTCGGTGCGGGACCTGGAGGTGCGCGGACGGCGGGTGCTGGTCCGCGCCGACTTCAACGTGCCCCTGGAGAACGGGCGCATCACCGATGACACCCGGATCCGGGCGGCCCTGCCCACCATCCGTTACCTGCTGGACCAGGGGGCGGCGGTGATCCTGTGCTCTCACTTGGGCCGCCCCAAGGGGCAGGTGGTGGAGTCCTTGCGGCTGGCCCCGGTGGCCCGCCGCCTGGAGGAGCTGCTGGGCCGGCCCGTGCTGGCGGTGCCCGAGGTGGTGGGCCCCGCCGTGGAGCGGCAGCTGGCGGGGCTCGAACCCGGGCAGGTGGCGCTGCTGGAGAACCTGCGCTTCCATCCGGGCGAGACGGCCAACGACCCGGACTTCGCCGCCGCCCTGGCCCGGCTGGCCGACTGCTACGTCAACGATGCCTTCGGGGCGGCCCACCGGGCCCACGCCTCGGTGGTGGGGGTGGCCCAGCGCCTGCCCGCCGCCGCCGGGTTCCTCCTGGAACGGGAGCTGGAGGTGCTGGGCGGGCTCCTGGAGAACCCGCGGCGGCCCTTCTGGGCGGTGCTGGGCGGCGCCAAGGTGTCCGACAAGATCGGCGTGATCCGGAGGCTTTTGGAGGTCTGCGACGGCCTCGCCATCGGCGGGGCCATGGCCAACACCTTGCTGGCGGCGCGGGGCTTCGCCGTGGGCCGCTCCCTCTACGAACCCGATCAGGTGGAACCGGCCCGGCAGTGGCTGGAGGCGGCCGGCGACCGGCTCCTGCTGCCCGCCGACGTGGTGGTGACGGAGCGGCTGGAGGCCGGGGCGCCGTCCCAGGTGGTGCCCGTCGACCGCATCCCGCCGGAGGCCATGGCCGTCGACGTGGGGCCGGCCACCCTGGCCGCCTGGCGGGAGCGGCTGGCGGGGGCGGGCACGGTCTTCTGGAACGGACCCCTGGGGGTGTTCGAGGTGGAGCCCTTCCACCGGGGCACCTTCGCCCTGGCCGAGTTTCTGGCCGGGCTCGACGCGGTGACGGTGGTCGGCGGCGGGGACAGCGTGGCCGCGGTGCAGCGGACCGGCGTGGCCGGCCGCATCGACCACATCTCCACGGGCGGCGGGGCCTCCCTGGAGCTGCTGGAGGGCAAGGAACTGCCGGGGGTCGCCGTGCTGCCCGATGCCCCGGGCGCGGCCCCGGGCGGCAGGGGCGGCGCCGGCACCCAGGACGGCGCCGGACCGCGGGAAGGGGGGACGAACCGGTGAACGGCGCAGCGCCCGCGCCGGCAGCCCGCAGGCCCCTGCTGGCCGGCAACTGGAAGATGCACACCCTGCCGGCGGAGGCGGCCCGGCTGGCCGCGGCCGTGCGGGAGGGGCTGGAGGGCCGGGCGGTCGAAGGGAGCGGAGGTGGCGCCGGCCAGGCTGCGGACGGGGCCGGCCGGGCCCTCCCGGGTGCCGAGGTGGTCCTCTGCCCCCCCTTCACCTCCCTGGCGGCGGCGGGACAAGCCCTGGCCGGGAGCGCCATCGCCCTGGGGGCCCAGGACCTGGGCTGGGGCGACTACGGCGCCTTCACCGGCGAGGTGTCGGCCCCCATGCTGCGGGAGCTGGGCTGCCGCTACGTCATCGTCGGCCATTCGGAGCGGCGGCAGCTGCTGGGGGAGACCGACGCCCTGATCCAGCGCAAGCTGCAGGCCGCCCTGGCCGGGGGGCTCGACCCCATCCTGTGCGTGGGGGAAGACGCCGCCCAGCGCCAGGAGGGCCGCACCCGGGCCGTGGTCCTCGGTCAGGTGGCCTACGCCCTGGCCGGGCTGGAGCCCGAGCAGGCGGCCCGGGTCGTCATCGCCTATGAGCCCGTCTGGGCCATCGGCAGCGGCACCCCGGCCACGCCCGCCGACGCCCAGGCGGTGGCGGCGGCCATCCGCCAGCTGGTGGACCGGCTCCACGGCCCCGCGGTGGCGGCGGCGGTGCGGGTGCTCTACGGCGGCAGCGTCAAGCCCGACAACATCGCCGGCTTCATGGCCCAGCCCGACGTGGACGGCGCCCTGGTGGGCGGGGCGTCCCTGGACGGCGCCGCCTTTGCCCGCCTGGTCCTGGAGGGGGTGGCGGCCCGGGCGGCCGCCGGCCTGACCGGCCCGGCCCCCGGTCCCGCGGGTGGCCCGGCCCACGGGGCGGGCTCCTCGGGGGCGATGCGGCCGTGACCACGACCGGGACGAACCGGCCCCGCCCCGTGGCCCTGATCATCCTGGACGGCTGGGGCCTGCGGGCCGAACGGGAGAACAACGCCGTCGCCCTGGCGGACACGCCGGTGATGGACGAGCTATGGGCTGCCTGGCCCCACTCCCAGCTGGAGGCCAGCGGCGAGGCGGTGGGCCTGCCGGCCGGGCTCATGGGCAACTCCAACGTGGGCCATCTCAACCTGGGCGCCGGCCGCATCGTCTACCAGGACATCGTCCGCATCAGCCGGGCCATCGCCGACGGGTCCTTCTTCGAGAACGAAGCCCTGGTGGGGGCGGCCCGGCGGGCCCGCCAGCGGGGCGGCCGGCTCCACCTCATCGGCCTGGTCTCGGACGGCGGGGTCCACTCGGACCTGGACCACCTGCTGGCCCTGCTGGAACTGGGGCGGCGGGAAGGGGTGGAGACGGTCGTCCACGCCTTCACCGACGGGCGGGACACGCCGCCCACCAGCGCCCCCGAGTACCTGAAGCGGGTGGCGGCGGCCGGCGGGCGGATCGCCACCGTGGTCGGGCGTTATTACGCCATGGACCGGGACAAGCGGTGGGACCGGACCGAGCGGGCCTACCGGGCCCTGGTCACCGGCGAGGGCCGGCGGGCGCCGTCGCCGGAGCAGGCCGTGGAACAGGCCTACGCGGCCGGCCAGACCGACGAGTTCATCGAGCCCGTGGTCATCGTCGACGAGGCCGGCCGGCCCTTGCCGCGGATCACGGCGCGGGACGAGACGGTCTTCTTCAACTTCCGCGCCGACCGGGCCCGGCAGCTGGCCCATGCCCTGGCCGACCCCGCCTTCGAGGCCTTCCGGCGGCCCGACGGCATCGGGCCCCTGCCGCTGACCCAGATGATCGAGTACGACGAGGCGTTCCCGCTGCCCACCGCCTTCCCGCCGGTCTACCTCAAGGAGACCTTCGGGGAGGTGGTGGCGCGGGCGGGGCTGCGGCAACTGCGCATCGCCGAGACCGAGAAGTACGCCCACGTCACCTACTTCTTCAACGGCCGGGAGGAGACGCCGTTCCCCGGGGAGGAGCGGATCCTGGTCCCGTCGCCCAAGGTGGCCACCTACGACCTCAAGCCCGAGATGAGCGCCCCCGAGGTGACGGAGCGGGTGGTGGCGGCCATCGACGGCGGCGCCTTCGACGCCGTGATCCTGAACTTCGCCAATCCCGACATGGTCGGGCACACGGGCGTGCTGGAGGCCGCCATCCGGGCCTGTGCCACGGTGGACCGCTGCCTCGGCCAGGTCCTGGAGGCCATCCGCCGCCAGGACGGCGCCGCCCTGGTCCTGGCCGATCACGGCAACGCCGAGATCATGGTCGACCCGGCCACCGGGGAGCCCCACACGGCCCATACCACCAGCCCCGTGCCCTGCGTGCTGGTGGACCGCAGGCGGCGGCACGTGCGGCTGCGGGACGGGATCCTGGCCGACGCGGCGCCGACGCTGCTGGAGCTCATGGGCCTCGAGCCGCCGGCGGCCATGACGGGCCGCTCGTTGATCCAGGCCGGCTAGGGAGCCCGGCGGGAGCGGCTGGAGGAGGCCAGCGGGGTCCCGCCGGCCGGCGCCCCGCTCCGGGCCGCCGGTCCAGCGAGGGGCCGGTCCAGCGAGGGAAGGAGGAGCGCACGTGAGCACCTTGATCGCAGGGGTCGAAGCCCGCCAGATCCTGGACTCCCGGGGCAATCCGACGGTGGAGGTGGACGTCTGGCTGGAGGACGGGGCCTTCGGCCGGGCGGCGGTGCCGTCGGGGGCGTCGACGGGCACCTTCGAGGCCGTGGAGCTGCGGGACGGCGGCGAGGCCTACGGGGGCAAGGGCGTCCTCAAGGCGGTGGAGAACGTGCGGGAGGTCATCGCCCCCGAGGTGGTCGGCCTCGATGCCCTCGACCAGGCCGCGGTGGACCGCACCCTGATCGAGCTGGACGGCACGCCCAACAAGGGGCGGCTGGGGGCCAACGCCATCCTGGGGGTGTCCCTGGCGGTGGCCCGGGCGGCCGCCTCCTCGGTGGGGCTGCCCCTCTACCGCTACCTGGGCGGCGTCCAGGCCCGGCTGCTGCCGGTGCCGCTGATGAACATCCTCAACGGCGGGCGGCACGCCGACAACAACGTGGACGTGCAGGAGTTCATGGTGGTCCCCGCCGGCGCGCCGGCCTTCACCGACGCCTTGCGCATGGGGGCGGAGGTCTTCCACGCCCTGCACCGCGTCCTGAGCGAGCGGGGCCTGGCGACGGGCGTGGGCGATGAGGGCGGCTTCGCCCCCAACCTCCAGTCCAACGAGGCCGCCCTGGACGTGCTGATGGAGGCGATCCAGCGGGCGGGGTACCGGCCGGGGGAGGACGTGGCCCTGGCCATCGATGCCGCGGCCAGCGAGTGGTACCGGCCGGAGGAAGGCGTGTACGTGCTGGAGGGCCAGGGCCAGCGGCTGACCGCGGACGAGCTCATCGAGATGTACGCCCGCTGGCTCGACCGCTACCCCCTGGTCTCCCTGGAAGACGGCCTGGCGGAGGAAGACTGGGAGGGCTGGCAGCGGCTGACCCAGCGGCTGGGCTCGCGCCTGCAGCTGGTGGGCGACGACCTGTTCGTCACCAACGTGGAGCGGGTGCGCCGGGGCATCGCCGCCGGGGCGGCCAACGCCGTGCTGGTCAAGGTCAACCAGATCGGCACCCTGACGGAGACCCTGGAGACCATGGAGACGGCGGCCCGGGCGGGCTACCGCAACATCGTCTCCCACCGGTCGGGCGAGACGGAGGACGTCACCATCGCCGACCTGGCCGTGGCGACCCGGGCGGGGCAGATCAAGACGGGCGCCCCCTCCCGCTCCGAACGGGTGGCCAAGTACAACCAGCTGCTGCGGATCGAAGAGCAGCTGGGCGACAGCGCCGCCTACGCGGGCTGGGCGGCCTTCGGCCGCCGGCCCCAGGGCTAGGGCCGGGCCCGGAGCCCTGGGCCGGGGCTCCGGGCCCTTCCACCGGACCGCGCCGACGCCCCTCCGATGCCACCGGTTGCCGTTGCCGGTACCGCCCGGCTGTGGTAGCATGGCACCGCATGGCCACCGCTGGCGGAGGAACCGGCCTGCCGCGGGCCAGGCGGGCGGGCGGCGGCGAGCCCGCGGCCGGAGCACCGGGCCGGGGCGGCCGGATCCCGAGCCGCCCTGGCGGCGGGCCGAGGGCAGGGGCCCAGGACGGGCCCCGGGCCGGCCACGACGGACGAGCCGGCGGCCGGCGCAGAACGGGGTGGATGCCGTGGAGACCGTGATGCTGATCCTGCACATCCTGGCCGTGATCGGCCTGATCGCCGCCGTGATCCTGCAGTCGGGCCGCAGCGCCGGCCTGTCGGGCGCCATCGCCGGCGGCGCGGAGGCCTTCTTCGGCAAGCGGCGGGGCCTCGACGACTTCCTCAGCCGGATGACCGTGATCCTGGCGGTGGTCTTCTTCATCACCTCCTTCGTGCTGGGCTTCTTCATGGACTGAGGCGGGCAGGACCCCGCTCGGAGCAACCCGAACCCCGATCCAAGCCTAACGGGCGAGCACGGCGGGCCCGCGCCCTGGCGGCGCGGGCCCCTGCCTTTCGCCGGGGCCGGTTCGTCCCCCGGGATGACAAGCCGCCCGCCGGCATAGGACTTCCCTGGAGCCCGCGGCAGCAGGCGGCAGGCTGCGGGCGCGCCAAGGGAGGGGTCTTGCCGTGGCGGAGCGGGAGCTGGCCCTGCTGGCCCCTGCCGCCGGGCTGCTGGCCCTGGCGGTGGCCGTGTCCCTGGCCCGCGGGGTGGCACGGGTGGAGGCCGGCGAGGGCAAGATGGTGGAGGTCGCCCGGGCCATCCAGGAAGGCGCCATGGCCTTTCTGGCCCGGGAGTACCGGGCGCTGGTCCTCTTCGTCCTGGTGATGGCCGGTGTGCTGGCGGTGGCCGGCCGCTGGGCCCCGGGGGCCGGGTTCGGCCCGGCGGTGGCCGCCGCCTACCTGGTCGGCGCCACCACGTCCCTGGCCGCCGGCTTCGGCGGGATGCGGGTGGCGACCACGGCCAACGTGCGCACCACCCGGATGGCCCAGCAGGGCGGCCTGCCCGCCGCCCTGGCCGTCGCCTTCAGCGGCGGGGCGGTGATGGGCCTGGCGGTGGTCGGCCTGGGCCTCCTGGGCCTGGGCCTGCTCTATCTTCTCTGGGTCGACCCGGCCCGGCCGGCCACGCTGTCGGTCCTCAACGGCTTCGCCATGGGCGCCAGTTCCGTCGCCCTCTTCGCCCGCGTCGGCGGCGGCATCTACACCAAGGCGGCGGACATGGGGGCCGACCTGGTGGGCAAGCTGGAGGCCGGCATCCCCGAGGACGACCCGCGCAACCCGGCGGTGATCGCCGACAACGTGGGCGACAACGTGGGGGACGTGGCCGGCATGGGCGCGGACCTCTTCGAGTCTTACGTGGGCTCGGTGGTGGCGGCGGTGGTGGTGGCGGCGGCCGGGGCCGCGGGCGGGGCGGCCGGCGGCGGTGCGCCCGGTGGCGGGCCGGCGCTCCCCTCGCCGGCAGCCGGCGGCGGGCCGGCAGCGCCCCAGGTCCTCTTCCCCCTGGTGCTGGCGGCGGTGGGCGTGGTGGCCTCCCTGCTGGGCATCGCCCTCACCCGGGCCGGGGCGGGCGGCGATCCGGCGGCGGCGCTGCGCCGCGGCACCCTGGCGGCGGCCTTCGCCTTCGCCGCGGGCGGCGGCCTGGCCGCCGGCTGGCTCGGGCTGGCCCAGGCGGCGGCGGCGATGGTGGCGGGGATGCTGGCCGGGGTGGTCATCGGCCTGGTCACCGAGTACTACACCTCCGGCGACCGGCCGCCGGTGCAGCAGGTGGCCCGCTCGTCGGAGACGGGGACCGCCACCAACATCCTGGCCGGCCTGGCCGTGGGGATGAAGAGCACGGCCCTGCCCGTGCTGGTGGTGGGTGCGGCCACCCTGGTGGCCCACCACTATGCCGGCCTCTACGGCGTCGCCGTGGCCGCCGTGGGGATGCTGGCGACCACCGGCATCACCGTCGCCGTCGACGCCTATGGCCCCATCGCCGACAACGCCGGCGGCATCGCCGAGATGGCCGGCCTGCCGGCGGAGGTGCGCTCCGTCACGGACCGGCTGGATGCCGTGGGCAACACCACCGCGGCCATGGGCAAGGGCTTTGCCATCGGATCGGCCGCCCTGACGGCACTGGGGCTGTTCTCGGCCTACGCGGCCACCACGGGCCTGGGGGCCATCGACCTGCTGGACCCGCGGGTGATCGCCGGAGCTCTGGTCGGCGGCATGCTGCCCATGCTCTTTTCGGCCCTGGCGGTGGAGGCGGTGGGCCGCGCCGCCTTCGCCATGATCGAGGAGGTTCGGCGCCAGTTCCGCCAGAAGCCGGGCATCCTAACGGGCGATGAACGGCCCGATTACGCCCGCTGCGTGGACATCAGCACCCGGGCGGCCCTGGCCCAGATGGTCCTGCCGGGGCTGCTGGCCGTGGCGGCGCCGCTGGCCGTCGGCCTGCTGCTGGGGCCTGAGGCCGTGGGCGGCCTGCTGGCGGGCGCCCTGGTGACCGGCGTGCTGGTGGCCATCTTCATGGCCAACGCGGGCGGCGCCTGGGACAACGCGAAGAAGTACATCGAGGGGGGCGCCCTGGGCGGCAAGGGCTCCGACCCCCACCGGGCGGCGGTGGTGGGCGACACGGTGGGCGACCCCTTCAAGGACACGGCGGGGCCGTCGCTCAACATCCTGATCAAGCTGATGTCCGTGGTGGCCCTGGTCTTCGCTCCCCTGTTCCTGCGCCTCGGCGGATGAACGGGCCGGGGGCGGCGGCTAACGGCCCCCGCGGGGCACGACCCCAAGGCGCCCGGTGGCGGGGGCGGCCCGCCCGGGGGCGATCGGGGCCGGGCGGGGCACCCACCCCCAGGCCGGCGGGCGGGCCCAGGCCGGCCGGCCGCCCCAGGGCGATGGGCTGTCCCAGGGCGACCGGTCTCCCCGAGGCGATCGGCTGTCCCAGGCCGGCCGCCCCTCCGAGGCAGACCCGCGGCGCCACCGGAAGCGGCCGCCACCGCCGCCGGCCCACCGCCGGGCCGCCGCCGGGCCGCCGCGGAGCCGGGGCAGCGCCTGGGCCGGCCCGGGCCTGGCCGATCCGGGCCTGCAGGGCGCCGGCCCGCCGTGTATCATGGGGACAGGCAGGCCGAACCAGCCACCCCGGTGTCTTGACCGGGGCTGGGGCGGACCGGCCGGTCGGGGTCCCGGGCCGTTCCCGGGCCCGGGAGGGAAGATCCTTGCCGAGACGCAGGAAGAAGACAACCAACGAACCGGTCAAGACGCAGGTCGAAGGGGCACCGCCGGGCCCGCTGCCGGCGGTCGGGGGCGATGGCGCCCTGCGGGACATCCCCGGCCCTGCCCCGGCGGCGGAGGCGACCGCCGGGGCCACCGGCTCCAGGGCGCGCCGCAGCACGACCCCAGTCCGGGACGAACCGGCCACCGGAGGGGCCAGCGGCCCGCAGGAGCCGGTTCCTTCCCCGCAGGCGGTCCAGGCCCCCTCGCCCGGCGCCGCGCCGTCGCCGGCCGGTGCCCCGGCCCCGGGCGGCCGGGCCGGTTCGTCCGCCGCGGTGGCCGCGTGGGAAGAGAAGATCCTCGCCTTCATGCGGGAGAAGGCCTACCGGCCGCTGACGGCAGGCCAGCTGGCCGCAGCCATGGGGGTCGAGGACCCCGAGGCCGACGCCGGCTTCCGCGCCGCCCTGGAGCGGCTGGAGGCCGAAGGCCGGGTCGTCCGGACCCGGACCCGGCGTTACGGCGTCCCCGAGCGGATGAACCTGGCGGTGGGGGTCCTGCAGGGGCACCCCAAGGGCTACGCCTTCCTGATCCAGCCCGATGGGGACGACGTGTTCATCCCCGCCGAGAACCTCAACGGCGCCATGCACCGGGACCGGGTGGTGGTCCGGCTGCTGGGGCGCGCCCGGGGCGGGCGCAAGGCGGAGGGCGAGGTCATCCGCATCCTGGAGCGGGCCAACCGGGAGCTGGTGGGCCGGCTGGAGTGGCAGGGGGGCGAGGCCGGTTACGGGTTTGTCACCCCCGTCGACCAGCGGGTCTTCTGGGATGTGTTCATCCCCCAGGGGCAGCTGGGGGACGCCCGGCCCGGCGACATGGTGGTCGTGGAGATCACCCGCTGGCCCGAGCGGCGGCGCGGCCCGGAGGGACGGGTGGTGCGGGTGCTGGGGCCCGCCGAGGCCCCGGGCGTCGACGTGGCCGCCATCGTGGCTAAGGCGGGGCTCCGGGTGGAGTTCCCGCCGGCGGCCCTGGCCCAGGCCGAGCAGGTGCCGGAGAAGGTCAGTGCTCGGGACCGCCGGGGGCGGCGCGACCTGCGGGACTGGCTGATCGTCACCATCGACGGCGCCGACGCCAAGGACCTGGACGACGCCGTGTCCCTCCAGCGCCTGCCCGAGGGGGGCGAGGCGGTGTGGCGGCTGGGCGTCCACATCGCCGACGTCTCCCACTACGTGGCCGAGGGCAGCCCGCTGGACCTGGAGGCCCGCCGCCGGGCGACCAGCGTCTACCTGGTGGACCGGGTGCTGCCCATGCTGCCACCCCGCCTGTCCAACGGGATCTGCAGCCTGAACCCGCGGGTCGACCGGCTGACGGTGACGGTGCTGATGGACTTCGACGCCCAGGGCCGGCGGGTGGGCTATGAGATCTTCCCCAGCGTCATCCGCACCCGCCACCGGCTGACCTACGAGGGCGTCCAGCAGATGCTGGAGGGCGACCCCGGCGATCCCGAGGTGCGGGCGCTGCGGGAGGCGCACCAGGACGTGCTGCCGATGCTGGAGGACATGGCCCGGCTGTCGGCCCGGCTGGCGGCCCGCCGGGAGCGGCGGGGCAGCATCGACTTCGACATCGCCGAGGTCAAGGTGGTCCTGGACGAGCAGGGCATGCCCCGGGAACTCTTGCGCCGGGAGCGCACGGTGGCGACCCGCATCATCGAAGAGTTCATGATCGCCGCCAACGAGACGGTGGCCGAGCACTGCCACTGGCGGCAGGTGCCCTTCATCTACCGGGTCCACGAGGAACCGGACCCCGACGAGGTGGAGGAACTGGCCGCCTTCCTGACGATCCTGGGCTACCGCCTGCCGCCCCGGCGCAAGCTGCACCCGCGCCAGTTCCAGGAGGTGCTCAAGCAGGTCGAGGGCCGGCCCGAGGAGTACCTGGTCAACGCCGTGGTGCTGCGCACCATGAAGCGGGCGCGCTACGCCACGGAGGCCCTGGGCCATTTCGGCCTGGCCGCCCGGTTCTACTGCCACTTTACCTCGCCGATCCGGCGCTACCCCGACCTGGTGGTGCACCGCATCGTCAAGGAGCTGGCGCTGCGGGGGAGCCTGCCGGCCCAGCGGGTGGAGGAACTGGAGGCGATCCTGCCAGAGATCGCCGACCACTGCTCCCAGCAGGAGCGGCTGGCTGAGGAGGCGGAGCGGGAGAGCGTCGACCTCAAGAAGGTCCAGTTCATGGCGGACAAGGTGGGGGAGACGTACAAGGGCATCATCTCCGGCGTCACCTCCTTCGGCCTGTTCGTCACCCTGCCGAACCTGGTGGAAGGCCTCGTCCATGTCAGCACCCTGACCGACGACTACTATCACTACGAGGAGAAGCTCTACAGCCTGGTGGGCGAGCGCACCCGGCGCACCTTCCGCCTGGGCGACGAGGTGGAGGTGGTGGTGGCCAAGGTCAACCCCGAGGCCCGAACCATCGACCTGGTCCTGGCGGAACTGGCCGGCGAGCTGGAGGAGGACGCCGGGCGGGCCGCCCGCAACGGGCGCCGGAACGGAGGGGCCGGGGGACGGGCGACGGCCGGCGGCAAGCAGCCCGGGCGGCGGACCCGGGCCGGCGGGACGCGCGCCGCCAGCAAGGCCGCCCCGGGCGGGCGAACCGGCGGGGAGCAGGAGAGGAGAACCGATGGGGGCACGCGGCGACGGCGTGCGCCTGGTGGCCGACAACCGCAAGGCGCGCCATGACTTCTTCATCGATGAGACCTTCGAGGCGGGGCTGGTGCTGACCGGCACCGAGATCAAGTCGATCCGGGCCGGCCGGGTCAACCTGCGGGACAGCCACGCCCGGGTCGAGCGGGGCGAGGTGTGGCTTTACGGCGTCCACATCGCGCCGTACGAGCACGGCAACCGGTTCAACCACGAGCCGGACCGGCCACGAAAGCTCCTGCTGCACCGCCGGGAGATCGACTACCTGGCGGGCCGGGTGCGGGAGCGGGGATACACCCTGGTGCCGCTCAAGCTGTACCTGAAGGGCAGCTGGGCAAAGGTCGAACTGGCCCTGGCCCGAGGCAAGAAGAGCTACGACAAGCGGGCGACCATCGCCCAGCGGGAGGCCCAGCGGCGGATGGCCCAGGCCCTGCGCGCGCGGCGGTAGCCGTGCGGCGGTAGCGGCCGGCGCCCGGCGCGGCCGGTTGGGCGGGTCCTGTGGCGCGGGAGGGGGCCTGTGCAGGGGCGCGCTGTGGGAGGCCGCCCGGGCGGGACGAACCGGTGGACGCGGGGTGCCAGGAGCCTGCGGGGCGGCGCGGCGCCCATGGCCGGGCCGGCCTTCCGGCCCGGTTGCCTCCCCGTGCTGGTGCGAGGGTTGTGGTATAATCCATGTTGCGTGAATGCGCCCTCGGGCCGGCGAATCGCGGCGGCTCGCGGGGCGAATTCCCCGCGACCGTGACGCGGGGGACGCCATCCCTGCGGGGGTGATTCAGATTCGACGCCGGTAGGGTGGGTTGGAGAAGCGAGCCGAGGTTCCGCCCCTCGTTAAACAGCGGAACGGCCAATAAGTGCCAACGAAGAGCTCGCTCTGGCTGCTTAATCGCTAGCGGCCAAGCCGCGTGAGTCCTCGCCTGCGGGACTGGCGCGGTTTCAATCCGGCAGGCTGGCCGCCGGCCCGGCCCGCGGGGCAGGCGGCGAGATCAGAGCGGGCTGGCCTTCGCGGACCCTGCCCCTGGGGGCCGCGGGGGCGAGAACCGTACAGGGGCTACGCTCGTAGAGGCTCCGGCTGGCCCGCCGGCGGACCGGGGTGCAAATCCCCGCACCTCCACCGTGGAGCCCCGGGTGGCCGGTTGGCGAACCGGCCGCCCGGGGCGTTTTCCTGCCGGGCGTCCGGTGGTGCCGAGGGGGGCGGGTAAGCCCGTGGCCGCCGTGCCGGCGCGGCGCGCCGGAGCCGGGGGCCGCTGCGCCGCAGGCCAGGTGGTGGGCCGGCGCGGTGCACAGGCGCCGGAGCCGCAGCGCCGCAGCTCACACGGGGCCGGCGCGGAGGTGGGCGGCCGCCGCCTGCGCGCGGGCCGCCGCGGGCGACGCCGGCCCGGTGCGGGTCGGTCGGGGGGCCGCCATGGAGCGCTGGGTCCTGCATTGCGATCTCGACGCCTTCTTCGCCGCCGTCGAGCAACTCGACTGCCCCGAACTGGCGGGCCGCCCGGTGATCGTGGGCGGCGACCCCCACTCCCGGGGCGTGGTGGCCACCTGCTCCTACGAGGCCCGGGCCTTCGGCGTGCGCTCCGCCATGCCCCTGGCCCAGGCCCGGCGGCTCTGCCCCCACGCCGTGTTCCTCCCCGTGCGCCGGGAACGCTATCTCGAGGTCTCGCGGCAGGTGATGGCGATCCTGGCCCGGGAGAGCCCGGTGTTGGAGCCCGTGTCCATCGACGAGGCGTACCTGGAGGTCCGGGGCGACGGGCCGGCCGCGGCCCGGCGGCTGCGGGAGGCGGTGCGGCGCGAGGTGGGCCTGGCCATGACGGTCGGGGTCGGGCCGAACCGGCTGGTGGCCAAGATGGCCTGCCAGGCGGCCAAACCCGACGGGCTGCTGGTGGTGCCGCCGGGCGCGGTCGAAGGGTGGCTGGCGCCCCAGCCCGTGGACGCCCTGCCGGGGCTCGGTCCGGCCACGGCCGCGCGGCTGCGCCGGTTGGGCATCGAGACCTTGGGCCAGCTGGCGGCGGCCCACCCAGCCATCCTCCAACCGGTCCTCAAGGGGCGCGTCGCGGAGGTGCAGGCCCGGGCCCGGGGGTGGGATCCCCGCCCGGTCGGCGCCTCGAGCCCCACCCGCTCCCTGAGCGAGGAGCGGACCCTGGCCCAGGACCGGCGGGCGGACCAGGTCCTGCCCGTGCTGGCCGAACTCTGTGAGGAGCTGGGCGGCCGGCTGCGCCGCCACGGCTATCGTGCGACCCAGGTCACCTTGAAGGTGCGCTACGCCGACTTCACCACCATCACCCGCAGCCGCAGCCTGCCCCATCCCATCCACGCCGACGGGGAGCTCTTCGCCACCGCGCGGGACCTCCTGGAGCGGCACGTTCCCGCGGGCCGGTGGCTGCGGCTGGTGGGCGTGGCGGCGGGCGGCCTGATCCACCGGGACGAGCCGCAGCAGCTGGAACTGTGGCCGGACGATGCCCGGGCCCAGCGGCTGGCCGAGGCCATCGACCGGGTGCGGGGGCGCTTCGGGCCGGGTGCCATCGGCCTGGCCGCCCGCTGGCTCCCGGAGGGGGACGGCGGGGTGGGGCGGCCGGGTGGGACGCGGACCGGGGCCCGCCCGCCCCGGCCGGTTCGTCCCGATGGGGTCGATGGAGCCCGCCGCGACGGAGCCGGCCGCCCGGCGGCCCCCGGGCGCCGACGGAGGGACCTGCGGCCGTGAACGAATACCTGAGCTACATCCTGGTGTTCCTGGCCCGGGTGGCCGACGTCAGCCTGGGCACCCTGCGCCTGATGCTGGTGTTTCGCGGGCAACGGCTGCTGGGGTCCCTGGTCGGCCTGTTCGAAGTGACCCTCTACATCCTGGCCCTGGGCTTCGTCGTCGAGCGCCTGCACCAGGCGCCCCTGACCCTGCTCTTCTACGCCCTGGGGTTCGCCAGTGGCAGCTACCTGGGCAGCGCGCTGGAGGAGCGCCTGGCGCTGGGGGTGGAGATGGTGCAGGTCATCCCCCACGGCAGCGGGGGGCGTGTCCTGGCCGGCGATCTCCGCCGCCAGGGTTACGGCGTGACGGAGCTGGAGGGGCAGGGCCGGGAGGGCCACCGCACGGTCCTCTTGATCACCGTGGAACGCAAGGCGCTGCCCCAGCTGCTGGCCACCCTGCGGGAGCGGGAGCCCCACGCCTTCGTCACCGTCCTGGACACCCGGCGCGCCATCGGCGGGGTCTTCCCCCTGCTGCGCAAGGGCAAATAGCCCGCCCGTGAACGGATCGAGCCCGGATCGAGCCCGCATCGAGCCCGGCGCGAAGGGAGGCTGGTGATGAACGCCGTCCTGCTCGTCGACTTCGGCAGCACCTTCACCAAGGTCTCCGCCGTCGACCTGGACGAACCCCGCCTGCTGGCCCGCGCCCAGGCGCCCACCACCTACGCCACCGGCCTGGAGGAGGGCCTGGATGCCGCCCTGGCGGCCCTGGAGGACGCCTACGGCGGCCGCCTGCCGCCCTTCCGCCACCGGCTGGCCTGCTCCAGCGCCGGCGGCGGCCTGCGGATGGTGGCGGTCGGCCTGGTCCCGGGCTTGACGGCCGAGGCCGCTCGGCGCGCCGCCCTGGGCGCCGGGGCGCGGGTGCTGGCCACCTTCAGCGGGACCCTGAGCAGCGCCGACCTGGACCGCCTGGCGGAGCTGGACCCGGAGATCATCCTGCTGGCGGGGGGGACCGACGGGGGCAACCGCACGGCGCTGGTCGATTTCGCCCGGGCCCTGGCCCGCTGCCCGACCCGGGCCACGGTGGTGGTGGCGGGCAACCGGGACGCAGCCCCCGAGGCGGCGGCCCTCCTCGAGGAGGGTGGCAAGGCGGCGGTGGTGGTCGACAACGTGCTGCCGCGGCTGGATACCATCCAGGTCGAACCGGCCCGCGAGGCCATCCGCCGCGTCTTCATGGAGCGCATCGTGGTCGCCCGGGGCTGGCGGGAGGTGGAGCGCCGGCTGGGGGCGATCCTCATGCCCACGCCGGCCGCGGCCCTGCGGGGGGCCGAGCTGCTGGCCGACGGGGCCGGCGGCGAGCCGGGCCTGGGCGAGCTGCTGGTGGTCGACGTGGGCGGCGCCACCACCGACGTCCACTCGGTGGCCGCCGGCCTGCCCGCCGACGGCAAGACCGTGCTCCGGGGCCTGCCGCCGCCGCGCAGCCAGCGCACCGTGGAGGGCGACCTGGGCCTGCGCCACGGGGCCCCGTCCCTGGCCGAAGCGGCCGGGTTCCTCCGCGACGGGCCGGCCGGCGGTCCCTGGGCCCAGCGGGTGGCGCGCCGCGCCGCCGACCCGGCCTTCGTGCCCGGCGCCGGCGACGGGGAGGAGCGGCTGGCCGACCAGCAGCTGGCCCAGGCGGCGGTCCGGCTGGCGGTGGAACGGCACGCGGGCCGGCGGGAGCCGCTGGCCACCCCCCACGGGCGGCGCTGGATCCAGCGGGGCAAGGACCTGCGCCCGGTGGGCCACGTCATCGGCACGGGCGGCATCTTCCGCCATGCGCCGGAGCCGGCGGCGATCCTGGCCGCCGCCCTGGACCCGGCGGGCGAGGGGCCCATCCTGCGCCCCCGCCAGGGGGCCCTCTGGGTCGACGGCCAGTACCTGCTGAGCCACGCCGGGCTGCTGTCCGCCGTCGATCCCGCGGCGGCGTACAAGCTGCTCAAGGGCAGCCTCACCCGCGTGGCCTGAGGCCGCCGGCGACGCCGGGGCAGGCGCCAGGCCCGGGCCGGGCGGTGGCCCACCGGCGGGGCGGGGCGGGTGTTTCCGGGCCGCGGGGGCTGGGTTGCGCGGCGTCCGGCCGGGGCCTTTCACCCGGGCGGCCGCCTTGAGCAGGGGCGAGGAGGATCGTCGTGGAGCAAGGGGACCGAACCACAGCGAGCCGGGTGGCGGGGCCCGTGCCCCAGCTGGTCCTGGCGACCCACAACCGGGGCAAGGTGCGGGAACTGGAGGCGATGCTCCAGGAGGCCGGGTTGCCCATCCACGTCCGGACCCTGGACGAGGTGGGCGGCGTCCAGATGCCCGCCGAGACCGGTTCCACCTTCCTGGAGAACGCGCGGCTCAAGGCCGAGGCCGTGGCCCGGCAGACAGGCCTGCCCGCCCTGGCCGACGACTCCGGGCTCTGCGTCGACGCCCTGGGCGGACGGCCCGGCGTGTACTCGGCCCGCTTTGCCGGACCGGAAGCCACCGACGCGGCCAACAATGCCCGGCTGCTGGCGGAGCTCGAGGGGGTGCCGCCCCCGCGGCGCACCGCCCGGTTCCGCGCCGTGGTGGTGCTGGCCATGCCGGACGGCCGCTGGACCTGGGCGGAGGGCGAGGCGCCGGGGCGCATCCTAGAGGCGCCCCGGGGCACAGGGGGCTTCGGCTACGATCCCCTGTTCCTCTCCGACGACCTGGGCGTCACCTTCGCCGAAGCGGGTCCGGAGGCGAAGAACCGGGTCAGCCACCGCGCCCGCGCCTTGCGCGCGCTGCTGCCGGCGTTGCGCGCCTGGCTGGTGGACGGTATAGTTAATTGACGGCGTGGACCGGCGGGGCGTGGTGCAGGGGCAGCACGCTTGCTTTGGGAGCAAGAGGTCGGCGGTTCGAATCCGCCCGCCCCGACAGGCGCGGCTTCCGGCCGCCGCGCCGGCGACGGCGGACCGGCTGCCGCGGGGCCGGCGGCGTCGCCGGTTCGTCCGAATGCCACGCCGCCCCAGGCCACCTCGGCTGGCGACCGGGGTCCCCGCGCGGATCCTTCACCACGCGGAAGTCGCTTGCGCGGGAGTAGCTCACGCGGGAGTAGCTCAATGGTAGAGCGCCGGCCTTCCAAGCCGGTGACGCGGGTTCGATTCCCGTCTCCCGCTCAGCGGGCGCGCCGCGCCGCCGGCGCATCCACCCGCGCCCGTAGCTCAGCGGAAGAGCAACCGCCTTCTAAGCGGTGGGTCGGGGGTTCAAATCCCTCCGGGCGCGCCGACCGGCGAGGCCGGGAGTGGGAAGAACCGGAACGCCCGGCGGGTCCACGGGGCGCGCCCGGTGTGCTATCATAGGGAAGCCGGCCCGGCATGGCCGCAGCCCCCGGTACCGGGCTGGCCGCCGGCCGCGGCCGGGGACAGCCGGCCCACCGGCGGTGCCACCGCCGGGCCGGAGAAGGCCGGATTGAAGACCGGTTCAAGCGATCGTGGTGGCTGTAGCTCAGCTGGTTAGAGCGCCAGGTTGTGGCCCTGGAGGTCGGGGGTTCGAATCCCCTCAGTCACCCAGCGCGGCGGCTCAGGCCCCAAGGGCTTCGAGCCGCCCATTGGCCTTATGCGGTGGCCCATTGGCCTTGTTCGGTGGGGCGTAGCCAAGCGGCAAGGCAGGGGACTTTGGATCCTCGATCGCAGGTTCGAATCCTGCCGCCCCAGCAGAAGAGGGCCATTAGCTCAACTGGCAGAGCACCCGGCTTTTAACCGGGGTGTTGGGGGTTCGACTCCCTCATGGCCCACCGGGTGAACCTCGCGCCAAGGCCCCTGGCCGGCGGCCGCCTTCGTTGCGGCGCGGCTCGCCGGGGGCCTTTTCCCGTCCTGGGGCCAGGCACCGGGCCATGCCCGGCCGCACCGGCCGGGGCCGGCGCCTACCGGCCGTCGGGAGAACCGGCGGGATCGTCCGGTCTGGTGGCGGTCTTGGCGGAAGGCGGGGTTTGCGCGGCGGGCGGGGCGTCCGGGACCTCCGGGGCCATCTCCTCGCCGGCTTCGAAGGCCAGGGCGGGACGAACCGGTGGCCGGCCCTCCTGCGGCGGGTCCTCCTGGGGATCGCGGCTTCGCCGGCCCGGGGACCCGGCGCGGGACCCATGGCGGGCCGGGGCGGTGGCGACCCCAGCGGGGGCTATGCCCTTGGGGGTGACGTCCTGGGGGCCCCTGGCGGCGGCCGGCCGGGAAGGGCCTGGGTTCGTCCCGTGCGCCGGTCCGCTGGCCGCGCGCGCCGGGCCGGGGACGGGCCCCCGGCTGGCCCCAGGAGCCGCGGCTGCCCGCTCCGCCGTGGCCGCCCGCGGGACCACGGCCACCTGCCCGGTCCCCGCCGCCCGCTCCGCCGCGGTGGCCCGCCCCGCCGTGGCGACCTGGTCCGCCGCGGCCGCCCGTTCCGTCGCCGCCGCCCGTGCCGCCCCGCGGGCCCGGACCAGGTACACGCCGGCGGCCAGCGCGGTCAGGACCAGGCCGGCCGCCAGGCCCGCCCCCTGGCCGGGGACCAGGGGCATGCCCGCCATCACCGCCAGCACCACGGCCAGGACCAGGACGTTGCTCCAGGGAAAGCCGGGAACCAGGGTCCGGGGCCGGCCGGGCGCCTGGCCAACGGCCGGAGCCCGCGCCGGCGGCCGGAGGCCCGCCCTCGCCCCGGCCGCCCGCAGCCGCCAGTGGGCCGCGACGATGCTGGCGTAGACCAGCAACAGGGCGAAGCCGCCGGCGCTGACCAGAAAGACGTAGACCTGGCGCGGCACCAGGTAGCCCAAACCGACCCCCGCCAGCATCACCGCGCCGGAGAACAGGATGCCGCGCCGCGGGACCGGGCTGCCCTCGACCAGCCAGGCCGGCCCCATGCCGTCCTCGGCCAGGGAGCGGACGACCCGCCCCAGGCTGAACATCACCGCCAGCATGGTGGAGAGGATCGCCGTCACCAGCACCCCGTTGACCACCCGGGCCGTCCCGGCCAGCCCGTGGGCCGCCAGGGCCGCCACCATGGGGCTGGCCGACACGCCGAGCCGCCGGGTGGGGATCAGGGGCAGGAGGACGCCGACGGCCAGCACGTAGAGGCCGGCCAGCACCAGGGCCGTCCGCCGCGCCGCCCGGACCACCGTCCGCCGCGGGTCCCGGGAGGAGGGCGCCGCCAGGCCGATGATCTCGGTGCCCGCGTAGGTGAACATCACCACCAGCATGGCTCCCAGCAGTCCCCGCCAGCCCGCCGCCTGCCACGGCTCCCGGGCCAGGGCGCCCAGCCCCACCGGCGCCCGGCCGGGCCAGAGGCCCGTGATCAGCGCCAGGGCGACCAGGATGAACCCGCAGACGGCCAGCAACTTGACGCCGGCCAGGGCGCCCTCCAGGCGCGCCAGCTGGCGCGCCCCCAGCAGGTTGAGCCCGGTCACGGCCAGGACGATCAGGGTGGCCAGCACGGGCCCGGACATCCCCGGCAACCAGGTGCGGAGGAACACGGCCGCCGCCGTCGCCTCGCTGGACATGGCCAGGGTCAGGCCGGCCCAGTAGACCCAGCCCACGACGAACCCGGCCAGGGGGCCGAAGGCCTTTTGGGCGTAATGGCGGAAGGAGCCGGGAGCCGGGTCCTCCAGGGTCAGGTCCGCCAGGGCCATCAGGACCACGTAGACGATGGCGCCGCCGATGGCGAAGCCCAGCAGGACGGCGGGGCCGGCGCTGCGAATGGCGACCGCCGAGCCCAAAAAGAAGGCGCCGCCGATGGCGCTGCCCAGGGCCAGCATGGTCATCTGGCCGGCCGTCAAGCCGTCCCGTCGGGCCATGGCGATCCCTTCCCCCTTGGGGACCCCGGCGGGCACCCGCCCGCCCCCCGGATCCCAGTGGCTGGTGCGCGGTAGGGTGGTGCGCGATGGGGCGCGGTCCCGGTCGCGGCCGGGCCGGTGGCTGCCCCGGTCCGCTGCTACCGGGATCCGCGACCCCCCTCCCCCCAGGCCTTCCCGGGGGCACCTTGCGGGTTTTAGCATGAAGCGGGGTCCGGGTCCTCATCCGGTGGCGGGATGCCCGGCGGGAGGCCGGGCGGGTCCGGCCGGCGGCCGGGGGCTTCGGCCGGGGACTGGGTGGCACGGCGCGGTGGCACGGCGCGGTAGCACGGCGCGCGGCGGCCCGGGCGCGGGGAACGGTGGCCCCACAGGGGCGCGGCGCGGGAGGACGGGGGCGGGACAAGATGTCGCCGGGATGGGGCCGAGGCGACAGCGGGGAGGGCGCTGCGATGGAGGACCCAGGGAACGGGCGGGCAGGGCCGCGCCGGCGGCTCGGAGATCCAGGGCGCGCCGGCAAAGCGCCGGACGGTGGGCAAGGCCACGGGGCGGCCGTCCCGGCTGCCGGTGGGGCCGGTGCCCGCCGCCCGGCGGGCGATGGGGCCGCCCCTGACGGCCGGGCGATGGCGGGCCGGTCCGAGGAACCGGCGATCACCCCCGTCCCGCCCCAGGAGCCCGCGGCCAGCCGCATCCTGCAAGCGGGCCGCGACGGCCGGAAGGACCGGGTCCTTGCCCTCTTAAGTCACTCACCCCGGCTGGCGCAGGTGGTGGCGCCCACCGGCATGACCCCGCTCCACCACGCGGCGCGCCACGGCTGGGCGGACGTGGCCGGGCGGCTCGTCGATCTGGGGGCGGACCCCGATGCGGTCAACCGCTGGTGGCTGGTCCCGCTCCACTACGCGGCCCGGTACGGCCACCGGGACGTGGTCGCCCTCCTGCTGGACCGGGGGGCCGATCCCGACGTGGCGGCGGCAGGCGGCCAGACGCCCCTGGACTGGGCCATCGTCTTCGGCCATCCCCAGGTGGCGCGGCTACTGGTCGAAGGGGGTGCGGCCATCGGGCCCTTCGCCGCGGCCGGCCTGGGGGACCTGGAGCGCCTGCGCCAGTGGATCCGCCGCGACCGGCGCTGGCTGGCCGCCCGCAACGACTGGCAGGGCACCTTGCTTCACGTGGCCGCCCTGGCCGGACAGCGGGAGGTGGTGCGGTGGCTGCTGGAACAGGGCGTCGACCCCCAGGCGCGGGACGCACGCCGGCGCACGCCCCTGGACCACGCCCGGGATCCCGTCATCCGGCGGTGGCTGGCCGCAGCGCCTCCAGGGCCGGCGGGATGACGAAGGCCGCCTGGTGGACCGCCGGCGTGTACCAGCGGGTGCCCGCAGGGGCGTCGCGCACGGGCCCGCTGGCCGGGTTCGTCCCCCTGGAACCCCAGACGAAGGCCTGCAGGCCGATCAGGTACGCGATGGAGGGGCAGTAATACACCCCGCTCTGGGGGAACACGCCCTCCAGCCGGCGGCCGATGGTCGCCAGGGCGTCCCGGTGGATGAAGGGGGACAGGGCTTGCTGGACCAGGCAGCCGCCCTCGGCCAGCGCCCGGTGGGCCAGCCGGTAGAAGGTCTCGCTGTACAGGGTGTCGGCGGGGGTGCCGGGGTCGCTGCAGTCCACCAGGATGGCGTCGTACTGCCCCGGCTGGGCCTCCTGCAAGAAGGCGAAGCCGTCGGCGTAGACGATCTGCAGCCGCGGGTCGTCCCAGGCGTCGCCGCCCACCTGGGGCAGCCACCGGCGGCAAACGCGGACCACCGCCTCATCCAGCTCGACCAGGTGGATCGCCTCCACGTCGGGCCAGCGGGTCACCTCCCGCAGCGTGCCGCCGTCGCCGCCGCCGATGATCAGCACGCGGCGCGCGCTCTTCAGGGAGGCCAGCGGGACGTGGACCAGCATCTCGTGGTAGATGAACTCGTCCATCTCCGCGACCTGCAGGATCCGGTCGAGGAACAGGGCGCGGCCGAAGCGCTCCAGCTCGGCCACGACGATGTCCTGGTAGGCGGACCGCTCGTGATGGAGCAGCCGTTGCAGGCGCCACCGGATCTGAAAGCCGATGGTCTGGTTCTCCACCAGCCATCCGGATTCCGGGTCGACCTGCCAACCGGCCTGGGTCACGTCCGCTCACTCCTTTGCAGCCATGGTCTCCGCCCGGGGCGACCCCGGCGGGCGCGGCGCAGCCGCGGTGGCGCTGCGCCAGGACCCAAAGGCGGCCACCGAGCGGCGCCGTGCCCGGGGGCCACCCGGCGGAGCCACCCCTGCACCTGTTTGCTACCGGGGGCCCGAACCCTGCCCCGCCGAGACCTCGATCCAGGGGGCGGCCGTGGCCGCTCACCCATCCCCGCCCAGCCCATGGACGCCTGGACCGGGGCGGGGACCGCGGGGCCGTGGCCACCAGGGCCGTGGACGCCTTCCATCCGCAATGGTAAAATGACCGGCGCGTACCCCGGGAGTCCCGGCCTGGCTTCGGGAAGCGCGGGCGTGGCGGAACGGCAGACGCGCCAGACTTAGGATCTGGTGGGTTCATCCCGTGGGAGTTCGAGTCTCCCCGCCCGCACAGGGCCCTGGGAACCGGCGGTGCGTTGCAGGATGAACCGGCCCGTGCTATACTCACGTGTCGGCGGGCGGTTCCAGCCGCCGCAGCCCGTTCACCAGCAGCGAAGGGCGAGGCAATCCATCGGCCGAGCCGATCCATCTGCGGGAGTAGCTCAGGGGTAGAGCGTCTGCTTGCCATGCAGAAGGCCGCGGGTTCGAATCCCGTCTCCCGCTCCGTGGTGGCGCCCTCGGGCACCGGATCTGGAACCCGGTGCCGCGGGCGCCATCTGTGCATCGCGGACACCATCGGTGCCCCCGGTCCAGCCGGCGAACCGCCGCCGGGCGGTTCGCGCCGCGGCCGGTTCCTCCGCAGCCCGTTTGCCGCCGTCTCCCGCGTGTGCTAAAATCTGCGGGTCCTGGCTCGATGCCCGCCGCTGGGGAAGGCGCCGCCAGGGCGCCGTGGCCGCTGGCGAAGGACCGGTTGGGCCGTGGGCCCCCAACGGCGCCGCCTCCGGCCCGGGGATCCCGCGAGGACCTCCATGACCCGAGGGTTTGCACGATCATGGCTGAAGGCTCGACCGGGCGCGTCCCGAGCCGAGCAGGGAGGATGGGCTGAGTTGAAGGCGACCGTCGAGAAGATCGAAAACCGCCGCGCAACCTTGACCATCGAGGTGGAACCGGAGGCGGTGGCCCGGGCCCTCGACCATGCATACCGGCACCTGGTCCGGCGGGTCCACATCCCGGGTTTCCGCAAGGGGCGCGCACCCCGGTTCCTGGTCGAGCGGCATCTCGGCAAGGCGGCCCTCTACGACGAGGCCCTGGAACACTTGCTGCCCGAAGCCTACAACCGGGCCGTGGCCGAGACCGGCATCGAGCCCATCGACCAGCCCCAGCTGAACATCGAGACCTTTGATGAGGAGAAGGGGCTGCGCTTCACCGCCGAGGTGGAGGTCAAGCCCGAGGTCGACCTGGGCGCCTACCGCGAGGTGCGGGTGGAGGTGCCGGCTCCCACCGTGACCGCCGAGGACGTCGACCGGGAGCTGGAACGGTGGCGCGAGCTGCGGGCGACCCTGGAACCCGCGGGCGAGGAGGCGGTCGCCGACAAGGGCATGGTGGCGGTCCTGGACCTGGAGGGGACCCTGGACGGCCAGCCCATCCCCAACGGACAGGCCGAGGATTACGTGGTGGAACTGGGCGCCGGGCGGCTGCTGGATGGCGTGGAGGAACAGATCCTCGGCATGCGCCCCGGGGAGGAGAAGGACGTGCCCGTCACCTTCCCGGAGGACCACGCCGAGGAATCCCTGCGGGGGAAGACGGCCACCTTCCACATCCGCTTGAAGGAGCTCAAGCGCAAGGTGCTGCCCGCCCTGGACGACGACTTCGCCCAGGACGTGGCCGGGGTTTCCAGCCTGCAGGAGTTGCGCGAGCGGGTCGAGAAAGAACTGACCCGAATCGCCGAGGAGCAGGCCCGTGCCGAGGCGCGCCGGCAAGTGGTCCAGAAGGTGGTGGAAGGCGCCCGCCTGGAGGTGCCGGAGACCCTGGTGCGCCGCCAGGTGGAAGACCGGATCCGGAACCTGGAGAACCGGCTGCGCCGCCAGGGCGACAGCCTGGAGTCGTACCTGGAGGCCACCGGCCAGACGCGGGAGCAGCTGGAGGCGTCCCTGCGCGCCGAGGCCGCCGACGACGTGCGCACCGACCTGGTGCTGGACGCCGTCGCCAAGGCTGAGGGCATCGAGGCGACCCCGGAGGACATCGAGGCGGAGATCCGCACCCTGGCCGCCTCCACCGGCCGGCCTTACCAGCAGTTGCGGGACCAGTTCAACCGCACCGGCCTGATCCTCGACCTGGCGGATGGGATCCGCCGGCGCAAGACCATCGACTGGCTGGTGGAACGGGCCACCGGCAAGGCGGTGGGCGAGGTGGCCGACGCCGGCACGGAGGCGGCCGCGGCCGGTACGGCGGAGGCGCCCGGCAACGCCACGGCGGCCGGTGCGGCCGGCGGCGGGGCGGGTGCATCAACCGAAGGCGCGCAATGACAAACTGCAAGGGTGTGACGGGAGGCCGGCCGCAGGGACCTGGCGCGAGGCCAGCGGGTCCCGGGCCGGTTCGGATTCCCTGGGCGGGGCAGGCGGCCGGGGAATCGGGCCAATATAATAGACACCGAAGCCGCGCCTCCGGGCGGCCGGTTCGTCCCCTGGGGGCCGGCCGGGCCGGAGACCGGCCGCTCCCCCGCGGATGCGCCGCCGGCTTCGGTGGGCGAGGGCGAGGTGGGCTGGAATGAACCTGGTGCCGTACGTCATCGAGCAGACCAACCGGGGCGAGCGGGCCTACGACATCTACTCGCGGCTGCTCAAGGACCGCATCGTCTTCATCGGCACGCCCATCGACGACGTGGTGGCCAACTCGGTCATCGCCCAGCTGCTGTTCCTCCAGACCGACGATCCGGACCGGGACATCTCCATCTACATCAACAGCCCGGGCGGCAGCGTGGACTCGGGGTTGGCCATCTACGACACCATGCAGCACATCAAGCCCGACGTCGCCACCTACTGCGTGGGCCTGGCGGCCAGCATGGGCGCCATCCTGCTGGCCGGGGGCACCAAGGGCAAGCGCTACGCCCTGCCCCATTCCCGGATCATGATCCACCAGCCCCACTCCCAGGTTGGCGGCACCGCGTCGGACGTGAAGATCTACGCCGACCAGCTGCTCAAGCTGCGCCAGGTGGCCAACGAGATCCTGGCCAAGCACACGGGCCAGCCCCTGGAGCGGATCGAGCGGGACACCGAGCGGGACTTCTTCATGACCGCGGAGGAGGCCAAGGAGTACGGGATCATCGATCACGTCCTCGAGCCTCGGGCCAAGCGGTCGGACGGGTAGCCACCCGGCAAGAGAGGGGTCGTCATGTTCAAGTTCACCGACGAGAAGGGCCAGTTGAAGTGCTCGTTCTGCGGCAAGTACCAGGACCAGGTCAAGCGCCTGGTGGCCGGGCCGGGGGTCTACATCTGCGACGAGTGCATCGAGCTCTGCAACGACATCATCGAAGAGGAGCTCAGTGAAGAGGCCGACGTCGAGCTCAAGGACCTGCCCAAGCCGGCGGAGATCAAGGCCTTCCTGGACCAGTACGTCATCGGCCAGGAGCGGGCCAAGAAGATCCTCGCCGTGGCGGTGTACAACCACTACAAGCGCATCCACCTGGGCGGGCGTATCGACGACGTCGAGCTGCAGAAGAGCAACATCCTGATGATCGGGCCCACGGGCTCGGGCAAGACCCTGCTGGCGCAGACCCTGGCCAAGCTGCTGAACGTGCCCTTCGCCATCGCCGATGCCACCTCCCTGACCGAGGCGGGCTACGTGGGCGAGGACGTGGAGAACATCCTGCTCAAGCTGATCCAGGCCGCCGACTACGACATCGAGCGGGCCGAGCGCGGCATCGTCTACATCGACGAGATCGACAAGATCGCCCGCAAGGCGGAGAACCCGTCCATCACCCGCGACGTCTCCGGCGAAGGCGTGCAGCAGGCCCTGCTCAAGATCCTGGAGGGCACGGTGGCCAGCGTGCCGCCCCAGGGCGGGCGCAAGCACCCCCACCAGGAGTTCATCCAGATCGACACGACCAACATCCTCTTCATCTGCGGCGGCGCCTTCGAGGGGCTGGACAAGATCATCTCCAGCCGCATCGGCCGCAAGGTGATGGGCTTCGGCGCCGAGGTCCGCAGCAAGCAGGAGACCAACGTGGGCGACATCCTGCGGCACATCATGCCGGAGGACCTGCTGAAGTTCGGGTTGATCCCCGAGTTCGTCGGCCGGTTGCCGGTCATCGCCACCCTGGACGCCCTGGACGAGGACGCCCTGGTGCGGATCCTCACGGAGCCCAAGAACGCGCTGGTCAAGCAATACCAGAAGCTGCTGGCTCTGGACAACGTGGAGCTGGAGTTCGAACCCGAGGCCTTGCGGGCCATCGCCCAGGAGGCGCTGAAGCGCAACACCGGAGCCCGGGGCCTGCGGGCCATCGTGGAAGAGCTGATGCTCGACCTGATGTACGACCTGCCGGGCCGGGACGACGTGGCCCGGGTGGTGATCACCGAGGAGACGGTGCGCCACCGCCGGGAGCCCATCATGGTGACCCGGGAGCGGGCGAAGAAGCAGGAGGAGACGGCCTGACCAGCGGCGTCGCGGCCCGCGGCAGGCCGGTCGCCGGGGCCGCGGGCGCGGTGCCGGAGGCGGGATGGGACGGATCGCCGGGCGGGTTGAGTGGCCCGGTCCCAGCGGACGGCGGACAAGCTTCAATAGAGCGGTGGAACGGCGCGGCGGGTTCCTCTAGGGCCTGCCGCGCCGGCCGCTTTCCGGGGGCGGTGCTCCCCTGGCGGCCCTGCCGGCCATTGGCCTTGGGTGCCGGGGTGAAGGCGGCGGGCGGGGCAGATACTAGGAGCGATTTCCGGGATGCCGCCCTGCTGCCTGCACGGCGGCATCCCGCCCACCAAGCGCGAGGGGAGCCCGCCGGCCATGGACTACGGAAGCATCATCACCTTCGTCCAGTTCTTCTTCGCCGTGGTGATCGGCCTCTACTTCTGGAACCTGCTCAAGGCCCAGCAGGGCAGCAAGGTCGCCGTCCGCAAGGAGTCGCGCAAGGAGCAGGACCGCCTGGCCGCCTTGCGCGCCATCGCCTTGACGGAGCCGCTGTCCGAGCGGACCCGGCCCCAGCGGTTCGAGGACATCGTCGGCCAGGAGGAGGGCCTGCGCGCCCTGCGGGCGGCCCTGTGCGGCCCCAATCCCCAGCACGTGCTGATCTACGGCCCGCCAGGGGTGGGGAAGACCGCCGCCGCCCGGCTGGTGCTGGAAGAGGCCAAGCGCAACCCGCGGTCGCCCTTCCGACCCGACGCCGCCTTCGTGGAGATCGACGCCACCACCGCCCGCTTCGATGAGCGGGGCATCGCCGACCCGCTGATCGGGTCGGTCCACGATCCCATCTACCAGGGCGCCGGCCCCCTGGGGGTGGCCGGGATCCCCCAGCCCAAGCCGGGCGCCGTCACCCGGGCCCACGGCGGCATCCTGTTCATCGACGAGATCGGCGAGCTGCACCCGGTCCAGATGAACAAGCTGCTCAAGGTCCTGGAAGACCGCAAGGTCCTCCTGGAGAGCGCCTACTACAACCCGGACGATCCCAACCTGCCCGCCCACATCAAGGACGTGTTCGAGAACGGCCTGCCCGCCGACTTTCGCCTGGTGGGGGCCACCACCCGCATGCCGGACGAGATCCCGCCCGCCATCCGGTCGCGGTGCGTGGAGATCTTCTTCCGGCCGCTGACCCCGGAGGAGGTGGGCCTCATCGCCCGCCGGGCCGCCGCCCGCCTGGACCTGCCCATGGACGAGGGGGCGGTGCGGGTCATCGAGCGCTACGCCCGCAACGGCCGGGAGGCGGTGAACATCGTCCAGATCGCCGCGGGGCTGGCGGAGACCGAGGGCCGGCGGCGGGTGACCACCGCCGACGTGGAATGGGTGGTCAACACCGGCCAGTACACGCCGCGGCCCGAACGGCGGGTGGCCGACCGGCCCCAGGTGGGGGTGGCCCACGGGCTGGCGGTGTACGGGCCCAATCTGGGGACCTTGATCGAGATCGAGGTGGTCGCCAGCCGGGCGGCGGCCGCCGGCCAGGGACGGATCACCCTGACCGGCGTCATCGACGAGGAGGAGTTCGGCGGTGGCGGCCGCCCGGTCAAGCGGCGCAAGAGCACGGCCCGCGGCTCCGTGGAGAACGTGCTCACCGCCCTGCGCCGCCTCTTGCCGGTTCATCCCGCCGACTACGACCTGCACATCAACTTCCCCGGGGGGATCCCCCTGGACGGCCCCTCTGCCGGGGCGTGCCTGGCGGCGGCGATCTACTCCGCCCTGACGGGGGTGCCCGTGGACAACCAGGTGGCCATCACCGGGGAGGTCAGCGCCCGCGGCCTGGTCCGGGCTGTGGGCGGCATCCAGGCCAAGGTCGCGGCGGCCCGCCAGGCCGGTGCCCGGCGGGTGATCCTGCCGCGGGAGAACTGGCAGGAGTCCCTGGCCCGCTGTGGCCTCGAGGTGATCCCCGTGAACACCGTGGATGAGGTCCTGCGGGCGGCCCTGGTGAAGGAGGAACCGGCCGCGCCGGGGGCCGGCCGGGAGGTGGCGGCCCAGGTGTTGACGGCGGCGCCCCAGGGATCGTCCTGAGGCGGCCGGACCATGTCCTGACGGGCCTGCCGGAAAGTGCTTCTGCCATCCGGTAGGAATGGCGCTGCCGTTCCCCGAACCCCTATGGCCGTGACGCGCGGCGGCCGGCCGTGACCCGGCCGCCGCCCCAATTGGGGACGAGGGGAACGGCAGGCGATGACCATTCTGGCACGGGGGCAGCGGGTGGTCCTGACCCCCCTGACCCCCTCCGACCTCCCCTGGCTGGTGCGCTGGGAGCAGGATCCGGAGATCGCCCGCTTCGCCGGGCGGCGTTTTGGCAACCTCGCCGAG
Organism: Thermaerobacter litoralis; assembly: GCF_054654595.1. Classification (NCBI taxonomy): domain Bacteria; kingdom Bacillati; phylum Bacillota; class Clostridia; order Eubacteriales; family Clostridiales Family XVII. Incertae Sedis; genus Thermaerobacter; species Thermaerobacter litoralis. The sequence continues at coordinate 626,231 of NZ_BAAIES010000009.1, read as the reverse complement.
GCCCAGGCGTGGTGGCGAGCGGTCCAGGCCGATCCCCGCCATGTGGCCCTGGCGGTACGCACGCCCGCCGGGCGGCTGGTCGGCGACGTGGAACTGGTGGAGATCAACTGGGTGCGCCGGGAGGCGGAGTTGCGGATCCGCATCGGGGACCGGACCCTGCGGGGTCGCGGCCTCGGCCGCGCCGCCGTGGAGGCAGCCGCGCTATACGCGGCCCGCCTTGGGCTGCGGCATCTGTTCTTGCGCGTCGACGTGCGCAACGTGGCGGCCCTGCGGTGTTATCGCGCCGCCGGCTTTCGCTGCCTGGCCCGGCTGCGGGCGGGCCGGCGCAAGGCGGACGGGGTCGCGGACATGTACCTGATGGGACGCTCCCTGGCGGAGGTCCTGGCGGCCGCGCGCTGACATCCGGCCCAAGCGGCCTTGACAGGGGTCGCTTTCCTTCATTTACACTACAGTCAACCCAATCCAGCCGGCGCCGCCGCCGGGGAAGGGCGGGTTTCGTCAACCCCGTGGCGGCGGGCCGGTTGCACCGGCGATGACGGGGAGGAGTAAGGGCCGCGCCCCGGCCAGAGAGAGGCGCCCGCAGGCTGCAAGGCGCCTTCCGGTGAGGCGGGCCCCGAAGTCGCCCCGGAGCTCCCGTACCGAAGGCGCCCGCCGTGCCCACGGCGCAGGCCGGTTCCACCGCCGGGTGGTGACGGGTGCAGGTAGGTCGGGCGGCTGGCGCCCGTGATCGCGCCGCGAGCGCCCCGCCGGTCAACGGGCAGGGCCGGTGGCGCCCTGGCCACGGCCGGTGGCGGTCCCGGTTCGCCTGGCAAGACCGCCCCGCGGCCGCGGGCGGCGGCCGGCCAGGGCCACCAGGGCGGCCGGCCAAGGGCCCAAAGGGAACGGGTCCTGGGCCGGAAGCGGTGGGGCGGAAGAAGGGTGGTACCGCGAGAGCAGGGCCTCTCGCCCCTTGGGGCGAGGGGCCCTTTGGTTTCTGCCCTTGGTTTTTGGGGAAAGGGAGGGAACGAAGATGGCGAGCCCCGAACAGGTCCAGCCGGCCACCCGGCCGGAAAGGGCGCCGGCCTCCACACCGCCGGCCGCCGCGCCGGACGCGGCCTTGCCGACGCGCTACCGGCCGCAGGACTTTGAAGAGGACGTCTACCGCTTCTGGTTGGAGCAGCGGGCCTTCCACGCCGACCGGGAGGCGCCGGGGCCCACCTTTTCGATGGTGATCCCGCCGCCCAACGTCACGGGCAACCTGCACATCGGCCACGCCCTCAACAACACCCTGCAGGACATCCTGGCCCGCTGGCACCGGATGCAGGGGGACGTGACCCTCTGGGTGCCCGGCACCGACCATGCCGGCATCGCCACCCAGCACGTGGTGGAGGTGCGCCTGGCCAAGGAGGAGGGCTTGCGCCGCCAGGACCTGGGCCGGGAGAAGTTCCTGGAGCGGGTCTGGGCGTGGAAGAACCAGTACGAGGCGAACATCCTGGGCCAGCTGCGCCGCCTGGGCGCCTCGGTGGACTGGGACCGGCTGCGCTTCACCATGGACGAGGGCTGCAGCCGGGCCGTGCGCGAGGTGTTCGTCCGGCTCTACGAGAAGGGCCTGATCTACCGCGGCGACTACCTGGTCAACTGGTGCCCCGAGTGCCACACGGCCCTGGCCGACATCGAGGTGGAGCACGAGGAACGGGAGGGCCGGCTCTACCACCTGCGCTACCCGCTGGTCGACGGCGAGGGCGCCGTGGAGGTGGCCACCACCCGCCCAGAGACCATGCTGGGCGACACCGCCGTGGCCGTCCACCCCGAGGACGAGCGCTACCGGCACCTGGTGGGCAAGCGGGTGCGGCTGCCCCTGGTGGGGCGGGAGATCCCCATCATCGCCGACCCCTACGTGGACCCCGATTTCGGCACCGGCGCCGTCAAGGTGACCCCGGCCCACGACCCCAACGACTTCGAGATGGGGCGCCGCCACGGCCTGGAGCAGGTCCAGGTGATCGGCTTCGACGGCCGGATGACGGACGCCGCGGGGCCGCGCTACGCCGGCCTGGACCGCCAGGAAGCCCGGCGCCGGGTGGTGGCTGACCTGGAGGAGGGGGGCCACCTGGTCAAGGTGGAGGCCCACCGGCACAACGTGGGCGTCTGCTACCGCTGCGGCACCGTCATCGAACCCCTGATCTCCCGCCAGTGGTTCGTGCGCATGAAGCCCCTGGCGGAACCGGCCATGGAGGCGGTGCGCAGCGGCCGCACCCGCATCGTGCCGGAGCGCTTCACCCGGGTCTACCTGCACTGGCTGGAGAACATCCGCGACTGGTGCATCTCCCGCCAGATCTGGTGGGGCCACCGCATCCCCGCCTGGTACTGCGAGGACTGCGGCGAGACGGTGGTGGCGCGGGAGGATCCCGAGCGCTGCCCCCGCTGCGGCAGCCGGTCGCTGAAGCAGGACGAGGACGTGCTGGACACCTGGTTCAGCTCGGCCCTCTGGCCCTTCTCGACCCTGGGCTGGCCCGACCGGGACAGCCCGGACCTGCGCCGGTTCTACCCCACCTCGGTGCTGGTCACGGGCTACGACATCCTGTTCTTCTGGGTCGCCCGGATGATGTTCATGGGCCTGGAGTTCATGGGCGACGTGCCCTTCCGCACGGTCCTGCTCCACGGCCTGGTGCGCGACGCCCAGGGGCAGAAGATGTCCAAGTCCCGCGGCAACGTGGTCGATCCCCTGGAGGTGATCGACAAGTACGGTGCCGACGCCCTGCGCTTCACCCTGGTGACCGGCCTGGCTCCGGGCAACGACGCCCGCTTCTCCTGGGACCGGGCGGAGGCCAGCCGCAACTTCGCCAACAAGCTGTGGAACGCGGCCCGGTTCGTCCTGATGAACCTGCAGGACTTCGATCCGGCGCGGGGCGAGCCCCGGCGGGACAATGCCGCCGACCGCTGGATCCTGGCCCGCCTGGACGCGGCGACGGCTGACGTCCAGCGGCTGCTGGAGTCCTTCGAGCTGGGTGAGGCGGCCCGGACCCTGTACAACTTCATCTGGGACGAGTTCTGCGACTGGTACATCGAGCTGGTGAAGCCGCGCCTGGCCCTCACCGGCCAGGCCGCGCCGGGCTCCGGCGCTCAGGGGGCGCGCCAGGCCGGCGGCGTGGGCGGCGTGGCGGACGAACCGGCAGCCGGGGCGGCGCCCGCGGCAACCGCTGGTGCTCCCGCGGCGGCGGATGCGGTGGATGCGGCGGGCGATCGCTACGCCGCCCAGTACACCCTGTGGCAGGTGCTGGAGCAGACCCTGCGCCTGCTCCACCCCTTCATGCCCTTCATCAGCGAGACCATCTGGCAGCGGCTGCCGCGGCCGGCCGGCGCGCCGGCGACCCTGGCCCTGGCGGCCTGGCCGCGGGCCGGGGAGGCGCGCCCGGCCGGGGCGACGGCCGCCGACGACGAGCGGATCGCCCGCTTCCAGCGGGTGATCGACACGATCCACGGCCTGCGCAGCATCCGGGCGGAGTTCCGGGTGCCGCCGGGCCGCAAGGCCCACGTGCTGATCTACGCGGACGAACCGGCCCAGGCCGAGGCCTTCGCCGAGCAGGCCGAGGCGATCCGGCGGCTGGCCGGGGTCGACCGGTTGGAGATCGCCACGGGCAGCGGCCAGCGGCCCGCCCAGGCGGCGGCCTACGTGGGACCGGGCATCGTCGCCTACATGCCCCTGGCGGGCCTGATCGACCTGGAGGCGGAGCGGCGGCGCCTGGCCCGGGAGCAGGCGGAGGCCGAGGCGGCCCTGGAGCGGGTGCGCGCCAAGCTGCGGAACGAGGGCTTCGTCACCCGGGCCCCTGCCGAGGTGGTCGAGCAGGAGCGGCAGCGGGAGCGGGAACTGGCGGCGCGCCTCGACCTCCTGCGGCGCCGGCTGGAGGAACTGGGCTGAGGGTGGCCCGGCCGGCCGCGGGGCCGGCGGTGAAGGCAGCACCAGCCAGAGCAGCCACGTCACCAGCCAGCGCGGGCACGGTCCGAGCGGGTACGGGCACGGTCAGAGCGGCACGCAGGACGGGCGGCAAAGGCCGCCCGTCCTGCATTGAGGGGCTGGGACGGCGAGCCGGCGGGATGTAAAATAATGGTACAGCGCAAGATAATGGCGATCGACATCACTTTTCGACACGAGGGAGGCAACGGCGTGCCGGTACCGAAGAGAGGGACCGTCCGGGAAAGGACGGGAGGTCATGCGACGGAACGGCGGAGGATGGCGCCTGATCGCGGCGGTGCTGGTGGGCAACGCCCTGGGCAACCTGGTGGCCCGCCAGTGGGCGGCGGCGTGGCTGCCCTGGCTGACCCAAGGCCTGGGCCCATCGCTGGAGCCCTTCACCCTGGCCGTGCCCTACCTGGGGGCCCTGACCTTCGGCCTGCGCCTCGAGGTGACGGCCGGCGGCTTGCTGGGGATCCTGATCGCCCTGGCGTGGCTGCGGCGCCAGCGGTAGGATCCCGCCGGTCCCCCGGGCGGGCGCGGGCGGTCACCGGGAGGAAAGGACGGTGAACGGGGCGGGGACGGGGCGGGAGCTGGTGCTGGCCTCATCGTCGCCGCGGCGCGTGCAGCTCCTGGCCATGCTGGGGCTGCCCTTCGTCCAGGATCCGTCCCGGGCCGAGGAACCCCTGCCGGAGGCCCCGCCCGGCCGGATCGACCCGGAGGACTGGGCCCTGCGCCAGGCGTTGCGCAAGGCCCGGGACGTGGCGCGCCGCCACCCCGGCGCCCTGGTCATCGGGGCCGACACCGTGGTCGAGCTGGACGGCCGGCTGCTGGGGAAGCCGCGGGATGCGGACGAGGCCCGGGCCATGCTGGCGATGCTGGCGGGGCGCGAGCACCGGGTGGCCTCGGGCGTGGCCGTGGTCGACGGCAGGAGCGGCCGGGCGGCCACGGGGAGCCGGCTCACCCGGGTGTGGATCCGGCCCCTCACCCCGGCGGAGATCGACGCCTACGTGGCCACCGGCGAGCCCATGGACAAGGCGGGGGCCTATGCGATCCAGGGCATCGGCGCCACCCTTGTCCCCCGCATCGAGGGGTGCTACTTTAACGTCGTTGGCTTGCCCCTGGCCCTGCTGGCCGATCTTCTCTCCCTCTTCGACGTGCAGGTGCTGGGGCGCGCCCCGGTCCGGACCGGCCGGGATCCGGGGGCTGCCGGGCGATGAGGGCGCCGCGGCGGACCTCCTCCCTGCGGGTCAAGGACCTGCCCCCGTCGGACCGCCCGCGGGAGCGTCTCCTGGCGGGTGGCGCCTCGACCCTGAGCACCGTCGACCTCCTGGCCATCCTCATTGGTTCGGGGACGGGCCGGGGCGACTCGGCCCTGGACCTGGCCCGCAGGGTGCTGGCCTACGGGGCCCGCGGCCCGTCCGGCCTCGCGCCGCGGGCTGGCGCCGAGCCCGCCCGGCTCCGGGGCGCCGGCGGCCGGGTGGCGATCGCGGCGGGGCGGGGCGGCAGCGCGGTGGCCGACGGGTCCACCTCCACGGCGGTGGCCGCCGGCGGGGGGACGGGGGGCGATCCGGAGCCCCCGGAGGCGTTGGGGGAGTGGGATGCCCTCCAGTGGCTGGCATCGGCCCGGGCTGAAGAACTCTGCCAGATCCCGGGCATCGGGCCGGCCCGCGCGGCCCAGATCGCGGCCGCGGTGGAGCTGGGCCGGCGGCTGGCCACGGCGCGGCCGGTTCGTCCGCGGGTACGGTGCCCCGAAGACGTTAGCCGGCTGCTGATGGCCGGTATGAAAGACCTGGATAGGGAACATTTTTATCTGGTTCAGTTAAACACGAAACACTATGTACTAGGTGTGGACTTGATCTCCATCGGTACGCTGAACGGGGCCATGGTGCACCCGCGGGAGGTCTTCCGTGCCGCCGTGCGCCGCGGGGCTGCGGCGCTGGTGCTGGTGCACAACCACCCCAGCGGCGATCCCACGCCGAGCCCGGAAGACGTCCAGGTGACCCGCCGGCTGGTGGAAGCCGGCCGCATCATAGGGATCGACGTGCTGGACCACGTGATCATCGGTAACCAGCGGTACGTGAGCATGCGGGAGGCGGGCCTGGTCTGGACGGCAGACGGCTAGGCGCCGCAGCAGGCAGGGCCCGGGAAAGCGCCCGGGTCGGAAGAACGAGGCCGGAAGGCGGCACGGTCAGGGGGCGTTGGTGGTGCTGGAATCGGTATACCGTTACTTCTCGCGCGACATGGGCATCGACCTGGGGACGGCCAACACGCTGGTGTACGTCCGCGGCCGGGGCATCGTGATCCAGGAGCCCTCGGTGGTGGCCGTCCAGGCGGAGACCAAGCAGGTGCTGGCGGTGGGCGAAGAGGCCAAGCGCATGATCGGCCGCACGCCCGGCAACATCATCGCCGTCCGGCCGATGAAGGACGGCGTCATCGCCGATTTCGAGATCACCCAGGCCATGCTGCGCCACTTCATCGGCAAGGCCCTGCGCGGCCGGTCCCTGGTGCGGCCGCGGGTGGTGATCTGCCTGCCGTCCGGCGTCACCGAGGTGGAGAAGCGGGCCGTGGTGGACGCCACCGAGCAGGCGGGGGCGCGCAAGGCCTATCCCATCGAGGAGCCGATGGCGGCGGCCATCGGGGCCGGCCTGCCGGTCCACGAGCCCACCGGCAACATGATCGTCGACATCGGCGGCGGGACGACGGAGGTGGCCATCATCTCCCTGGGGGGCATCGTCACCCACCGGTCGATCCGGATCGCCGGCGACGAGATGGATGAGGCCATCGTCAACTACGTCAAGCGCAACTACAACCTGCTGATCGGCGAGCGGACCGCCGAGGAAGTGAAGATCGCCATCGGCTCGGCGTATCCCATGGACGACGAGGGCTCGGTGGAGATCCGCGGCCGCGACCTGGTCACCGGCCTGCCCAAGACCATCGAGGTGACGGCGGCGGAGATCCGCGAGGCCCTCTCGGAGACGGTGGCGGCCATCGTTGACGCCATCAAGGTCACGCTGGAGCGCACGCCGCCCGAGCTGGCGTCGGACATCATGGACCGCGGCATCGTCATGACCGGCGGCGGTTCGCTGTTGCGCGGCCTGGATCGCCGGGTGGCCGAGGAGACGGGCATGCCCGTGCACATCGCCGAAGACCCCCTGCTGTCGGTGGCTCTCGGTGCGGGCAAGTACCTGGATGTGATCGACAACGTCCAGCGGAGCCTGGCAACCTCGCGCCGCCTGGCCTGAGGCCGGTTCGTCCGGCAACGGGAGAGAGGGGCGGGAAGCGCAATGGTGCCGTGGCTCCGCAGGCTGCTGGCCGTGGTCCTCGTGCTGGCCCTGGCGGGGGGCGCGATGGCGGCTACCCGCCACCTGCGGCCACGGTCGACCTTGCTGGAAGGGGCGCTGCAGGAGGTGCTGGCGCCCCTTAGCGGCGTTGCGGCGCGCATGGCCCGGGGCGCCGGGGAGATCGGCCGGACCGTGGCCACCCTGACCCGGTTGGAGGCGGAGAACCAGCAACTGCGGGAGGAACTGGAGCGCCTGCGGGGCGTGGAGGCCCAGGTGCGCCAGTTGGAGCGGGAGAACCGCCAGCTGGAGGAACTGCTGGGTCTGAAACAGGCCCGGCCCGACGCGGTCCTGGCGGCCCGGGTCACCGGGCGAACGCCCGACCGCTGGTACCAGGAGATCACTCTGGACCAGGGCTCGGCCGACGGCGTGGAACCCGACATGGTCGCCGTGGTGCCCGGCGGCGTGGTGGGCCGGGTGGTGGCGGTGACGCCCCACAGCGCCCGGGTCCTTTTGATCACCGATCCCGAGAGCGGTGTTGGCGCCCTGATCGGGCGCAGCGGCGAAGCGGGGGTCGTCTACGGGCGGGGTGGGGACCTGCCCCGACTGGTGATGACCCTCTTCGCAGCCGACGCCGACGTCCGGGTGGGCGACGACGTGGTGACCTCCGGGCTCGGGCCGGTCTTCCCGCCGGGGCTTCCCATCGGTACGGTGACCTCCGTCGGCCGGGATCCCACGGGGCTGGGCATCCAGGTGACGGTGGAACCCAGTGCGCCCTTGAACCGGCTGGCCGCGGTGCTGCTGCTGGAGCCCGCCCGCAAGGGGCTGGCGCCGGTCGGCGGCGGGACGGCCGCGGCGCCGGGCGGTGGCCCGGCGGCCGTAGCGGGCTCCCCGGCTGCCGGGGCCGGCGAGCTGGGGCCGGGGGCCGGGGAGCCCGGCGTCAGCCGGGGGACCGGCGCGCCCTCCGGAGGGCCGGGGGGTACGGCGCCGTCGGGCGGGCAAGACACCCGTCAGGGCGTCGGTACGGTCCCGGTCGGCCCGGCGGACGGGGGAGGCGGCGGCAGCGGGACCGTCTCGGGTAGCGGGCCGTCGGAGCCCGCCGGGAGCCCGCCCGGCGGCGGGGAGCCGGCGGGCGCGGCGGGCGGGGACGATGCCGCCTCCGGGGCTTGGGGCATGAGCGCGGGCGCGGCAGCAGCGGCCGGGGCGACCGCGGCCGGGAGGGGAACACCATGAGGCGGCCCCTGCGCTGGACCCTGCTAGGGCTCCTGGCCCTGTGGCTGGAGGTCACCCTGGTCCCGGCCGCCGGATTGCCCCGGCTGCACCTGCCCCTGTTGCTGGCCGCCGCCACGGGCCTGGTCTACGGTCCCCGGCAGGGGATCGCCGTCGGGGCGGTGGCCGGCCTCTGGCTCGATCTCTGGACGGGCCGGCTGGTCGGCTCCTGGACCCTGCTGGGTGCGGCGGCGGGCTGGGCTGCGGGCAAGGCCGGGGAGAGCCTCTACCGCGACGTGCCCGGCCTCTCGCCGGCCCTGGGGGTGGCCTTCACGGGCCTGGCCGAGACCGCCCGCGGGCTCCTGGTGGCTGCGGCTGCGGGCCTGCCGGTGACGGTGCAGGACGTGGCCGGGTGGTGGCGGTCCCTGGTCCCGGAGCTGGTGGCGGCGGCGGTCGTCGCGCCCCTGCTGTTCCGGTTCGTCCTGGGCATCGAGCGGCGGGAACGGGAGGCCCGGGAGGCGGAGATCCCGGGCGGCTGGCGGGGAGGATGGCCATGAACCCGGAGGAACTGGCCCGCCGGCAGCGCCTGCGCCGGCGCAACATCCTGATGGGGCTCCTGGTGCTGTGGACGGTGATCCTCCTGGGCCGCCTCTACATGCTGCAGGTGGTCATGGGGGACGAACTCAGCGAGTACGCCGCCGGCCAGCGGCTGCGCAAGGTCTACGTCCCGGCGCCCCGGGGCCAGATCCTGGACCGCCGGGGGCAGGTGCTGGCCACCTCCGTGCCGGCCTATTCGGCCTATCTCGTCTACACCCGGGAGGGGCTCGACCCCGCGGCGCGCCAGCTGCTGAGCCGGATCCTGGGCATCCCCGTGGAGGCCATCACCGAGGCGGAGGCGCAGCTGCGGGTGCGGCCCGTGCCCGAGATCCCCGTGCGCCTCAAGGCGGAGCTGACGCCGGCGGAGATCACCGCCCTGGCGGAGAACCGGGACCGGCTGCCGGGGGTGCTGGTCGAACCCCAGCCCCTGAGGACCTATCCCGGTGGCACCCTGGCCGCCCACGTGCTGGGCTACGTGCGGGAAGGGAAGCGGCCGTGGCAGCTGGTCGGGGAGAGCGGCATCGAGGCCACCTACAACGGCCCCGTCCAACTGCCTGACGGCCGCACCCTTCAGGGGTTGACGGGCGTTGACGGCCAGCGCCTGGTGGAGGTGGACGCCCGGGGCCGCCCCCTGAGCGACGAGTCCCGCCACCTGCTGCTGGGCGGCGATGCCGAGCGGTATGCGGTGCCGCCCCGGCCGGGCAACACCCTGGTCCTCACCCTGGATGCCCGGGTCCAGAAGGCGGCGGAAGAAGCCCTGGCCCGGCGGATTCAGGAGCTGCGGGAGCTGCAGGTGAATCCCTGCCCCTGCCCGGCGCGCAACGGTGCCGCTGTCGCCGTGGACGTGCGTACCGGGGCCATCCTGGCCATGGCCTCCTACCCCACCTTCGACCCCAACGACTACGCGCGGCAGGCCTTCATGGAACCGAGCGACCCGCGCTATGCCGAGGTTAACCGCCGGATCGACGAGCAGAACACCTGGGACAAGAAGTACCGGGGCCGCCCGGTGCTGGGCCCCTTGCTGAACCTGGCCCTGTATCCCCGGGCGCCCGGGTCGACCTTCAAGCCCATCACGGCCCTGGCGGCCATGGTGCGGGGGGTGCTGCCAGGCTCGGTGTACTGCAGCGGCGAATACCTGTACGCCGGGCACGAATACGGCGACTGGCAGGCCCACGGCCGCGTCGACTTCGACAAGGCCATCGGCCGGTCGTGCAACGTGTACTTCTACCAGGCGGGCCAGCGGGCGGGCATCGAGGCCATCGTCGACGTGGCGACCCAGTTCGGCCTGGGGCAGCCCACGGGCCTCCGGGACCTGCCGGGGGACAAGGCGGGTACCCTGGGGTCGCCGGAGACCAAGGCGCGGTTGGAACCCGAAGATCCCACCTGGTACGGCGGCCACACGTTGAATGCGGCCATCGGCCAGGGCTACCACGCCTTCACGCCCCTGCAGATGGCCCTGTACATCGCCACCCTGGCCAACGGGGGCACGCGCTACCGGCCCTACCTGGTCCAGGAGATCCGCGACCCCCAGACCGGGCGGGTCCTCTGGGAGGCCCAGCCCGATCCCCTGAACACCGTGGACATCCCTTCCGCCTACCTGGAGCGGGTGCGGGAGGCCATGGTGACGGTGACCCAGGACAACGGCGGCTGGTACGGGACGGCCTACGGCGTCTTCCGCGACGCGCCCTACGTGGCCGGGGGCAAGACGGGAACCGCCGAAGTCGGGGAGCGCCTGCCCGAGTCGGAGAACGACGGCTGGTTCGTCGCCTTCGCGCCGGCCGGCAAGGGCGAGCAGCCCGAGATCGCCGTGGCCGTGGTGGTCCACGCCGGCGGCGGTGGGGCCCTGGCCGCCGGCCCGGTGGCCCGGGCCATGCTGGATGCCTACTTCGCCGGCCGCTACGGCCTCCCGGCAAACGCCACCGAGGCGGCCCAGGAGGCGCACCAGGACGCGGCCCGGGGGGCGACGGTGGTCCCCGCCGATTGAGGCCCCGGGACAGGGGCCAGGGGCGGGGGCGCCGGCCCCGGTCGGCTTCCCGGTGCTGGCTTCGCCGGCGCCGGGCGGCGGGCCCCGTGGCTGCTCCCGGGTTCCCCGGGGGTCGCCGGCCGGGGCCGCCGCCGGTTGCCGGCCGGCCCGGGTCCAACCGGCCGGCGACACCCACCGGCGCCGGTGCCGCCTCCTGCCGAACTTTGCGCCGGCCGGCCGGGGCGCTGCGACACCGTTCGCGGCAGGACTTGTCCCCCCCGGGGCGAAGGAGCGGTCAGCGCCGGTTTGGAAGGGGGGGCCGCGGTGAAGGGATCGCCGCAGGTGATCAGGGCCGGGGACGAGGTGATCGTCTCCCTGGCCGGCGACCTGGACTTCCCCACCTTGTGCACCACCTTGGAACGGATGCTGGCGGGTGACCCCAGCCTGCGCGAATGCCCCGCCCTGGTGCTGGATACGGGCCGCATGCAGCTCACCGCCGATCAGGTGATGGCCCTGGAAGGCCTGGTCAGCCGCTACGGCGGCGCGCGCCTGCTCCACGTGATCACCGAGCAGGTCGACGAGGCCGGGGGCCGCCGGAGCCCATCCCGCCCGCCCGGGGGGGGCCCATGGACCATGCCGCCGGGGTGGGCGGTGCGGGAGGAGATCCCGGCATCCCGGCCCCCGGGCGAGCCGGCGGCCCACGGACCCCGGCCGGCCGGGCCCGGCAACGGCGGCGGGGCCGGCCCGGCCGCCGCACCCGCCCGGCGCCGCCGCACGCCGGGGGCTGCCGGCGAGGGCGCAGGACGGGGCGCGGCCCGCGGCGGCGACAGCGCCGGCAGGGCCCCGGGGGAGCCTGCCTTCCCCGGGACCGCCCGGGAGGGCTCGCCGATCCCGGGCGCCACGCCGCCGGACGAACCGGCCCCGGCGGCCGGCGCGGCCGGTTCCTCCGCCGGCGGCCGCCGCGGCGGGGCCGGGGAGGCGACGCGGTCCACAACAGCCTCCAGCACCACCGCCACGGGGCCGGCCGCCGGGACCGGCGGTGCCGGGGACGGGGCGGCGGGAGCCGCGGTGGCGGTGCCGGCGGGGCCCGCCCTGGCGGTCCCGCCCCCGGCGGGCGGGGTTGCCGCCCCGCCGGCGGGGACCGGAGCCCAGGTCGCCCCCGGGGCCGGGACCACGGCGGCGGGGCGCGCTCCGTCCGGGGGCGTCGCAGCCCGGGCGGTCCGGGGCGCCGGCAGGACCCGGGCGGGGGTCGTGGTGCGGCGAACCTTGCGCTCGGGCCACCGGCTGGTCTACGACGGCGACGTGGTCATCCTGGGGGACGTCAACCCCGGGGCCGAGGTCATGGCCACCGGGGACGTGGTGGTCTTCGGCCGCCTGCGGGGGACGGTCCACGCCGGTTTCAAGGGCGACGAGCAGGCCGTGGTGGCCGCCCTGGTGATGGAGCCCGTCCAGCTGCGCATCGGCCGCCGGATCGGCCGGTCGCCCGACGGCGAGTCCCCGGCGGTGGGGCCGGGTGGACGGTCGACGGGCCATCGCGGGACGGCGGCGCCGCGCGGCCCCGAGATCGCCTGGGTCCGCGACGGGCAGGTGCTGGTCGAGCCCTTCGACCCCGCCCGCTGGTTCTGGCAGCGCCGGCAGGAGCAGGACCGGGCAGGGCGGGACGGGGCGCGGAGGGTTGCCGGAGGGTAGACCCGCGGGAGGCCGCCGGCCGCGGGAGGGGATCCGGCCCGCGGCGGGGCCGCCAAAGAGGAGGGGACGCCTTGGGCACGACGCTGGTGATCACCTCGGGCAAGGGCGGCGTCGGCAAGACGACGACCACCGCCAACCTGGGCACGGCCCTGGCCCTGACGGGCAAGCGGGTGGTCCTGGTCGATGCCGACATCGGCCTGCGTAACCTGGACGTGGTCATGGGCCTGGAGAACCGGATCGTCTACGACCTGGTCGACGTGGTGGAGGGGTTCTGCCGGCTGCGCCAGGCGCTGATCAAGGACAAGCGCTTCGACGGCCTGTTCCTCCTGCCGGCGGCCCAGACCAAGGACAAGTCGGCGGTCCAGCCGGAGCAATTCAAGGCCCTGTGCGACGAGCTGGCCCAGGAGTTCGACTACGTGCTGGTCGACAGCCCGGCGGGGATCGAGCAGGGCTTCCGCAACGCCATCGCCGGCGCCCAGGAGGCCCTGGTGGTCTGTACCCCCGATGTGTCGTCGGTCCGGGACGCCGACCGGGTGATCGGCCTGCTGGAGGCCGAGGGCCTCGCGTCTCCGCGGCTCATCATCAACAAGCTGCGGCCGGAGATGGTCCAGCAGGGCCGCCAGATGGGGGTCGAGGACGTGTTGGACGTCCTGGCCGTGGAGCTCATCGGGGTTGTGCCCGAGGACGAGCAGGTGGTCGACTCCACCAACCGGGGCGAGCCCGTGGTGGCCCACGAGCGCAGCCGGGCGGGGCGCGCCTACCGGGACATCGTCCGCCGGCTGTTGGGCGAGCAGGTCCCCTTCCCCGATTTCAAGGAGGAACACGGCCTGTTCGGGCGGCTGCGGCGGCTCCTGGGCGGGGCCTGAGCCGGCGGCCGCGCCTGGGCGGCACGGTAGCCGCAGCCGGACCGTCCAGGTCCCGGGTCCGGCCCGGGGCCGTGGGATCGTGGGGAGGGATGAAGGGTGATCCAGCTTCTGGCCCGCGTCCTGGGCCGCGGCGGCGCCGCGACCGGGCAAGGCGGCGCGCCGGGGTCCCGCGCCGGCGGTGGGGCGGGAGGGGGCTCCGGCCGGATGGCCAGCAAGGACATCGCCCGGGAACGGCTCAAGCTGATGCTGGTCCACGACCGGGTGGACATGGAGCCCGAGCTGATGGAGGCGCTGAAGGACGACCTGATCCGCGCCATCTCCCGTTACCTGGAGGTCGACCGCTCGGCCATGGAGGTGAGCCTGCACCGGGAGGCCTCGACGGTGGCCCTGGTGGCCAGCATCCCCGTGCGGGCCGTGCGCCGGCGGCCCCTGGCGGCGGGCGACGGCGAACCCTGAGGGCCCGCAGTGGCGCGGCCCAGCCGGGGGGCATCCGGGGCATCCCGGCGGGGCGGCAGCCCCTGCCAGCGGCCCACGGCGGCAGGCAGCCCCACCTACCTAGGGCGGCGCCGGCTGCTATCATGGGAGGGGCCGGTGGCGTGCGGGCGCCCCGCCGGCCACCGGCCTGCCGGTTCCACCGGTGAACGGGGCCCGGACCGGAAGGTGTCCCGGGCCGGCGGGAACGGCCGGCCGCCGGTCGCCCCGATGGCGCGGAAGGGAGGGAAGCCCGTGGGCTTGCTGGACCGTCGCCTGCTCAAGACCCTGGATTTGCCCTTGATCGCCCTGGTCATGGTCCTCATGGCCTGCGGGCTGGTGCTGATCGCCGTCGCCGTCCGGGCGCGGGGCATGGTCGACCTGGTGGAGAAGCAGGCGATCTTCGCGGCGGCCGGTTTGGCCTTAATGCTGGCCGTGACCCTGTGGGTCGATTACCGCACCCTGCCACGCATCCAGTGGTACCTCTACGGCGCGGCCCTGGTAGGCCTGGCCGCCATGCTGGTGGTGGCCCCGGAGACCAACGGGTGCCGCTGCTGGATCAACGCCGGCCCCATCAGCCTGCAGCCGGCGGAGTTCGTCAAGCCGATCCTGATCCTGGTGCTGGCCGACTGGCTGGCCCGCCACGAGGACCGCCCCTGGACCTGGTGGGACCTGGCCCCCGTGCTGGCCATCGTGGTCCCGCCCGCGCTGCTGGTCCTCAAGCAGCCCGACCTGGGCACGGTGCTGGTCTTCTTCGGCATCGCCGGCGGGATGCTGCTCATGGCCGGCTACCCGGCGGCGCGGCTCTTCGGCCTGGCGGTCGCCGGCCTGGCGGCGGCCGTGGCCCTGGTCTGGGCCCAGCTGCGCTTTCCCGACAAGCTCTCCCTGCTCGAGCCCCACCAGCTGATGCGCCTGGTGGTCTTCATCAATCCCTACAACGACGGCCAGAACGGGCTGGGGGCGGGCTATCACGTGCTCCAGTCGCGCCTGGCCGTGGGCAACGGCCGGCTCTTCGGCCAGGGCTTGACCGGGGCGAGCCAGACGGCCACCAGCTTCCTGCCCGAGCCCCAGACCGACTTCATCTTCGCCGTGGCGGCCGAGACCCTGGGCTTCGTGGGCATCACCGTGCTGGTCCTGCTGCTTCTGGGCTTGCTGCTGCGGGCCCTCCACGACGCCACCCAGGCGGGGGACACCTTCGGCATGCTGCTGGGCGCCGGGGTCGTCTCCATGCTGGCCACCCACTTCATCATCAACGCGGGGATGACCGTGGGCCTGATGCCCATCACCGGCCTGCCGCTGCCGTTCATCAGCTACGGCGGCAGCAACCTGATCACCAACTGCCTGAGCCTGGGCCTGCTGATGAGCGCCTACGCCCGCCGGCACAAGATCCTCTTCTGAATGTCCCACCGGTGCTGACGCCCCACCGGCTAGCCCATCGGCCGCGGCACCTGCGGTGACCCCACTGGCGGAGGCACCCCAGGCTACCCCAGCGGCTCGCCTGCACCCTGGGAGCCTGCGCTGCCAGCGCGTGCCCGCACCCTCTGGTGCCCCCATTGCCGGGGCCGTCCCGCGGCGGCGGGCTCCGGGCCGGGGTGTGGCGGCGAAGGCGACCCCGGGCCGCGGGGGTGGACCCAGGGTCCGGCCGCCCGACCAGCATAGGGATGGCTCGGGTATCCATATACTGCGCCCGGAGGGACGGCCCATGGTGTCCCCAGGCGCAGGCGGAGAACGGGACGAACGCGGCCCCCAGGCCGGGTCCGGTGGGCCCGGCACCCCCGCGGTTCCTGGCGAGCCGGCGGCGGTGGGTCCGGCCGGGAACGGAACCTTGGGGGCCGGCGCCGGCGACGCCGGTCCGGCAGCCTTCCCGGCGCCGGAGACCACGGTCGCCCCCGGCCCGGCCGCTTCCACGGGAGCGGGGGTGGAGGGTCCTGCCGGGGTCGGGACCGGCGGCCCGCCCGGGTCCCGTCCGGTGCCGCCCCCCGGCGGCTGGATGCCCGGCGCGCGCCACGGCGCGGGCTGGTGGGTACCCCTTTGCCTTGCCCTGGCACTGGTGGCGGGGCGCTGGTTGCCCGGGGACGCCGGGGAGGCCTGGGCCCGCGCCGCGGGACGGTTGGTGGAAGCCAACTGGCTGGAGCGCCCGCAGGTGGCCCAGTGGCTGGCGCGGCTGCCCGGCGGTGGGTGGCTGCAGGAGGCCGTCCTGGGGTCCGCCCCCGGGGACGCCGGCGCGGCCGGCGCCGGCGTCCCCGGCGGGAGCCTGCCTGCGCTGGCGCCGCTGGCGCCGGACCCGGCGGGGTCCGGCGCCAGCGGTGGGCCCACCGGCGCTTCCGGCGCCGGCCACGGGCCCACCGGCGCTTCCGGCGCCGGCGGCGCCGGAAGCGCCGCGGGCAGCGGCCCCACCCCCGGGGCTCTCCCGGGGGATCCCTCCGCGGGTGCCGCCGCCGGCTTGCCCGCCGCCCCATCGGGCGGCGGGCCCGGCGATCCGTCTGCAGCCGGCAATGGGGAATGGACCGAGCCCGGCGGTTCGGCCGGCGGCGGTCCGGCCGGCGACGCCGGTTTGTCCCGCGACACCGGTTCGGCCGGTGGCGCCGGTTCGTCCCCCGGCGGCGGTTCGGCCGGCGCCGCCGGTTCGTCCCACGACACCGGTTCGTCCCGGGAGAATTGGGAGCCATCCTGGGACTGGCCGGTGGACGGCCGGGTGACGGAACCCTTCGGCTGGCGCCTGGACGACGGCGACGCGCCCCGGTTCCATGAGGGCATCGACATCGCCGCGCCCGCTGGCACCGCGGTGCGGGCGGCGGCGGCCGGGGTCGTGACCCGGGTGTGGTACGACCGGGCCGGGCTCGGGTGGATGGTGGAGGTCGACCACGGCGGCGGGTGGGTGACCCGCTACGCCGTGGTGGATCACGTGGTGGTCCGGGACCGGGACGCCGTGGCGGCCGGCCAGGTCCTGGCCGCCGTGGCCGCCGAGGGGGAGGGCGCCGGTCCCCACCTGCACTTCGAGATGCGCCAGCGGGGGCAGGCGGTCGACCCGGAGCTCCACCTGCCGGCCGGGGGCGGCAGTTAAAGGACCTGGCCAGGGGCGACCACCGGGCGCCGCGGACCCGCATCGCCCGCCGGCGCGGCGTTGGCTGCACCGCGCCGCCCGCCACCGGGCGTGGGCCGGCCTGAGGCTTGGGGTTCGTGACCCGCCCGGCGCCGGACGCGAGGAGGCGAGGGCCCCTGCACCTGGGCAGCTTCCTGGGCGTGGCCGTGTTCGTCCACCCGCTGCTTTTGGTCCTGGTGGCCCTGGCGGCGGTCCTGGGCTTGCCCGGGCAGTTGCTCCTGCTGCTGGCCGTCCTGGCGACCCACGAGCTGGCCCACCTGATCGCCGCCCGGCTTTGTGGCCTGGAGATCGCCCGCCTGGAGTTCCTGCCCTACGGCGCCGTGGCCGACATCCGGGGACCGGGCCGGCGGGAACCCCTGGTCGAAGCCGTGGTGGCCCTGGCCGGGCCGCTGAACAACCTGCTGCTGCTGGCCGGCAGCATCGCCCTGCACCAGGCCGGCTGGCTCCAGGGACCCTGGGTGGCTCCCTTCCAGGCGGCCAACCTGACCATGGCCCTGTTCAACCTGCTGCCCGCCCTGCCGCTGGACGGTGGCCGCATCCTGCTGGCCTTCTTGAAGCGGACCCGCGGCCCGCGCCAGGCGGTGATGACCCTGGGCCGGCTGGGGCGCGGGGTGGCGGTCGCCCTGGCGGCGGCCACGGCCCTGGCCTTCTACTGGCAGGTCCTGGCGCCCCACCTGCTGGCGGCCTCGGTGACCATCTGGGTCGGCACCGCGCGGGAGGAGCAGTGGGTCGGCGTCACCGCCCTGCGCGGCCTGTGGACCAAACGGGGACGACTGCGGCGGGTGGGGCTCCTGCCCGTCCACCGCCTGATCGCCCTGGAGACCACCAGCCTGCGCCAGGTGGCCGAGGCCCTGCGCCCGGGCAGCTACCACGAGATCGTGGTGGTCGACGGCCAGCAGCGCACCCTGGGCGAGGTGGACGAGGGCCTGCTCCTGCGCGGCATTTTGCAATTGGGTCTGGATGCCCCGGTGCGCGACCTCCTGGAGTGGCGTCCCTGATGCCCCGGCCGGGGCCGGTCCATGGGCGGCCGGAGTGTCGTCCCGCACGGGTTCCTCGGGGGCGCCGTCCCGCAAGGGGGTCCTCGCTTGCTGTCGCCCCGTGTCGCGTGGGCCGCCTCGCACAGGACCCCGAGATCCGGTACGGTCCTCCCTTGCTGTCGCCCCATGTCGCCGCCATCGAGTTCTGTCGTGACCACCCGCCTTTCCCGTCGCATTGCCGGAGCCGGTGCCCGCCATATTTCTCCATAGCAGCGCGCCAGGGCGTACGGTGGCGCGGCGGCCAGCGGGCCCGCGG
Source organism: Thermaerobacter litoralis (assembly GCF_054654595.1). Lineage (NCBI taxonomy): Bacteria > Bacillati > Bacillota > Clostridia > Eubacteriales > Clostridiales Family XVII. Incertae Sedis > Thermaerobacter > Thermaerobacter litoralis. The sequence goes on along the minus strand of NZ_BAAIES010000009.1, from coordinate 607,831 downwards.
GGCGGCGCGCCGGGGCGGTGCTCCGGGGCGGCGTGGATGACGGCCCGCCGATGGATTAAACTGAGCTTATCTACAAGTTTGGAGTGGTTTTTCATGAACAAGTCCATCCTGGTCACGGTGGAACCCGACGAGACACGGGTCGCCGTGCTGGAAGACGACCGGCTGGTCGAGGTCTACCACGAGCGGCCGTCGACCCAGCGGGTCGTGGGGAACGTCTACAAGGGGCGGGTGGAGAACGTCCTGCCCGGCATGCAAGCCGCCTTCGTCAACATCGGTCTGGAACGCAACGCCTTCCTCTACGTGGCCGACGCCATCCCCCGCGGCGACGAGGCCGACGACGACGAGCTGCCCGACGACCTCCGCCAGGCCGCCATCACCGACATCCTCCACCCCGGCCAGGAGATCATCGTCCAGATCACCAAGGAGCCCACCGGGACCAAGGGCGCGCGGGTGACGCGCCACCTCACCCTGCCCGGCCGGCTGCTGGTGCTGATGCCGGGCGTCGACTACGTCGGGGTCTCCCGCCGCATCCACGACGAGAAGGAGCGCCAGCGGCTCAAGCAGCTGGCCCAGGCCCTGCAGCCGCCCGGCGCGGGCCTGATCGTCCGCACGGCGGCGGAGGGCCGCAGCGAGGCCGAGCTGCGCGGGGACGTGGAGTACCTCACCCGCCTGTGGGCCGACATCCAGCAGCGGGCGCGGCGCCAGCGGGCCCCGGTGTTGCTCTACCGGGACCTGGGGCTGGTCTTCCGCGTGGTCCGGGACATGCTGACGCCGGAGGTCGACCGGGTCCTGATCGACGATCCCGCCGAGTACCGGCGGATCCTGGACCTCATGGCCACCTTCGCCATCCCCCTGCGGGACCGGGTGCAGCTCTACCAGAACCGTGAGGCCGGCCTGTTCGAGCAATTCGGCATCAACGAGGAGATCGAGCGGGCTCTCAAACGCCGGGTCTGGCTCAAGAGCGGCGGCTACCTGGTGATCGACCAGACCGAGGCCCTGACGGCCATCGACGTCAACACCGGCAAGTTCGTCGGGTCGAAGAACCTGGCGGACACCGTCTTCCGCACCAACATGGAGGCTGCGGCCGAGATCGCGCGCCAGCTCCGCCTGCGGGACATCGGCGGCATCATCGTCATCGACTTCATCGACATGGACGAACCGGCCCACCGCCAGCGGGTGGTCCAGGAGCTGGAGCGGCACCTGGCCCGGGACCACACCAAGGCCACGGTGCTGGGCATCACCGCCCTAGGGCTGGTGGAGATGACCCGCAAGAAGGGCCGGCGCAGCCTGCTGGAGCAGCTGACCCGGGAGTGCCCCTACTGCGAGGGCCGCGGCCGGGTCCTCAGCGAGGAGAGCGCGGCGCGCCGGGTGCGCCGGGAGATCAAGCGCATCCTGCGCCACTCCCCCAGCGAGGCCATCCTGGTGGAGGTCCACCCCTCGGTGGCGTCCCTGCTGATCGGCCCCGGCGGTGCGAACCTGCGGGAGCTGGAGCGGGAGACGGGGCGCAGCGTCTTCATCCGGGGCCGGGAGGACGTTCACCTGGAGGCCATGCACCTGGTCGCCCTGGGGAGCCGGGCGGAGGTGGAGCGGCAGGCCCTGCCGGTTCATCCGGGCCAGCGGCTCGAGCTGGAGGTGGAGGAGCGCCACGCCACCAACCAGGCCGACGGCATCGCGCGCCTGGAGGGGTACGTGATCGACATCCAGGGCGCCGGGAACCGGGTGGGCCAGCGGGTGGTGGTGGAGATCACCCGCGCCTACCGCACCTATGCCAGGGCAAAGGTGGTCTCCTGAGCGCCGCGTGCACCGAAGGGCCCCGCTTGCCTTGACACCCCTGGCCCCGGGCGACTAGAATACTAGCGCTGTGAAGGCCCCGGCTGCGCGGGGGCCCCTTTTTCTGCCCTTTTCCGGCCAAATTTCCGGCCACGCCGGCCGGCCGGCGCCGCGGGGGCGCACCCCGTGAACCGCCGGCTGGGAGCGCGCGAGATAGCCAACGCAGCCAGGTGGAGGCGGGGTGACGCCATGTACGCCATCATCGAGACGGGGGGCAAGCAGTACCGGGTGCAGGAAGGCGACGTGCTGCGCCTGGATAAGCTGCCCGCAGGCGAGAACGAGACGGTGGTCTTCGACCGGGTGCTGGCGGTCAAGCAGGGTGACGAGTTCCGCATCGGGACCCCGGTGGTCGAGGGGGCCCGCGTCACGGGCCACGTGCTGGGCCACGGCCGGGACCGCAAGATCATCGTCTTCAAGTACCGGCCCAAGGTGAACTACCGGCGCAAGCGGGGTCACCGCCAGGCCTTCACCCGGGTGAAGATCGACCGCATCGAGGCGTGAGCCGTGATCCGGGCCGTGTTCTTCCGCGATGGCCGGGGCGCCATCACCCGTTTCGAGATCACCGGCCACGCCGGGTTCGCCGAGCGCGGGGAGGACATCGTGTGCGCCGCCGTCTCGGCCCTGGGGCAGGCGGCGATCCTGGGCCTGGAAGAGGTTCTGAACCTGGTGCCCGAGGTGGAGCTGGACGAGGAGGGGCGGCTGGTGTGCCAGCTGCCCGCGGCGGTGCCGCCTGAGGTGGAGCGCGCCGCCCAGGCGATCCTGGAGACGGCGCGGGTGGGGATCCAGGCCATCGCCGGCGACTACGACGATTACGTGCGCGTGGAGGAACGGACGACCGGAGGGAGGTGAGGTCCATGCGCCGGATCAACCTGCAGCTGTTCGCTCACAAGAAGGGCGGCGGCAGCACCCGCAACGGTCGCGACAGCAACCCCAAGTACCTGGGCGTCAAGCGGTACGAGGGGCAGGTCGTGCGCGCCGGCACCATCCTGGTGCGGCAGCGCGGGACGCGGTTCCATCCCGGCAAGCACGTGGGCCGGGGTGGCGATGACACCCTGTTCGCTCTGATCGATGGCGTCGTCCAGTTCGGCACCCGGGGCGGCCGCCGCGTGGTCAACGTGGTGCCGCTGGCGGCGGTCGAGCCCACCCAGGTTGCCGCCGACTGACGCCACCCCCTTGCCAGGCGCCTCCGCTGCGGCCGGAACCGGTTGGGCGGAGGCTTTTTGCTATCTGGACAGGCATGGCGCGGGGCGAGGGGCTTGCCGGCCGCGGGGCGGGGGCGGCTGGACCTGGCCCCTGGTGGCCGCCGGGGATGGGGGATCCTGATGACGGGACGGGAGGAACCGCACGCGGGCGACCCGCAGCAAGCCGCCGGGGCCCCCGGTGGGGGCCACGCCCAGCACCTGGTCCGGGTGGTGCGGGCCCGGCGCCACGCTGCCGTCAACCGGCTGCAGATCGCCCTTGGCTGGCTCCAGCTGGGGCGGCCCGAGCGGGCCACGGCGGCGCTGGCCGAATGGTGCCGCCAGCTGGAGTGGGAGGGCGTCGTGCTGCGCCAGTGGCCGGCGGAGACGGCCGCCCTCTACTTGACGTGGCGTGCCCTGTGTGAGGAGGCGGGGATCGAGGTCGCCTGGCGCGCCCCGCAGGTCCAGGGACCGCGGGCGGCCGTGCCCGGCGCCGGCCCGCGGCGGCCGGCCGCCAGGCCGGCGGGCCAGGCCCCCACTGCTCAGGGACGGGCAGCGGCTGCCCCGGGGAGGGTGGCGGCAGAGCTCGAAGCGGCCCGGCAGGCGGCCCTGGTGGCGCCGGGGCGCCGGATCTGGCTGCACTGGGACGGCCTGGAGGGCCGGCTCCGGTGGGGCCTGGAGGGCGGGGACGCGGGCGCGGCAACCGCCGCCGGCCAGGAAGCCGCCGCCGGGCCGGGCGGGCTGGAGGATGCAGGTTCCACCGCGGGGTGAAGGGCGTGCCCGACTTCGTCGACGAGGCGGAGATCTACGTTGAAGGGGGTACCGGCGGCAACGGGGCCGTCAGCTTCCGGCGGGAGAAGTACGTCCCCCGGGGCGGCCCCGACGGCGGCGACGGCGGCCGGGGCGGCGACGTCATCCTGGTGGTCGACCCGGCCCTGACGACCCTGGCCGACCTGCGGTACCGCCGGCACTACCGGGCCGAGCGCGGCACCCACGGGGAGGGTGGCAACCGCCACGGCCGGCGGGGCGAAAACCTGTACGTGCGGGTGCCCCCCGGCACGGTGGTCCGCGACCGGGACACGGGGGCGGTGCTGGCCGACCTGGCGGCCGAGGGCCAGCAGGTGGTGGTGGCCCGGGGCGGCCGGGGCGGCCGGGGCAACGCGCGCTTCGCCACCCCCCAGCGGAAGGCGCCCCGCCTGGCGGAGAAGGGGGAGCCGGGCGAGCGGCGCTGGCTCAAGCTGGAGCTGCGGCTGCTGGCCGACGTCGGCCTGGTCGGCTGGCCCAACGCCGGCAAGTCCAGCCTCCTGGCCCGGATCTCCGCCGCCCGTCCCAAGGTGGCCGCCTACCCCTTCACGACCCTGGCGCCCAACCTGGGCGTGGTCCAGCGCGGGCCGGGACGCAGCTTCGTGGTGGCGGACATCCCCGGTCTCATCGAGGGCGCCCACGAGGGCGTCGGCCTGGGGCACGAGTTTTTGCGGCACATCCAGCGGACCCGGGTGCTGATCTACGTGGTCGACGCCGCCGGCACCGAGGGGCGCGACCCCCGGCAGGACCTGGCCACCTTGCGGGACGAACTGGAAGCATATGAGCCGGCCCTGCTCGCCCGGCCCGGGGTGGTGGCGGCCAACAAGGTGGACTTGCCGGAGGCCCAGGCCTACCTGGCCTCGCTGGAGGAGGCGGCCCGGGAAGCCGGGCTGGAGCTGGTGCCCATCTCCGCGGCCACCGGTCAGGGGGTGGACCGGCTGCTGGACCGGGTCGAAGCCCTCCTGGCGCAGGCGCCGGTGCCCCAGCCCCTGCCGGCGGCCGGGCGCAAGGTCTACCGGCCGGGACCTGATCCGCGCCGGCTGGAGGTGCGCCGGGAGGCAGACGGCGCCTGGGTCGTCACGAGCCCTCTGGTCGAGCGCTGGGTCGCCATGACCGACTTCGACAACGACGAGGCGGTGCGCTGGCTCCTGCGCCGACTGGAGCGCCTGGGCGCCGAGGAGGCCTTGCGGCAGGCCGGGGCGCGCAACGGCGATACGGTGCGGTTGGGGCCGCTGGAGCTGGTGCTGGGGGACGAGACGGGCTCCACGGAGCCTGCCGGCCAGGGGGCCGGTAGCGACCATCGCCACGGGGACGACGGGTGAGGCAGGCCGGAGGCGGGCCGCGAAGGAGGATACCGGTGGCCAGAGGGCTGGAGGAGTGGCTCAAGCCGCGCCGGGACGGCCGGCCCCTGCAACTGGGCGTCCTGGGAGGGACCTTCGACCCCATCCACATCGGGCATCTGGTGGCAGCGGAAGCCGCCCGGGTCCACTTTGGGCTGGACCGGGTGCTGTTCGTGCCCGCGGGCCGGCCGCCCCACAAGGACCCGGCCGGCGTGAGCGACGCCGAACACCGCTACCGCATGACGGTGCTGGCGACCGCCGGCAACCCCCACTTTTACACCACCCGGCTGGAGCTGGACCGGGAGGGCCCCTCGTATACCATCGATACCTTGACCCAGCTGTCCGCCCTGGCCGGACCCCAGGCCTCCCTGTTCTTCATCGCCGGGGCCGACTCGGTGGTGACCCTGCCTTCGTGGCGCGGCGGCCTGGCCCTGCTGGACGTCTGCCGCCTGATCGTGGTCACCCGGCCGGGGTTGCCGGGTCCCGTCCTGCAGCGGTTCCTGGACGACGTGCCGCCTGCCCGGCGCGCCCGGGTTCACGTGCTGCCCATCCCCGAGATCGGGATCTCGTCCACCGAACTGCGGGAGCGGGTGGCCACTGGCCAGTCCATCCGCTACCTGGTCCCCGCCGCGGTGGAGGATTATGTTGAGAAGTACGGCCTCTACCGCCCCGCCGGCGGCGGCACCGGTGAGGCCGCGACCCTGCCGGGAACCCCCGTGATTCCCCGGACGGCCTCCCGGACGCGGGGAGCCGCGAAGGCCGCGCCCGCACCGCCGGAGCCGCCGGGTGGGGCGCCGCCGCCGACGCCAGACTGCAGCGGGGCGCCGGGGCTGCAGGCGCCGGACCGCAGCGGGGCCCAGGAGCTCGAGGCACCGGACCGAAGCGGCGCGCCGGGACCGCAAGCCCGGTTCCCGTCTTTCGGGCCGGACGCGCCGCGGGGCGGGGCCTCCGCGGGAGCCGCCCTGCGGCCGGGGGCGGGTGGTGCCGGTGGCGCGGGTTCGTCCGGATCGGATGCCGGCATCGCCCTCTGAGGGGGAGGGAACCGGCATGGTGGACGAGCCGTCCATCCAGCAGGCGATCCGGGCTGCCCAGGCAAAGGCCGCGGCGACCCTCAGCCCCGGGCGTTACCGGCACGTGGCGCGGGTGGTGGAGATGGCGCGCCGGCTGGCCCGGAGCCACGGAATGGACCCGCTGCCGGTGGAACTGGCCGCGTGGCTGCACGACCTGGCCCGGGAGCGGGACGGGGCGACCCTGCTGGCCCAGGCGCGCCAGGCTGGCTGGGAGCCCGATGCGGCCGAGCGGGCGGACCCCATCCTCCTCCACGGTCCGGTGGCGGCGTGGGAGGCGGCCCGCGAGGGTTTGGCGGACGATCCCCAGGTGCTGGAGGCCGTTCGCTGGCACACCACCGCCCACCCGGGGTTGGGGCCGGTGGGCTGCCTGCTCTTTTTGGCGGACAAGTTGGAGCCCGGTCGCACGTACCCTGGTGTGGAGGACCTGCGCCGGCTGGCCTTTGAAGACCTCGATGCGGCGATGGCCGCCGTGCTGGACGACTTGATTCGCTACTGCCTGGACCGGCGGCTGTGGCTGCCGGCGGTGACCGTGGCGGCCCGTAACGCCTGGCTTCGGCGGTCCTGGCCCGGCCCGGCGGGCCCGGTCGATGCCTGAGCGCGCCTGGCCGGGCGCGCCTAGCCGGGACCTTCCTGGGGACCCGATGGCGGCCGATCCGACGTCCCGGCGACGGGAGGGCGGCGGGCGCCCGGCGAGCCCGGCATCCACAGGGGCAGCCCGGCGGCGGAAGGGGCGCGGCATCCGAGGGGCCGCCCAACGGCGGGCGCTCGGCGCGCGGCATCCGCAGGGACTGTCGGCGGCTAGCGGCCGGCGGCGGCCGGCGCCCGGCGCGCCGGGATGGCCAAGGGGCGCGGGGACGATGGCGGCTGGTACCGGTCGACCTGGCCGGCCGGCTTCCGGCCCGTTACGATGGCAGGAGGCGCACCGGGACACCCCGTCCCGAGGGCCCTTGAAGGAGCGTCAAAGACGGTGAGCATGCCTCTGGTCGGACCCATGGAACAGGAACCCAAGCGGCCGCGGCGGAAGGCGGCCCGGGTGCTGACGGTCCTGGCCGCCGTGCTGCTGTTGGCGGGCGTGACGGCGGCCTTCTGGCTGGGTTCCACCCTCTACGGGTTCTTCAGCAGCGTCCAGCAGGTCCCTCGCCAGGACGATGCGGACGGCCAGCAGGCGGTGGCCGCCGACCGGCCGCTCAACATCCTGGTCCTGGGGGTCGACGCCGGGGCGGGGGCCGGGGAGCCGGAAGCCCCCCAGCGCTCGGACACCATCATGGTGGTCAACGTCAACCCGGTCACCGGACGGGTGGGGCTCCTGTCCATCCCCCGCGATACCCGGGTGCCCATCCCCGGCCGGCCCCACCCGGAGAAGATCGCCCACGCCCACGCCTACGGGCAGGCCGAGGGCGGTCCCGGCGCGGGGGCGGAGCGGGTCGCCGCGACGGTGGAGGACTTCCTGGGGATCTCCATCGACTACTTCGTCGAGGTGGACTTTGACGCCTTTCGCGCCCTGGTCGACGCGGTGGGCGGCGTGGAGGTCTGCATCGAAAAGCCGATGCGCTACACGGCCCGCAGCCAGAACCTGCGGATCGACCTGAAGCCGGGATGCCAGGTGCTGGACGGCGAGAAGGCCCTGCAGTACGTGCGCTACCGGCAGGACGGCGACATCTTCCGCATCCAGCGGCAGCAGCAGTTCCTGCGCGCCCTGGCGGACAAGGTGCTGAGCATGAAGGGTGTGCTCAAGCTGCCGCAGCTGGCCAGCACCCTGGGCAGCCAGATCACGACGAACATGCCCACCAGCCGGATGCTGGGCCTGGCCACCCTGCTGCCGCGGTTCGACACGACCAAGCTGGAGATGGGGATCCTGCCGGGCAAGCCGGGGTACATCGACGGCCTCAGCTACTGGCTGGTCGATCAGGAGACCGCCCGGCAGGAGGCGATGAAGATCCTGGCCGGCGTGGACGTCGAGGCCAACGCCCAGGTCCGGCTGGAGGTCCTCAACGGCAACGGCCGCCGGGGCGCCGCCGGCCGGGTCGCCGACCTCTTGCGCGGCCTGGGTTTCCAGGTGGTGACGGTGGGCAACGCGGAGCGGTTCGACTTCGCGGCCACCACGGTGGTGGTCCGGCCTGACGACACCGAGCTGGCCGACCGCCTGCGCCAGGCGCTGGCCGGGGCGGCGCCCGGGGTCCGGGTCGAAACGGCGGAGGAGTTGCCCGAGGGCGTGGACGCGCGGATCGTCGTCGGGCAAGACTTCACCGGGAGCGCCGCCGTCGGGGCGGCGACGGCCGACGAGAACGGGGAGGGAGGAGGCGCTTGACCAGCCGGGAGAAGGCGCTGGCCATCGCCCGCGCCGCCGAGGCGAAGAAGGCCGCCGACGTGGTGGTCCTGGACATGGAGGGCATCACCCTGATCGCCGATTACTTCGTGATCTGCCACGGCCAGAACGCCATCCACGTGCGCGCCATCGCCGACGGGGTCGAAGAGGACCTGGCCGAGCGGGGGCTGGTCCCCAGCCACCGGGAGGGCTACGACGCGGCCCGGTGGGTGCTGTTGGACTTCGACGACGTGGTGCTCCACGTCTTCCTGGCGGCCGAGCGCGAGTACTACGCCCTGGAACGGCTCTGGGGGGACGCCCGGCGGTTGGAGCTGGAGACGCTGCCCGAGGCGTGACAGGTCTAACGCGTGACAGGTCTAACGGTTGCCTTGACACCGCCGCGGGACCCTCTCTATAATGGGCTACGCGGTTCGACAACCGGTCGCGCAAAGGCCGTGAACGGGAGCAGTACCTTGCCGGCGGCCCCCAGAGAGCCGGTGGTGGTGCAAACCGGCGGCACGTGGCAGGGGAACTCGCCCGGGAGCCGCACCGGCGAAGGCGGCGGGCCAAGGCCGCCGGCAGCCGGTGACGTGGCCCGCGTTAAGGGCATGAGTGGGTCAGATCCGTGGGGCGGTAGCTCAGTTGGGAGAGCGCGTCAATGGCATTGACGAGGTCGTGGGTTCGAGTCCCATCCGCTCCACACTGATCAAGAAGGGTGGTACCGCGGGAGCCCCCCGTCCCTTGTGGACGGGGGGCTCCTGGCGTCTTGGCCCTGGCGCCGGGCATCAAGGACCGTGACCGGCGCCGGGCGCCCAGCGGGAGCGCCCGGCGGGCGCGCTTGCCCCTTCAGGCAGCAGGCAGGAGGAGGCTACGGCCATGGCCGTCGACGACCGCTACAACTTTCACGCCGCCGAGAAGAAGTGGCGGCAGCGCTGGGCCGAGGAAGGTCTCTACCACGTGGAGGCCGACCCGTCGCGGCCCAAGTTCTACTGCCTCGAGATGTACCCCTACCCGTCGGGCAAGCTGCACATGGGGCACGTGCGCAACTACTCCATCGGCGACGCCACGGCCCGGTTCCACCGCATGCGCGGCTACAACGTGCTCTACCCCATGGGGTGGGACTCCTTCGGCTTGCCGGCGGAGAACGCCGCCATCGCCAACCAGACCCACCCCGCCGATTGGACCTACGCCAACATCGCCGCCATGCGGGAGCAGATGCAGCGGCTGGGGCTCAGCTACGACTGGCGGCGGGAGATCGCCTGCTCCCACCCCGGCTACTACAAGTGGACCCAGTGGCTGTTCCTGCTGCTCTACAAGCGGGGCCTGGTGGAGCGGAAGAAGGCGCCGGTGAACTGGTGCCCCCGCTGCGCCACGGTGCTGGCCAACGAGCAGGTGGAAGACGGCGCCTGCTGGCGTTGCGGCACGCCGGTGGAGAAGCGCGAGCTGGAGCAGTGGTTCTTCAAGATCACCGCCTACGCCGACCGGCTGCTGGCCGATCTGGACTTGCTGGAGGGCTGGCCCGAGCGGGTCAAGGTGATGCAGCGCAACTGGATCGGCCGCAGCGAAGGGATGGAGCTGGACTTCCCCATCGCCGGCCGGGACGAGAAGCTGACCGTCTTCACCACGCGCCACGACACCATCTACGGCGCGACCTTCATGGTGCTGGCGCCGGACCACCCGCTGACCCTGGAGCTGGCCCGGGGCACCGCCCAGGAGGACGCGGTGCGCGCCTTCGTCGAGCGGGTGACCCGCCTGACGGTGCGCGACCGGGCCGAGGCGGTGGACGCCAAGGAGGGCGTCTTCACCGGCGCCTACGCCATCAACCCGGCCACCGGGGAGCGGATCCCCATCTGGACGGCCAACTACGTCCTGATGGACTACGGGACCGGGGCGATCCAGGCGGTCCCCGCCCATGACGAGCGGGACTTCGCCTTTGCCCGCCAGTACGGGCTGCCCGTGCGGGTGGTCATCCAGGGCGAGGGGGTGCCGGCCGACGGCGACCGGCTCAAGGAGGCCTACACCGGTCCTGGGCGCATGATCCACTCCGGCCCCTACGACGGCATGGACAGCCGCGAGGCCTACCGCCGGATGGCCGAGGATTTCGAGCGCCAGGGCATCGGCCGCCGCACCGTCAACTACCGGCTGCGGGACTGGCTGATCTCGCGGCAGCGTTACTGGGGCGCGCCCATCCCCATCGTCTACTGCGACCGCTGCGGCATCGTCCCCGTGCCGGAGGAGCAGCTGCCGGTCCTCTTGCCCGACGACGTCCGCTTCGAGGTGGGCGCGTCGCCGCTGACCACCTCCGAGCGCTTCGTCCGGACCACCTGCCCCTCCTGCGGTGGACCCGCGCGGCGGGAGACGGACACCATGGACACCTTCGTCGATTCGTCGTGGTACTACTACCGGTACACGTCGCCGCGGGACGAGCACCAGCCCTTCGACCGGGAGAAGGTGTTCTACTGGCTGCCCGTCGACCAGTACATCGGGGGCATCGAGCACGCGGTGCTGCACCTGCTCTACTCCCGGTTCATCACCAAGGTGCTCTACGACGAGGGGCTAGTGCCGAGCCCGGAGCCCTTCCAGCGCCTGCTGACCCAGGGCATGGTGATCAAGGACGGGGCCAAGATGTCCAAGTCCAAGGGCAACGTGGTCAGCCCCGAGGACATCCTGGAGGAGTACGGTGCCGACGCCACCCGCCTGTTCATCCTCTTCGCCGCGCCGCCCGAGCGCGACCTGGAGTGGTCCGAGCACGGGATCGAAGGCGCCAGCCGGTTCGTCCACCGGGTCTGGCGGCTGGTGGCCGGCTGTGCCGGCCCGATTCGGGAGGCGGCGGGTCAGGTGGCCGTCGCCCGGGAAGGAGCCCTGGCCGCACGGCAAGGCGCGGCGGCGGAGCCCACGGCGGCGGGGAGCCCCGGGGCCGCGAGCCTGGAACCGTCCAAGGAAGGGTGGGGGCCGGAGGAACACGCCCTGTGGCGGGAGGTCCACCGCGCCATCGCCCGGACGACGACGGACATCGCCGAGCGCATGCAATACAACACGGCGGTGGCCGCCCTGATGGAACTGGTCAACGCCATCTACGGCTACCGCGACCGGGTGGAACCGGCCGCCCAGCGGCCCGACCTGCTGGCCGCCGCCCTGGACCGGCTGCTACGCATGCTGGCCCCCTTCACCCCTTACCTGGCGGAGGAGGCCTGGGACCTGCTGGGCTGGCGGGCGACCCGGGGCAGCGTCCACCAGCAGCCCTGGCCCGAGTGGGATCCGGCGGTGCTGGAGGCCGGCACGGTGGAGATCGTGGTCCAGGTCAACGGCAAGGTGCGCGACCGGTTGCAGGTCGACCAGGGGATCGGCGAGGAGGAACTGCGCCGGCTCGCCCTGGAGAGCCCAAAGGTGCAGGACTGGATCCAGGGCAAGACGGTGGCTCGGGTCGTCACGGTGCCGGGCCGGCTGGTCAACATCGTCGTCAAGTAGCCGGTGGAACGCCGCGCGGGAACGGGCGCCATCGCGCCGACGGTACGGGAACCAGGAGGCGGGCGGCCTAGGGGCCGCCCGCCGGCTTTGTTTTCCGCCCCTGGCGAGGGCGTTGGTTGCCGGCGCCGTCGCCGTTGGGTCACCAAGGCGCCTCCATGATCGACGCCATATTTTTAATCCACATATTTACAGGGCCGGGCTGGCTGTTGTAATTTATTGGTAGACCGACGGCCTGGGTCGGGCTGGGGCCGCGGCCGGTCCGGCCACGAGGACCGCAGCGTTCCGGCCGGCTCGCACGGGGCGGGATCGCCCGGCGGGCCGGGCGGTGACACCAAGGACCCGGCCACGGCGGCACCCGGGGGCGGCGCGGCAGCGGCGCGCCGCCCGGCACCGACGGGCACCCGGTGCTGGCCGGGCGGCTACCGCGCCACCGGCGGCCCCGCCGCCCGTTCTGCACGGGTAGGGGGAATGGTCATGGACGCCTTCGAACCGGTGCCGCCTCCGCCCGTCTGGGGCGGAGGTTCCGGCCGGGGTCGCTGGGCCGGCGCCCTGGCCCCTTTGGTCGGCCTGGCCCTCCTCGCGGGTCTCTGGTCCTGGCGCGCTGTGGAGGGAAGCGCGGGGGTGGCCGTGGCGGTGGAATCCGGCCCGGTACGGGCCCTACAAGCCGGAAAGGCCACCGCAACGCCGCCGGGATCGGGCGGTGCCGGGGACCCCGGCGTTCCGCGGTCCGGTGAGCCGGAGCCTGGTCTGCCGCCGGCGGGGGAGGGTGCGGGGCACGGGGTGGCGGGCGGCCTTGGGGGCGTCGTGCCGGACGGGAGCGGGGCTGGGCGCTCGCCCGGCGCGGAGGCCGGTTCTTCCGGCGCGGCGGCGCCACCGTCCGGAGAGCCTGAGGCCAGCCCGCCTGGCGCGCCGAGGCCGTCGTCGGACCCACCGGCCGCCGAAGGGGAGAACCTCACCGGAGGCGCCGCGGGTGGCGGGGCGGGCGAGGTCATGGGGGCCCGGCCGTCTCCCGCCGGCGGCGGACCCGGTGCAGTCTCCGGGTGGGGGGGCGCACCTTCAGGGCCGATGCTGGCCGTCCACGTGGCCGGGGCCGTCGCCCACCCCGGTGTCTACCTGCTGCCCCCGGGAGCACGGGTGGTCGACGCCGTCACGGCGGCAGGCGGCCCCACCCGCGAAGCCGCCTTGCACGCTCTCAACCTGGCGGCGCCTCTGGCGGACGGCACGCGGATCCAAGTGCCGACCCAGAAGGAGGTGACCTCGGGAGCGTTCGTCCCCGGCCGGGACGGCCTGGCGGCGTCCCCGGCCCCCGGTCCTGCCGGGACCCCGGCGAACGGCCCGGCGAGCGGTGCCCCGGGCGCGCCGTCCCGCCCCATCGACATCAACCGGGCGACGGCGGCCGAATTGGAGGCGTTGCCGGGCATCGGTCCCGCCCTGGCCCAGCGGATCGTGGCCGATCGGGAGGTCAACGGTCCCTTTCGCCGGCCCCAGGACCTGACCCGGGTGGCCGGCATCGGTGCCAAGACCCTGGAGAAGCTGCTGCCCTACATCACGGTGGGCCCGTAGTGCCGCGGGTTCAGGCGCGTGGCGTGCCCGCGAGGGCGGATCGCGTCCCGGTCCCTGCCGGGGCCGGGGCCGGGGAACGCCGTGGCAGGTCCGGGGTGGGATGCCCGAGCGGTGACCCCCGGGCGGTGGGACAGGCCGTGGGCGATGCCGTTCCCCCGGGAGGTCCCGGCTGCTTGCAGCGCACGACCCCCATCCCTTGGGTGGTGGATCTGCCGGGGCGCGGTGCCGCCGCAGCGGCGGGAGGTGGGCGGGTGCTCGGCCGCACGGGGTGGATGCTGGCCTACATGGCGTCCGTCGGGGCGTGGGCCCTGCTCCGCTGGCCGGCTTACCGGGCGGGGCCCCCGCCCCGGCCGCCGTCCCCCTGGGAGGCCGTCCTGGCAGGCGCAGCGGCCGTCGTGATCCTGCTGGCCCTGGCGGACCGGACCTGGTGGGGAGGGCGGTGGGGGAGGAACCGGGCGCGCCCTCTCGCTGCGGTGCCCCGGGCGGGCGGCGGGGCCGGCATGGCCGTGGCCTGGGGAGGCGATGGCGGCCACGGGTGCCGGAGTCCCGCCATGGCGGGGGTTTCCTTGGCGACGGGTCACCCTGGCGCCAATCGTCAGGGCGCCCAAGGCCGCCTGCATCCGGAGGGCCCTGTGCCGGCAGCTCCTTTAGCCGCTGCTGCCGCCGCCCTTCCCGCCGTCCTGCTGGCCGGGCTGGCCGCGGCGGCCGGCTGGCTGGCGGCGGAGACCTGGGTGTGGGCGGCCTGGCGACCGGCGGCGTGGGCGGACGAGGAGACGGTCACGGTCGCCGGTTACCTGGTGGACGGCCAGCGGCTGGCGGTCACCGCCATCGACGGGATCCCCGTCCAAAGCCGCCTCCGGGTGCGATGGCCCGAGGCGCGGTCGGGTGGGGACGGCGGGCCTCCGCCGGTGGGGGCTCCCGTGACCGTCACGGGCGCGCTGCGCCCGCTGCGTCCCGCCACCAATCCCGGCGGCTACGATGACCGGGCCGCCGGCCTGCGGGAGGGGTTCGCCTTCGAGTTGCGCGCCGCCGCGCCACCGCGGATCGACGGCCCGCCGCGGCCGGCGGCCCAGGTGACCCGGGCGCTCGGCGCCCTGCAACACGTCCTGCTGGATGGCCTGGCGGCCACCCTGCCGCCGGGCCCCCAGGGGGTGGCGGCAGCCCTCCTCTTCGACCGCCGGGACGGCCTCTCGGTCACGGCCCGGGACGCCCTGGCGGAGACGGGGCTCATCCATGCCCTAGCGGTGTCGGGCCAGCACGTGGCGATGGCGGCCGCCCTGGCCACCTGGATGGCGGGGCGGGCCCGGTGGCTCCCCCGGCGCCGCCGCCTGGCCGTGACGGCGGTGGTGCTCCTCTATGCGGGCCTGACGGGCGGACCGCCCTCGGTGCTGCGGGCCACCGCCGTCTTCCTGCTGGCCGAGGCGGCCCGGGTCCTGGGCCGCCCGGTGTACCCGGTGGAGCTCTTGGTGTGGGCCGGGTTCGTCCAGGCCGCGTGGCGCCCGCTGGTCCTGCTCGACCCCGGTTTTCAGCTCTCCTTCGCGGCGACCGCCGGGCTGGTCTTGCTGGCGGACCCGCTGCGCCAGGCCTGGCGCCGGCGCTGGCACCGGTGGGCGGCGGGCGCCGGGACGAACCCGGGTGAGCCGCCCCAGGGTGCGGGTCATGCCTCGATCACTATCCTGGGCGCTGCTGAGGGCGTGCCCGCCGGCCGGCGCGGGGGCCGGGGCGTTCCTGCGCCCGGCGGGGCAGGTGGCCGGGGCGCAGCACTGGCGATCCACAGGCTGGCATGGGGCGCGGTTCGCGTGGTGGGGTGGGCGGGCGACGCGCTGGCGGTCACTGCCGCGGCACAGCTGGCGGTGATGCCGGTGCAGGTGGCCCTCTTCGGTCGCCTCCCCCTGGCGGCGCTGGTTGCCAATCTGGTGGTGGTTCCCCTGTCGGCCGTCGCCCTCGTGGCCGCCGCCGCGGCGGCGGCCGGCGGCGCGCTGCTGGTCCCGGCGGCCGGGAGCGTGCTGGGAGAGGGCGTGGTCCACGGCCTGGCGCGGGCAGTGGGCTGGCCGGCGGAGGTCAGCCTGACGGCCATGGTCCGGGCGGCCATGCTGGCCGGTACCCTGCCGGCGGCCGGCGCGCAACTGGCCCCGGCGGCCGCCGGGTGCATCGCCCTGGCGGCAGGATGGGTCGTGGGGCAGCTGGGCGACGGGCGGCCGGGATTCGCCCGCCGGTTGCGCCCCCGGCCGCTGCCGCCGGGGCGCCAGCTGGCTCCCGCCGCCGGGGCGGTGGTGGCGGCCCTGCTGCTCTCGGCCTGGGTGGACCGCCCGCCTCCCGCCGGCACCTGGGAGGCGTGGTTCCTGGACGTCGGGCAGGGGGACGCGATCCTCCTGCGCTTTCCGGGCGGGCGCACGGCCCTGGTCGACACTGGCGGCCGCGCCCTGCAGCCGCCCGAGGGCCGGTACTGGCCCGGTCCGGCCCCGGCGATCCCCGATGCCGTGGGGGAACGGGTGACGGTGCCCGTGGTCCGGCGGTTGCTGGGCCGGGGGCCCGACCTGCTGGCGGTGACCCACGCCGACCGAGACCATGCGGGAGGCGCGGGCGCGGTGCTGGAGCGCCTGGGTGCGGGGACCGTCTGGCTTGGCGGCGTGCCTGGGGCACCCCTGGATCGGGCGCTGGTGCGCTTGGCCGGCGCCAAGGGCATCCCGCTGCTGCGGCCCCACGCGGGCTGGCAGTGGCGACCGGCTCGGGGTTGCACCGTCGACGTCCTCCATCCCCAGCCGTTAGGGCCGTCCGGGTTGTCTAGACCCCTGGCGGGGCCGTCCTG
Organism: Thermaerobacter litoralis; assembly: GCF_054654595.1. Taxonomy (NCBI): domain Bacteria; kingdom Bacillati; phylum Bacillota; class Clostridia; order Eubacteriales; family Clostridiales Family XVII. Incertae Sedis; genus Thermaerobacter; species Thermaerobacter litoralis. Next base: position 591,464 of record NZ_BAAIES010000009.1, on the reverse strand, counting down.
GCAGTCGGGGCCCGCGGCGGGGGCGGCCGGGGTGTCTGGGCCCGCGGCGAGACCGGGCGGGGTGTCGGGGCCTGCGGCGGGGCCGGGCGGTGGCGGCCGCGCCGCAGGCGCCGGCCAAGGGGAAGGCCGGGAAGGCGGGGCGGGCGGAGACAGCGGGGACGGCACGGCGCCGGCGCCGGCCGGGGAGAACGACCAGTCCCTGGTCCTCCGTGTAGCGTGCGGGGGCCCTCGCCTGCTGCTGGTGGGTGACCTGGAGCGGGCCGGGGAGGAGGAGCTCTTGCGCCGCGGCGTGGACCTGCGGGCGGACGTCCTCAAGGTCGCCCACCACGGCTCCCGGGGCGCGACCACGCCGGCCTTCCTGGCGGCGGTGGCCCCGCGGCTGGCCGTGGTCTCCGTGGGGCCAAACCCGTACGGCCTGCCTCACGTGGAGACCTTGGCCCGCCTGCGGCGGGCCGGCATCCCGGTCCTGCGCACCGACCGGCTCGGCGCCATCCGCATCCGGGCGGAGGCCGGCGGCCATCTGGAGGTCCGGGCCATGGCCCCGGGCGGCGGCCGCCCTGGGGGACCGTAAGGGCTGCCGGTGGTCCCCGGTGGGGCGCGGGAAGGAAGACGGCTGCCGCGTTCCACCTCCGTCGGGTACCATCGGGGTGATGCCTTCACAGCCGGTACACCCCTGGGGGGTACGCCCTTGGAATCCCGACCTGCCGCCGAGGTCCTGGCGGCCATCCAACGGGGAGCGATCGAGCCCGTCTACGTGCTGCACGGGCCGGAGACCTACTGGCACGACGCCATCGTACGAGCCCTGCGGACGGCCTTGCTGCCCGGGGACGATGTGCTGAATTACGCCCAGCTGGACGGCCGGGCGACCCTGCCCGCCGAGGCGGTGGAACAGGCCCGGACCATCCCCTTCCTGGCCGAGCGCCGCCTGGTGGTGGTCAAGGAGGCGGCCTGGCTGGCCAGCCGCGGGGGCGCGGCGGGCGGTGGCGGTGGAGCCGGCCCCGAAGGCGGCCGGGACGGCGACGGCCGTTCCGGGGCCGGCCGGGCCGGCACCGGGGGGCAGGGGGACACGGCGCACGGCGACGAAGGCGCCGATGCCGCCACCCCCTGGCCGGCCGGGGCCGCCGGGGAGGGACGGCCGGGGCGGGGTCGTGCCGGTTCGTCCGCCGGTGGGGGGCGGAGCGCTGGGGAGGCCGTCGACGGCGCCCTGCTCGAGTACCTGGAGGATCCCTCGCCGACTTCGGTCCTGGTGATCTGCCACCCGCCGGACCTGGACGGGCGGCGGGCCGTGGTCCGGCGCCTGCGGCAGCAGGGCTGGGCGGTGGCCTGCCACCCCCTGCGGGACGAGGCCCTGGCGCGCTGGCTCGTCCAGCGGGCCGCCGCCTGGGGGAAGGAGCTGGAACCCGAGGCGGTGGCGTGGCTGGTTGAGTCGGGGGAGCCCGATCTGCAGCGCCTGGAGAGCGAGATCGCCAAGGTGGCGACCTACGTGGGGTCGCAGCCCCGGATCGGCGCCGCCGACCTGCGCGCTGTGGGGGTGGCCGTGGCCACGGCCGGGGTCTTCGAGCTGGTCGACGCCATCGTCGCCGGGCGCCGCCGGCAGGCCATGGAGCTGGTGGGTCGCCTTCTGGACGGCAACGAGCCGCCCCTGCGCCTCTTGGCTCTGATCACCCGCCAGTACCGGATCCTGGCCTATGCCGCCAGCCTGCGCCGGCAGGGGGCTGACGCGGCCCGCCTGCAGGAGGTGCTCCAGCTGCACCCCTTTGTGGCGCGCAAGGCGTGGCAGCAGGCCCGGACCATGTCGCCGGAGCGGGCGGTGGCGGCCCTGGAGGCCGTCCTCGAGACCGACGTGGGCATCAAGCAGGGGCGCTGGCCGGCCCGCCTCGGCCTGGAGCGGCTGGTCTGGATCCTGTCCGGCATAGGGGCCCCCGGTGGGGCGACCGCGGGGCAGGCCGCACCGGCCGGCCCGCCGCCGGCGAGGGGACGCACGGGGCGCGGCGGTGCGTCGTGGGGCCGGCGCGGGGGCGGTACGTACTACGCCGGCCGATAAAACGCCGGTTGAAAAACAAGCCGCTTCCCGTCAGAAGCGGCCATGGTGAGGAGCGGATGGAGAAATTTGGCGAATCCGGCGTTTGCGGCAGCCTTGGGCGGGCACGACCTTCGCTTCAGGAGACGCGCCCCAGCTTCTTCAGCCGCTGCATCAGGCGGGACTTCTTCCGCGCCGCGGCGTTGCGGTGGATCGCTCCCCGCAGGGCGGCCCGGTCGATGGCGCTCAGCGCCCGGCGCAGGGCGGTCTGGATCGCCCCCTCGTCCCCGCCGGAGAGGGCCTGTTCGAGGCGCCGGATGGCCGTCTTGATGCGGGTCTTGTACATCTTGTTGCGCAGGCGGTTGCGCTCCGCGATCCGGACCCGCTTGCGCGCCGAACGGGTGTTGGGCACTTTCTTCACCTCCGTGCCAGACTTTCATGTTAATCCACGGGGCCGGGCGGAGCAAGGGGCTCGGCGGGACCGGCGACCAGCGTTTCCTGGCAACCGGGAATAGGGGCTCCACCGAAGGGTTAGCCTACAGCCGGTGAAGGAGCAAGCGGCTGGAAGGAGTGACCCTGGTGGTGATCGGCGCCATCATCCGCTTCATCGTCTCGGCCATCGTCCTCTTGCTGGTGGGGTTCCTGGTGCCCGGCTTCCGGATCATGGGCTTCGTCAACGCCTTGCTGGCTGCGGTGGCCATCGCCGCCATCGGCTGGTTGATCGAGGCGCTGCTCGGGCGCAACATCTCGCCGCAGGCCCGCGGGCTCGTCGGCTTCCTGACGGCGGCCGTGGTGATCTACGCCGTCCAGTTCATCGTGCCCGGCATGAGCGTGTCCATCCTGGGGGCCCTGCTGGCCTCGCTGATCATCGGCATCATCGACGCCTTCGTGCCCACGGAACTGCGCTGAGGGAACGCTGTCCAGCGTGCGCCGGCCGGCGCCGGCGCGGGCCCGGGACACCGGCTCCCGGGCCTTTTCCGTCCAAGCCTTCCGTCCAAGGCCTGGGTCTTGAGCGGTCCCGGGCCTTTTGCTGGGATTTCTGGGATCCCTGCCGTTTTCGCCCGCCCTGCCTTTCGCCGGCTCCGCCCCCCGACCGGGGTGGGGTGCGACCCCCGGCATGACCACCTTCCCCCACGCATAGGTGTGCTGCGGAGGCGAATGGAGGGACAGCCATGCCCGCAGACCGGCCTCCTGCGCACGGCCCGGCGGCAGGGGTTCCCCAGGATGACGGCCGTTCCACCCCCGCGACGAGCGATCCGGCGACGATGGAGCCGAAGGCGATGAGGATGGCGCCGCCCACGGCAGGCGCCAAGGCACCCGCCCAGGCGGATCCCCCAGCGACGGCGCAACCCCAAGAGGGGGATCCCGCATCCACCTCGCCGCCGGTTCCGTCGCCCCGGAGGACGGCTCCCGAACCGGCCGGCGCGGAGGGGCTGCCCGTTTCCGGTGACGCCGGGGCCCCGGTCCCGGCCCCGCCCGGCAAGGGGACAGGCCCTGAGTGGGCCGCGACGGCCCCGCCCGCCCTGGGACGACCGGCCCTGCGCCGCGCGGCCCCGGACCGGCGCGGTGCCGGCGGCACCACCGGTCAAGCCGCCGCCCGAGACCCGCGGGGGCGGGAGACCACGGCCCAGGGAACGGGCATCGCCGGCACCACCCGGCGGCTCGCCCCGGCGGACCCCGGCCCTGCGGCAGGGGCGGGGCCGCGGCGGGCGGAGGAACCGGCCCACGCCGCCGCCGAGATGGCGGCCACCGCCGCCACCGGCCCCGCCGGCGGGTGGGCTGGCACCGCCGCAGCCGCCCCGGCCGGTGCCGCGGCCGCCCCGACCGGCGCCGGTGCCGGCCGAGGTCCCGGTGTCGCGGCCGGTGCCGGCGCCGCCGGCACGCCCCGGGACGGCGCCGCCGCCCCTCCCCGGGACGGCACCGCCGGCGCTGCCCCCGATGCCGCCGCCGGGAGATCAGGCGACGGTGGCGGAGGAACCGCCCCGGGCGGCGACCCCGACCGGCCGTCCCCGGGGCGCCGGCCGGCCGATCCCTGGGCCCTGATCGCCACCTACGCCGGCCTGGTGGCCGCGGTCTTCCTGTTCCTGGCTGGTTTGGGCGGCGGCCTGCCCTGGGACCGGTCGCACCCCCCGGGGGCCGGTGCCCCCGGGAGCCCCGTGGCGGGCGAGCAGGTGCCCGGCGCGCCCGGCCGGGAGCCGGCCGTGCCCGCCCTGAGCGGAGCCGGCGGCGCCGGGGATCCGGCCTCGGGGGCCGGAGCGGGATCGGGGGACACCGGCGCGCCCCAGGGGAGCGGTGGCGGTGCTGGCGGCGGTTCGACCCCCGGCCTGGCCGGCGGCGCGGCGCCGGGTGCGGCCGCCGGGCCCGCCGAGCCGGCCGAGCCCGATCTCTGGCAGGCCCTGGGGGAGCGGCTCTGGGGCTGGCGCGCCGCCCTGCGGGCGGTGTGGCCGGGTTCGTCCGGGGATGGGGGGCCGGAGGGGGCGGACCTGGGCCGCCGCCTGGTCCACCTGCTGACGGAAAAGGTGAGCGGCGTTCGTTTGGACGAGCCCCTGACCCTGGTGGCCGCCCAGTTCCCCGGCGAGCACCACCTGGAGGTCTTCGAGGAGGAGGGCGGTCCGGTGGTCGGCCGGCTGGCGCCGCCCGACATCCTGGCCGGCGGCTTGCCCAGGTTCCGGCCGCCGGCGGCCGCCGCCGGTGGCGACGAGGTGGCGGTGACGGGCGACCGGCCGCGGGTGCTGATCTACCACACCCACACCAGCGAGGCGTACGTGGGCGCCGTGCCGGCCGGGGCGGGGTTCGACCCGGCGGTGGAGGCCTTCACCAGCGATCCCGGTGCCAGCGTGGTGGGGGCGGGGGCCGTCATCCAGCAGGTGCTGGAGGAACGCGGCATCGGCGCCGTCCACCTGCGCCAGGTTTTCGACCGGGACGGCCAGCGGGTGACCCGGATCGGCAACTACCAGCGCTCCCTCAAGGCCCTGGTGGGCGGCGGGGATGAACCCGGCGTCCTCGACCGGTATCCCAGCGTGGACGTGGTGGTGGACGTCCACCGGGACGGGATTCCCCGGGAGTCCACGGTGGTCCGGGTGGGCGGCCAGCCGGCGGCGGGGATCCTCTTCGTGGTGGGAACCGACCGTCGCCTGGAACACCCGCAGTGGAAGAAGAACTACTGCTTCGTCCAGTGGCTCGTGGCCGAACTGAACCGCCGTTACCCGGGCCTGGTCAAGGGCGTCCTGGTGTCCGACAACCGCTACAACCAGCACGTGCGGCCGGGGGCGGTGCTGGTGGAGATCGGCGGCTACGGGAACACCCCGCAAGAGGCGGACCGCAGCGCCCGCATGTTCGCCGAGGCCCTGGCGGCGGTGATCGAGGCGGGCAAGGTGCCCCAGGCCGACCGGCCCTTCCAGTGCCCGCCAGGGGTGGCGCCGCCCCGGTGAGGGCCGGGTGCCGGGGCGAAGGCTGGGGCGGGGGCTGGGGTGGGGCTGGGCCGTGGTGAGGCCCGCCGTCGTTGCGCCCGGCCCCGGCGGAGGGCCCCGCGCCCAGCCCGGGCGCCGCGGCCGCGGGCCCGCCCCGGCCGCGGCGCCCGCCCCGGCGGCGGGCTTGTGACCCCGGGCCATCGCCGGTATGCTCATCGGTAGCGGCGGTTCCCGGCCGGGGCCGGCCGGGAACCGCCGCGTGCCCGGGAGGCGATGGCCTGTGGCGATCCTGGCCGAGTCCCAGCGGCAAGCGGTGGCCCGGCGCCTGGAGGCGCTGGAGGGTCCCGTCGAGCTCGAACTGTTCGTCCGTGATACCCGCCTGATCATCCCGGGCCGGGAGTGCCCGCGCTGCGAGGAGACGGTCCAGCTGCTGGAGGAGGTCTGCACCCTCAGCCCCCACCTGCGGCTGACCGTCCGGGATCTGGACCGGGAGGCGGACCGGGGGCAGGCGCTGGGGGTCCAGTACACCCCGACCCTGGTGATCCACGGCCGCGCGGGCGGCCGCGTGCGCTTCGTCGGCGCACCCCTGGGGTACGAGTTCGCCAGCCTCCTGGAGGTGCTGGCGGAGGCCGGCCGGGCCGGATCCCGACCGGCGTCGCCGGCCGGCCGGGAAGCCGGGCCGGCGGAGGCGGGTCCGGCGCCGGCGCCCGATCCTGCTCCCGGCCAGGCGGGGGCGCGCCCGGAACCCGGGGCCACGGAGGCCGAGGCGAGGGCTGGGACCGAGAGCCGGGCGGCTTCCGGGCCGGGCGCAGACGGAGCGCCGCCCGCCGGGGAGGGCGCGGCCGGCGTCCTCGATGGGGCAGGTCCCCTCGACCCCGAGCGGCTCGCCCTGCTGGAGGCGGCGGCGGAGACCGTGCACCTGCGGGTGTTCTTCACCCCCACGTGACCCCACTGCCCGCGGGCCGTGCGCTCCGCCATGCAACTGGCCCTGGCCAGCCCCCGGGTGGTGGCCGAAGCGGTAGAGGCCAGTTCCTTCCCGCAGCTGGCGCGCCAGTACCAGGTCTGGGCCGTGCCCAAGACCGTGGTCAACGACCGGGTGGCCCTGGACGGGGCCGTTCCCGACGAGATGCTGTGGTCGGCCATCGCCCAGGCCCTGGGGATCCCGCCCCGCTGAGGACCGGCCCGGCGGGGTCGGAACCCCGCCGGGACCGGTAAGCCCCGGCCGGGCCGTGGACCGGCACCGGGGCCGGCTCCATGGCGACGGGACGCCCCGGCCACCGAACCCGGCGGGGACCGTCACCCGTCCCGGATGGACAGCCATCCCCACGACGCGAGGTCATCGTCCAGGATGAACCAGACAGCCGGAGAGGGCCGCCAGGCCCGGATCCGCAACTTCTGCATCATCGCCCATATCGACCACGGCAAGTCCACCCTGGCCGACCGTTTGCTCGAGCGGACGGGCACCATCAGCGAGCGGGAGCGGCGGGACCAGGTGCTGGACATGCTGGAGCTGGAGCGGGAGCGGGGCATCACCATCAAGGCCCAGGCCGTGCGCATGTTCTACCGCGCCGGGGACGGGCAGGAGTACACCCTGCACCTGATCGACACGCCGGGCCACGTGGACTTCAGCTACGAGGTCTCCCGGGCCCTGGCGGCCTGCGAGGGCGCGATCCTGCTGGTCGACGCCACCCAGGGCGTGGAGGCCCAGACGGTGGCGAACCTGTATCTGGCGCTGGACGCCGGCCTGACCCTGATCCCGGTGATCAACAAGATCGACCTGCCCGCCGCCCGGCCCGAGGAGGTGCGCCAGCAGCTGGCCGACCTGGGCTTCGACCCGGAGGAGGTGCTGCTGGTCTCGGCCAAGGAGGGCACCGGCGTCGACGGGCTCCTGGAGGCGGTGGTCCAGCGCATCCCGCCGCCGGCGGGCGACCCGGAGGCGCCGCTGCGGGCCCTGGTGTTCGACAGCCACTACGACCCCTACCGCGGCGTCATCGCCTACGTTCGGGTGCGGGACGGGCGGCTGCGCCCCGGCGACCGGATCCGCCTGATGGCGTCGGGGGCCGAGTTCGAGGTCGACCAGCTGGGCACCTTCCGGCCCCTCCTGGTGCCCGTGGACGAACTGGCCGCCGGCGAGGTGGGCTTCGTCGCCGCGGGCATCAAGAACGTGCGCGATTGCCGGGTGGGCGACACCATCACCCTGGTCGACCGGCCGGCGGCGGCGCCGCTGCCCGGCTACCAGCCGGCCAAGCCCATGGTCTTCACGGGCCTGTACCCCGTGGACCCGGGCGACTACGACCGGCTGCGGGAGGCGCTGGAGAAGCTGCACCTCAACGATGCCGCCCTGGTCTTCGAACCGGAGACCTCGGAGGCCCTGGGCTTCGGCTTCCGCTGCGGGTTCCTCGGCCTGCTGCACATGGAGATCGTCCAGGAGCGGCTGGAGCGGGAGTACGACCTGGACCTGATCACCACCGCGCCCAGCGTGGTCTACCGGGTCCGGCTCCGGGACGGCAGCGAGGTGGAGATCCAGAACCCCGCCGAGCTGCCGCCCCGGGACCGCATCGAGGCGTTCCTGGAACCCTACGTGCGGGCCTCCATCTTCACGCCCAAGGACTACGTCGGCACCTTGATGGAGCTCTGCCAGGACCGGCGCGGCGAGTTCGTCAACATGGAATACCTGGACACCCGGCGGGTCCGGCTGGAGTACCTGATGCCCCTGGCGGAGATCATGTACGACTTCTTCGACCAGATGAAGTCGCGCTCCAAGGGCTACGCGACCCTGGACTACCACCTGGAGGGGTACCGGGAGTCCGACCTGGTGCGCCTGGACGTGCTGGTGGCCGGGGAGCTGGTGGACGCCCTGTCGGTCATCGTCCACCGGGACAAGGCCTACGCCCGGGGCCGCGCCCTGGTGGAGCGGCTCAAGGAACTGATCCCTCGCCAGCTCTTCGAGGTGCCGATCCAGGCCGCGGTGGGTTCCCGGGTCATCGCCCGGGAGACCATCCGCGCCCTGAAGAAGAACGTGCTCGCCAAGTGCTACGGCGGCGACGTCACCCGCAAGCGCAAGCTGCTGGAGAAGCAGAAGGAAGGCAAGAAGCGGATGAAGCAGGTGGGCCGGGTGGAGATCCCCCAGGAGGCCTTCATGGCCGTGTTGCGGGTGGACGAGCCCCGGGGAGGCGGGGGCCGGTGAGCCGGCGACGGGGCGCGGGGACGAACCCGGCCCCGGCGGCGGGGCGCGCCCAGGAGGCGATCGCCGCTGGCGGCTCCTGGCCCGAGTGGGACGCCGGCCCCGCCCTGTACATCCACGTCCCCTATTGCCGCCAGCGCTGCCACTACTGCGACTTCAACACCTACCTGCTGGACCCTGAGGGCAAGGCGCGCTACCTGGCGGCCCTGGAGCGGGAGCTGGCCCTGCTGGCCGCCGATCCCGCCCTCACCCGGCCGCTGGTGTCGGTCTTCGTGGGCGGGGGGACCCCGTCGATCCTGGAGCCGGCCGAGCTGGAGCGGCTGCTGGCCGCGGTGCGCCGCCACTTCGCCCTGGCCCCGGGGGCCGAGATCACGGTGGAGTGCAACCCCGGCACCCTGGACGGCGACCGGCTGCGGGCCCTGCGGGAGGGCGGGGTGACCCGGCTCAGCCTGGGGCTGCAGGCCGTGCAGGACGAGCTCCTGCAGGCCATCGGCCGCGACCACACCTGGGCGGACTTCTGCGCCACCTACGACCGGGTGCGGCGGGCCGGGTTCGACAACGTGAACGTGGACCTGATCTTCGGCCTGCCCGGCCAGACCCTGGCCCAGTGGGAGGCGTCCCTGGAGGCGGTGATCGCCCTGGCGCCCGAGCACGTCTCCTGCTACGGCCTGGAACTGCACCCGGGCACGCCCTTCCACCGGCGGTGGGAGGCCGGCCAGCTGGACCTGCCCGGGGAGGACGAGGAGCGGGCCATGTTCGACCGGGCCGGCGAGCGGCTAGGGGCGGCCGGGTTCGTCCGGTACGAGATCTCGAACTTCGCCCGGCCGGGCCGGGAGTCCGTCCACAACCGGGTTTACTGGCTCAACGGTTCGTACCTGGGCGCCGGCCCCGGGGCCTGGTCCTGCTGGCAGGGCGAGCGGCGGCGGAACTGGCTCCACCCCGTGGCCTATGCGGCCTGCCTGGAGGCGGGACGGTCGCCCGTCGACCTGCGGGAGCCCGTCGGCCGGCGGCAGGCCATGGAGGACACCATGATCCTGGGCCTGCGCCTGGCGGCGGGGGTCGACGAGGCCCGCTTCGCCCGGCGCTTCGGGCTCACCCCCCAGGAGGCCTTCCCGGAGGCCGTCCGCCGGCTGCTGGCGGAGGGCTGGCTCGTCCGGGAGGGCGGCCGGCTGCGCCTGGCCCCGCACGCGGTCCCGGTGGCCAACAGCGTGCTGGAGCACTTCGTCGCCACAGGGGACGAACCGGCCGAGGCCGGCCGCTGACCGCCCACCATCCCCTTCCGCCAGCAGGCCGGGGGCCGACCACCCATCCCGGCCGCTGCCCCCACCCGTCCATACCCCTCCTCCGGGGCGCCGGCCATCCATGGCGCCGGCACCGCCCGTGGCCACGCCGCCCGCCGGCGGCAGGCCGCAGCGGGCCGGGGCCGACGGGCCGGGGCCGGATCGTCCCGGGACGGCGACGCATTGACGCAGGCCGCCCGCGGTGCTACCTTGTAAAGAGGATCGTTAGCACTCTCGGATATCGAGTGCTAATCCGGCCCGGTGTCCGGGAGGCAGCTCGGCCTCCGCCGGGCGGGCCCGGGCAGCTCACAGGGCGGCCCTTAAGGGCCGCGGGCCGCCAGCGCGCCAGGGCCGTCCCGGAGCCGAGGGGGGATCGCCATGGACCGGCGCAAGCAACAGGTCCTCAAGGCCGTGGTAGAGGACTACGTCGACACGGCGGAGCCCGTCGGCTCCCGCACCCTGGCCCGCAAGTACGGGCTGGGGGTGAGCCCGGCCACCATCCGCAACGAGATGGCGGACCTGGAGGAGATGGGTTTCCTCGAGCAACCCCACACCTCCGCCGGGCGGATCCCGTCCGACCGCGGCTACCGCTTCTTCGTCGACATGCTGATGGACACCGTGGTGCCGCCGCCGGAACTGGTCGAGCGGCTGCGCCGCCTGTACGCCGAGCGGGTCGACCAGGTGGGCCGCCTCTTGCGGCAGACGGCCCAGGTCCTCAGCGAGGCGACGGACTGCTTGGCCCTGGTCGAGGCGCCGCGGGTGGAACCGGTCACCTTCCGGCACCTGCAGGTGCTGCCCCTCAGCGAGCGCCGAGCGGTGCTGGTCCTGGTGACCGACGAGGGCCTGGTGCAGCAGCGGCTGCTGGACCTGCCCGAGCCGGCCAGCGAGGCCGACCTGCAGCGGATCTCCGCCGTCCTGACCCGGCGCCTGGCGGGGCTCACCCTGGACCGGGTGGGGCACACGGTGCTGCGGGAGCTCTACGAGGAGCTGGCGGCCTGCGGCGCCCTGCTGGAGGTGGCGCTGGAGGCCCTGCGGCCGCCGGCCTCCGACGACGACCATCCCGTCTTCGTCCTGGGCACCCGCCGGCTCTTCCGCCAGCCGGAGTTCCAGGACCTGGAGCGGGCCCAGGCGGTGCTGGGCCTGGTGGAGCGGCAGGAGCTGGTGCGGGATCTCCTGGGCCGGCAGGGCAACGAGGAACTGGTGATCACCATCGGGCACGAGAACCCGTATCCGGATCTGTACGACTGCAGCGTGGTCAGCGCCACGTACCGTCTGGGCGGTGAGGTGGCCGGTCGCATCGCCGTCCTCGGCCCCAAGCGGATGCACTACCCCCGGATCACCAGCCTGATGGAGCTGCTGGCGCAGCTGTTGACGGAGGCCCTTGAGCGCACGGTGCGGTGACCGGACCCGCCGCCGGATGGATGGCCCGTCCCTGCCAGCCGGTGGCGGGGCTTTTTTGTCCGGGACCGGCCGGCGACGGGCGACGGGAAGGAGGCAGGGCCCATCGTGACAGAGGACGCGACAGGCGCGACGCGGACGAACCCCCAGGAGCCGGACCCCGCCGCGACTCCCCCGGGGACGGCCGGCGGGCGCGCCCCGGAGGCTCCCGCCGCGGAGGACCCGGCCGGGGAGGCCCTGGACCTGGAGCAGGCCCGGGCCGCCCTGGCGGCGGCCCGCCAGGAGTTGGCGGAAGCGAGGGCCGAGGCGGAGGCGGCCCGTTCCGAGGCCGCGGCCGCCCGGGCGGCGGCGGACGCCGCCCGCCGCCGGGCCGACGAGGCCCTGGACCAGCTGCGGCGGCTCCAGGCCGATTTCACCAACTACCGGCGGCGCATGCTGGAAGAGCAGGGGCGCTGGCGCCAGGAGGCCGAGGCCGAACTGGCCCGGTCCCTGCTGCCCGTGGTCGACAACCTGGAACGGGCGCTGGCTGCCGCCGGCGACGACGGCCATCCCCTGGCCCAGGGGGTCGCCATGGTCCACCGCCAGTTCCTGGACGTGTTGCGCCAGGCGGGGGTCGAACCCATCGAGGCCCAGGGCCAGCCCTTCGACCCCTACCGGCATGAGGCGGTGGCCCGGGTGGAGACCGACGCGCACCCCGACGGCACGGTGATCGAGGTCTTCCAACGGGGTTACCTTTACCGGGGACGAACCCTGCGCCCGGCCATGGTCAAGGTGGCGGTGGCCCCGCCGGCGGCCGCCGGTGCCGGTGGAGACGGGGCCGGGGCGGCTGCGGCGCCGCCGTCGCCGGAGGGGGTCCCCGCAGGAGCTGGTGACGGGACGCCCCCCGAGGAGGGCAGCGCCGGAGGGACCGGCCCGGGATCAACGGCGGGCCGGGCCGGCGGCGAAGAAGGCAGGGGGAAGACACCCGGTACGCCCATGATGGAGGCTGGGTCCTAGAGGAGGCGACGTGGCATGGGCAAGGTGGTGGGCATCGACCTGGGCACGACCAACTCGGTGGTGGCGGTGCTGGAGGGCGGCGAGCCCACGGTGATCACCAACGCCGAGGGCAGCCGCCTGACCCCGTCGGTGGTCGGCTGGTCGAAGGGCGGCGAGCTGCTGGTCGGCCAGGTGGCCAAGCGCCAGGCCGTCACCAACCCCGAGCGCACCATCTTCTCGATCAAGCGCTTCATGGGGCGCCGCTTCAGCGAGGTGCGGGACGAGGCCGGCCGGGTCCCTTACAAGGTGGTGGAGGGGCCCAACGGTGACGCCCGGGTGGAGGTGGACGGCAAGCTCTACTCGCCGGAGGAGATCTCGGCCATGATCCTGCGCAAGCTCAAGCAGGACGCCGAGGCCTACCTGGGCGAGCCGGTCACCCAGGCGGTCATCACCGTCCCCGCCTACTTCAACGACGCCCAGCGCCAGGCGACGAAGAACGCCGGCCGCATCGCGGGCCTGGAGGTCTTGCGCATCATCAACGAGCCCACGGCGGCGGCCCTGGCCTACGGCCTGGACAAGGGCGAGGACCAGAAGATCCTGGTCTTCGACCTGGGCGGCGGGACCTTCGACGTCTCCATCCTCGAGCTGGGGGACGGCGTCTTCGAGGTCCGGGCCACCAGCGGCAACAACCACCTGGGCGGCGACGACTTCGACCAGCGGATCATCGACTGGCTGGCCGAGGAGTTCAAGAAGGAGCACGGCATCGACCTGCGCCAGGACCGCATGGCCCTGCAGCGGCTCAAGGAGGCGGCGGAGAAGGCGAAGATCGAGCTCTCGTCGACCTTGAGCACGAACATCAACCTGCCCTTCATCACCGCCGACGCCAGCGGGCCGAAGCACCTGGACATGACCCTGACCCGGGCCAAGTTCGAAGAGCTGACGGCGGACCTGGTGGAGGCCACCATGGGGCCCACCCGCCGCGCCCTGGAGGACGCGGGGCTCAAGCCCGAGGACATCGACAAGATCATCCTGGTGGGCGGTTCCACCCGCATCCCGGCGGTGCAGCGGGCGATCAAGGAGTTCTTCGGCAAGGAGCCCCACAAGGGCGTCAACCCCGATGAGGTGGTGGCCATGGGCGCCGCCATCCAGGGCGGGGTGCTGGCCGGCGAGGTCAAGGACCTGGTGCTGGTCGACGTGACGCCCTTGACCCTGGGTGTCGAGGTCCTGGGCGGCGTGGTCGAGCCCATGATCCCGCGCAACACCGCGATCCCGACGTCGAAGTCGAAGATCTTCTCCACCGCCGCCGACGGCCAGACCCGGGTGGAGATCCACGTGGTCCAGGGCGAGCGGCCCCTGGCGCGGGACAACAAGACCCTGGGCCGGTTCATCCTGGACGGGATCCCGCCGGCGCCGCGGGGCGTGCCCCAGATCGAGGTCACCTTCGACATCGACGTCAACGGCATCGTCCACGTGCGGGCCAAGGACCTGGGCACGGGGCGCGAGCAGAAGATCACCATCCAGTCCCAGGGCGGCCTCAGCGAGGACGAGATCCAGCGCATGATCAAGGAGGCCGAGCAGCACGCCGAGGAGGACCGGCGGCGCAAGGAGCTGATCGAGGCCCGCAACCAGGCGGACAGCCTGCTCTACCAGGCGCGGAAGACCCTCAAGGACAACGAGGGCAAGCTGGACGCCGGCCTGAAGCAGCGGGTGGAGGACCGGATCAAGGCCCTGGAGGAGGTGGCCCAGGGCGACGACCTGGGCACCATCCGGCGCCGGTCCGAGGAGCTCTCCGAGGCGCTGCTGGAGATCGGCCGGCGGATCTACGAGCAGCAGGCGGCTGCGGCCGGTGCCGGCGCCGCCGGCGGGGCCGGTTCGTCCGGCGGGGCGGGGCCGGCGGGCAGCTCGGGGGACGTGTACGACGCCGGCTTCCGGTCCAAGGACGACGAGCGCACCGGCACCGGCGGCGACTGACGGCGCGGTCGGCCGGGGGCGGACGCCGCCTTCGGGCGGGACGTGGATCCCGGTGAGGGGGGCGGCGGCCGGTGCCCCTGGCCCCCGGCCGCCGGGCGGCGGGACGGGCCGGGCGGCCGCGGGTTGACGCCCGGTGAGGAGGAGGTGCGGCGTGGCGAAGGACTACTACGCGATCCTGGGGGTCTCCCGGGACGCCTCCCAGGAGGAGATCAAGAAGGCCTACCGGCGGCTGGCCCGCCGCTACCACCCGGATGCCAACCCGGGCGACCCCGAGGCCGAACGCCGCTTCAAGGAGATCAACGAGGCCTACCACGTCCTCAGCGACCCGGAGAAGCGGGCGGCCTACGACCGCTTCGGCACCGCCGAGGGGCCCGCCGGCTGGCCGGGCGGTGGAACCGGCGGGTTCGGCGGCGCCGGCGGGCCGGGGGGTGGCTTTGGCCCCTTCGGTGGCTTCGGCGACTTCGGGGACTTCGACGGCTTCGGCCTGGGCGACCTGTTCGACGCGGTCTTCGGTGGCGGGCGGGCGTCCCGGCGGGGCGGCCCGGCCCCGGGTGCCGACCTGGAGATGGAACTGGAGCTCACCCTGGAGGAGGCAGCCCGGGGCGGCCGGCGCGAGATCCGGGTGGAGCGGCCGGAGGAGTGCGCGGCCTGCCGCGGCACGGGGGCCGAGGGCGGGCGCCTGGTGGCCTGCCCCCAGTGCGGCGGCAGCGGCCAGGTGCGGGCGGCCCGCGCCACGGCCTTCGGCCAGTTCGTCACCGTCCAGACCTGCCCGCGTTGCGGCGGCGCGGGGCGGCTGGCGGCGGCGGCCTGCCGCGCCTGCGGGGGCCGCGGCCAGGTCCCCCAGCGCCGCACCCTGGAGATCGACATCCCCCCCGGCATCGACGACGGCATGCGGCTGCGCCTGCGGGGCCAGGGACTCCCCGGCCGGCAGGGGGGCCCCGCCGGCGATCTCTACGTGCGGATCCGGATCAAGCCCCACCCGGTCTTCCGCCGGGAGGGGGACGACATCGTGGCCGAGGTCGCCGTCGGCATGGCCCAGGCCGCTTTGGGCGCCAAGGTGCGGGTGCCCACCCTGGACGGCGAGGAGGAGGTCCTGGTCCCGCCGGGCACCCAGCCTGGCCAGGTGATCCGGCTCAAGGGCAAGGGCATGCCCCGCCTGCGGGGCGGCGGCCGCGGCGACCAGCTGGTCCAGGTCCGGGTGGAGGTGCCCCGGCGCCTCTCGGACCGGGAGCGGGAGCTTCTCCTGGAGCTGGCCCGCCTGCGGGGCGAGGCCGTGGCGGAGGAACGCGGCCTCTTCCAGCGCATGCGGGATGCGTTCAACCTCTGACGGCCCCCGGCCGTGCCGGGAGGACGGCCTCCGGCCGAGGGGGGAGGGTTGCCGGTGCGCTGGCTGGAGATGGTGATCGACGTGCCCGCCCAGGCGGCGGAGGCGGCCGCCGCCGCCCTGGTGGAGGTGGTCGGGTCCGGCCTGGTCTGGGAGGACCGGGACGGCACGGTGCGGCTGCGGGCTTACCTGCCCGAGGAGGGCTTCGAGGAGCGGTACCGGCGGCTGGGGGAGCGCTGGCGGCGGGTGCGCCAGGTATTCCCCGCCGTCGGCCCCTGGGCACCGGCGGTGCGCGCCCGGGCCGAGGAGGAATGGGCCGAGGCGTGGAAGGCCTACTTCGAGCCCCTGCCCGTGGGCCGGCACCTGATGGTGGTGCCCAGCTGGCACCGGGACCGGGTCGACCCCGGCCCGCGGGTGCCCCTGATCCTGGATCCCGGCATGGCCTTCGGTACGGGCCAGCACGCCTCCACCCGCCTGGCCCTGGAGTTGCTGGAGGAGGTGCTGGTCCCGGCGGAGGAACCGGCCGGCGCCGGCAGCCCGGGCGACGGGGACGCCGGCCGCGCCGGCGTCCGCCGCGGGTCGCCTGCCGGTGGCGACCCGGAGGACCCGGTCTCCGCTCGCCTGGATGGCGGCGGCCCGGGCGATAGGGACGGCGGCCGGGCCGGCTTCCGCAGCGAGCACCCTGCCGGCGGCGGCCCGGGGGGTCCGGGCCATGGCCCCGCAAGCGGTGCCCCGTCCCGGGGCGTGGTCCTGGACGTCGGCACGGGCTCGGGCATCCTGGCCATCGCGGCCGCCAAGCTGGGGGCGGAGCGGGTCCTGGCCGTCGACGTGGACCCGGTGGCCGTCAAGGTCGCCCGGGAGAACGCGGCCGTCAACGGGGTGGACGGGCGGGTGGCGGTGGCCGTGGCCACGCCGGCGGCGCTGCGCCGGGAACCCCCCGCCGGCTGGGCGCCCCACCTGCCGGCGGCCCTGACCGTCGCCAACATCACCGCCGAGATCCTGGCCGGCATGGTCGACGACCTGCACGCCCTGACCCGTCCGGGTGGCGTGCTGATCCTCTCGGGGCTGCTGGCCGAAGCCACCGATACCACCGAACTGGAGGGCCGCTGCCGGGCCCGGGGCTGGCAGCTGGAAGAGCGGCGCCGGGCGGAGGGCTGGGAAGCCTGGCGGCTGCGGCGGCCGTGAGGCGGGAAGGGCATGTTCGTCCCCCACGTGTTTGTGGACCGGGAACTGGAGCCGGGCGCGGTGGCTCCCCTGGACGCCGACGACGCCCACCACCTGCAGCGGGTCCTGCGCCGCCGGGACGGGGACCCGGTGGTCGCCGTCACCCCCGGCGGCCGGCGCTGGCTGGGCCGGCTCCGGGCGGAGACGCCGCCCCGGGTGGAGGCGCGGGAGCCGCTGCCCTCCAGCGAGCCGCCCCTGGCCATCACCCTGGGCCAGGGCCTGCCCAAGGGCCCCAAGATCGAAGAGGTGATCCGCCACGGCACGGAGGTGGGCATCGCCCGCTTCGCGCCGGTCCAGGCGGCCCGCTCGGTCAGCCGCCCGGACGCCCAGGGGGCGGACCAGCGGCGGCAGCGCTGGCAGCGCATCGCCCGGGAGGCGGCCCGGCAGGCCCAGCGGTCGGCGGTCCCGCAGGTCGACGCCCCCCGCCCTCTGGACCGCCTTCTGGCGGAGGAGGCCTGGGACCTGATCCTCATGCCCTGGGAGGAAGAGGAGGCCCGGGGCCTCTGGGCGGAGCTGGAGGCGGTGGCCCGGGCCTGGGGCCGTCCCGCCACGGGCCGGCGCGTCCTCATCCTGGTCGGGCCCGAGGGCGGGTGGGAGGCCTGGGAGGTGGAGGCCGCCCGCCGCGCCGGCGCCCGGGTCGTCACCCTGGGGCCGCGGATCCTCCGCACCGAGACGGCGGGCGTGCTGGTCGCGGGGCTGGTGCTGCACGTGCTGGGCGACCTGGGCTGAGGGTTCGAAGTGGGGCGCAGCGGAGCGGGGCGCTGGGCAGCGGAAGCGCCGGGAGGGAGACGGCCGGACCAGCCGGTCGGCCAGCCGTACGGCTAGCCGTACGGCGAAGGGGTCCATCCCCAAGGGGCCGCAGGGAGGAGCCGGCGGCATACAGGTGCATAGAGGTGCTCCAGGCGGCGCGGGACGGCGCCGGCGGACGGACGACGGAAAGGCGGGGAGAGCGTGGACGAGCGCGAGACGGCCCGGACCCAACCCGGCCTGGGCAACGGGGCGGGGGATGGTCCGGACCCCCAGGCCGGCCGCCGGGCCGGGCCCGGATCGGCCGCCGGCTCCGGCGCCGGGCGGCGGCTGCGGGTCGGCATCCTCTTCGGCGGGCGGTCGGGGGAACACGAGGTCTCCCTCATGTCGGCCCGGTCGGTCTACCGGGCCATGGATCGCGACCGGTTCGAGCCCGTGCCCATCGGCATCACCCGGGAGGGCCTGTGGATCCTGCCCCGGGATGCCGCCGCCCTGCTGGAGGCGGGGCGGGGGGTCGAACGGGCCGACGGCGTGCCCCTGGCCGTGGTGCCCGGCCCGGCGGGAGCCCGCCTGCTGGTGTTGGAAGGCGGCGCGGAGGCCGGTTCGTCCGGTGAGGAAACCGGGGCGGCGGGGCGCGCCGGGGCCGTGGCGGGGCGGTGGCTGGAGCCGCTGGACGTGGTCTTCCCCGTGCTCCACGGCACCTTCGGCGAGGACGGCACGGTCCAGGGGCTCCTGGAGCTGGCCGGCCTGCCCTACGTGGGCGCGGGCGTCCTGGGCTCGGCCGTGGGCATGGACAAGGCCGTGATGAAGGAGCTCTTCCGGGCCCGCGGCTTGCCCGTGGTCCCCTTCCTGGTGGTGACGGCGGCCCGCTGGCAGCGGGAACCCGGTGCCGTCCTCGCCGCCATCGAGGGACAGCTGGGCTACCCCTGCTTCACCAAGCCCGCCAACCTGGGCTCCAGCCTGGGCATCCGAAAGTGCCGCGACCGCGGAGAGCTGGAGGCCGGCCTTGAGGAGGCCTTCGCCTACGACCGCAAGGTGGTGGTGGAACGCGGCGTGGACGCCCGGGAGCTGGAGATCAGCGTGCTGGGCAACGACGAGCCCATCGCCTCCGTACCCGGGGAGATCCGGCCGAAGGACGAGTTCTACACCTACGCGGCCAAGTACACCGAGGGCGGCTCGGACCTGATCGTGCCGGCCCAGCTGCCGCCACGGGTGGTGGAGGAGATGCAGAGGCTGGCCATCGGCGCCTTCCAGGCCATCGACGCCGCCGGCATGGCCCGGGTCGACTTCTTCCTGGAGCGGGCCACCGGGCGC
The DNA here is from genome assembly GCF_054654595.1 of Thermaerobacter litoralis. Lineage (NCBI taxonomy): Bacteria > Bacillati > Bacillota > Clostridia > Eubacteriales > Clostridiales Family XVII. Incertae Sedis > Thermaerobacter > Thermaerobacter litoralis. The sequence continues at coordinate 572,617 of NZ_BAAIES010000009.1, read as the reverse complement.
TTGCTGGTCAACGAGATCAACACGATCCCGGGGTTCACCGCCCTGAGCATGTATCCCAAGCTCTGGGAGGCCGCGGGCTTGCCCTACCGCGACCTGATCACCCGGCTGATCGAGCTGGCGCTGGAACGTCATGGTGAACGGGCGCGGCTGCGGACATCCTATGGAGACGGGGCCCCGTCCTGAAGGACACCGCGCCTCCGGTGGCGAAACTGGACGGCAACGCCCGGGCCCGTGACGGGCCGCCGCCCGGCGGCCCCGCCGGCCGCGAAACGGATCATGACCCCGGTCCCCGGGCCACCGGCCGGGTGCCCGGGGGTGGCCGGGTGGCCCGGGTGCCGGGGCCGAGCCGGGGCGGGTCGCCGGTAAGGGGAGGTGACGCCGTGGCGGATTGCCTGTTCTGCCGGATCGTCGCGGGCGAGCTGCCCGCCGACAAGGTCTACGAAGACGAGCACGTCCTGGCCTTCCGGGACATCAATCCCCAGGCGCCGCAGCACGTCCTGGTGATCCCCAAGCGGCACATCGCCTCCCTCAACGAGGCGGGGGCCGACGACGTCCCGGTCCTCGGGCACCTGCAGCGGGTGATCCCCGAGGTGGCCCGCCGGGTGGGCGTGGCCGAGAGCGGGTACCGCGTGGTCGTCAACACCGGGCGCGATGCCCTGCAGACGGTCTTCCACGTGCACTATCACGTCCTGGGCGGCCGCTCCCTCGGATGGCCGCCCGGTTGATGGCTCCCTGCGGCCACCCCGGTGGCCGGAGGTCGTGGTCGGGAAGGAGGGATCCGGGGTGGCCGAGATCAAGCGCCGGGAGAACGAGACCCTGGACGACGCCCTGCGCCGGTTCCGCCAGGCCATGCGCAAGGCGGGCATCCTCAGCGAGGTGCGCCGGCGCGAGCACTACGACAAGCCCAGCGTGCGCAGGAAGAAGAAGAGCGACGCCGCCCGGCGCCGCCGCCGGGGCCGGTGACGCCGGCCCGGGCCGCTGAAGCCGCCGGCCGCCGGCAAGGCCGTTGCCCGGACCGGGTCGCCGCGGCCGTCGCCGTGGCCACGGCTAGCAAACCGGCGGGCCGGGTGGGCGGGGAGGTCTCTCCATGTCCCTCAAGGAACGTCTGGAACAGGACATGAAGGAGGCCATGAAGGCGCGGGAGGCGGGCAAGACCCGCCTCTCCGTCATTCGCATGGCCCGGGCCGCGATCAAGAACGAGGAGATCGAGCGCGGCCATCCCCTGTCGGACGACGAGGTGTTGCAGGTCCTGGCCCGGGAGAAGCGCCAGCGCCAGGAGGCCCTGGAGGAGTACCGCCGGGCCGGGCGGGACGACCTGGTCCAGCAGATGGAGGCGGAGATCCAGGTCCTGGCCGCCTACCTGCCCGAGCCGCTGAGCGAGGCGGAGCTGACCCTGCTGGCCGAAGAGGTCATCGCCCAGGTCGGGGCCCGCGGGCCCCAGGACATGGGCAAGGTCATGGGCCAGCTCATGCCCCGGATCCGCGGCCGGGCGGAGGGCAGCGACGCCAGCCGGATCGTCCGCGAGCTGCTGAGCCGCATGGCACCGAAGGCGTAGGCCGGACCGTGCAAGGGCGGACCGGCAGGGCCGGGGAGGAACCGGGGAAACGGGGGCGGGGCGTGGTGGACGGGGGCCGGCTGTGGAAGGCCCTGCAGCGGCTGGCGGGGGTGCTGGTCGTCCTCGCCACCCTGGTGGGCGGCGGCGGGAGCGGAGGACCGCCGCCGGCCGCCAGCGCGTCGCCGGCGGCGGGGACACCCGAGCAGGTGCTGGTCATCCCCATCCGCGGCAACATCGAGCCGGGGCTGGCCCGGTTCGTCCGTCGCGGCTTGAACCGGGCCCGCGAGCAGCGGGCCGCCGTGCTGCTGGAGATCAGCACCTTCGGCGGCCGGGTCGACGGCGCCACGGAGATCCGTGACGCCATCGACGCGGCTGTGGCCGCCGGCGTGCCCGTTGCCGCCTGGGTTCCGGACCGGGCCATCTCCGCGGGGGCCCTGATCGCCATCGCCGCGCCGTCCCTGTACATGGCGCCCGGCGCCACCCTGGGCGCCGCCGAGCCCCGCCCCGCCGACGAGAAGACCATCTCCTACGTCCGCGCCGAATTCGAGGGAGCCGCCCGCAGCCGCGGCCGCGATCCCCAGGTGGCCGCCGCCATGGTCGACAAGGATGTGGCGATCCCGGGGCTGGTGGAACGGGGCCACATCCTCACCCTGACGGGCGAGCGGGCGCAGGCCATCGGGTTCATCGAAGGGCTGGCCGCCAGCCGCCAGGAGGCGCTGGCCAAGGCCGGCTGGACGGGCCTGCCCGTCCACGAGCTGGCGCCCACGGCGGCGGAGCGGGTGGCCCGCTTCGTCACCGACCCCCTGGTCGCTCCCCTGCTGCTCTCCATCGGCCTGGCGGGGCTGGTGGCCGAGTTTTACGTGCCGGGGTTCGGCTTTCCCGGAATCGTGGGCTTGCTCAGCCTGGCCCTGTTCTTCGGCGGGCACCTCCTGGCCGGTGTGGCCGGCTGGGAGGTGCTGTTGCTCTTTTTGGTGGGGGTCGTCCTGCTCGCCGTCGAGCTGGTCGTGCCCGGCTTCGGCGCCTTTGGCGTGGGAGGCCTGCTGGCCCTGGGGGCCGCCGTGGTGCTGGCCACCGGCGACCCGGTGCGGGGGTTGCAGTCGCTTCTGATCGGGTTTGTCGTCGCCGTGGCGGTGGCGGTGATCCTGGGCCGGGTGGCCGGCCGCCGGGGCTTGTGGCGCCGGCTGGCCCTGCCCACCCGCCTGGGCGCCGCCGAGGGTTTTCGCGCGACGGAGGTGGACCAAACCCTGCTGGGCGGGCGGGGCCGGGCCCTCACGCCCCTGCGCCCGGCGGGGACGGCCGCCGTGGCGGGGCGGCGGGTGGACGTGGTGACCGAGGGCGAGTACCTGCCGGCCGGGACCCCCGTCCAGGTGATCCGGGTGGAGGGCCGGCGGGTGGTGGTGCGGGCGGTGGAACCGGAGGGCCCCGGGGCCGAACCGGGCGGTCCTGCGGTGGAACCGGACCCTGCCGCGGCCGGGGACCGCTCCGGGGCGGCGGGGGCCGGCGGCCCGGAGGGACCGCCGCCGGCCGGGCCCGGGCCCGCCGGCCCCGCAGCCGGTTCGTCCTGATCGCGGCGGGAACGAGGGAGGGGGAGGAACCCGTGGACCTTTCGTGGCCGATCCTCCTGGTCAGCATCGGCCTCTTGCTGGTTGCCCTGACGGTGGTGTTCAGCTTCATCCCCGTCGGGCTGTGGATCTCGGCCCTGGCCGCCGGCGTGCGGGTGCCCATCATCACCCTGATCGGCATGCGCCTGCGGCGGGTGCCGCCGCACCGGATCATCAACCCGCTGATCAAGGCGGACAAGGCGGGGATCGACGTCAGCCTGGACAAGCTGGAAGCCCACTACCTGGCCGGCGGCAACGTGGACCGGGTGGTCGACGCCCTGATCGCCGCCCAGCGGGCGGAGATCCCCCTGACCTTCGAGCGGGCGGCGGCCATCGACCTGGCGGGGCGCGACGTGCTGCAGGCGGTGCAGGTCAGCGTCAACCCGCGGGTGGTGGAGACGCCGGTGGTGGCGGCCGTGGCCAAGGACGGCATCGAGCTCAGGGTCAAGGCCCGGGTGACCGTCCGGGCCAACATCGACCGGCTGGTGGGCGGTGCCGGGGAGGAGACCATCATCGCCCGCGTGGGGGAGGGCATCGTCACCACCGTCGGCTCCGCCGAAGACCACAAGGCGGTGCTGGAGAACCCGGACTCCATCTCCCGGGTCGTGCTGAGCAAGGGCCTGGATGCGGGCACCGCCTTCGAGATCCTCTCCATCGACATCGCCGACGTGGACGTGGGCCGCAACATCGGCGCCCAGCTGCAGATGGACCGGGCCGAGGCCGACAAGAACATCGCCCAGGCCAAGGCGGAGGAACGGCGGGCCATGGCGGTGGCGGCGGAGCAGGAGATGCGGGCCCGGGTCCAGGAGATGCGGGCCAAGGTGGTGGAGGCCGAGGCCCAGATCCCGCTGGCCATCGCCGAGGCCTTCCGGCAGGGGCGGCTGGGCGTCTTCGACTACTACCAGCTGCGCAACCTGCAGGCGGACACGGAGATGCGGGCGTCCCTGGCCGGCGGGCCGGGTCAGGGCGACGCCGGTTCGACCGCGCCGGGCGCGGAGGGCCGCTGACCGCCGGCCGCGGCCGGTCATGACCCGGGAGGGGGAACGGCGGCGTGCCGGACTGGTTGGAGGGGCTCTTGGGGTCGGGGATCGACGTCGCCATCCTGCTGGGGATCCTGGCCAGCGTCGTGCGGGGTCTGGTGGACTACTATCGCCGCCGGCCGGGCCAGGGGCGCCCTGCGGCGGGACCGGCCGCGCCGCGGCGCCAGGAAGGGGCCCGCCCGGGGCCGGCCAGCGGGCCCAGGAGGCTGGAGCGGCCGGTGCCGCGGCCCGATGGGGCCGGCGAGCCGGGACAGCCGCTTTCACCCACAGCCCCTCCACAGGAGGAGCGGCAACCCGCCCGCCCGGCTTCCCGCCCGGCGGCTGAAGCGCCCCGGACCCCCACGGCGTGGCCGGGCGGCGGCCCCTGGGGCGACCTCTGGGGCGATCTGCTCCAGCAGATGGAACAGCTGCTCCGGGAACGGATCGAGCCCAGGGTTCCGGACGAACCGGCGCTCCCGCCCCCGGTCCGGCAGCGCGGGGAGGCCACCCCAGGTGCGGAAGGCCGTGCCGGCGAGGAGGGTACTCCCGGCGGCGAAGGGGTGCCGGGCGGCGAAGGCACCGCCGGAGGGGAAGGGGTTGGGGGTCTGGAAGGGCCGCGGGTGGCGGCGGCCCGGGCGGAAGAGCGGCCCGCCCCGTCCCGGCCCGGCCCAAGCCGCCCCGCTCCTGCGGAGGACGGCGGGAGGGCCGGCGTCCTCCAGCCCCCCGTTCCCCCTACCGGGCCGGCGCCCCTCCCCGGCCTGCCGTCGCCCGTCCATGCCGCCGCCTTGGCGCCGGAGGCCCGCCGCGCCATGGTGCGCCGGGCCTGGATGTGGATGGAGGTCCTCGGCCCGCCCCGGTCCCTGCGGCCGTGGGTGCCCCCAGGGCCCGGTGGCGCCCGGCGCCCCTGAGGGAGGCGCGGGCCGCCCGCTGGGCCCCTGCTGCCGCCATCCCGGTTGCCGCCATTGCCGCTTCCGCCAGCCCTGCTCCCGCCATCTCCGCTTCCACCGCCCCTGCGAACGCCATCCCCGCTTTCGCCATCCCCACTCCCGCCACCCCTGCGGCCGCCATCATATCCCCCCGCCCCCCGCCGTAACCTTCAGCGGAGGCTTGTGCACGAAGGAGGCAGCGCCTTGGCGCGGGACGGGCGCGGGGGCGGAGGCCGAGGGGCGCACCCGGGCGGGGGCGGCTGGCGCCACTGGCTGGCGGAACTGGAGGACAGCCTGGCCGGCGCCCTGGAACTGCCCCGGGATGCGGTGCGCAACCTGCCCCGCATCACCTTGCTGGGGTCCCTGGAGCTGGTGGTGGAAAACCACCAGGGCGTGCTCTACTTCGACGATGCCCGGGTCCTGGTCGCCGTGCCCGGCGGCCGGCTGGAGGTGACGGGGCAGGGGCTGGCCATCGGCCGGATCGACCGGGAGCAGTTGCGCCTGCAGGGCCGCGTCGACCAGCTGCGGTTCCTGCCGGTGCCCGGAGCGGGGGAGGGCGGCCGCCGGGCCGGGGCCGTCCCAGGGGCGAGCTACCCGCGGCCGGGAGGCGACCGGCGGTGACCCGGGGCGTGTGGCGGTTCCTCCTAGGCGCCGTGGAGGTGGTGGTGACCCCGTCGCCCCGCCGCCGCTGGCGCCTGCCGGCGCGACTGGGGGGGCGGGCCGCCGCCGAGCCGGCGGGATGGGGGGACGATCCCGGCCTGCCCCGGGCGGGGATCGAGGCCTTCCTCAACCAGGCCGCCGCCCAGGGCCTGGTCCTCTGGCGGGTGCGGCGGGGCGATGCGGGGACCCTGCGCGGGTGGGTGGCGGTCGACCAGGTGGGGGCCCTGCGGGCCGTGGCCCGGCGGGCGCGGTGCCGGGTGCGGTTCGGCCGGCGGGTGGGCTGGCCCTTCCTCTGGCGGCGGCTGGCGCGGCGCCGGGTGCTGCTGGGCGGCGCCCTGGCCACCGCCGTCCTGGTCTACTATCTGTCGGGGGCCATCTGGTTCATCGAGATCCACGGCCTCGAGCACCTGCCGGAGCCGGTGTTCCGGCAAGAGCTGGCCCGGGCGGGCCTGCGACCCGGCGTGCGCAAGGATGCGGTGGACCTGCGCCAGCTGGCGGAGCGACTGCCCCTGGAGGTCCCCGGGGTCGCCTGGGTGGGCATCACCAGCTACGGCGTCAAGGTCGTCCTGGACGTGGTGGAGAAGGAGCCGCCCCCGGCGGTGCCCGCCGACCGCCCGGCCCATGTGGTGGCCCGCCGGCCGGGGGTCATCGTCCAGGTCATGGCCCTGCGGGGTGAACCGGTGGTCCAGCCCGGACAGGTGGTGAAGGCCGGCCAGATCCTGATCCGCGGCGAATACCGCCCGCCCGAGCCGCCGGCCTCGGAGGGGGACCGGAACCGGCCGCCACCCCGGCCGGGCAAGCCGGTGGCGGCCCTGGGCCGGGTCCTGGCGCGCACGTGGTACAGCGAGTACCGGGAGGTTCGCCTCGAGCAGATCCAGCCGGTGCGCACGGGACGGTCGTGGGTCCAGGTCGTCCTGCGTATCGGACCCTGGCGCCTGCCGGTATACTGGCAGCGAGGGCAGTCCGGACGGTACGAGGTGGAGCGCCGGGTGCTGCTGGCCGCGCCGGGCTGGAGGGATGGCCCGGCCCCTGTCGAACTGTTGAGGGAAACCCGCCACGAGGTGGTGCTGGCGCGACACAGGCTGACGCCCCAGCAGGCCATGCGGCAGGTGGAGCGGCAGGTGGTGGCCCGGGTGGCCGCCGGCCTGCCGCCGGGAAGCCGGGTCGTGGCGGTGAAGAGCCAGCTGGTGCAGCAATCGGCAGGATTCGTCGGGGTTCGCACCACCGTCGAGGCCATCGAGGACATCGGCGTGCAGCGCCCCTTCGACCGGCCCTAGCGGTCCTCCAGCCGATGCGGGCACCGCCCACCCGGCGTGCAAAAGGAGGGCGATGGGCTCCTTGCCCGAGGCGCGGCAGCCCAACGGTGCGGCGCCGCCGGCCGCCGAAGGCCACGTGGCCGTCATCGACCTGGCGGATCACAGCGAAGCGCTGCAACTCTTCGGGCGCGGGGATCAGAACCTGCGGCTGATCCAGGACAGCTTCCCGGTCCAGATCGTCTCGCGGGGCGATCACATCCGCTTGCGCGGCCGGCCCGACGAGGTGCGGCAGGTCGCCACGCTGTTCGAGGGCCTGCTGCAGCAGGTGCGGCGCGGGGTCCCCCTGGGCCCCGAGGACGTCCGCTACGCGATCCAGCTGGCGCGGGAGGGCCGCGCCGAGCGGATCCCCGAGGTGGGGGACGACGTCATCGTCACCACGGCCCGGGGCAAGCCGATCCGCCCCAAGACCCTGGGGCAGCGGCGCTACGTGGAGGCCATCCGCGAGAACGGGATCGTCTTCGGCATCGGGCCCGCGGGAACGGGCAAGACCTACCTGGCCATGGCCGTCGCCATCGCCAGCCTCAAGGCCCACCAGGTGGCCCGCATCATCCTCACCCGGCCCGCCGTCGAGGCCGGCGAGAAGCTGGGCTTCCTCCCCGGCGACCTGCAGGAGAAGGTCGACCCCTACCTGCGGCCCCTGTACGATGCCCTGTGGGACATGCTGGGCGTCGAGACCTTCCAGAAGTACATGAACCGCGGGCTGATCGAGGTGGCCCCCCTGGCCTACATGCGCGGCCGGACCCTGGACGACTCGTTCATCATCCTGGACGAGGCCCAGAACACCACGCCGGAGCAGATGAAGATGTTCCTGACCCGCCTGGGCTTCGGCTCCAAGGCGGTGGTGACGGGGGACGTGACCCAGGTGGACCTGCCCCGCGGGCGCCATTCCGGCCTGGCCCACGTCCAGCAGGTGCTCAAGGACATCGAGGGGATCGAATTCGTCTACCTGACGGAGCGGGACGTGGTGCGCCACCCCTTGGTGCAGCAGATCATCCTGGCCTACGAGGCGTACGAGCGACAGGAGGAACAGGCGGCCGCCGGCCGCGACGGGGGCGCCCGCGAGGGGAGCCCCGAAGGCCAGGAGGGCCGGGATGCCGGGGCCGGGCGGCGGGAGCGGGACGGCTCCGGCGCCGGGGGGGCGGGCCGGCGCCGCCCGTGACCCCGGAACCCGGAGGACCCCGCGGGGCACCCGGGTCCCCGTGGGGCATCCGGCGGCCGGAGCGAAGGAGGCCAGGCGGTGGCGGGCGGTTCGCGGGTCGACCCCCGTGAACCGCCCGCCACCGTGCCGCGACGCCTGTGCCGGGAGTGGACAAGATGGACGGAGGCTTTGCCGGCCTGGGCCGCTGGCTCGATCGCCACCTGGGCGACCAGTGGCGGGAGCCCCAGGTGCGGCGTTTCATGTGGAGCGGCCTGTTCTTCCTGTGCTTCACGCTGCTTTTGGCCACGGCGGTGGCCCCGGCCCAGGTGCGGGTGCGCCCCGGGCAGGCCGCGCCGCGGGATCTGGTGGCGCCAAAGCAGTTGATCGACCGGCCGGCCACGGAACGGCTGCGCCAGGAGGCGGCCCGGGCCGTGCCCGACCAGTACCAGGAGGATGACACCGCCGCCGAGCAGGCGCGGCGGGACGTGGACGCCGCCTTCGACGCCGTGGCGGCGGTGCAGGAGGCCATGGCCCGCCGGGCCGAGGCCGAGGGTCAGGGCGGCGGTCCCCCCGAGCCCGTCGCCGCCGACCGCGGCCGCCTGGAGCAGCGGCTGGGCTTTGCCCTGCCCACGGAGGTGGCCGACGCGGTCCTCACCGCCGACAAGGGCACCCTGGAGGCCATGCGCCGCGACCTGTGGGCGCTGGTGCGGCGGGAGCTGGACCAGGGGATCAAGGAGGACCAGCTGGCGGCCACCCGGTTGCGGCTGGGCGAGGAGATCGACAACCTGGACTACCCCCGGCCCCTGCGGGAGTTCATGGACCTGGTGGGCAGCCGCGCCCTGCGCCCCAACCTGATCTTCGACCGGGAGGGGACCGAGGAGGCCCGGCGCCGGGCCATGGAGCAGGTCGACCCCGTGGTCATCGTGCCCGGCGAGGTCATCGTCGAGGCCGGCGAGAAGGTGACCGAGGACGACATGGTCCGCCTGCGGGACGCGGGCCTGCTTCAGGAAGACCCGTGGGGCCTGGCGGGCATCTGGGCCGGCACGGGCCTGCTGGTCCTGCTGGGCATGGCGGCCGGGGGCGCCTACCTGGCGACCTTCGACCGGCGGGTCTACGAGGACGAACCGCGGTTCGTCCTGTTCGGGCTGGTGCCGGTGATCACCCTGGTCTTCGCCCGCCTGCTGCAGCCCGTGTCCCCGTACCTCATGCCCGTGGCCACGGGGCCGATGCTGCTGGCCGTCCTGCTGAGCCCGCGCACCGCCCTGGTCGCCGCCATGCTGCTGGCGGTGGCGGTGGGGGTGATGGCCGGCGACGGCCTGCGGTTCGGCATCGTGGCCTGGTTCGGCGGGGCGGCGGCTGCCTTCGCCGTCTCCCGCCTGGGCCACCGTTCCGACTTCATGCGGGCCGGGGCCATCATCGCCGGCGTCAACGCGGCGACCACCCTGGGCCTGGCCTTGATGCTGGGCAGCCCGCCCCTGGACCGCCTGGAGGTCTGGAAACAGGTGGGGTGGTCGGCCTTCGGCGGCCTGCTGGCGGCCATCCTGACCATCGGCCTCCTGCCCTTCCTGGAAAGCTTTTTCGGGCTGGTCACTCCCGTTCGCCTGATCGAACTGGCCAACCCGAACCAGCCCCTCCTGCGCCGCCTGCTGGTGGAGGCGCCGGGCACCTACCACCACAGCCTGATGGTGGCCAACCTGGCCGAGGCGGCGGTGGAGGAGATCGGCGGCAACTCCCTGCTGGCCCGGGTCGGCGCGTATTACCACGACGTGGGTAAGATCCGGCGCCCCTACTTCTTCATCGAGAACCAGTTCGGCGGCGAGAACCCCCACGACAAGCTCTCGCCCAACCTGAGCGCCCTGATCATCACCGCCCACGTCAAGGACGGCATCGAGCTGGCTCGCCAGCACGGCCTGCCCGAGGAGATCATCCGGTTCATCCGGGAGCACCACGGCACCACCCGGGTGGAATACTTCCTGCGGCGCGCCCAGGAGATGGGCGAGCCGGACCAGGTGCTGGAGGGCAACTTCCGCTACGACGGCCCGCCGCCCACCACCCGGGAGACGGCGGTGGTCATGCTGGCCGACGGCGTGGAGGCGACGGTCCGCTCGCTGGGCCACCTGACCCCGGGCCGCATCGAACAGGTGGTGCGGAAGATCATCAAGGACCGGCTCAACGACGGCCAGCTGGACCGGGCCGACCTGACCCTCAAGGACCTGGACCGGATCGCCGCCACCTTCGTCCGGGTGCTGACCGGGGTCTTCCACCACCGGATCGAGTACCCGGAGGTCGTGCTCAAGGAGATGGAGCGGGCCCGGCGCAAGGAGGGGGCGCCGCCGCGGGAGGGGCGGCCGGCGCGGCCGCCGGAGCCGAGGCCGGTTCCTCCGGCGGACGGGGGCCCCCGGGTTCGGGAGGGGCGCGGCGATCCGGAGCGGCGGGACGGCACCCCCCTGGAGACCGAAGCGGCGCCGGACGAACCCGGCCCGGGGCCGGCCGGGGCCGAGCCCCCGGGCCCGCCGGGCGCCGGCCGCCCGCCCGACGGCGGCGATTGAGGCGGCGGCGCACCGGGACACCCACCCACCGGGAGGGAACGGGATGGACCGCCACGACCCGCAACAGGGCCCGACCACCGTCCTGACCATCGCCAACCAGCAGGCCATGCCCGTGCCGGCCCACTGGGAGCGCCTGCTGCCCCAGGTGGTGACCCGCCTGCTGGCGGCGGAGGGCCTGGCCGGGCCCGTCGAGGTGGCCCTGACCTTCGTCGATGACGCTGCCATCCAGGAGCTGAACCGGCGCTACCGGGGCAAGGACGCCCCCACTGACGTGCTATCCTTCCCCCAGCTGGAGCCGGCGGAGGTGGCTGCCTTGCAGGCGGGCGGGGAGGCGGCGGAGGCGGGGACGGGTTTACCCCCCGCCGTCCCGGGCGGGGTCGCGGGCCCCGCGGGGGAGCCGGTCCCCCTGGGCGACGTGGTGATCTCCCTGGAGCGGGCGGCCGCCCAGGCCCGCGAGTACGGCCATTCGGTGGACCGGGAGGTCGGTTACCTCCTGGCCCACGGGGTGCTCCACCTGCTGGGATACGACCACGACGATGCCGAGGGGGAGCGGCGGATGCACGAGAAGGCGGAGGCGGCCCTGGCCGCCTGCGGGTTGACGCGGCCATGAGGGGCGGCCGGCGGCCCAGCTTCGGGCGGGCGGCGACCCTCGCCGAGTCCTTCCGTTACGCCTGGGCCGGCTTCCGCTGGATCTGGGCGACGGAAGCCAACATGCGGCTGCACTTCGCCGCGGCCACCTTGCTCTTCACCGCAGCCTGGTGGACCGGTGCCGTCGCCTGGCAGTGGGCCCTGCTGATCCTGGCCGCGGGGCTGGTGATCCTCCTGGAGTGGATCAACACCGCCATCGAGGGCGCCGTCGACCTGGCGACCGAGGAGTTCCGGCCCCTGGCCGGCCGGGTCAAGGACGTGGCGGCCGGGGCGGTCCTGGTGGCTGCCCTGCTGGCCACCCTGACGGGCGTCGTCGTCCTGGGGGCGGACCTCTTGCGCCTGCCCGCTCTGCTGGTCTTCTACGCCCGGGAGGCGCCCTGGCGGCTGCTGCCCCTGCTCCCCGCCCTGTACTTCGCCCTCAGCTCCCTGGGGGTTCGCCGGGCGACCCGGGACGAACCGGCCCCCCGCGGCCGCGGGGGCGGCTAGACGAAGACGCGCGGTCCCGGCCGCCGGGCCGCCGCCGGCCTGCCGCCCCGGACCGGGGCGCCGCCTTGATCGCCAGCCGAAGACCCACAATGCAGTACACCCGCTGGGAGGAGGTCAAGCCCTTGCGACCCTGGCCGACCCCGTCGCCCTTGCCGCCGGTTATAGCCTTGGCCCGTTCGACCCCCTGGCCTGCCCCGAACCCTTCCCGCAACGGCGACCGGGAGGCCGGCGGCCGTCTCTCCCGGCGGCCGGGTCCGGCTCAGGGGCCGCACCCTTGCCGGTCCCGGCCGGCCGCGGGATGGCAGGGGCGGCGCTGGACCCGCCGGTCGCTCGCCGTGGTGGCCGCCCTGGCCACCCTCCTGCTGGCCGCCTGCGGCCGCTCCCAACCGGCCACCACCCCCGGTCCCACCCCGCCGCCCGCCGGCCAGGAACCCGCGCCCGCGCCCCCGCCGGTGCTCAATCCCTTGACGGGGCGGCCGGTGGCCGATGAGGCCAGCCTCCAGCAGCGCCCGGTCCTGGTGAGCATCGACAACCACCCCGACGCCCGGCCCCAGGCGGGGCTGACCCAGGCCGACCTGGTGTACGAGGTGCCGGCGGAGGGCGGCATCACCCGCCTGCTGGCCCTCTTCATCACCCAGCGGCCCCAGCGGGTGGGACCGGTGCGCAGCTCGCGCCACTACTTCCTCGACCTGGCCGCCGAGTGGCAGGCCCTCTACGTCCATGCGGGGGGCAGCCCCCAGCATTACGCCCGCATCGGCGCCAGCGGCCTGGACGACCTGGACGGGGTCCGCTCCGACCCCCGGGGCGGCGGGCAGCGGGTCTTCACCCGGGACAAGGGCCGGGCCATGCCCCATAATCTTTATGCATCCCTGCCGGTGGCGCTGGCGGCCGCGGAGGAGCGGGGTTGGGCGGTGGCCGCGGCAGCCCCCCGGGCGCCCTTCGCCTTCGCCGAACCCGGGGCGCCGGCGGCGGGCGACCAGGTGGCCGAGCTGGTGATCCACTGGCCCGGCTGGCGCCAGGGATGGGTTCGCTACCGCTGGACGGGGCAGGGTTTCCTCCGGGAGACGGCCTTCGGCCCCCATATGGCGGAGGAGACCGGCCAGCCCCTGGTCCCGGCCAACCTGTTGATCCAGTTCGTCCCGGTGCGGGCGATCCCCGGCGACGTGGCCGGCCGCCTGGACGTGGAGGTCACCGGCGCGGGCCGGCTGCTCATCGCCACCGGCGGCCTGCTGCGGGAAGGGCGCTGGGAGAAGGCCTCGGCGGCCGCACCGACCCGCTGGCTCGAAGCCGGGGGCGAACCCGTCCGGCTGGCGCCGGGCGCCACCTGGATCCACCTGGTGCCCGAGGGCACCCGGATCGAGGTAGAGGCGCCCGCCCGGGAGGGGGAGGCCGGCGGTCCCTCGGGTTCCGGCGACGGGCCGTCTCCGGGTGGCGCGACCAGCGGCCCATGACGGCAGGGAGGCACCAACCCGCGACCAGGAGGATGGCGAGGAGGGAGGCGACCATGGCGGCCAGGAGGGCGGTGGCGGCGGCCGGGCCCAACCGGCCCCAGGGCGGGCCGGCCCCCGCCGCGGGCGCCCAGATTGCCCCCGGCGACGATCCGGCCCCGCAGGACGCCCCGCCGGAGGCCGGGGCGGCCCGGCCCGACGGGCCGGGGGACGAACCCGCCTCGCGGGCGGCCCCGCGGGCCGGGGATGGCGGGGCCGGCCCGGGCGACGCCGGCCCGGGCGGCGGCTTCCGTTCGGGCTTCGTCGCCCTGATCGGCCGGCCCAACGTGGGCAAGTCGACCCTGCTCAACCAGATCATCGGCCGGAAGATCGCCATCATGTCCGACAAGCCCCAGACCACCCGGACCCGCATCTTGGGGGTGCTCAACCGGCCCGGTGCCCAGCTGGTCTTCGTCGACACGCCGGGCATCCACAAGCCCCAGCACCTGCTGGGCGAGCACATGGTGCGGGTGGCCCGCCGTACCCTCCAGGAGGTGGAGGCGGTCTGCTGGCTGGTGGAGGCGCCGGACCGGGAACCGGGGCCGGGCGACCGGTTCATCGCCGAGCACCTGGAAGCCGTGAAGACGCCCAAGATCCTGGTGGTCAACAAGATCGACCAGGTGCCGCCGGGCGAGGTGCCGGCCATCGCCGCCCGTTTCGCCGAGCTGGGCCGGTTCGCCGCCGTCCACCCCATCTCCGCCCTGCACGGGCTGGGTGTGGCCGAGCTGGTGGCGACCCTGGAGGGGCTGCTGCCGGAGGGACCCCGGTTCTTCCCCGAGGACATGGTGACCGACCAGCCCGAGGCCCAGATCATGGCCGAACTGATCCGCGAGCAGATCCTCCACCTGACCCGGGAGGAGGTGCCCCACGCGGTGGCGGTGCTGATCGAGAAGGTGGAGCGCCGCCCCAACGGGGTCGTCTACGTTCCCGCCACCATCTACGTCGAGCGGGAGGGGCAAAAACGCATCCTCATCGGGGAGCAGGGCCGCATGCTCAAGGAGATCGGGCGCCTGGCCCGCCAGGAGATCGAGGCCCTGCTGGGCTCGCGGATCTTTCTGGACCTCTGGGTCAAGGTCAAGCCCGATTGGAGGAACAAGCAGGGGGCCCTCAGCAACTTCGGGTTCCACCAACCCTGACGCGCGGGCGGGGCGCGATGGGCGCCCCCCGTCCCCGATGCGTCGGGCGGTGGAACCGGGTGGGGCCGGGCAGGTGGGGAGCGATGGCGGACCGGACCGGCGCGGCGGAGCAAGGGACCCGGGAGACCGGTATGGAGGGACCCGGCGGGGCGGGATCGCCGGCACGGGAGGCGTGGCCGGACCAGCTGGCCCGGGCCGTTGCCGCTGGCGATGCCGCTGCGGCGGCGGAGCTGGCCGCCCAGGTCCATCCGGCCGACCTGGCCGAGTTCGTCCTGAAGATGGCGCCGGCGTCCCGGTCCCGGCTGCTGGCCTGGCTGCCGCCCGAACAGGCGGCCCTGGTCGTCGAGGAGCTGCCCCCGCCGGTCCAGTCGGAGATCCTGGCGGTCCTGGGCCGCCAGCGGGCCGGCGCCGTCCTGGAGGAGATGGCCAGCGACGAGGTGGCGGACCTTTTGGGGGAGCTGCCGCCCCAGCGGGCCGTCGACCTCCTGGGCCTGCTCAAGGAACCGGAGGCCGCCGACGTGCGGTCCCTGTTGTCTTACCTGGACGACACCGCGGGCGGCCTGATGACCACGGAATTCGTGGCCCTCCAGGACGACCTCACCGCCGCCGAGGCCATCGACGCCCTGCGC
The DNA here is from genome assembly GCF_054654595.1 of Thermaerobacter litoralis. Taxonomy (NCBI): domain Bacteria; kingdom Bacillati; phylum Bacillota; class Clostridia; order Eubacteriales; family Clostridiales Family XVII. Incertae Sedis; genus Thermaerobacter; species Thermaerobacter litoralis. The sequence goes on along the minus strand of NZ_BAAIES010000009.1, from coordinate 557,467 downwards.
CGGCTGGCCCCCGACGCCGAGACCATCTATTACGTCTACGTGGTGGACGGCGAGGAGCGGCTGCAGGGGGTCCTCTCCCTGCGGGAGCTCATCGTCGCGCCGCCGGAGACGCCGATCCGGCGGATCATGCGCACCCGGGTGGTGACGGTGCCGCCGGAGATGGACCAGGAAGAGGTGGCCCGCATCGTCGCCAAGTACGACCTGCTGGCGGTGCCCGTGGTCGACGGCGCGGGCCGCATCCTGGGCATCGTCACCGTGGACGACGTGGTCGACGTCCTGGAGGAGGAGGCCAGCGAGGACATCTACCGGCTGACGGCCACCCCTGAGGGGGCGGTGGCTGGCACCTCCTGGCTCCGGGCCCGGTTGCGCCTGCCGTGGCTGGTGGGCCTGCTGCTGGGCGAGCTGGTGGTGGCCCGGGTGATCCAGGGCTTCGAGGGGACCCTGGAGCGGGTGGCGGAGCTGGCCTACTTCATCCCCCTGCTGGCGGCCACGGCGGGCAACGTGGGCACCCAATCCCTGGCCACGGCCGTCCGGGGCCTGGCGACGGGGGAGATCGCCCGCGGGCAGGCGCCGCGGGTGCTGCTGCGCGAACTGCAGGTGGGCCTGTTGCTGGCCGTGGTGCTGGCGCTGACCAGCGGCCTCCTGGTGTACGGCGTGCTGGGCCACGGGCCGGTGGCGGTGACGGTGGGCGTCGCCATGGGGGTGAACACCCTGGTGGCCGCGGCCATCGGCGTCCTGGTGCCCCTGGGCCTGAGCTGGCTGCGGGTCGACCCGGCGGTGGCCTCGGGCCCCTTCGTCACCACCACCCTGGACGTGGTCGGCACCCTGGTGTACTTTCTCACCGCCACGGCGCTCCTGTTGCGGGCGGCGGGCTGACCCCCGGAGGGATCCGACCGGCCGCCGGCGCCCGCCCGGCCCGTGGGCCAACCGGGGGCAAACCCGCATCCCGGTGGGCCAACCGGCGGGCGAACCCGCCTCCCGGCGGGCCGCACCGGTGGGTGAACCCGCCTCCCGGCCGGCCAAACCGGCGGGGGCGGGGGACGAACTGGCCCGGCGGCCCCCCTTGCGCCCGGTGGCTCGGGTTTTGCCGGCCCGCGGGGCTCGCCCCGGGCACCGGGCGGGGGCCGGAGGGGGTCGCCGGAGGAAGGGGCCCGAGGGCGGGCGCGGGAGGAAGGGGCCGGAGGGGGGCGCCGGAGCAACGGGCCGGAGGACGGGCGTGGCAGGAAGGGGCCGGAAGGCGGGAGCCGGAGGTGGAGGCATGCCCCTCTACACGGTGGACGGCATCGTGCTGCGAACCCGGGAGTACGGGGAGCGGGACCGCCTGGTCACCCTGGTCGACCGGGAGGGCACGCGGCGCACCGTCCTGGCCAAGGGGGTGCGGCGCCCGCGCAGCTCCCTGGCGGCCGGGGTGCAGCCCTACACCTTCAGCCGGTTCCTCCTGTGGAAAGGGCGGTCCCTGGACGGGGTCAGCCAGGTCCAGGTGCTGGACGCCCTGACGGGCCTGCGCGGCAGCCTGGAGGCCCTGGCGGCGGCCGCCTACGTGGCCGAACTGGCCGAGGCCTTCACCCAGGAGGGGGCGCCGAGCCCGGGGGTCTTCGCCACGGTGCTGGAGGTGCTGCGGGGGCTGGCGGCGGCCCCGGGCGACCGGACGGCCCATGCCCTCTGGCTGCGCCACGCCGAGCTGCGGTTGCTGGAAGGGGCGGGGCTGGGGATGCAACTGGACGCCTGCCAGGCTTGCGGGCGGTCCCTGGGCCCGCCGGCGGCGTCACCGCCCGGGGCCGAGGAGGGGGCGGCCGTCCCGGCGGGGTACAGCGCCGAGCTGGGCGGGGTCCTCTGCCGCCGGTGCCTGCCGGGGTACCCGGCGGCCCTGCCCCTGGACCCGGCCCCGTGGCAGGTGCTGCGCCAGGCCCGGCGCCTCAACGCCGTCCTGGCCGGCCGGCTGCGGCCGGGCGCTGAGGTCCTGGCCCGGGCCGCGGAGGCGGTCCAGACCCACCTGGTCTACCACCTGGGCCGGCCCTTTCGATCCCCGGGGTTTTTGGCAATACTGGATGAAGCGACGCGCTTGACGGCCCAAGACCGGGCACCCGGGCGTGAACCCCGCACCGGGCCGTGACCCGAGGGTCGGAGGGGGTGAAGCGGGTGACGGAGCTGGAGAAGATCGACATCCTGCGGGAGCGGGCGGGCGTCAGCTACCGGCGGGCTAAGGAACTCCTCGACCAGTGCGGCGGCGATGTGGTCGAGGCCCTGATCCGCCTAGAGGAGGAATCCCGCCGCAACACCTGGCAGGAGCGCATCCAGGTCCAGGGCGCCGAGCTGGTCGACCGGGTGCGCCAGCTGATCAATGAGGGCAACGTGCGGCGCATCGTGATCCGCAACCAGGACGGGCAGACCCTGGTGGAGCTTCCGGTCACCGTGGGCGCCCTGGGGGCGCTGCTGGCGCCCATGCTGGCGGTGGTCGGCGTCATCGCGGCCCTGGTCACCCGGGCGACCATCGTGGTGGAACGCCGCAACGACGGCGGTGGGAGTCCCGGCCAGGGGGCGGGGACGGGCGCCGAGGGCGGCCCGGCGGCTCCCGGGAATCCCGCCGGGGCCAGCGGCTGGGGCGGCCAGATCACCGGCGCCGGCGGGGCCGGCGAGACGGGAGGCTGGGGCGTCTCCGGGGACGGCCCGGCGGGCGGCCCCCAGGACACGGGGCCTCGCCACTAGGCGGGCCGGCAGGATCCGGGGCGCCGCCGCCGAAAGGCAGCCTGTCGCGCCCGGTGCAGCGAGTCGCGCCCGGTGCAGCCTGTCACGCCGGTGGACCTGGAAACCGGCGGGATGAGCAACCCTGGCCATCGACCTTGACCGTCCAACCGGCCGGCCGCGGCGGCTCCCCGCAGGGACCGGGGGGCTCCGCCGCAGGCGGCCGGGCGCCGGAGGGCGATGAGGGGGAGGAGTACCCCGGTGCGTCCGGTTCCAGCGAGCCGGTGCGGGTGGGAGGCCGGCCCGGAACCCGGGGGAAGGCGCCCCCGAGCCTGCGGGAGGAAAGGCGCGGGCCGGCACCGGCCGGCCCCTCGGGGGCCGGTTCGTCCGGCGCCGCCTGCGCCGAGTAAAGCCCGCACCGTGGAGGTGGGTTCGCCCCCCGCCGGGACCGCGCCCGATCCAGGGAGAGCAGCCGGCGGCGCCCCGTCGGGGCCGTTCGGGCGAGCCAAGCAGGGTGGAACCGCGGGGGCCTTCAGGCCGCCCGTCCCTGTGGGGGCGGGCGGTTTTTCATTGGGCCAAGCCGGGCGGAGAGGTCGCGGACCCGGCCGCGGCCAGCGGCGGGCCGCGACGGAGGAGGGATGCAGCGGTGGACTTCCAGCAGATGATCCTGCGCCTCAACCAGTACTGGGCCGAGCAGGGCTGCGTGCTGGCCATGCCCTACGACGTGGAGACGGGGGCCGGCACGATGAACCCCTTGACCTTCTTCCGCGCCCTGGGGCCCGAGCCGTGGCGGGTGGCCTACGTGGAGCCGTCCCGGCGGCCGGCCGACGGCCGTTACGGCGAGAACCCGAACCGGCTCTACCAGCACTGGCAGTACCAGGTGATCCTCAAGCCGTCGCCGCCGGACGTGCAGGAGCTCTACCTGGGCAGCCTGGAGGCCCTGGGCATCCGGCCGCTGGAGCACGACATCCGCTTCGTCGAGGACAACTGGGAGTGGCCCAGCGGCGGCGCCTGGGGCCTGGGCTGGGAGGTCTGGCTGGACGGGATGGAGATCACCCAGTTCACCTACTTCCAGCAGGTGGCGGGCTTCGAGTGCAAGCCCGTCTCGGTGGAGCTGACCTACGGCCTGGAGCGCATCGCCACCTACCTGCAGGGGGTGGACACCGTCTTCGACATCCGCTGGGTCGACGGCGTCACCTACGGCGAGATGTTCCGCCTCGCCGAGTACGAGCACTCCGCCTACAGCTTCGAGCACGCCGACGTGGACATGCTGCGCCGCTGGTTCGACGACGCGGCCCGCGAGGCGGCCCGGGCCCTGGAGAGAGGCCTGGCCCTGCCCGGATACGACTACGTGCTCAAGTGCTCCCACCTCTTCAACGTGCTGGAGGCTCGCAACGCCGTCAGCGCCAGCGAGCGCACGGCCCTGCTGGGGCGGGTGCGGGGGCTGGCCCGCAAGGCGGCGGAGGCCTACCTGGCCCAGCGGGAGCGGCTGGGCTACCCGCTGCTGCAGGCCGGAGCCTGGGGCGCCGGTCCCGCCCCCGCGGACGAACCGGCCTCCGGCCCGGCGGCGGGCTGATCCGGGCGGGTACCGGGGTTGACAGCGAAACTCGTCGGGGGAAGGAGCCAGGACCATGGACCAGCATGAGATGGACCAGTCCGAGATGGACCAGCGGCTCGATCTTCTGGTCGAGGTGGGGTGCGAGGAGATCCCTGCCGGCGACTGCGGGGAGGCTCGCCGCCAGCTGGCGGAGCGGGCCGGCACGGCCTTGGCGGAGGCGGGCCTGACGTATGAGGTGGTGCGGTCCCTGGGAACCCCGCGCCGGCTCACCCTGGTGGTGCAGGGGCTGTCACCGCGGCAGGAAGCCCGGGAGGAGTGGGTCCGGGGGCCGTCCCGGGCCGCGGCCTTCGGTCCGGGCGGCGAGCCGGCGCCGGCGGCCCTGGGCTTCGCCCGCAGCCAGGGGGTCGAGGTGAGCCAGCTGGTGGTGCGCCAGACCCCCCAGGGCGAGTACGTCTTCGCCCGCAAGGTCCACCAGGGGCGGCCTGCGGCGGAGGTGCTGGCGGAGTTGCTGCCGGCCGTCCTGGGCGGCCTGGAGTTCCGCCGCACCATGCGCTGGGGGGCCGGCGAGCACCGGTTCATCCGCCCCGTCCACTGGCTGGTGGCCCTGCTGGGCGAGGAGGTGCTGCCGGTCTCCTTCGCCGGGGTGCGGGCCGGGCGGGTGAGTTACGGTCACCGGTTCCTCCATCCGGAGGCGGTGGAACTGGCCTCGGCGGCGGAAGACGAGTACCGCCGCCGGCTGGCGGAGGCGTATGTGGTGGTCGACCCCGAGGAGCGCCGGCAGCGCATCGTGGAGCAGGCCCGGGCCGTGGCCGCCGCCGTGGGGGGCGAGGCCGAGATCGACCCCGAGCTGCTGGACGAGGTGGTCGACCTGGTGGAGTACCCCACGGCCTTCACCGGCTCCTTCGCCCCCGAGATGCTGGAGCTGCCCCGGGACGTGCTGGTCACCACGATGAAGGTCCACCAGCGCTACTTCCCCGTGCGGCAGCCGGGGGAGAGCCGCCTGATGCCCTACTTCATCGCCGTCCGCAACGGCGACGAGCGGCACCTTCAGACGGTGCGGCAGGGGAACGAGCGGGTGATCCGCGCCCGGCTGGCCGATGCCCGGTTCTTCTTCCAGCAGGACCGGCAGCGGCGGCTGGCGGACCGGGTGGCGGACCTGGAGCGGGTCTCCTTCCTGCCGGGTCTCGGCACGCTGCTGGACAAGACGCGGCGGCTGGAGCGGCTGGTGGGATGGCTGGCGGAGCGACTGGACCTGCCGGCGCCGGAGCGGGAGCAGGCGGCCCGGGCGGCCCACCTGGCCAAGACCGACCTGGTGACCTCCCTGGTCTACGAGTTCACGGAGCTGGCAGGGCGCATGGGGCGGCAGTACGCTCTGCTGGACGGCGAGCCGGCGGCGGTGGCGGAGGCCCTGGCCGAGCAGTACCTGCCGCGGGGCGGGGACGATGACCAGCTGCCCGCCACGCGGCCGGGGCTGCTGCTGGCCATCGCCGACCGGGTCGACACCCTGGCGGGCTGCTTCGCCGCGGGCCTGGAGCCCACGGGCTCCCAGGACCCCTACGGCCTGCGCCGGGCGGGGGTGGGCCTGCTCCGCCTGCTGGCCGGGCCCGCGGCGCAAGGGCCGGCGGGCCGGACGGGAGGCGGCGCCGGAACGCCCGCCGGCACAGGCGCAACCGGATCAGGCCACCCGTCGCTGCCCCCTCTAGATGTCCTGCTGGATCAGGCCCTGGCCGGCTACCTGCCGCCCGTGGCGTCGCCGGCGGTGGAGGTGCGGTTCGACCCGGGCGAGGTCAGGGCCAGGCTGCTGGACTTCCTGGTGGCGCGGCTGCGCGGGCTGCTGGCCGAGGCAGGTTACGCCCACGACGTCATCCAGGCGGTGCTGGCGGTCGACGCCCGCGACGTGCCCGGGGTCTGGGCGCGGGCCCGGGCGGTGGCGGAACTGGTGGCCTCGCCCCTGGCTGCCGACGTGCTGACCGTCCACCGGCGGGCGGCCAACCTGGCCGGGCGGGCGGAGGCGGACGCCGTCGACCCGGCCCTGTTCCGGGAGGCCGAGGAGCAGGCGCTCTACGCCGCGGTGGAGGCAGCCGCCGGGGTGGTGCAGGAGGCCCTGGCCGTCCGGGATTACGGCGCCTACTTCCGGGCCATCGCCGGGCTGCGGCCCGCCGTCGACGCCTTCCTCGACCGGGTGCTGGTGATGGCGGAAGATCCGGCCCTCCGGGCCAACCGCCTCGCCTTGCTGAAGCGGGTGGCCGGCCTGGCCGGCCGGGTGGCGGCCCTCGGGGAGCTGGCCGCGGGCGTGTGACCGGCGACCGGCCGTCCAGCGACCGTGGGTGGGCGGGGGCCGGGCAGGCCACGACGGCCCGGCCCCCTCTGTCCTTGTCGCAGCCCGAGCCCCGGTGGTGGCGGAACCAGGGATTCGACAGGGGGTGTCCAATGGTTTAGAGAGATCGCACCCGGGAAAGCGGGCACTGGTGCCCACCACGCCGGTCCCCCGCCAGGGGGGTTCCGTGGCCCCGCCGGCGCGTCGAGGGGTGCTCGGGGGAGGGACTTGCAACCCTTGATCCGTCTGCTGACCGAGGCCGACCGCCAGGCCACCCTTGAGTTCCTCGCCGCGGAGAGCGCCTTCAACCTGTTCATCCTGGCGGACATCCACAACTACGGATTTGCCATCGACTTCCAGCAGGTGTGGGGCGATTTCTCCGCGGGCGGGCGGCTGCGGGCGGTCCTGCTGCGTTACTTCCGCAACTTCATCCCCTACGGCCGGGACGGGTTCGATGCCGAGGGCCTCGCCCGGATCATCCAGCGGCGGGTCGGCGAGGAGGATGGGAATCGCTGGGAGGTCTCCGGCAAGACGGACGTGGTGGAGCGCCTGCGCCCCTACACCCGGCACATTCTCGACTGGGATCGCCGCCGCTCCCTGTACTTTGCGGAGCTGGCGAGTGACGGAAGCCTCAGGGGGTTGCGCCAGGCGCTGCCCGGCGACGTGAAGCTGCACCGCATGCAACCCGGCGATGTGTCCTTGGTCGGCGAGCTCTACCGGCGCATCGCCGAGTTCCGTACCTTTGACGAAGGCGCGGAACGGGAACTGCACCACTCCCTGGCCACGGAGGCCGCCCGCGGCTACTGGCTGGAACACGACGGGCGTGCCGTGGCGGCCGTCAAGACGGCGGCGGAGAACCCCTATTCGGCCATGGTGGTGGGCGTGGCCACGGATCCCGACTTCCGCCGCAGGGGCTTCGCGACCCAGCTCATGGTGCGGTTGTGCGAGGAGGTCCTGGCCGAGGGCAAGCGCCTGTGCCTCTTCTATGACAACCCGGCGGCGGGCGCCATCTACAAGCGGCTCGGTTTTCGGGACATCGGGACCTGGGACATGGTGCCGGCACGCGGGGGCGCGCCCGGGGCCGCATCCGCGCGGTGACCGTACCGCGGGCACCGTGGGCTTCACCCCGTACGGGCTTGGTGCCCTCAGGGCCGGCGGGTGCGCCGGGCGCCTCCGGCCGGTAACCGGGACCGCGGGCGCGGTACCCGGCCCGGTGCGGCCGCCGGGCCAGGAGACGGGAGGCTCCCGCGGGGGAGGGAGGAAACCGGGTGGGAGAGCCGGTCGTCTTCATCGTCTCCGATTCCCTGGGCGAGACCGCCGAGCTGGTGGCCCGGGCGGCCGCCAGCCAGTTCAACGGTCATCGTGCGACCTTCTACCGCTTCCCCTACGTCGATCGTATGGAGACCGTCGACGAGATCGTGGCGCGGGCCCGCCGCGAGCAGCGCAGCCTGATCGTCCACACCCTGATCCTGGAGGACTTGCGCCGGGCACTGAACGAGAAGGCCCAGGCGGCCGGCATCCCCGTGGTCGACATCATGGGGCCGATGATGGCGGCCTGGATGCGGGTGGCGGAGCGCCCGCCGCGGCTGCAGCCCGGCCTGCGCCACCGCCTGGACGAGGAGTACTTCCGGCGGGTGGAAGCCGTGGAGTTCGCCGTCAAGTACGACGACGGCAAGGATCCCCGCGGCCTGCTCCAGGCGGACATCGTGCTGCTGGGCGTCTCCCGCACCTCCAAGACGCCGGTCAGCATGTACCTGGCCCACCGCATGTACAAGGTGGCCAACGTGCCCCTGGTCCCGGAGGTGGAGCCGCCTCCCGAATTGTATAAGGTACCGCGGAACCGGCTGGTGGGCCTGATCATCCGCCCCGACGCCCTGCAGCGGATCCGGCGGGAGCGGCTCAAGGCCATCGGCCTCGGTGAGGACTCCAGCTACGGCAGCATGCAGCGCATCCAGGAAGAACTGGCCTACGCCCAGCGCATCTTCCGGGAACTGGGCTGCCCCGTCATCGACGTCACCAACAAGGCCGTGGAGGAGACGGCCAACACGGTGCTGCAGATCCTGGCGAAGGGGGAGCGCCATGAGCACGGGGACCGCTGAGCCCGCGGCCCAGCCCCAGGCGGCGCCGCGGCGGTGGGTCTACTTCTTCGACGAGGGAGCGGGGGCCGGCCGGGCCCTCCTGGGCGGCAAGGGCGCCAACCTGGCCGAGATGACCCGCATCGGCCTGCCCGTCCCGCCGGGCTTCACCATCACCACCGAGGCCTGCAAGGCCTACCAGGCCGCCGGCGGGGTGTTCCCGCCCGGCCTCATGGAGCAGGTGGAGCAGCAGCTGGCGCGGCTCGAGCGGGAGATCGGCCGCCGGTTCGGCGATCCCGAGCGGCCCTTGCTGGTGTCGGTCCGCTCCGGGGCGCCCGTCTCCATGCCGGGGATGATGGACACCATCCTCAACCTGGGGCTCAACGACCAGGCGGTGCAGGGGCTGGCCCGGGAGACGGGGGACCCGCGCTTCGCCTTCGACTGCTACCGGCGGCTGATCCAGATGTTCGGCGACGTGGTGCTGCGGGTACCGGCCGCCCGCTTCGAGCACGCCCTGGAAGCCGCCCGGCAGCGGCGCGGCGTCCGGTTCGACCACGAACTGCCGGCGGAGGAACTGGAGCGGCTGGTGGCGACCTTCAAGGAGATCGTCCGGCAGGAGGCCGGTCGCGACTTCCCCCAGGACCCGCGGGCGCAGCTGGAGCTGGCCATCCGGGCCGTGTTCGACTCGTGGAACAACGAGCGGGCCAAGGTCTACCGCCGCATCCACAAGATCCCCGACGACCTGGGCACCGGTGTCAACGTGCAGGCCATGGTCTTCGGCAACACGGGCCCGGACTCGGGAACCGGCGTGATGTTCACCCGCAATCCCTCCACGGGTGCCCGCGAGCTGTATGGCGAGTACCTTCCTAATGCCCAGGGGGAGGACGTGGTGGCCGGCATCCGCACGCCGGAGCCCATCGCCCGACTGAAGGAGCAGCGGCCGGCGCTCTACCGCCAGCTGGAGCAGGTGGCGGAGCGCCTGGAGCGCCACTACCGGGACATGCAGGACATCGAGTTCACCGTCGACCGTGGGCGCCTGTTCCTGCTGCAGACCCGCAGCGGCAAGCGGACGGCGGCGGCCGCCGTGCGCATCGCCTGCGACATGGTGCAGGAGGGCCTGATCGACCGGGATACGGCGCTGTTGCGGGTCGACCCGGACCAGGTCGCGCGCCTCTTGCACAAGCACGTGGACCCCAACGCGGCGGTCGAGCCGCTGGCCCAGGGGCTGCCCGCCTCGCCGGGGGCGGCGGTGGGCGCCATCGTCTTCGACGCCGGCGAGGCGGAGCGGCTGGGGCGGGAGGGCCAGGCGATCATCCTGGTCCGGCCCGAGACCACCCCCGATGACATCCACGGCATCGTGGCGGCCCAGGGGGTGCTGACCAGCCGGGGCGGCATGACCAGCCACGCCGCGGTGGTGGCCCGCGGCATGGGCAAGCCCGCCGTCTGCGGCTGCGAGGCGCTGCGCATCGACCTGGAGCGGGAAGAGTTCCAGGTGGGGGGCCGGGTCTTCCGCAAGGGCGACATGATCACCATCGACGGCGCCACGGGCCGGGTGTTCGCCGGCCAGGTGCCGCTGGTGGAACCGGAGCTGTCGCCCGAGTTCCGGCAGCTACTGGAGTGGGCGGACGCGGCGCGGCGGCTGGGGGTGCTGGCCAACGCCGACACGCCGGAAGACGCCCGCCGGGCCCGGGAGTTCGGCGCCGAGGGCATCGGCCTCTGCCGGACCGAGCACATGTTCATGGGCCCCGAGCGGCTGCCCGCCGTCCAGCGCATGATCCTGGCCGAGACCCGGGAGGAGCGGGAGGCGGCCCTGGCCGAGCTGGCGGTGATGCAGCAATCCGACTTCGAAGGGATCCTGGAGGCCATGGCCGGGCTGCCGGTGACCATCCGCCTGCTGGACCCGCCGCTCCACGAGTTCCTGCCCTCCCTGGAGGAGCTGCTGGTGGAGGTGACGCGGCTGGAGCTGGAGGGCGGCGACCCGGCCCGGCTGGAGGAGCGCCGTGAGCTCCTGCGCAAGGTGCGGGCCCTGCATGAGGCCAACCCCATGCTGGGCCACCGTGGCTGCCGCCTGGGCATCACCTTCCCCAAGGTGTACGAGATGCAAGCCCGGGCCATCTTCCGGGCCACGGCCAACCTGCGGCGCCGCGGCGTGGACGCCCGGCCGGAGATCATGATCCCGCTGGTGGCCCACGTGCGGGAGCTGGCCTTCTTGCGGGAGCGCATCGAGGCGGTGCGCCGGGAGGTGGAGGCGGAGACGGGCCTGGACCTGAAGGTCCGGATCGGCACCATGATCGAGGTGCCGCGGGCGGCCCTGACGGCGGGCGAGATCGCCCAGGTGGCCGAGTTCTTCTCCTTCGGGACCAACGACCTGACCCAGACCACCTTCGGCTTCAGCCGCGACGACGCCGAGGGCAAGTTCCTCCACCACTACCTGGCGGAGAAGATCCTGCCGGAGAACCCCTTCGTGTCCCTGGACGCCGCCGGGGTGGGCCGGCTGATCCAGCTGGCCGTGGCCGACGGCCGCCGGGTCCGGCCCGACCTCAAGGTGGGCATCTGCGGCGAGCACGGCGGCGATCCGGCGTCCATCGCCTTCTGCCACCGGGCGGGGCTGGACTACGTCAGCTGCTCGCCCTTCCGCGTGCTCATCGCCCGGCTGGCGGCGGGCCGGGCGGCGGTGGAGGAAGGCGGCAGCGAGGGCGGCGGGGGCGAAGGGTGAGGCAGCCCCCATCGTCACCCAGGGCGAGGCAGCCCGGGTGGCCGTCCGGTTGGATCAGGTGACCTCCGATGCCGGTGCGGGCGGCGGGGGTGCGCCGTCTCCGGCTGGGGGCCGGCCCGTTCCACCCCTCGGGCCGGGTTCGGTGCCCGCCAGCAGAGCGATCACCGGCTCCACGTCCCGCTCCTGTACGAGAACGTACAGGTGGTCCCCGGGATGGAGCACCGTCCGGCCCCGGGGCGGGATCACCCGGCCGTCCCGCACCAGCATGGTGACCGTCGCCCCTCCGGGCAGGTTGACCTGGGAGAGGCTGCGCCCCGCCGCCGAGGCATGTTCTGAGACCTGCACGTGGATCAGGCCCACGGCGGGCCGGCCCACCGGCGCCAGCTCCAGCCGGGGCTCCGCAGGTCCCGCCCCCGGCGCGGCCAGCCCCAGCCAGCGGGCCAGGGGAGCCAGCGTGGTGCCCTGGACGGCCACCGATGCCAGGACGACGAAGAACACCACGTGGAACAGGTACCAGCTGTCTTTCAGCCCGGCGGCCAGCGGGACCGTGGCCAGCACGATGGGCACCGCGCCCCGCAGGCCCGCCCAGCCGAGGAACAGGCGCTCGCGCCAGTCGAAGTCCCAGGGCAGCGTGCAGATCCAGGTGGCCAGGGGCCGGGCGACCAGCATGAGGGCGCCGGTGATCACCAGGGCCCCGCCGGCAACCTCCGGCAACTGGCTGGGAAAGACCAGCAGCCCGAGGAGGACGAACATGCCCACCTGGGCCACCCAGCTCAGGCCCTCGTGGAACCGCACCACCGTGAGCCGGTACACCGGCGCGTAGCGGCTCATCATGAGCCCGGCCAGATAGACCGCCAAAAAACCGCTGCCGCCCACCACCGCCGCCGCGCCGTAGGCCGTCAGGGCGACGCCCGTGCTCAACAGCATGTACGGGTAGCTGGATTCCGCGGCCAGGCGGTTCATGGCGACGGCTCCTGCCCGCCCGGCCGCCCATCCCGCCACGGCGCCGAACCCGACCTGCCGGACCAGCAGCGCCAGGCCTTCCAGGGGGGCGACCGGTTCGATCGCCATGCGGACGAACAGGTCGGTGAGAAAGATGGCCACCGGATCGTTGGTCCCTGACTCCAGCTCAAGGGTGGCGGCCAGCTTGCGGGGGAGCGGCGTGCGGCGCAGGATGGCAAAGACGGCGGCGGCGTCGGTGGAACCGACGATGGCGCCGATGAGCAGCCCATGGGTCCAGTCCAGACCGGGCAGCCAGGCCGCCGCCGCTCCCACCAGCGCGGCGGAGATGGCGACGCCGGCCGTGGCCAGGACCAGCCCCGGAGCCAGGACGGGGCGCAGCTCGCTCCACCGTGAGGCCAGCCCGCCTTCGAACAGGATGAGCGCCAGGGCGACGGTGGCCACCTGGTGGGCAAGGCGGGCGTTGTCAAAGTAGACCCAGCCCAGGACGTCGCTGCCGGCCAGCATGCCCAGGCCGAGGAACAGCACCAGGGCGGGGAAGGCGACCCGATCGGCCAGCCAGGTCAGCGCCACCCCCAGCAACAGCGCAATGCCCAGTCCCAGCAGCAGCAGGGTCAGGACGTCGATGGTTCCACCCCCTGGCGAGAATTCCCCCTGCCTTCCCGCAGGCGGGTACAGGCATAGGCCTGGCGGCCGGGCCTTGTGACCGGTCCCTGCGGCAGGGCTCCGTGCTCGGGTGTCGCGGCCGGTCTGTGCGGCCGAGCTCCGTGCTCGAGCCTCGTGACCCGTCCCTGCGGCCGGGTCCCTCGCACGGGCTCCGCGCCCGGTCCTAGGGCCCCGGCCCCATGCCCGGTTCCGCTGCCGCCTGCCCGTCCCCTTATCTTGTGGCTCGCGTCGCGGATCGTGCCGTGCCCGCGCTCAGCACGGCCAGGCCGGCGATACCGGCCACCGCCGATGCGGTCAGGACGCCGATCTTCGCCTGATCGAGGTAAGGGGTGCCGTCGAACGCCAGGCCTGCTATGAAGAGGGACATGGTGAAGCCAATCCCTGCCAGCAGGCCGGCACCGGCCATGGCGCTCCAGCCCGTGCCGGCCGGCAGGGAGGCCCAGCCGGCGCGGACAGCGAGCCAGCTGGCGCCCAGGAGGCCGGCGGGCTTGCCCAGGAGCAGGCCAAGGAACGCGCCCATGGTGACACGGCTCGGGGAGGCCGCCTCCAGCGATACCCCCGCCGTCAACAGCGCGAACAAGGGCAGGATGGCATAGGTCACCCAGGGGCTCAGCATGTGTTCAAGGCGGTGAAGGGGACCGGCCGCCGCGTGGGCCGGCGTGGTCCCACTGCCGGCCGGGCCGCCGGTGCCGCGGGCCGGCACGTTGCCCTCCGTGGCTTCCATGGGGACGGTCAAGGCCAGGAGGACGGCGGCGACGGAGGGACTGATCCCCCCCTGGAGCGAGCCGTACCATGCCAGGAGACCGAAGAGCAGATACACCGCCAGGTGCTGGCCGCGGGCCAGGCGGCCGTAAGCGAGGGCCCCTGCCAGCGCCACCGCCATGAGCAGCAGGGGACCGGGCTGGAGACCCCCGCTGTAGAACAAGGCAATGACCAGTACGGCCCCCAGGTCGTCGACGATGGCCACCGCGGTGAGGAAGACCTTGAGCCCAACGGGCACCCGCGGGCCGAGCAGGCTGAGGACCCCGAGGGCGAAGGCGATGTCGGTGGCCATCGGGATACCCCACCCCGGTGCGCCGGGCCCGCCGGCATTCACCACGCTGTAGATCGCCGCCGGAACCACCATCCCGCCCACTGCCGCGATGACGGCCAGGGCGGCCCGGCGCGGATCGGCCAGCTCTCCGGCCAGCAGTTCCCGCTTGATCTCGAGACCGACCGCGAGGAAGAAGATCGACATCAGCCCGTGCTTCACCCACTCGGCCAGGGTCATGTCCAGCTCCATAGACCCGAGCCGCAGCGCCACCGGGAGTTCCTTCAGGGCCCGATAGGCTTCATATGCCGGCGAGTTGGCCCAGATCATGGCGATGACGGCACAGGCGATGAGGAGGATCCCGGCCCCCGCCTCGCTGGCCAGAAACTCCTGCCATGCGCCTGGCACCGGCCGGACGCGGCCCTTGCCTCCCGCCACCGGCTACCACCTCCTGACGATTCGCTCCCACCGCTTCGTCATGGACCGGAGAAAGGACGTCACGAGAGACGCGCGAGCCAGGCCCTCTCGCCGGGGACCAGCCTGGGGCATGGAAGCGCCGTGGGGAACCACACCAAAAGATACCGGAAAGACACCGTTGTGGCCAGCCTGGCCATGTGGACGGTGGCGAATCGCAAAAGTCCCCGCCAATAACGCTTCATCACACGATATCACCGTCAATCTCGCTCGCGCTCTGCGGAAGCACTGCCGGGTAGCTCCAGGGCCGGGGCGGCACGAAGGGACGGCCGCCCATCACCCCCCAGCCCGCCGCAGCATGTATGGGTTGGGGAGGGAGGCACCGTGTTCGTCCATCTCGGCAGTCTTGCCCAGATTGCAGGTGCGGATTGGGTGCGGCGGGGGCTGGAGCTGGTTCCACCCGCCGACGCCAGGATCCTGGCGCGGCGGTGGGGCCTGGACGGGGGGACGCCCCGGTCCATTGCCGAACTGGCCCGGGAAGAAGGGGTGCCCCCCATCGCCATGGTGAGGCGGCTGCAGGAAGCGGAGCGGCGCCTTCTCCGGGCCATGGCGGCAGCCCGGCCGGCGGCGGCGCCGGGCAGCGGTCAAGGTTCTTCGCCCGGGGTGGAGACGCCCGGAGCCTCCCCGGGTTCGCGGGCCACGGCACGGCCCCCCGCCCCGGCAGCCCGCGGCGCGGCGGGGACCGGCCCGGGACCGGGCGGCCGCCCGGGACCCGGACAGCCGGGACCCGGGCAGCCGGGTCCTCAGCCCCGCCGGAAGGCCGCCACGGGATCGGCGACCGGCACCGCGTCGGCCAGGAACGCCTCGCCGTAACGCACGCCGATGCGCAGGCCGTAGTGCCGGGCACGGACGGTGGCCGCCTCGAGGTAGTCCTCGACCCCGAAGTACTTGTGGTCGATGGGGGCCGTGGGCTCGACGAACTGGCTGGCGAAGGCCCGCATGGCCTGCAGCTTCCCCTCGAAGGTGTCCGTGATATCGACGACGAAGCTGGGTTCGACCCACTCGTTGACGGGGAAGAAGAGCAGGGCGTCCACCAGGTGGTACGGCTCGCCCAGATCCAGGTTGCGCAGGGCCGCCTGGAACACGGCCCGCCGCACCAGGGCCCACGCCCCCCGGTGGTCGGGGTGGCGGTCGTCGCCATGGTGGGTGAAGACCAGCCGCGGCCGGCAGCGGCGGATCAGGGCGGCCAGCTTGCGGCCCAGGGCGGGGGAGTCTTCCACCCGGTTGTCGCCCAGGTGGAGATTGAGGCGGAAACGGGCGCCGTACACCCGGGCGGCGGCCGCCGCCTCCTGGGCCCGCCGTTCCGGGGTGCCCTTGCTGCCCAGCTCCCCCCGGGTCAGGTCGATCAGGCCGATGCGGTAGCCGAGCCGGTGCAGCTTGACCAGGGTGCCGCCCATGCCGATCTCGGCGTCGTCGGGATGGGCGCCGATGACCAGCACGTCCACCGGCTCGGGCTCGGCGCCCGGGGCTGGCGCCGGGGCCCGGGACTCGGCCTGGGGCCCGGCCCGGCCGGCCGGTGCCACCTCCGTTCCCGGAGCCCCGGTGCCGGGCGTGCCCTGGGACCCCTCTTCCGCGGCTGCGCTGCCCGCCGGTACGTCTTGTGCGTCTTGTGTACTGTGGGAACCTTGTCGAGGCGGGAAATCCACCACAGCCTTCTCCTCCCGTTCCGATGTCTACTGTACTGAATCCCCCGGCCCGGTGCCCTTCCCGGGTGCTTCCCGGGCGCTCCTTCTGGCTGGCTCTTCCAGGGCGAGTCGTTCCAGGGCGGCCAGCGCGGCCCAGGCGACGAACCCGGCGCAGGTGGCAAAGGCAGGGCCGGTGCGGACCTGTCCCGTCGCCGCGTCCACGGTCTCGCAGGCGAACCCGCTGTCCATGGGCGCCCGGGCCAGCCATCTCAGGTACTCCCGCCGCCCGGCCAGCAAGCCCGCGGCCACGCTGAGCAGCCAGGGATGGCGGGCGTGGGGGCAGGTGGGCGTCGCAAAGGGCCCGGGCGGCGGCCCAAAGGGATTGTGCTGCGAGTAGATCCACCGCACCGTGTTGGCGAGCACCGCCGCCACGTCCAGCGGGTCGTCCGGCCGGCGGCGGGCGAAGCCGTAGGGGCCTAGAAGCTCCAGCGTGCCCGGCGGCTCGTCGTACAGCACGGCGCCCGCGCCGCCGGGTCCGGCCACGGCCCAGGCAAACTGGGGGCCCCACTGTCCGGGCACCACGCAGTGGGCCAGCACGGCCCGGCGGGTATGGGCGGCCCGCCCGGCCAGCCAGGCGGGATCCGGGCTGCCGCCCGGATGGCGGGTGGTCCGGGTGCCCGCGGGTCCGGTGCCGGCGGGTGGGGCCACTCCGGGCCGAGAGGAAGCCAGGGCGCTGAAGGCAGAACCGGCGGTGGAGGCGGGCGGGATGTTCGGGGCGGCACCGGCGCCCGGGGTGTGGTCAGCCGCCGAGGCGCGACCGGCGCTGCCGGCGGCGAGGGTGGGGCGCCAGGGCACCTCTGGCCCCACGGCCACCGGGAGTACGGCCACCGCGGAGGCATCCCCATGGCCTGGTGCGGCGGGCCGGTCCCGGCGGGCCTGGGTCCGGGCCGATGCCCGGGCCAGGTCCTCCAGCGCCTGGGCGTAGAGGGCGTTGTCGTAGGTCACGAAGGGCGCCTGGGCCGGGTCGTCCGACGGCAGCAGGAAGGTGGCGACGAGCCCCGTGGCCTCATCCCGCCGGGCCTCGGCCGCGGCCAGGACGGCGGCCAGCCCGGCGGCGACGGCCGGTTCGTCGAGGATGGACGCGTCGCCCGTGGCCTCCAGGTACCGGGCCAGGGTCAGGGGCCAGGCCGCAGCCTGGTCCAGCTCCCAGCCCGGATAGAGGACCGTGCCGTCCAGGTACTGGCTGTGCTCGCCCGGGTAGCGGGTGTAACGGGCGAAACCGGCCACCAGGATCTCCCGGGCCAGGTCCGCGTCGGTAGATAGCAGGGCGGGAAAGGCCCAGAGCAGGCTGTCCCGTGTCCAGTGGGCGCCGCTCACGTAGTAGCGCGGGCTGCGCGAGGTGAGCAGGACCCAGTCGTCCCCGTCCAGGGTCCGGCCGTGGGCGTAGAACAAGCTGAACCAGAGGTTGCGCCGGAGGCGGTCTTCCAGGGCGCGGGCTTCCGGCGGGCTGAGCAGGCCCAGGGCGACGGCCCGGTCCAGGCCGGCCCGGCGCAAGGCGGCCCGGCGCCAGGGGGGCAGGGCGGGTTCGGGCGCCGGTGCCACCCGCTGGCGGTCCCCGTGAGGTTCGACCGGGTCCTGCTCGCCTGCCGCCTGCGGCCGGTTCCTGTCCCGCTGGGGCCGAAAGGGATCCCGGGCGGCCAGCCACTGCAGGGTGGCGTCCAGCAGCCGCTGCCATCCCACCCGGGCCAGGTGCACCGCCGTGGTGGCGGCGCCGTCGGCTTCGGGCGCCACCCCGCCGTACACGATGAGCTCCCCGGTGCCGGGGGGTGACCAGAACGCCCAGCCATCCCCACCCGTCTCCCGCTCGGGGGGATCGCCTGCGGCCGAGCGCAGGGCCAGGGCTGCAACGGGCACCGTGCCGGGAGCCTCCCAGGCCAGAGCCCTGGTCCAGCGGTAGGGGAAGGGCCCGGCATCACCGGCCAGGGGCCGCCGGTGGTAGACCGTGCGGTACACGGTCCCCGGACGAACCAGCAGTCCCAGCCGCACCCCCGCGGGCAGCGGGAGCCGGCCGCCGGAACCCGCCGCCGGGACGAGGCGCAGGGCGACGGCAAAGCCCCGCTGGCCGGCCGGGGCCAGCCAGGTGACCTCAAGGCTCAAGTCCGGCAGGCCGGGAAGCTCGATCTGCCACTGGGGCACCCACCCTCCCAGATAGTGCAGCTCGGGGCTGGCCGGGGACGGGAGTTGCTGGGGGGCACCCCCGATGGTCTCGGGGCTTTCGGAACCAGGAAGGCGACCGGCAGGGCGGTCGCCGGCCGCCGCGGCCGCAGGCACCCTTGGGCCGGACGTGACCGGGCCGTCGCCGGCTCCCGCCGCGGTCGCCCTTGCGGCGGTGGTGGCGGGGCGGTCGCAGGCCCCCACCGCCGCAGGCGCCCCCGAAGCGGTCGTCGCCGGGCCGGCGGTGGCCGTCCGGCCACCTTCCGGCGCCGGCGGCCACAGGCGCCGGCCGTCCTGCTCGACCACGGGGATGAGCAGGGGACCGGGCGCCTCACCGGTCCCTGGACCCTCCGCCGGGCCGTGGCCGTCCCCGTGCCCGGGCTGCCGCCCCACCGAGGCTCCGGTGAACTCGATCAGGGCCCGGGCGACGCCGCTCAGCACGCCCACGGACCGCGCCGCCGCGGTGGCCGGGTCGAGGTCCGGCAGGGACACCCAGAAGTTCCCCGTCACCGCCACGGGCTCCACCGCTGCCAGCTCTTCCGGCACGGTGAGGATGGGGGAGCCGGGCAAGAGCGGCTCGCTGGCACCGTCCCATGGCCGCTTCTCCGTACCCGGCCGCGATCGCCCTGCGGGCTGTGGTCGTCCTGTGCCTTGCAATGGCGGCCCTCCCCCGCCCCTGCCCCGGTCATGTCCCGGCGGCCACGGGGCTCCTGGCGCTCAGTGACGCAATGGCGGGACGGAACCCGCCCGGCAGCCTTTCGCCGGGGGCCGGCGGGGATCCTCCGCCGGGACCCGGTGGGGATCCTCCGGCCGGGGCCCTGTGGGGTGCCTCCGGTCCGCACCCGCTTGACCCCGGGAGTCACCCCTTGGTCCCACTAACCTTGATCCCACTCAAGGTATGTCCCTCCGCGAACTCCCGCTGCAACAGGAAGAAGAGCACCAGGGACAGCACGAGGGACGGGAGCACCACCAGGGTGGCCGCCGCCATCTGGTCGAATCCAGGCGGTGGAAGGCCAGGTCATAGATGAGGAGCACGAGCAGGCGCTGCTTCCGGCGGCCGCCGCTATATCATCCGTGGGACCCGGAGCCCTTTGCGCGGCCGCGCCCAGGAACCCCTTGCCGCCCCGCCGAAACCTCCGGAAAGGCGCACCAGTCCGCGAGAGGGGGGATGGATGGTGGTCAAGCTGGTGGCCCTATATCAGCATCCCGACGACCCGGAGGCTTTCGACCGGCACTACCGGGAGGTGCACCTGCCCCTGGCCCAGCGTATGCCGGGCCTGCGCCGCGTCGAGATCGCCCGGGTGACCGGCTCGCCGGGGGGCTCGTCGCCCTACTACCTGATGGCCGAAATGTATTTCGACGACGCCGCCAGCCTGCAGGCGGCGCTGCAATCGGCCGAGGGGCGGGCGGCCGGCAAGGATCTCATGGGCTTTGCCGGGAAGATCGTCAGCCTTCATATCGCCGAGGTGATCCAGCAAGACTAAACGGGTGTGCCGGCGGGGCGGGTATGTGGTGGGGTGAGTCTGCAGGCCGCGTGGGCCACCCGGGCGGGCGTGCCGACACGGCGCCGGGGCTCGGCGGGTGGCAGGGCTGGTCCGGCCAGGCGGCGGCCGGCGGGTCTCGCTGCCGAGGGCTGGGCTGGCACGGCGGTGCGGGAGGGCTGGCGCTGCCGAGGGCTGGGCAGGCAAAGCGGTGCCGGAGAGCTGGCGCTGCCAAGAAGGAGGGGCACCGGCCTGGAGGTGGGCATGCGGCTTGATCCGGGCGTGGGAGTGGTCGGAGCGGGGCCTGGTGGAAGGCAGGGTGCCCGGCGACGGGCAGGCTCCAGGCCAGGGACCGGGAGGCGCGGAAGCTTCCGGGGCCCCGGGCCGCGACCCTGAGGGCGGAGCGGCTCGCGTCGAGGCACCAGGCGACGGCCGCGCCGAGCCTGCAACACGTGGCACTGCTGGCCGTGCCGGCGGCCACCGGGTGGTGGTCTGGCTCGATGTGCGGGACCCCACCCCGGCCGACTGGGACCTGCTGCGCCGGCGTCGCGCCCTGGCTCCCTTCCTCTGGAGCCGGCTGGAGTCGGGCACGGCACCCTACGGGGTCGAAGCCGCCGGTGGGACCCTGGTCTTTCAGATCCTGCTGCCGGCCGGCCGTCCCTGCCTGGTCATCCTGGCCCCCGGCGAAGTGACCACCGTCTGCGACGGGGGCGGCGACCCGTGGGAGCGGCTGCGGGAGCGGCTGGCCACCGGCCCGCCCTCCGTGCCCCGTACGGCGCCGTGGCTCCTCTACTTCTTGCTGGAAGACGTCCTGCACAGCTACGGCGACCATGTCCAGCGCCTGGAAGACCGCCTGGAGCCGGTGGAGGCCCACTTCCTCAGGGACGAACCCGGCCCCGGGGGCGCGCCTGCCGGCCAGGGCGACGCGGCCCGCACCGGGAACACGGTTCCGGGCGCAGGTGCCCCGGGCCGGGCAGGCCCTGCATCCGGCGAAACCGCACCCGCCCCGGGCGGCCCCGGCGGCGGCCGAACCGGCAGGGCCCCAACCAGCCCCGCCGCCGGTCAAACCGGCGAGGCCCCGGCGGGTGCCGCCTCTGACCGGACCCGACAGCCGCCGGCGGGCGAGCCCCGCTGGAGGCGGGTGCGGGGACCGCGGCCCGCGGCGGTCAATGGATCCAGGCGCCCCGCCCCCGGGCGGTGGCGGGATGCCGGCGGCGTGTCGTTCCTCAGCACCTTGCACCGGCGGGCCGGCCAGCTGCACCGGCGGCTGAACAGCCTGAGCGAGGTGCTCGACCGGCTTCTGGAGAGCAGCTACAACGGCTACGAAGGCCGGGGCGAGGGGCTGGGCGACCGCCAGCTGCGTCCCTACCTGCGCGCCCTGCGGGACCACGCGGGGCGGCTGAGCGGCCGGCTCGAGAACGCCCGGGAGCTGGTCGTCACCCTGATGAACCTGCGGCTCGCCCTGGCGGCCGAGCGCACCAACCGCCTCATCCTGAGGCTCACGGTGCTCTCGACCATCTTCCTGCCCCTGACCTTCCTCACGGGCATCTACGGCATGAACTTCAAGTACATGCCCGAGCTGGACCTGCCCTGGGCGTATCCGGCCCTGCTGGCCTTCATGCTGGCTCTGGGCGTGGGCCTGTGGTGGTTCTTCAAGCGGGAGTACGAGTGGTGACGGGAGGGGACGAGTGGTGACGGGGGCAGGGGCTGAAGCGCGGGTGCGGTGAGCGCGGCTCAAAAGGCGGGCGCCCGCGGCCCAGGTCAGGCCGCGGGCGCCGGGCTTGCCTCCCGCCTTCCGGGACGTTCCTCCTCAGGCGCCGGCTGCCGCCTGGGCGGCCGGTTCGTCCCAGATGGGGGTGCCGTGGCTGCGGGCGTACTCGCGGAAATCGGCCATCAGCTGGCGGGTGATGGGACCCGGCCGGCCGTCCCCCAGCCTGCGGCCGTCGACCTCGATCACCGGGCAGACCTCGGCGGCGGTACCGGTGATGAAGCATTCCTCCGCCACGTACACGTCGTGCCGGGTGAAGACGGCCTCCTCCACGGGGATGCCCCGCCGCCGGGCCAGCTCCATCACCGTGTCCCGGGTGATCCCCTGCAGGATGCCCAGGTGGGGCGGCGGCGTCAGGAGCCGCCCATGGCGGACGATGAAGATGTTGTCGCCCGTGCATTCGGCCACGTAGCCTTCCTCGTTCAGCATGATGACTTCGGCGAAACCGGCCAGGTTGGCTTCCAGCCGGGCCAGGATGTTATTCAGGTAGTTGAGGGACTTGACCCGCGGGTTCAGGGCGGCCGGCGAGGTGCGGCGGGTGGCGACGGTCATCACCCGCATGCCCTGCTCGTAAAGCTCGGCGGGGTATAGGGCCAGCCGGTCGGCGATGATGACCACCGTGGCCCGGGGGCACTTGCGCGGGTCGATGCCCAGGTCCCCCGGGCCCCGGGAGACCACCACCCGGATGTAGGCTTCCGCCAGATCGTTGCGACGGCAGGTTTCCACCACGGCGGCGGCCATCTCCTCGGGAGGGATGGGGATCTCCAGCAGGATGGCCCGGGCCGATTCATAAAGCCGCTGGATGTGTTCGTCCAGTTTGAAGACCCGGCCGTTGTATGCCCGGATGCCCTCGAACACCCCGTCGCCGTAGAGAAAGCCGTGGTCGAAAACGGACACGGTCGCCTCCTCCTTGGGGACGAAGCGACCGTTCACGTACACCAGCATACCGTTCGGACCCCCTCCGTACCGCGGGCGCCTCGAATATGTTAACGTCGAAAATACCATCTGGCTGTGACGGGGTCAAGAAAGAACTGGCCGATTTGTGACGAACTTCACATAGGCACGGGTCTCAGGATGCAGCCGGTACGGGTGCCGCACGACCGTGTACCGGGTGCGGGGTGGATGCACTGTGACGGCCGAATGGACCTTCCTCGACCACACCTTCCGCATCGGCGAGGAGACCCTGCCCTACGTGCGGCAGGGGCTGAACGAGGAAACGGCCCAGAAGATCTGCGAGATCATCCGCGACATCGCCGAGGTCGACGCCGTGGCCATCACGGACCGGCAGACCATCCTGGGCTACGCCGGCCTGGGCTGCCCCTTCATGGTGCGGCACCAGCCCATCCTCACCCGGGCCACGCGCAACGTGCTGGCGACGGGCCGGCTGCGGCTGGTGGCCTCCAAGGCGGATTTCGAATGTCCCATCGCCGGTTGCCCCTGCCCCCTGCAGGCGGCGGTCATCGCACCCCTCAAGGTCCGGGACCAGGTGGTGGGGACGCTGAAGCTGTATCGCACCCACCGCAACGACATCCCCGGCATGGTCCACCGCCTGGGGGCGGGGATCGCCCAGCTGCTCAGCCTGCAGATGGAGCTGGCCGAGGCCGAGCGGCTGCGGGAACTGGCAGCCCGGGCGCGGCTCGAGGCCCTGCAGGCCCAGATCCGCCCGCACTTCCTGTTCAACACCCTGAACACGGTCCTGATGTTCAGCCGCACCGACCCCGACCGGGCCCGCGACCTGCTGGTGAAGCTGGCGGTGTTCCTCCGCCGGGCCCTGACGGTACGGGACGAGTTCATCCGCCTGGAAGACGAGATGGAGTACGTGCAGATGTACCTGGAGATCGAGCAGGCGCGGTTCGGCGACAACCTGCGCTTCCGCGTGCGGATCGACCCCCGGGCCTTCGGTTGCCTGGTGCCGGTGCTGACCATCCAGCCCCTGGTGGAGAACGCGGTGGTCCACGGGCTGGCACCCCGGGAAGGCGGCGGGCGCCTGACGGTGGCGGCCCGGGTGCGCGGCGGCCACTTGCACGTGGTGGTGGCCGATTCAGGGGTCGGCATCCCCCCGGAACTGCGCCAGGAGATCTTCCGGCCCGGGGTCGGCAAGGGCATGGGGCTGGGTCTTTCCAACGTCAACCAGCGGCTGGTGGGCTTGTACGGGGAGGCGTACGGGCTCAAGGTGCGAAGCCGCCCGGGGCGGGGAACCCTGGTGCGCCTGGTGGTCCCCTTGCGGCGCCAGGCCGGGCAGCCGGCCAGGGAGGAACCGGCGCGATAAGGAGGAACCGGCGCCATGACGGTGCCTGCCGAGCGACAGCCAGAATTGGAACGGCCGGACGAACAGGAACGGGCGGGACGGCAGCGGCCGGAACGGGAAGGGCCTGACGGGCTTGAGCGGCCGCAGGGGTACGAGCGCCGGCCCCGATCCGAGCGGCAGCCGGAAGGGCGGCCCGAAGAAGACCGGGGTGCGGACGCAGCCGCAGGACCGCTGCCCGCGACCGGGACCGGGAGGGGTCCGTCGCCCGCGGGGGAGCCGGGCCGCGGCGGGGCCGCGTTCGACCCGAACGGCGACCCCGAATGGGAGTGGGATCTGGACGGCCCGCCGCCAGGGGACCGGCCCATCCGGGCCCTGATCGTCGACGACGAGTACCCCGCCCGGGCGGAGCTGCGCTACCGGCTGAGCCGGGAACCGGGGGTCGAGATCACCGGCGAGGCGGCCACTGCCCGGGAAGCCCTGCGGCTGATCGGCGCCCTGGACTACGATGTGGTCTTCCTGGATATCGCCATGCCGGGAATTTCCGGTCTGGAACTGGCCGAGCGGCTCAAACAGCAGCCCGGCGCTCCGTACGTGATCTTCACCACGGCCTACGACGAGTACGCCGTCAAGGCCTTCGAGGCCCGGGCCCTGGATTACCTCCTCAAGCCCTACAGCGACGACCGGCTGCGGGAGGCCTTGAGCCGGGTCCGGGAGCGGCTGGCCTTGCGGGGGGGTGCAGGGCCGGCGAGAACTCCGGCGACGCCCGTAGCGGGTCCGGTGGGGACGACCCCGGCAGGTGTGGGCCCTGCAAGCCAGGTCGTGCCGGATGCCCAGGCCACTCCCGTGGCGGGTCCGGGCGCCACCGCCACAGGAGCGGGAGCACAAGCGGGTTCGCGGGCGCCAGGTGGGGTGGTGGCGCAGGCGGGGCGGTCAGGACCGGCGGCGGCTGACCAGGCGGCGGCACCGGGCGCCGCGGAGGGAGCGGGGGGCGGGCCGGCCGCGACGGGCGGCGGCCGCGGGCGGCCCCGGCCGCGCTGGGTGATGGGGGTCCGGGACGAGGCCGCGGTGCCCATCCCCGTAGAAGAAGTGGTCTACGCCGAAGCGGAGAACGACCAGGTCTTCGTGTACACGGCGACCCACCGCCTCCCGACCCGTTACACCTTGCGGGAGCTGGAAGACCTGCTCCCCCCGGACCGGTTCTTCCGCTGCCACCGGGGCTACATCGTCAACCTGCGCAAGGTGCGGGAGATCAGCCCGTTCTTCAACGGGACCTACAACCTGACCGTGGTCCACGCCGGCCAGCCGGTGACGATTCCGGTGGCTCGCAGCCGCGTGCCCGAGCTGAAGCGGCACTTCTGGCCCGAGCAGGCCAGTTGATGGCGGGACCGTGGTGTTGAAAACGGCGCTCACAGGCGGCCAGGTTCGGCTAGGCTTTGGGAGACGGTCACGGGTATCATGGGGTTAGGCACCTACCCATCCGGTGCGGACGCACTTGGCGTTCCGGCACACCCAACGCCCGGCCGGAACATCATCGCCGAACCATCACCAAGCATCAAGTTCAAGAACCATGACGCCACAATCCATGCAGGGAAGGCGGGAGCCACCATCGACCCTGTATTTGTCATCGCCGCGACCAACGCCACCCTCAACGCCATCAGCGCCGTGGTGATCGCCCGGGCGTACCGGCGGATCCGTGCGGGTGACGTGGCGGGGCATCGCCGGGGCATGCTGCTGGCGGCCGGGTTGCAGGCGGTGTTCCTCATCCTGTACCTGACCAAGAGCGTCCTCTACGGGACGACGCCGTTCGAAGGCCAGGCTGCCATTCGGCTGATCTACCTGGTGATCCTGGGCGCCCACAGCCTGGCGGCCAGCGTGACGGCCCCCCTGGTGCTGGTGGCGCTGGTCCTGGGTCTGCGCGGCCGCTACGACCGCCACCGCCGGGTGGCCCGCTGGGCCTATCCCATCTGGTTCTTCACGTCGGTCACGGGGCCGTTGACCTTCCTCTTGCTCTACGGATTCGGCCGGCCCGGCTATGGGGTCCAGGCCCTGGCCGCTCTGGTGCAGGGACTGCCGGGGGCTGTGGCCGCCATCGGCACCACCTGGGGCCCCTTCGCAGGGGCCGGAGGGATCTGGACGGACCCTGGGCTTTTCCTGACCCAGGTCCTTGCAGGGATGGGTCCGACTCTGGCCGCTCTTGTACGGATGGTGACCTGGGCGTGACAGGGGCGGCGGGGCGGACCTTGGCGGCGGCGGGTGGCGGTCCGGGTCCAACGCGGGTACCGGCGATCGAGGTGGAGCACCTGTCCCGGCGTTTCGGCGCCATTGAAGCCGTCCGCGACGTCAGCTTCCGTGTCGAGCAAGGGGAGATCTTCGGCCTGCTGGGCCCCAACGGAGCCGGCAAGACGACCACCATCAAGGTGCTGCTTTCATTGCTCAAACCATCCAGCGGCCGGGTCCGGATTCTCGGGATCGACGTGGCGGAGCAACCCGCGCGGGCCAGGCGCTATGTCGGGTGGGTTCCTCAGGAAACGGCCGTGGATCCCCTGTTGACCGGCCGGGAGAACTTGCTGCTGGTGGCCGGCATGTACCATCTTCCCCCTGCCGATGCAGCCCGGCGGGCGGAGGAGCTCTTGCAGCTGGTCGACCTGTCCGACGCCGCGGACCGGGTCGTCCGAGACTACTCCGGCGGGATGCGGAAGCGGCTCGACCTGGCCATGGGGCTGGTACACCGGCCTGCCGTGCTGGTTCTGGACGAACCCACCCTGGGCCTCGACATCCAGACCCGGCGGCGGCTGTGGCAGTACATCCGCACGTTCCGGGACCGGGGAACCACCATTCTGCTCACCACCCACTACCTGGAGGAAGCAGACTGGCTCTGTGACCGGGTGGCCATCATCGACGGGGGCCGGTGCCTTGCCCTGGATGCCCCGGCGCGGCTCAAGGCCCGCTATGGCAGCGAGTATCTGGAGTTGCGGGTGGCGGCAGGCCAACCGGCCGAACAGGTGCGGCAGCTGGCCCGGCAGCTCGAGGTCCTGGAACCGGTCATGGAGGTGGAGGTGGACTGGCCCGGTTCCAGCTCCGGGCTTGCCGTTCGCATCGGATTGCGGGTGCGGGATTCCCTTGCCGCCCTGGAACCGGTCCTGGCCACCTGCCGGGCGGCGGGGATCGCTCTTGGGGGGGTGGCGGCTCGGCCGGCCACCCTGGACGACGTGTTCCTCCACTTGACCGGGCGAGCCTTGCGGGATGGGGAGACGGCAGGCTAGGTTACCCTGGCAAGGGCTGGGTGTGAGCTGGCGGGGACTAGGTCGGAACTCGCGGAAGCTGGGTCTAAGCTGCCGAAGGTCGGATCCAATCCAAGCGGGACGGTACGGCGAGCGCTGCTGGAGGGGGCGGAGGATGGGCGAATTCTGGCTGGAAAACCGTGTGATGCTCCAGCGGTGGTGGTTCCGCTTGCGCCGGGAGCCCTTGACGTGGTTGTCGACGTTGAGCCAGCCGGTGCTCTGGCTGTTGCTTTTCGGTCACCTGCTGGCCCGCATGGCGGCGGGCGATGTGCCGGGGCACAACTACCTGGCCTTCATGAGCGCCGGGGCCATGGTGATGACGGTGTTCAACGGGGCCATAAACGGTGGGGTTGAGCTCCTTTTCGACCGGGAGACCGGGTTTCTGCAGCGCCTTCTGGCCGCGCCCATCCAGCGGCTGTCCATCGTCACCAGCCGGTTCGTCTACATCATGGCGGTGACCGCCGTACAGAACTTGCTTATCATCCTGACAGCCTACGGGCTAGGGGTTCGATTTGCCACCGGCCTGGGCGGGATCGTGGCGGCCCTTGGCATCGGTGCCCTTTATGGGGCGGGGGTCGCCACCTTGTCGATTGCCCTCGCCTTCGCCGTTCGCCGGCATCCCGAGTTCTTTACCATCACGGCGTTCCTGAGCCTGCCCCTGCTCTTTTTGAGTACCGCTCTGGCCCCCCTCGACCTCATGCCGGGATGGATGCAGGTCCTGGCCCGGTCCAATCCCATGACCTACGCCATCGAGGCCACCCGCGCGCTGGTCCTCAACGGCTGGGATACGCAGCTGGTTTTCTCTATGGTGGGAATCCTCCTGGCCTTCGATGCGGTGGCACTGGCCGTTGCGGCGCGGGTGTTACGGCGTGGCCTAGCGTAATAGCGTAATCTGGCGTAAGTAGAGCAGGGCGGCTTGGTGTTATGCCGGTGATTTTGGGTGTGGCGCCTGGTGCTGCGCCGTGGTCAACCTTGGACATGGTTTGTTTTTTGGTCCCCGTGGGCGATTGGACGAGTTGTCGCGGAGTAGGACGAATTCACCTTCCTCAAGAAGAGATAACGTTCCTCTTTGGAGCCTGTTTCACTGATCCTGACGAGATCAGAACTGGGGGAACGTACCGGGTCGATTCGGCTATGTCCCGTGGGCTGACGGCCAGGACGGGGTAGGCCGGCGGCCCGGTC
Organism: Thermaerobacter litoralis; assembly: GCF_054654595.1. Taxonomy (NCBI): domain Bacteria; kingdom Bacillati; phylum Bacillota; class Clostridia; order Eubacteriales; family Clostridiales Family XVII. Incertae Sedis; genus Thermaerobacter; species Thermaerobacter litoralis. The sequence goes on along the minus strand of NZ_BAAIES010000009.1, from coordinate 529,190 downwards.
GTTACCCTATCTACGCCAACCCCGCCGCCATCCAACCCAAGGGCGAGGATGAGGACGCCTCCGTGACCCTTCGCCAGAGCTTCAGCAAGTTATGGGTCAGGCAGAGCAGCTTCCACTCGCTGTCACACGCCGCCAGACCCCGACGCAGGAACCGGTCGGCCCCTCGCACGGCCTTGATCTGCCCGAACACCGGCTCCACGGTCTGGCTGCGCTTGGCGTAGATCGCCTGCCCTCGCCGGGTCCGCAGCTTACGTTCCATCCGCTCCCGCAGGCTCAGCCCTTTGGGGATCCGGCCCCGCGGAGGGGGTGCATCCTTCCAGGCTTGGCGCTGCTTCCACTCCTTGCTCGTCGCCAGGAACAGTTCCGGCCCATCCGCCGGTGCCTGCTTCACGTTCGCCTCGCTCCAGTACCCCGCGTCGGCGACGACGGCCCGGATGGGCTTGTCCACGCCCGCGGCCCGCAGGTTGGCTTGCGCCTGCTGGAGCATCGGGTGGAGTTGGCCCACGTCGTTGGCGTCCTGCGTCACCGCCGCGGCCACGATGAGCTGGTCTTCGGTCACCACCGCCTGGGCGTTGTACCCTTGCACAAAGCCCTGCCGGGTCTTCATGATCCGGCTGTCCGGGTCCGTGACGTTCGCCTTCGCCGCCGGATCCACCGAGGGATCCGGCGCCTTCGGCTTGCGCCCCCGCCGCTTCTTGCCGGTCGCCTGCTCCTGCGCCTTCCGCTCCTCGATGCGGGCCTGCTGCCGGGCGGCTTCCCGGGCCGCCTCGTCCTCCAGCCGCCGCTTGCATGCCTTCAGCCGCTCCAGCCGGCTCGCACGGTGGCGCAGCTCCTCCGGCAACTCGTCCCCACGACGCCCGGAGCCGTACCGCTCATCTTCTTCCCGGTCCGTGGCCTCCGCCTCCCGGAGCATCTTCTCCACTTCCTGGCGAATCGCATCGTAGGTGCGGTTGGCCGCCAGCGAGGCGTTGGCCTTGACTTTCGTCCCGTCCAGCGCCACCACGCCGACCTTCCCCAGCCCCGCCTCACGGCACAGCCGCAGCACCTGGGTGAACAGCGCGGCCAGCTCCCGTGCATGGCGCTGGCGGAAGCGGGCGATGGTCACGTGATCCGGCTTCTGGTTGGCGGTGATCACCCGGAAGGCCACGTCCTCGAGGCACAACCGCTCGATCCGCCGGCTCGACCGTTCGCCGACGCAGTAGGCGTACAGCAGGAGCGTCACCATCAGGGTTGGGTCGTAACTCTCTCCGCCCCAACCGTCGGCGCGGTACTTCTCGTAAAAGGCCCGCAGGTCCATCTGCTCGACGGCGTCGATCAGAAACCAGGCCAGATGATCCTCAGGCAGCCAGTCGCGAAGGCTCGGTGGGAGCAGGTACAGTTGGTCGCGGTTCACCGGGCGGAAGTTGTAGGCCATAGGAACACCTCAGGCGATGGCGAATTCCAACCGATGCCTTCACTTAACCTCCCGTGGCTGCAATCCTGCGGAAATACCTGGGTTCGTGAAACAGGCTCTTTGGCAACCTCCAAAACCAACCGGGTCATTCCAGGCACCCTACTCGGGTTTGAGACAAAAGAGGCCGTCGAGGAAGCCGGTTACGAGGTGGCCTGACGCGGAAAGGCGGGGCAGGGCCCGGCACTCCGGCCGGGTGCTGCCCCTTCATCGATGCCTCTAACGGGCACGAAGGCCGTTGGCGACGGCCAGCAGCTCACTCACCTCGTGAGCGGCAACGGCCAGCGAGACGCCAAGCCAGCCTGTCAGCGCGCCCGGGATCAAGATCGCCAGAACGGCTAGCGAGAAGATGATGTTTTGGCGGCTGATGGCGCGGGCCCGGCGCCCCAGGCGAACAGCGTAAGCCACTTTTCTCAGATCGTCGGCCATCAGGGCGACGTCAGCCGCCTCAATAGCGGCGTCGGTTCCCGCGGTGCCCATGGCCATCCCGACCGTGGCAGCGGCAAGGGCCGGCGCGTCGTTGATGCCGTCGCCGACCATGATCACACCGCCATACTCTTCAGCCAGCGCCCGCACGATCCTGGCCTTGTCCTCCGGCTTCAGTTCCGCCCGGACATCGTCGATGCCAAGTTCCCGGGCGATGGCGTTCGCCGTCCGCTGATTGTCGCCGGTTAGCATGATGAAGTGCTCGATACCCGCTTCGCGCAATGCCTGTAGAGCGTCTTTTGCCTCGGGCCGGATCTCATCGCGGATGGCCAGCAGCCCCTTCACTTCCTCATCGGTGCCCACGAAGACGACCGTATGCCCGCTGTCCCGCAGCTCGTCGATCTTGTCCGACAGCTCCGCGGGGACCCGGGCTCCCAGCTGTTGAAAGAGAGCGGGGCTCCCAACATAGAGGCTCACCTCGCCGACCACCGCCCTGGCCCCGGCTCCGGGTAGAGCCTGAAAGTCCCCGGCCTCGGGTACCTCGATCCCTTCATTCTGGGCCTTGGCCATGACGGCTCGGGCCAGGGGGTGCTCGGAGAAACGCTCAATCGCGGCCGCTCGCGCCAGCACTTCCCGCTCCGTCCATCCGGGCGCTGCGACAATGGTAGTCACCACGGGCTCTCCGCGCGTCAGCGTTCCGGTCTTGTCGAGGGCCACTGCGCGGACCGTGCCGAGGTTCTCAAGATGGATGCCCCCCTTGATGAGCACGCCGTTCTTGCCAGCTGTACCGATGGCGGAAGCCATGGCCACGGGCGTCGACATGACAAGGGCGCAAGGTGCCGCTGCTACCAGGAGGACCACAGCGCGGGTGGCCCAGGTCGACCAGTCGAGACCGATCAGGGGCGGGAGCACGACCAAGGCCACGGCTGCAAGCAGGACAACAGGGCTGTAACGCCTACCAAACCGCTCGATGAAGCGCTGAGCCCGCCCTTTTTCTGATTGAGCCTGTTCGACCAGGCGGATGATCTTGGACAGGGTATTGTCCTCGAAAGTAGCCGTGGCCTCCAGAACAAGGGCGCCCTCACCGTTCACTGTGCCGGCAAAGACCCGGTCGCCTGGGCCCTTTGCCACAGGCACCGACTCGCCTGTGACCGCAGCTTCGTTAATGCTCGACCGCCCTTCACGAATGATGGCGTCGGTGGCGATGGATTCGCCCGGCCGCACGAGGAACCGATCGCCCGGTTTCAGGGAGCTCGCCGGCACCATGCGCTCCCGGCCGTTCTCGAGGAGCCGCGCCTCCTTGGGGGCCAAATCGAGCAACGCCTTGATGGCGGAGCGGGTGCGAGCGAAGGTGTACTCCTCCAGGCCTTCTGCCAGCCCGTAGAGAAAGACAAGGAAGGTGGCCTCAAACCACTGGCCGAGAAGGACGGCTCCCAACGTGGCGAAGGCCATGAGAGCTTCGATGCCTACTTCCCGCTCTTCAATGAACTCTTCCCAACCCTCGCGTACCCAGAAGTAGCCCCCGAGGGCAATGGCAACGACGTACAAGGGGATCTGGACCGCGGGGCCAAGGCCTAGCTTCCCGGCTAACCAGCCCAAGCCCAACACGATGCCTCCGAGGCCAGCATTACGGATGGGGGGGAAGCGGTACCAGGGACCTTCGAAGCCTTCTTCCTCTTCAGCGTCCTCATCTTCTCGGCTCGAGGAATGGCGTTCCGCCTCTTCGGCGACGGCGCGCGTGGTAAGGCTCTTTTCGTCCATGACAATTCCTCCTTCGCACTACTTCCGAACACGGACGTTGGGGGCCAGGTGCTTCTTCTGAATCCCCGCGCGGCAGCGGCCGCCGACGCGCAAGGTCATCCGTTGCTCGAAGTTTTTCTGGTCTTCACGGAATAAGTCGGCAGGGAGCCGCCTGACGACCTCTGCCAGCTCCTTCACGACCGGGTCCGTGAGATCGAGGGAATAGTAGACCCACCGGCCGTCTCGTCGTGCCCGCAGTAGCCTGGCGTTGCGGAGCTCTTTCAAGTGCCGTGACACGTGGTATTGGGGTACCTCAAGGGAGTCGACGAGTTCGCAGACACACACCTCCTCATCATTCGCGGCCATGAGCCGGACGATCCGGAGGCGCGTAGGATCCGACAGTGCCTTGAAAACATCCGTGATTCGCGAGAGTTCCGTCACGGGTCAACCCCCTGCTTCCCGCCCGTTCTGGTTCTCCAGTACTACCGGCGCATGGCCGGGCCCCGCCGCTTTAAGAAGTATATATGTGCATATGCGCATATTTCAAGGCGGGGGCGCAGTCCTTTCACGCTTTCCTTTCCCATGCACCTTGGTGAGTAGTCGGCGCCCGTGAGGAACCGTCTGCCCGCGGACCATTCCTTCCGGGACATCGACCGGGCCGTCGATTTTGCGTTCGTCGAAGAAGAGACGGCCGATCTGTACAGCGCCGATCAAGGCCGGCCTTGTGACCGCTAATCGAAAAGTTACCTGTATCAGTTTCGGTAGGGGGTGCCCCTACTCCCGGCCAAGAGACGTCTTAGCCGGAGGGTTGGCGGGACCAAAGTGATCGGGCTTTGGCCCAGTAAGTGGGATTGCTGACCTCCGGGAGTGGCGAGACGACCTGGTTGGGGAAATAGGGTGCCCCCCCTTCCATTTGGGGCCGACCCGCATGAACCACAGGTGTCGGCATGATCGGAGTGCAAGCCCCCAGCGGGCAGCAGGACAAGCTCGGCCGCCAGGGTAAGGTTCTTCCCAGATTCGTAGGCGGCCGCTTGGCGGGGCACAGGCAGGAGGGACGGCCGACGGTGGTGTGGGCTTCGAGCTCGTAAAGTTGTCTGGTCGGCCCCCTCCTGCGAACCGCCTACATGGGCGCGGCTTGGGCCGACAGCCCGGATAGGTGAGTGCGCTGCGATCTCCGTCTCCGCCCCAAGAGCCCGGGAGAGGGGGAGCAACGCCGTGCCACGGTATTTCGGGCTCGACCTCCATAAACGGTACGTCCACGGCTGCGAATGGCAGGTGGACGTGCAAAAGGGAAGGCATTTCCGGTTCCCCAATACCGATGCAGGGTGGGCGACCTTCGTTGAGCAGCTGCGTGCGGATGACGAGATCGCCCTCGAGGTCACCGGAAACGCCTTCAACGTGCACGACTTGCTTTCGGCGTACGCCGGCAAGGTCCTGCTGGCCAATCCCCTGGAGCTGAAGCGCTTGGGTGCCGGTCGGCACACGGATCGCGTGGAGGCCGAACGGCTGGCCAAGATGCTGGCCCTGGGGATGGTGCCGGCCGTGTGGGTGCCACCGCGGGAGGTCCGCGACGTCCGGTGCCTTTTGCAATACCGGGACCGGTTGGTCCGGAACCGGCGGCGGTACCTGACCCAGGCCAAGTCCGTGTTCCAGCGACACGGGCTGCCCATCCCGCGGAAGGTGGACCCCCGGCAGTGGCTGGACCGAGAAGCCCTGACCCCGTTGCCGCAAGCCGAACGCGTCATCCTCCTCAGCACGCTCCGGCAGCTGGAGGCCGTGGACGCCGACCTTCAGGCCGTGGAAGCAGAGATCGCGCGACAGGTGGCCGACCAGCCGGCCGTTCAGTTGCTGACGATCACCGGGGTGGGCCTCATCACCGCGGCCACCATCTGGGCGTACCTGGGGGACCCGAGCCGCTTCCGAACCGCCAAGCAGGTGACGCGGTACGCCGGGCTGGATGCATCCGTGCATCAATCCGGCGAGCAGGACCACCGGGGTCGGATCAGCCGGAATGGATGCAAACTTTTGCGCACCACCCTCGTTGAGGCCGCTCTCGCGGTGGCGCGTCACGACCAGGGCCCCTTGGGGGCGTTCTTCCACCGGAAACAGCGGCAAATCGGACATCACAAGGCCGTCGTGGCCTTGGCCCGCAAGCTCCTCATCGTCGCCTGGCGTATGCTCCTTACGGGCCAGCCCTACCGGGCGGCCAAGCCGTTGCTCGTGCAGCGGAAGCAACGCCGCCTGCTGAATGTAGCGCAGGCTGCTGTTGATTGGGATGCGGTGACCAAGGCCCTTTGGCCTGAGGACATCAAGACCCACCGTCGGCGAAAAGTCGCTTGATCGCTGGGTGCTTGACTTCGAACACACCACCACCTGGGACTCTAGCTACTGGTATGACGCCAACGGCAATATCGTCGCGATCGACACGCTAAGCGGCCGGCAGACCTTCGAGTACGACGCCCTGAACCGGCTCGTGCGCTGGACGGACGAGACGGGGAAGGTGACGGAGTACGCCTACGATGCGGCGGGCAACCTGGTCCGAAAGGGCAGCGAGACCTTCACCTACGACGCGGCGAACCAGATCGCGAACCCCGGGTTTAGCTACGATGCGAACGGCAATCTGACCAGCGACGGCACGTATCGCTATGAGTACGACGCGGAGAACCGGCTGGTGAAGGTCACGCGGGTTGCGGACGGGTTCCTGGTGGCGCAATACGAGTACGACTACCGGGGCCTGCGGATCCGGAAGGTGACGCCCAGCGGCGAGGTTCGCTACCACTGGGACAGCCGGGGCCGGCTGGTGCGGGAGAGCGACGGTTCGGGCAAGACCCTGGCGCGGTACATCTGGAACGACCGGGACGAACTGGTGGCCATCGAAAAGGACGGGCAGGTCTATTATCCGCACCTGGGGCACCGGGGCGACGTGCTGGCGGTGACGGACGCGTCCGGGAACCGGGTGGTGGCGTACCGCTACGGACCGTGGGGCGAACTTTTGGGCCAAACGGGGAGCTTCAAGCAGCCGTGGCGGTACGCGGGGTACTATTATGACGAGGAGACGGGGCTGTATTACCTGAAGGGGCGGTACTACAGCCCGCGGCTGGGACGGTTTTTGACGAAGGATCCGGTGCTCGAGTTTGCGGAGAAGAAGCCGCTGGATCCGTATGCGGGGTTTGTGGCGCTGCAGGATGCGTTGGCGGATCCCCAAACGTTGAATCCCTATACCTATGCACGTGGGAACCCCGTGCAATACGTGGATCCGGACGGTCGATGGGCGAACATTGTACTCGGTGCCGCCATGGGTGCATTTTGGGCTGGATTGGGCTATCGCAATAACACGAAAAACCCAACGCGAACGGGTTTGATTGTTGCTGTCGCAACCGGGGCCTTCTTGGGCGCCGTGTCTGGCATGGGAGGAAGCATGTTAACCACAGTAGGTTCTCGGGTTGCGTGGACTGCCTACAGTGCCGCGAAAGAGTACTTGATTGTGGGTGCTCTGACCAATGAGAAGCTGTCAGTGCGCGGATTGGCCAAAAATGTGGGGATCGGTATTGCCCAGGACATTGGCGGCGATACGATACGTGCATTGCGGAAGAGTGTAAAAAGGAGGTGAGACCTTCGCATGACATTTCGGGAACTCATTGATTCCATAGTTGAATCGGTAAACCCGCACGTCATGTACGCAATAGGCATTTCATTAATCGTGTCGAGGAAATACTTTATAGTTGCGTTAATACTGTTGGTTGGATCGCTTCTCTTAACCATGGCTGGGTTGCTTCACAACGAAGTTGATACAATAGCATTTGGTTGCATATTCACAATCATTTCTGTCGGTCTTGTATTTTGGACTCGACGTCTGCCAAAGAAGCAAAAGGAAGACAAGGTTTAAAGGGACGGTCCGATGTCGATTGGAAACGAGCGGACGGTGCTTTCGCTTCTTACTCCAGGCACGTCGCTTGTTTATCGAGCGAAACACGTCGTGGAAGCGTGCATCGCTCCGGGGCCTTCCCGGTGGATCAGGGCCATGGGAACGGGTTAGATGCTAACGAATCCTTTCATTGCTGGCAAGCCCATACAAAGGCCGCCGTTTTGGCGGCCTTTGTCTTCCGAAGGCGGTGACTGCTCGAATTCCGTGCTGGACGTACTCGTCGGGTTTGTATTACTTGACTTGGACAGTTCGTTGTGCCATGCCGACTACTTTTATCCTTGTATGGAAGAACAGGACACGCTGTGTTTGTAATGCCACGGAAGTGTTGTGCGTGCTAATCGAAAAGTTGACCACCGTGACAACCTAAATGTTGACCACCCCGGCATCGGATTCAGAGGTTCGTTAGGGTGAGACCCCCTCCTTCCGCAGGCGCTGCTGGCTTTCGCGGAACCGGTAGGACTCGCCGTTGAATAGCAGCACATGGGACCGGTGGGTGAGCCGGTCGAGCAAGGCCGAGGTCAAGGCGGCGTCGCCAAAGACCTCGACCCAGCGCGAGAACTCGAGGTTGGTCGTGATGAGCAGGCTGCCGCGCTCGTAGCGGTGGGCACAGAACTGGAACAGCAGCGGGCCCGCCGGACCCAGACCCAGGTACCCGAGTTCATCGAGGATCACGAGGTCGAAGCGATCCCACCCCTTGAGGACCTTGGGCAGGCGGGCCTCGTTGTGTGCCTGCAGCAGCTCTTGCCCCAGGGCGACGGCCGTGGTGAACCGGACCCGCCAGCCGGCATGGATGGCGGCCACGCCGAGGGCGATGGCCGTGTGGGTCTTCCCCGTCCCTGTCGGGCCCAGGCAAATCACGTTCTCCCGGGCCTTCACGAAACTTGCGTCGGCGAGCTGGAGCACCCGGGTCTTCGGGAGGGTCGGGAAGCGCCGTAAAGTCGAAGGAGTCCAGCGCTTTCAGGGCGGGGAAGCGAGCCAGGTGCAGCCGGCGCTGCAACCGGCTTTGTCGCCGTGACTCCACCTCGGCCGTAAGGCAGGCGGCCAGGTAGGCCAAGGGGTCCTGGCCGCTCTGGGCAGCGTCCCGGGCCAGTTCGCGGTACGCCTTGCGCAGCCCCGGGAGCCGTAACTCCCGGGCGTAGAGGTCGATGAGCGCTTCCTGCGTCGCCTTGGTGGCATTCATCGGGGGTTCCCTCCCAGCAAGGCATCGTAGCAGGCCGGGTCCGAGGTCCGGACTTGCACGGCCGCGAATCGTTCCGGAACGGGCACCGGCTCGGGGACCGGACGGGCCAGACGGTTGAGGATCAGCTGGCGAACGGCTTGGGCCTCAAGGAGCCCCTGGGCAGCGGCTTCTTCCAGCGCTTCGGCCACCGCCCTGGCCGGAAACTCCCGGTGGAGAAGGAGGACCTGGGCGAACTCGCGGTACCCGTCGGGACGCCGGCTGCACAGGAGGCGCTGAACCTGGGCATACACCGGCGGCAACGTGGGCACGACGGCCAGGTGGGTGGCGGCCCGCGGCTTCCGGGCCAAGGCCGGAAGGTAATGGGCCAGTTCGAGGCGGGTCTCGCCGCGGCCATAGACCCGCGAATGGGTCGCCACAAGGCGCTCGCCGTCGGTGACCTCAACCCGGTCCGTATAGGCCCACAGGGTCAGCGTGCGGCCCACCCACTCGCAAGGCACCGAGTACCGGTTCCGGTCGAAGGTGACAAGGCTCAGCTTGTTGACCGTGACGACGTGGGGCCGGGCGGCACGGAAGGGCCGGTCCGGCAGGGGCCGTAGCGCGGCTCGCTCTTGTTCCCAGGCCTCTTGGCGCCGCTGGCGCTCCCGCTCACACCAGGCGAGCAGGTGAGCGTTCAGCGCCTCCCAGTCGGGAAAGTCGGGCACGGGGACCAGGGCGTTTCCGCCGCACGTACCCCACGCCGTTCTCCACCGCCCCCTTCTCGTGGGCCTCGCCGGGCCGGCAGAAGGCACTGTCGAACAGGTCATGGGCACGGAGGCTGGCGAAGAGGGTATGCTCCTCCCGGGCCGGGCCGGCGAGGATCTTGGTGACCGCCGTCTTGGCATTGTCGAAGATGCACTCGTGGGGAACGCCGCCGAGCCAGGCAAAGGCGCGGCAGTGGCCTTCGAGCAAGGCCTCAAGCCGCTCCGTCGGCGACGCCTAGGCGAAGATCACGCCGCTGGCCCGCAGGCGCAGGACGAACAGGTGGGCGACCGTGCGGCGGCCTCCGAGCACCACCAAAGCTTCACCCCAGTCGACCTGGGCCGTCTGGCCCCACGCGGCCGTCAGAGGGAGGAACGGTTCAGGCCGGCGGTCGCGTACCTGGGCGACGAACCGCCGGACGGTGGACTCACCGCCTTGAAAGCCGTACTCCTCGACCAGCCGCTGGTCGATCCGGCGAGCCGTGTGACGCTGCTTTCGCGGGGCCGTGGCATCCTGTTCCAGCCACGTCAGGATGACGTTGCGGTTGGGGTCGAGCACGGGGCTGGGCCGTGGCGACGTGAGCCGGTAACGAGGCGCTTCCGCACTTGCCAGAGCCTTGCGAACCGTCTGGCGGGCCAGCCCGAGCTGCCGGCTGATCTTCCGGATGGACCAACCTTCGACGAAGTGCCGCTTTCGGATAAACTCGATATCGACCATCCCGAGCACTCCTTCGGCCTCCTGTCCCTGGAAGGTCTGGACACCCTCCCAGCATACAGGGGGCAGGTCTCGGGGTGGTCAGTTTTTCGGTTAGCACAAGGGCCCTACGTGGGTAACTTTTCGATTAGCGTTCACAGCCCGCGCGGTTTCGGGGCGTTTCGATTCCTCATAGGCACCCTACAAACTGCCTGCCGCGCTCCACCGCACCGCAATCCCAAGTCGTTTCGATTCCTCATAGGCACCCTACAAACGACATATCCACCGGCTGCCAACATTATCTTGGTTACGTTTCGATTCCTCATAGGCACCCTACAAACACGTTGCTACGACGCTCGACGGCAGGAGAGGCGTGAGTTTCGATTCCTCATAGGCACCCTACAAACGCCATGAACGCGTGGGAAGCATGGCGCGAACACGGAGTTTCGATTCCTCATAGGCACCCTACAAACCAACGAGCCGGTGGCCGACTTCGCCACCGCCCACCGGGTTTCGATTCCTCATAGGCACCCTACAAACCCGGGCGTAGGAGTCGGACGGCCGTGGCGTGTTTGTGTTTCGATTCCTCATAGGCACCCTACAAACTCGTCGTCGCTGACCGGTTCGATTTTCTCACCGCCGGGTTTCGATTCCTCATAGGCACCCTACAAACCGATATGGACGCGTCCAAAAGGCCATTTGGATTTGTCGTTTCGATTCCTCATAGGCACCCTACAAACGTTTGCTCTTTGCGTGCGAGGCCGCGCTACGGGCGAGTTTCGATTCCTCATAGGCACCCTACAAACTCACACCGCTCCTTGATCTCCTTCAGGCGTTCAGGCTTGTTTCGATTCCTCATAGGCACCCTACAAACGGCTGGAGAAGCAATTTGGGGGGGGCATTTTCGGATGGTTTCGATTCCTCATAGGCACCCTACAAACGTAATCCCCAGCTTTCTTTTTTGCCCTAATTCCGACGTTTCGATTCCTCATAGGCACCCTACAAACGGCGTATTACCGCCGGGTCTGCGAGAGCCTGGGGCTGTTTCGATTCCTCATAGGCACCCTACAAACAAGGCCCTGAACCACCCCGCCATCGTGTACGTGGGGTTTCGATTCCTCATAGGCACCCTACAAACCAAAGCCTGCTGGACGCTGGGGCCCTCGATCCCCGGTTTCGATTCCTCATAGGCACCCTACAAACGTAGGGCCACACTTGTGGCCGCGATGCAGGCGGTGGTGTTTCGATTCCTCATAGGCACCCTACAAACTTGCGGCCGGCGGCGCGCCGGCCCAGGCCCAGGCCGGGTTTCGATTCCTCATAGGCACCCTACAAACCCGCAACTGCGTTCCTGACGGGTCTATCACCATTGCGTTTCGATTCCTCATAGGCACCCTACAAACCCGCGAGTGGCTGCAGGACCTGGGCGTATACGCCGGTTTCGATTCCTCATAGGCACCCTACAAACCGTTCGAGCGTGCCGTCGGCAAGGTCGAGAACAAGATGTTTCGATTCCTCATAGGCACCCTACAAACTTTGCCTCGCGCTCCTGCAACTCGGCGATGGCCATGTTTCGATTCCTCATAGGCACCCTACAAACGTCCTTGTTCGTGTGGAACGCATGTTCCACGAGAAGTTTCGATTCCTCATAGGCACCCTACAAACCCTTGTGCTCCTGGCAGTACCGCTCCGGCGGCTGCAGTTTCGATTCCTCATAGGCACCCTACAAACCCCATCTTCGACCGAAGAAACCGTTCTCCTTCAACGGTTCCTGCGCCCGCTTTCTGTCGATCCAGATACAGGGATACTGGGCAAAACAGGATGCGGGCAAGCCAAAAACGCAGGCGTGGCGCCAACTGGGTGGAATTACCTCCTGCTGTCGACCTCCCGGGGTTTTGCCGTGATCGGAGGTCGACAGCAGGGCCACCTTGCCTCCTCCCCCGGCCACCTATCCATCGGGCTATGCTCGATCGTCCGATGCGCCGTCATCCCATCCCCAAGTCCCAGACCCCCCTCCAGGAGGACGGGCCCTTCATTGCGAACCTGCCATTGCGCGCTTGCCAGAACCGACCTGGATGGCCGGGCGCCTCATGCACCATGGGGCGCCGAAGCCGGCCGGCGGTACCGCTGGGTCGGCCGCCGGCGGAAGGCGCCCCATCCACCATGGGGGCGCCGAAGGCGAGCCTGCCAGTACCGACCACATCGGCGGGGGGATGCTCAATGCGCTTCGTGGTCTTCGGCGGGGCGGGGGACATGGGAAGCCGGGCGGTCCGGGAACTGGCCAGGACCCCCGGTGTGGCCCAGGTGACGGTAGCGGACCGGGATCTGGAGGCGGCCCGGTCGGTGGCCACCGCGGCGGCGGAAGAGGCGGCGCCAGGTTGCCGGGTGGTTGCGGAGGCGGTCGACATCCTGGCACCTGGGGCAGCCGCCCAGCTGATGGCGGCCCACGATGTGGCGGTGGGGGCGGCGGGCCCGTTCTACCTCCTGGAAGAACCCCTGGCCCGGGCGACCATCGAGGTCCGGCGACCCTACATCAGCCTCTGTGACGATCACGACGCGGCCCGGCGGGTCCTCGAACTGGACGAGCCGGCTCGCAGGGCAGGGGTCACCATCCTGACCGGCCTTGGCTGGACGCCGGGGCTAACCAACCTTTGTGTGCGCCATGCTGCCCAGCGGATGGACCGGGTCGAAGCCGCCCATATCGCCTGGGCGGGCAGCTCGGCGGATTCCCGGGGCTGGGCCGTGGTCCTCCACACCATGCACATCTTTAGCGGGCGGGTCACATCCTTTGTCGCAGGACGGTGGGAGGAGGTTCCTGCAGGGACCGGGGCGGAACGGGTGGAGTTCCCCCCACCCCTTGGTGCCGTGACGGTCTTTCACGTCGGGCACCCCGAACCGGTGACGTTACCGCGATTCCTTCCCGGCCTGCAGGAGGTGCGGCTGAAGGGAGGCCTGTCGGAGCCCGCCCTGAACCGGCTGGCTGTCACCTTCGGGCGCTGGGGGTTGATGGCCACCCACCGCCGGCGGCAGCGGTTGGGCGCGGTGCTCAAGCCGCTGCTTCCTCTCCTGGAACGGGTGGGGGCCCCATCCCGGCCCGCTTCCGGGCTCGTCGTCCGGGTGCGGGGCCGGGTGGGCGACCAGGTGGTGGAACGCAGCTACCGGGCGGCGGCGCCCATGGCGAGCCTGACGGCGGTGCCTCTGGCCCTGGGAGCGCTTTGGATGGCCCAGGGGCGAATTGAGGGACCGGGGGTGCTGGCGCCCGAAGCACCGGGCGGGCCGGACCCGGAGGCGTTCTTCCAGGAGCTGGCCGAGCGGGGCGTGGCTGTGGACCGGGAGCCGTGACGGCCCTGCCCAGCCCTGGGCGCCGGCCGGTGGCGAGGACCTGCGACCACTTCTCAGGGCTGGTGGTCGACAGGCGGTTTGCGTCTGGTAGAACTCCGAGGACGTTAGGCCGACTAGCACCAACACCATTGGGGAGGGGCTCCTCCTGTGAGAATCGCCCCGGTTCTCAACCTCGCTGTGCTGACAAACCGTTCCTTCCTTGCTCTCGGCCTGCCTGATCGCCGCCGGGGTCCCCCGGTCGGCCGGCACCGCTCCGGCAAGTCCGGTAGTCAAACGTCAGTTCTGCTGCAGCCTGAATAACTCGCTTAGCCTCTGGCTGCCCGTATTCTTCATCGGGTCCGTCGGTGTGGGCATCGGCAACGGCATCGTGCAGCCCTTGATCGCCACCCTGTGGCAGGAGCAGACACCAAACCATCTGCTCGGGCGGGCTCTGGGGCTCGTTAGCAGCCTGTCCGGGACGATCGCCCTCTTCACGATGGCGATCACCGGCCCCCTGGGAGAGATCTTTGGTCCAGGCCCCTGCCCCCACGCCCAGGGCTGCATACGGCTGCCCCGCCGGCGGCGGCGCCTACGCGGAGGCGGGTTCGTCCAGGGACCTCAGCCTTTTAAAGAGGGCGGGGATCACCTGGGTGACCAGCACCCGTTCCATTTCGCCCAGGCCGCCCCGCCGGGCGCTGAAGAGAGGCACCTCCGGAGCGTGTTTCTGAATCATCATCTGGGTGGTGTGGTAGCCGTAGGCGGTGACCACGACGATGGCGTCGTAGCGGCCGTCCAGGGCCTTGCGCACCCACTGGCGGCTGGTGCCGTCGGCGAAGACCATGTCGCCCCCGTAGCGGTTCACCACCTGCTGGTAACCGCCGCCGTGGTTGGGGTCGCCTACGACCAGGATGCGGGTGTTCTGCAAGGGGCGCAGGGCCGCCAGCTGGCGGTTGACCTCTTCCAGGGTTGCAATGCGCTCCTTCAGCCGCTTCATCTCCTCGCGGCAGGACCTGGCCATCCTGACCAGGGCTTGCCGCATCCGGTCGCGCCGGGCCTCGGCCTCGGTGACGATGGACTGGGCAACCTGCACGGTCTCCTGGTCGTTCAGCAGGGCCATGTATTGCTCGAAGCGGCGGCGCCAGTCCGCCGAGTCCTTGAGCCAGCGGTTCCAGGCGGCAGCCCAGGCCGGGTCGTCCAGGGTATCCCCCATGGCCCACAGCAGCCCGAGGGCCAGCCCTTTCCGGCGGCTCCGCTTGAGCAGGCCGACCACCTGCTGGGGTTCCGGCGGGCTGCCCGGGCGGTAGCCCGGAAGAAGGCACGGGGTCAGTTCAGCGGCCAGTCGCTGGGCCAGCTGCGGGTGGCGGCAGGCTTCGCGGAACAGCCAGTTCGCCAGTTGACCCCGCTTGCGCCCGCACCGGGGCTGGAGGTCGAGCCGCTGGCAAATCAGCCACAACATGCCTTCGTTGACGATGCCTAAGGCCATCTGCAGCCCGGTCAGGCGCTGCATTGGTTCCGCCATCATCGCCCCATCCCCTCCCGCTGCGGCCGGTCGGGCCCGGGGCCTGGCGGGCTCCGGCCCCTCCCCGCCCTGGCTTTGGCCGTATTATCCGGGATTCGCCTTGACAGGCGGCGTCATGGAGAAGGGACGGGGGAGTCCGGGGAGTGAGCCCAATGCACCGTTACGGCCCGCGACGGCACGGGCGCCGCCGCCTGCTCGGGCTGGATGGCAACGGTTGACGCCGGGGTTCGGCCGCTGCTATGCTGATTACCAAACGACCGTTTGTTGGTTTACCTTTGTTTGGTTAACCGGGAGGAGCCATGGGCCGTTCCACCGCCCGCCGGGAAGAGATCCTCACCGTGGCCGGCGAGCTCTTTCGCCAGAAGGGCTATCACGCCACCTCCATGCAGGACATCGCCGAGCGGCTGCAGCTGCAGCGGGGCAGCCTTTACGCCCACATCGAGAGCAAGGAAGAGCTGCTGTTCGAGATCGTGGACCGCGCGGCCGACCGGTTCCTGGACGGCATCGAGCAGGCCTGGAGGGAGGGCACAACGGCCCGGGACCGCTTGCAGCGGGCCCTGGCCGCGCACATGGCGGTGATCGCCGAGCACCGCGACACGGCCAGCGTGTTCTTCCACGAGTGGCGCTTCTTGCGTGCTGACCTGCGGTCCCGCATCCAGGCCAAGCGGGACCGCTATGAAGCCCGCTGGCGGGAGCTCATCGCCGACGGTGTCGCCCGGGGCGAGTTCCGCGCGGTCGACCCGCGGTTCGCGGCCCTGCTGGCGCTGTCGGCGGTCAACTGGGCCTACCAGTGGTATTCGCCGGACGGGCCCTTGGCACCGGACGACGTGGCGGCCACCTTTGCGGAGCTGATCCTCAAGGGCCTGGAGGCCGGCTCGTCCTGAGGGCGGTGCCGGCCGGGCGACCGGCGTCATGGCCGCAACGAAGCCGTCCCGGAAGGCGGGATCGTCCGGCCCTGGGAGCGGGCTTGGGCCAGGCGGGTCGCCATCGGTGCCTTGCAAGTCATCGCAAGTCTCAGGGCCGCCTTGCAAGTCACCGCAAGTCTCAAGGGATCGCAAGACGCTTGTTTTGCGAGTCCTGGTTTGGAGTCTTGGGTCTTGTTTTGGAGTCTTGGGGACGCGTCACCCTGGGGGAAACACGGAGCGGTCCCCGGCCGGGGTCCTGGGGTGCCCGGCCCGCCGGTCGAACCGGCCCGCCGGTCGAACCGGCAGCCGGGTGGCCCCGTGCCCTGAGCGGGCCCAAAGGGCAGCCCGGGGCCGGATGCCCCGGCCGGGGCCGCCACGGGAGGGGAAACCATGGCAGACCAGGGAATGCAGGGCCAGGCCGCTGTTGCAGCCGGCCAGCGGGCAGGGTTGCCTCCGGCCGGGCCGGCAGGCCCCCGCGACTGGCGGGAGGAGGAGCGCATCGCCGAGTTCACCGCCCGCCTGGAGCGGGGCGAGAAGGTGGAGGCGGGCGACTGGATGCCCAGCGAGTACCGCCGCCAGTGCCTCCGCCTGATCCAGACCCACGCCAACAGCGAGATCATGGGGGCCCTGCCCGAGCGGGAGTGGATCCCGCGGGCGCCCACCCTGCGCCGCAAGCTGGCCCTCATGGCCAAGGTCCAGGATGAAGTCGGCCATGCCCAGCTGATCTACCGCGTGGCGGAAGACCTGGCCGCACCCCTCGGCATCACCCGCGAGGACATGATGGACGCCCTGGTGGCGGGCAAGGCCAAGTTCCACAACGTCTTCAGCTATCCCGCGCCCACGTGGGCCGACGCGGGCATCATCGCCTGGCTGGTCGACGGGGCCGCCCTGGTGACCCAGGCGGCGCTGCTGCAGACCAGCTACGCCCCCTACGCCCGCATCCTGCGGCGGATCTGCGCCGAAGAGGCGATCCACCTCAAGCACGGCGAGGACATTATCCTCACCCTGATGAGCGGCACCCGCGCCCAGCAGCAGATGGTCCAGGACGCGCTGAACCGCTGGTGGCGGCCGCTGCTGCACTTCTTCGGACCGCCCGACGAGATGTCGCCCAACCTGGAGCAGGCCATGAAGTGGCGGATCAAGGTCCGCACCAACGAGGAACTGCGGCAGGAGTTCCTGAGCAAGTACGTGCCCCAGATCCGCGCCCTGGGGCTCCAGATCCCCGACCCCGAGCTGCACTACGACGAAGCGCAGGGCCGCTGGGTCTACGGCGACCCCGACTGGGACGAATTCTGGCGCGTGGTCAAGGGGCAGGGACCCAGGACGGAGGCGCGGCTGGCCATCCGGCGCCTCTCCCACGAGGAGAGCCGCTGGGTGCGGGAAGCCCTGGCCCGCGGCGCTGCGGCCGCCTGACGGGCCGCCATCCCGGCCCAGGAAGGGGACGAACCGGCATGGGCGTCACCATGGAGGTCTACGAGGTCTTCGGCCAGCCGCGGCGGGGCGAGCCGTATATCCACTGCGGCAGCCTGCTGGCGGGGGACCGGCGCAACGCCCGGCTGCTGGCCCAGCAGCTCTACTGCCGGCGGCAGGAATACGTCAGCCTGTGGATCGTGCCGCGCTCGTGCATCGAAGCCGTGGGCGAGGGTGACACCGACTGGTGGCAGCCGGCCACGGACAAGACGTACCGCCTGGGGGAAGGCTTTGCCCGGACCCGGATCCTCTGGCAGCGCTTCGGCCGGGGGCCGGGCGGCGGCACGAGTCGCGGCGGGCCCGGGCGCGGTGGCGCTGGCACGGCCGGAGCCCACGCTTCCTCCCCGGAACAGGACGGGCCGGCAGCCGTCGCCCCGGCCCACCGGGCCGGCGAGCCGGGCGCACCCGGTGATGCGGTACCCGGTGGCGTGGTCAACCGCAGCGGTCACGTGCGGGTGCGCCGGGGGCCCCGGCGCCAGGACCGGGGAGGGCGGCGGGATCCCGGGGGCGCCGCGCCCGGTGGCGGGGGCGGTGCGGCGGGGCCCGGTATCTGGATGGCTGGTTCGGGGAGCAGTGCCGTTGCCGGCCGCGACGCCGGGAAGGGCACCGGGCCCAGGCCGGGGACCGGCACAGGGTCCCCCGCCGGGACGGGCCCTGGGGCCGGGCCCGGGCAAGGGGGTGAGGGCCGGTGAACGGGTCGAACCGGGCCCACGCCATGGAGTCCCTCTCCGCCCACCCGGCGGGCGCGGCTGCCGCGGGCGCTGACCCGGGCCTGGTGGCCCTGCTCTTCGCCCTGGCCGACGACGAGCTGATCGCCGGCCACCGGGCGTCGGAGTGGACGGGCGTAGCGCCCTACTTGGAAGAAGACGTGGCCTTCTCCTCCATCGCCCAGGACGAGGTGGGGCACAGCGCCCTGCTTTATCAACTGCTCGCCGATCTCGGCCAGGGAGGCGGGGATCCTGATGCCCTGGCTTTTGGCCGGGATCCTGCGGACTTTCGCAACGCGATCCTGCTGGAACAGCCCAACGGCGATTGGGCCGCGGAGATCGCCCGCCACTTCCTCTACAGCGAGTACGAGGCCGTGCTGTGGCCGGCGCTGGCCCGCTCGCCCTACGAGCCGCTGGCCGCGGCGGCGGCCCGCATTGCCCGGGAGGAGGCCTACCACCAGGCCCATTTCCGCCAGTGGGTGGTCGAACTCGGCCGCGCCGGTGGCGAGGCACGGGAGCGGCTGGCGCCGGCCCTCACCCGGGCCCTGGCCCTGGCGGCCGGGTTCTTCGAACCGGTGGAAGGGGAGGAGCAGGCTGCCCGCTGGCGGGGGGCCAGCCTGGAGGAGCTTCGCCGGCTGTGGTGGGCGGCCGTCCGCCAGGTGCTGGAAGAGGCCGGCCTGGCCGAACCGGTGCTGGGGCAGCCGGGACCGGGAGAGCCGGCTGGCGTGGAACCGGCGGATCCCGGGATGGGGGGAAGCCCGGCGGCCGCCGGGAGCGAGCGAGGCCTGGGAGGCCGGCGAGGACACCACTCGCCCGCCCTGGAGACCTTGCTGGCTGAGATGACGTTGGTCTACCGCTCGGACCCGGCGGCGGAATGGTAAGGGGGCCGGCGGATGCAGGGCCGTGAGGCCGGACCGGGCGACGGCGCCGGTTCAGGGGAGGGAGAGCCCGTGGGTTCTGCGGGACCGTTGCGGCAGGCGTCGGGATCGGTGCCGGCCGGTTCGTCCGGGGACGGCAGCGCCCCCGGGCAGGCCCCGTGCCAGGAGAATCGCCGCTCCCGTGGGAACGGCGGGGCCGGGGGGTCCCGCCGGCCGGGCGAGACCGGAGCCCAGGCCGGAAGCGGGCCCGCCGCCGGCCGGCGTCCGGCCACTGTGCAGCAGGAGAACCAGGCGCTGCGGGATGCTCTGTGGCAGGCCCTGGCGGAGGTGCCCGACCCGGAGATCCCCGTGGTCAGCGTCGTCGACCTGGGGATGGTGGAAGCGGTGGAGGCCGACGCCCGCGCCGGCCGCGTACAGGTCACGCTGCTTCCCACCTTCGTGGGCTGCCCGGCCTTGGGGCTGATCCGCCAGGCGGTCGCCGGGCGGCTGCAGGCGGTCCCGGGCGTGCGGGAGGTGGAGGTGCGGGTCGCTTACAGCCCGCCCTGGTCCACCGACCGGATCACGCCCGCGGGGCGCCGGAAGCTGGCCTCCTTTGGCATTGCCCCCCCTCCGCCCGTGGGAGCGGGGCGGCCCGCCGCCGGGCGATCTGCGCCGGAGCCGCATGGGCCGGGACGTTTGCCGGGCGGAGACGCCGAGGGCGCCGGCGCCGGGAAGCCGGATGCCGGGATGCCGGGTGCCGGAGCACCGGACCTCGCGGCGGCCGCCAGCCAGGTGCCTCCGGGACCTGCCGGCTGCGGGGCATTGCGGCGTCTGGAGACCCTTGCTGCCCATGCCGCCACCTGCCCCTTCTGCGGGTCGCGCCGTACCCGCCGGGAGAACGCCTTCGGGCCGACCCCGTGCCGCAGCCTGTGGTATTGCCTGGATTGCCGCAACCCCTTCGAGCAGATGAAGGCCCTTTGATCTTCGCCCCCCCACCCCCCGGCAAGGAAGCCGCAAGGAAATCCACCCGCCTCACGCCAATTGGCGTAAAAGGCCCAGGCCGGGTCAGATCCTGCGGGGCCGCCCCGGCCGGGCCAGATCCTGCTGGAGGGGATGACGTTCATGGCCGAAGGCGACGGCCGCTACACCACCATCCTGGCCGAGCGGGAGGGCGGCGTCCTCACCCTTACCCTCAACCGGCCCGAGGTGCTCAACGCCTTCAACCGGACCATGACCTCCGAGCTGCTGGACGCCTTGCGCCGGGCGGAGCGGGACCCCGAGGTGCGCTGCGTGGTGATCACCGGCGCAGGGCGCGCCTTTTCCGCCGGGGAAGACCTGAAGAGCCGGCAGGAGGGTGGCGAGAAGTCCTTCATCGCATCCCTGCGCGAGCGGTACAACCCCCTCATCTGGAAGATCCGGACCATGGAGAAGCCCGTCCTGGCCGCCGTCAACGGCGTGGCGGCGGGGGCCGGCCTGGGCCTGGCCCTGGCCTGCGACCTGCGCCTGGCCTCGGAGCAGGCCCGCTTCGGGCAGGTGTTCGTCAAGGTGGGCCTGGCGCCCGATTCGGGCACCAGCCTGTTCCTCCTGCAGCTGGTGGGGCCGGCCCGGGCGGCGGAAATGGCCTTCTTCGGCGACCTGGTCCCTGCCGGGGAGGCGTTGCGGATGGGGCTGGTCAACCGCGTGGTGCCCCATGAGGAACTGGCTGAAGCCACGCGCCAGTGGGCCCAGCGGCTGGCCGCCGGCGCCACCCGGGCCATCGGCCTGGCCAAGCGGGCCTTCAACTTTGCCGCGGGAGCCCGCCTGGCGGAGGTGCTGGAATACGAGGCGTACCTGCAGGAGATCGCCGGCCACACCGCCGACCACGCCGAAGGAGTGCAGGCGTTCCTGGAGAAGCGCGAGCCCCGCTTCCAGGGGCGCTGACGGGAGGCCGCCCCGGTGAACAGGTCAACGGTTGCGGGCGAACCGTCCCCCGGCGAGCAGGCCCGAGCCGCCTCTGCGGGGCCCGGTGGGGCCCCGGCTGCCCGAGCCGCCTCCGCGGGATCCGGTGGGGCCGCCGCCGGTCCGGCCCCCTCGGGGCCGGCGGGTGGGTCCCTGGTGGACTCCGGGGCCGTGGTGGCGGTGCTGGGTGCCGGCACCATGGGCGGCGGCATCGCCCGGGTGGCCGTGGAGGCGGGGTTTGCCGTGGTCCTCTACGATGTGGCCATCGCCGCCCTGGAACGGGCCCGCCGGCGGCTTGCGGAGGCCTGGCGGCGGCACGAGCAGGAGGGCCGCGTTCCTCCCGGCACGGCGGCGGAACGGCTCGGGCGGCTGCAGACCACCACGGACCTGGGCGCTGTGGCTCCGGCGGCCGTGGTGATCGAGGCGGCGCCCGAAGACCTGGGGCTCAAGCAGGACCTGCTGGCGAGCGTGGGCCGGCGGGTCCGCCCCGAGGCCCTGGTCGCCAGCAACACCTCGTCCCTGTCCATCACGGCCCTGGCCCGGGTGGTCCCCGGGCCGGAGCGGTTCATCGGCCTGCACTTTTTCAACCCGGTGCCGGCCATGCGGCTGGTGGAAGTGGTCGCCGGTGCCCTCAGCGCGCCCGAGGCCGTGGCCCGCGGGGTCGACCTGGCCCGCCGGCTGGGCAAGGAGCCCGTGGTGTGCGCCGACACCCCGGGCTTCGTGGTCAACCGGGTGGCCCGGCCTTTCTACGGCGAGGCCCTCCGGCTGCTGGGCGAGGGGGCGGCGGGGGTCGAGACCATCGACGCCCTGGTGCGAGCCGCCGGCTTCCCCATGGGGCCGTTCCAGCTGATGGACCTCATCGGCGTCGACGTGAACCTGGCGGTGACCCGTTCGGTGTTCGAGGGCTATGGCGGCGAAGCCCGCTACCGGCCCCACCCCATCCAGCAGCAGCTGGTGGCCGCGGGCTGGCTGGGGCGCAAGGCGGGCCGCGGCTTCTACCGCTACAGCGAAGCGGGGGAGCCCGTGGGGGTGGCCTGGCGCGGCTGGCGGCAGGTGGCGGCGGGGAGCGGGCTCGCAGGCAACTCTCCGGAAACCGGGCCTGCCGCCGCCGGCCAGGCGACCGGTGTGGAGGCCACCGGGGGGCAGGAAGGGCTGCCCGGCCACCTCTGGGTGGTGGGCGACGGGCCTCTGGCCAAGGCCCTTGGCGAGCGGTGGACCCAGGCGGGCGTCGAAGTCGAACGGATCCCGGGGCTGGACGCCGTGCTCCGGCGCCCGGCCGGGGTGACGGATCCCGGGGCCCCCGAGAGCCCGGGTGCGAGGGGCGGCGCCCGCCGCCGTGGTCATCACCTGGGAGGACCTCGATCCCCTGGCACCCGGCTTCTGGTCCCAAGCGCTGGAGGACCTGGCCCGGCTGGAGGCGGGGCTGCCGCCCGGGGTGCTGCTGGTGAGCCTGCTGCCCGGGCCTGTGGCGGAGCAGTCCTGGGGCCTCGTGCACCCCCAGCGGGTGGTGGGATGGGCGGCCGTGCCGCCCCTGGGCCAGGCGGTGGAGCTGGCGGCAGGCCCCGTGACAAGCCCCGCGGCCCTGGCCCGTGCCCGGTCCTGGTTCGAACGGGCGGGCCTGGCCGCCCACCCCGTGGCCGACGGGCCGGGCGGCGTGGCGGCCCGGGTGGTGGCCATGCTGATCCAGGAAGCGGCGGCCGCCGAGGCGGACGGGATCGCCGAGGGGGAGGCCGTCGACCGGGCCATGCGCCTGGGCACCGGCTACCCCCGCGGGCTCCTGGAATGGGGGACCCTTTGGGGCTGGCGGCGGGTGCTGGCCCTGATGGAGGGCCTGTGGCGCCACTACCGGGAGGAACGCTACCGCCCCCTGCCCGCCCTGCGCCGCCGGGCGCTGGGCGAGTCCAGGTGGACCGAGAGTGCGGCAGGCGGGGAGCCGGGCGAGTCCAGGCGGCCCTGAGGCGGGACGAGCCGGCCGCCGGCGGGTCCGGACCGCCCTGAGGTGGGGCGAGCCGGGTGGTGGGCGCCGGGCGAGTCGAGGGCGGCCGGCGGCCGGGCACGCCGGGCGCTGGAAGGCTGCGGCCCGAGGGCTGGTGGTCACCATCTTGGGCGCAGACCCGGGACCCATGGAGGGGGACGGGCGGCCCCTGGTGACGCCCGCAGGCACGGGAGAGGAGGGTGCGCGGTGGCAGAACCCGTCATCGTGGCGGCGGTGCGCACGCCCATCGGCCGCCATGGCGGCGCCCTGGCGCCGGTTCGTCCGGACGACCTGGCGGCGGTGGCGATCCGCGCCGCCGTAGAGCGGGCGGGCGTGGACCCTGCCGAGGTGGAGGACGTCATCCTGGGCTGTGCCAACCAGGCAGGGGAAGACAACCGCAACGTGGCCCGCATGGCCGCCCTGCTGGCCGGCCTGCCCGAGCACGTGGCCGGGGTGACGGTCAACCGGCTCTGCGGCTCCGGGCTGGAAGCGGTGCTGCAGGCCGCCCGGGCCATCCGCGCCGGCGAGGGCGAGGTCTTCGTGGCCGGCGGGGTGGAGAGCATGAGCCGGGCGCCCTGGGTCATGCCCAAACCCGATCAGGGTTACCCCCGCGGCAACGTCCAGGTGTTCGACACCACCCTGGGCTGGCGGTTCGTCAACCCGCGGCTGGCCGCCATGTTCCCGCCCGAGTCCATGGGCGAGACGGCGGAAAACGTGGCCGAGCGCTACCGCATCAGCCGGGAGGACCAGGACCGCTTCGCCCTGGCCAGCCAGCGGAAGTGGGCGGCCGCTCAGGAGGCCGGCAAGTGGCGGGACGAGATCGTGCCCGTGGAGGTGGCCGGGCCCCGGGGGCGGCAGACCGTGGTCGAGGTGGACGAGCACCCGCGGCCCGACACCACCCTGGAGAAGCTGGCCAGCCTGCCGCCCGCCTTCCGTCCCGGGGGAACCGTCACCGCCGGCAACTCGTCGGGGATCAACGACGGCGCCGCGGCCCTGGTCGTCATGGCCGACCACCGGGCACGGTCGCTGGGGCTCCGCCCCCTGGCGCGGGTGGTGGCCGGCGCGGTGGCCGGGGTCGACCCGCGGTACATGGGCATCGGTCCGGTGCCGGCGACCCGCAAGGTGCTGGCCCGGGCGGGGTGGCAGGTGGAGGACCTGGACCTGATCGAGCTCAACGAGGCCTTCGCCTCCCAGTCCCTGGCCTGCATCCGGGAGCTCGGCCTGCCGGAGGAGCGGGTGAACGTCAACGGCGGGGCCATCGCCATCGGCCATCCCCTGGGGTGCAGCGGGGCGCGGATCCTGACGACGCTGGTCTACGAGATGGCGCGGCGGGGCGCGCGGCGCGGGCTGGCCACCATGTGCATCGGGGTCGGCCAGGGGATCGCGGCGCTGGTGGAGTCGGCCGCCTATTAAGATTTATTATTAAATTGGACTGCTAGCAGGACGTGGGTGGTGCGGCGCGAATCCATTCCCCACGGGGTCGGGGAGGGTCGAGCGTTGTACCGCCTGGACGAGCACGTGGTCGACGAGATCCGCCAGCGCCTCGACATCGTCGAGGTGATCGGCGACTACGTGCCCCTGCGCCGGGCCGGCCGCGAGTACGTGGCCCTGTGCCCGTTCCACGACGAGCGGACCCCTTCCTTCACCGTCTCGCCCGCCAAGCAAATGTTCTACTGCTTCGGCTGCCAGGTGGGCGGGGACGTCTTCACCTTTGTCATGAAAAAGGAAGGGTGGACCTTCCCCGAGGCGGTGGCCCACCTGGCCCGGCGGGCGGGGGTGACCCTGCCGGAGCGACCCCTCTCGCCCGGCCAGCGCCGGGTGCGGGACCGGCAGGAGCAGCTGGCGCGGGTGCTGGCCGCGGCGGCCGCGTTCTTCCGCCAGGTCCTGCGCTCTCCGGCGGGGGAGGCGGCCCGCCGTTATCTGGAAGAACGCGGCCTGCCCGAGCCCCTCTGGGACCGCTACGGCCTGGGGTACGCGCCGGCCGGCTGGGACGGCCTGGTGCGGGCCTTGGAGCAGCGGGGGGTGCCGGGCGCCTGGCTGGCCGAGGCGGGGCTGGCCCAGCCGCGGCCGGGCGGCGGCTACTACGACCGCTTCCGGCACCGGGTGATGTTCCCCATCGCCGATCCCCGGGGCCGGGTGGTGGGGTTCGGCGGCCGGTCCCTGGACGGGCAGGAGCCCAAGTACCTGAATACGCCCGAGACGCCGCTGTTCAACAAGCGGCGGCTTTGGTACGGGCTGGACTGGAGCCGGCCGCGCCTGCGGGAGACGGGAACGGCGGTGGTGGTCGAAGGGTACATGGACGCCATCGCCGTCGACCGGGCGGGCGTCGGCTATGCGGCCGTGGCGTCGCTGGGCACGTCCCTCAGCGAGGAGCAGGTGGACCTGCTGGCCCGCTACGTCCAGCAGGTGATCATCGCCTACGACGCCGACGCGGCGGGCCAGCGGGCGACCATGCGCGGCCTGGCCATGTTCGCCGACGCCGGCGTGGAGGTGCGGGTCGCCCAGCTGCCGCCGGGCCGGGATCCCGACGACGTGGTGCGGCGGGAGGGGCCCGAGGCCCTGCGGCAGATCCTGGAGGCGGCCGTTCCCGTGGTGGAATACCGCTTCCGGCAGGTGATGGCCGCGGTCGACACGGCCACGCCCCGGGGGCGCGCCCAGGCCGTCGCGGAACTGGCGCCGTGGCTGGCCCGCGTGGGCCACCCCGTGGAGCGGGCGGAGTATGTACGCCGGTATGCGGTCGCCCTGGGGCTGGACGAGGCGGTCCTGTGGCAGGAGGTGCGCCGGGCCAGCCGGGCGCTTCGGGATGCGGCCGCCCGGGCGGGCCGGCGGGCCGGTGGGAATAACGTCCAGGCCGTCCGGCATACTAACCGTCGGGTCCCGGTGGAGGAAGTTCCTGCTGGCGTGGCCCGGGCGGAACGGGGCCTGGTGGCTGCCGCCCTGTTCCACCCCCGATGGCAGGCGTACATCGCCGGCCGCCTGGAGCCCGGCGACTGGGTGACGCCGGCCCACCGGCTGCTGTTCGAGCTGGGCCTCGAGGAGGCCCGGGCTGCCGGCGGGATCGTCGACCCGGGCCGGCTGCTATCGCGGTTGCACGGCCTGGCGGCGGCCGCCGGCGACGGGATGACCCCCGGTGTCGAACCGGCCGGTGTCGAACCAGCAGGAACATCGGAGGCCGGCGACGAAAAAACGATAGATCGGGACGCGATCCTGCCCCGGGATGGGGTGCCAGGCGGGGACGGGCCGCAGCAGCGGGATGAAGGGGCCGGTTCGTCCCGGCAACCCGTTGCGGGGCCTGCGGTGTACCAGCAGGCGATCTCGGTGCTGGCCGCCCTGGTGCAGGCGCCGGAGCCCGGGCCGGACGAGCCCGGCGAGATGGAAAGGATTTTAGAAGATTATATCAAAACCCTGAAGCGACATAGCCTATGGAAAATCCAGCGGCGCATCGCCCAGCTGGAGGCCAGCGGCCACGCCGTACCCGTCGACCTGGTGACGAAGTTTCAGCTGCTTTCGGCGCAGCTGAAGGGTCGGGTGGGCGGATGAGCCCGCCGCGACCGCCCTCGCCGGTCCAGTACCGGAAGGGACGCGGACCGGCGAATGCTTTTCTGAAAACCATCACGGTCCCCGGCCCGGGAGCAGCATGGGCCGGCCGGGGCCGGCCCCGGACCCCGGGGACCGCGGCGGAAAGGGGGGAGTCCGATGGACGTGAGCGAGGTCAAGAGCCCGTTGCTGGAGATCGATGAGGTCCGGCGCCTGGTCGACAAGGGGCGGCAGCGGGGTGGCGTCCTCAGCGAGGACGAGATCACCGACGCCCTGCAGGCCGTCGACCTGGACGCCGACCAGGTGGATGAGGTCTACCAGCTCCTGGAGGACCTGGGCATCGAGGTGGAGACGGGCCCCCGCCGGTCCGGCAACGGGACCCGGAACGGCCGGCCGGGCCGGAATCACCGGACCCGGGTGTCCGATCCCGACCTGGACGGCGTGATGGACGAGGCCGCCCTGGACGGGGTGACGGACGTGGACCGGTCCGAGGACCTGGACGACGGCGGCGAGGAGACCGGTAAGGGCGACGGTCGGGACGAGGGTGCCGAGGGGACCGACGTCGACCAGCTGGGCGAGCCCGTCGACGACGAGGACGACCTGTCCATGCCTGACGGCGTCGCCCTCGACGACCCGGTGCGCATGTATCTCAAGGAGATCGGGCGCATCCCCCTCTTGACGCCGGAACAGGAGATCGAGCTGGCCAAGCGGATCGAGCAGGGCGATGAAGAGGCCAAGCGGAAGCTGATCCAGGCCAACCTGCGCCTGGTGGTCAGCATCGCCAAGCGGTACGTGGGGCGCGGCATGCTGTTCCTGGACCTGATCCAGGAGGGCAACCTCGGTCTGATCAAGGCGGCGGAGAAGTTCGACTATCGCAAGGGCTTCAAGTTCAGCACTTATGCCACGTGGTGGATCCGCCAGGCCATCACCCGCGCCATCGCCGATCAGGCCAGGACCATCCGCATCCCGGTGCACATGGTGGAGACCATCAACAAGCTCATCCGCGTCCAGCGCCAGCTGGTCCAGGAGCTGGGCCGGGAGCCGACGCCGGAGGAGATCGCCAAGGAGATGGGCATCGAGCCGGAGAAGGTGCGGGAGATCATGAAGATCGCCCAGGAACCCGTATCCCTCGAGACGCCCATCGGTGAGGAAGAGGACAGCCACCTGGGCGACTTCATCGAGGACGAGGATGCCCTCGCCCCGGCGGAGGCGGCCTCCCAGCTCCTCCTGCGCGAGCAGCTGGAGGATGTGCTCCACACCCTGACGGACCGCGAGCAGAAGGTGCTGCGGCTGCGCTTCGGCCTGGACGACGGCCGCCAGCGGACGCTGGAGGAAGTGGGCCAGGTCTTCGGCGTGACCCGGGAGCGGATCCGCCAGATCGAGGCCAAGGCGCTGCGCAAGCTGCGGCACCCGTCGCGGAGCAAGAAGCTGAAGGACTACCTGGAGTAAGGCGGCGGCTGTGATCCGCGATGTCAGGCAGTCACGAGCCGGTGCCGGTAAGCCCGTTTACGAGACGGCGAGGGGTAGGCGATGAGCCTGCCCCTCTTCTTTTGGCCGGATGCGAGTCATGTTTTCTGCATACCTGTTCGAATGAGCCTGCTGCCGGGTGAGTGAGACAGGAACCACCGATCCGGGGGCGGGCTACCCGCAGGACAGGACAATGCTTCGGCTAAGGACGCAGCCGCTTTTCCAAGATCAGCTTTGGTTCGCCCCGCTCGTCCACGTAGACTCCGATGACGTCAAATCCGTGGCGCAGGTTGAGGATCAGCATGTCGCGCCACTTGTTCTTCGTGGCGGTGCGGATGGTACCGTAGCCCTGTTCACGACACCAGGCGTGCTGGCGGCGCATCAGCTCGCTGGCGATTCCCCGCCGGCGAAAGCCGGGCGCCACCGCCCCCATCCAACTGTAGAAGTGGCCGGGTTTCCGCTCGTAGCCAATCTTGTAGCCCACCACCTGTTGTCCCGCCAGCGCCACCAGCGTCAGAAGGCGGTGCCTGTTATGCGCTTCGCGGAGCAGGCGATCCGCTTGGCCATCGCCGAAGACGAGCTCGTGCAGCCGCAAAAGATCGGCCAGGACTTTGCCGTCGGGGAGACCCTCAAATTGCTGGTATTCGACGGGACCTGGCTCCATGGCCGAATCCCCCCGTACCCCCGCAACCTCGCCGTGCGACGTGATGCGACGCCAGTATGCCACGGCTGCGGGCAGGGGGCAACGCTGGCGACCCGGGCCGATCCGCCTTGGGGGCCGGCGAGGGGCACCCGCCCGGCCTCGAGGCCCGCTGGCCCCGGTGGCCACCGACGGGTCCCGGTGCTGGGGCCCGGTGGGCTCGCTGGGGTGGACGTCGGGGACGGGGTTACTCTGGCAGGGGCTGCCCAGCGCGAGGGGAAAACAGACACCGGCAAGGGACGAGGAGGGGTGGGGCGGCATGACAGTGAAGGCCTGGCAGCTGCTGCGGCCTGCCGATGCCCGTGCGGCCCCCCTGTGCCTGGTGGAGGTTCCGGAGCCCGAGCCGGGACCGGGGGAGATCCGCCTGCGGGTGCGGGCCTGCGGCGTGTGCCTTACGGACGTGCACGTGGCCGAGGGTGACCTGGTGGCGCCCGCCTACCCCGTGACTCCCGGCCACCAGGTGGTGGGGATCGTCGAGGCCGTGGGCCCCGGCGTGGAAGGCGTTCGCCCCGGGGAGCGGCGGGGGGCCTACTGGCTGCACCGGGCGTGCGGGTATTGCGAGGCGTGCCGCCGCGGCGACGAGAACCTCTGCCCCCACGCCCGGTTCACCGGCCTCCATGCGCCGGGCGGCTTCGCCCAGGCCATGGCGGTTCCGGCGACCTACACCGTCCCGATCCCGCCGGGCTACGACGACGCCACGGCGGCGCCGCTGCTCTGCGCGGGCGTCATCGGGTACCGGGCCTTGCGGCTCAGCGGCCTTCAGCCGGGGGAGCGGCTGGCCCTGTTCGGCTTCGGCGCTTCGGCCCACCTGGTGCTGCAGGTGGCCCGCCACCAAGGCTCCCAGGTGGTGGTCTTCACCCGCAGCCCGGCCCACCGGGACCTGGCCCGGCACCTGGGAGCCGTCTGGGCAGGGGGTGCCGAGGTTCTGATGCAGGAAGAGCCGGCAGGGCCGGCTCCTCCTGCCTGTGACCGGGCCATTGTCTTCGCCCCGGCAGGCGAGCTGGTGCCCCTGGCGTTGCGGGCGGTGCGGCCGGGGGGCACCGTGGTGATCAACGCGGTCCACATGACGGACATTCCTTCGTTCCCCTACCGGCTCTTGCACGGGGAGCGGACGCTGCGGACCGTGGCCCACGTGACCCGCCGGGACGCCGAGGAGTTCATGGCGGTGGCGGCTTCGGTGCCCCTCCAGGTGGCCGTCCAGCGCTACCCCTTTGAGCAGGCCAACCAGGCTCTGGCGGCCGTCAAGGAGAGCCGGGTCCGCGGTGCGGCCGTCCTGGTGCTGGGCGAACCCGCCGGCCGGTGAGGGGGCCGGCCGGTCCAAAGCCGGCCCATCGGGGGCCGGCCAGCGCGCACCCGGTCGATCGGGGGCCGGCCAGCCACCGGCGGTCATCAGGTAGCCCCGGAACCCGGGCAGCCGGCTGGGGTGGCACCAGGCCGGTCCCTGCGAACAAGGGCGGATCCGGGGCCCACGGGAGAGGAGCTGGCACCATGGTAGCGGTAGCGGACGCCCAGGACGCCCATGGGGACGGGCGGGAGCGTGCCGGGAGGCTGTCCCTTCAGGAGGTCTGGCCCGGCGCGTACCGCGTTCCCATCCCCATTCCGGCTCCCCTGCGCGAGGTCAATGCCTATGCCCTCCGCGGCCCCCACGGATGGACCCTGGTGGATACCGGGTTCCACACCCCGGAGGCCGAAGCCACCTGGAATCAGGCCTTTCACCGGCTGGGCATCGGTCCCGGTGATGTCGAGGCCGTCTTCGTCACCCATTTCCATCCCGATCATTTCGGCGCAGCGGGTTGGCTGCAGAAGTGCACGGGGGCGCCCGTCCTGATGCACCAGCGGGAAGTGGAGCTGGCCCGGCGCATCTGGAGACCGGCCGCCGCCGAGGCTTTTAGCGCCTTTGCGGCCCGGCACGGCGTGCCGGACCAGCTGGCCGCCCCTCTGGCCCAGCGCCGGGCCCGGATCGTCTCCTGGGTGGATCCCCAACCTCAGGTGACGCCGGTGCGGGAAGGGGAGGAGCTGCGTCTGGGCGGGCGGCGGTGGCAGGTCCTCTGGACGCCGGGCCACACCGACGGCCTGGTGGTCCTCTGGCAGCCGGACGAGGGCCTGTTGCTGGCCGACGACATGGTCCTTCCCGGCATCTCCCCCAACATCTCCGCCGGCCCCCAGGCGACCCCCAATCCCCTGGGCCGGTATCTGGACTCGCTCCAGCAGGTGGGGCGGCTCCCGGCGCGGCGGGTTCTGCCGGGGCACCGGGCTCCCTTCGACGATCTGGCCGGACGGTGCCGGGAACTTGCCGAACACCACCGGCGCCGGCTGGAGGACGTCGAAGCCATCGTCGCCGCGGGCGGGCGAGTGACGGCCTGGCAGGTGGCCGGGCAGTTGTTCGGGCGGGTCATGGATACCCTGGCCAACGTAGAGTTCGCCCTGGGGGAGACGGTGGCGCACCTGGACTACCTGGTGGAACAGGGCCGGCTGGCGGTGGTGGAAGCTGGTGACGAAGCCGCGGGACCCGGCGGGAAAGAAGACCCGAAGCCCGGCCCCCGGGAGGGGAGCCGGGCTTCCGTACCCCGCCTGATGTACGAGAAGCGGTGATGAAAGAGCGAAAAGAGCCGGCCGCGACCGGTTCACCGTGCGGGCGTCCCTGCGGCCGGGGGTGGGTTCTACCGCGCCGCCGTGCCCAGGGCGGAGCGGGCGGCCAGCACCCGCTCCCAGGCTTCGGCCTGCAGGGGGCGGTCGAAGCTGCGCAGCTCGGCCAGCCGGAACCCGTGCTTGCGGGCCAGGTCCTTCAGCCAGAGGATGGTCTCCAGGTTGAGGTCGGCTCCCAGGCTGGTGTGCTGGTAGTGGTGCTCCAGGGCCAGCATCATGGTCTCCGCCATGCAGGCGTAGACCAGGCCCCGCTCGAAGCCGAAGTTCCACCCCATGGACGGCCGGCCGGGCACCTCGATGACGCCGCCGTCGATCACCAGGACGTCGGGCCGGGCATCGCCCACCTCCCGGCTGACGTTGGGCGGCCGGCTTAGGTCGCACACCACCGCCCCGAACTTCACGTTCCCCGGGGTGACCAGGTGGGCGGTGCTGCTGGTGGCGGTCACCACCACGTCGGCCTGGGGGAGCATGGCGTCCAGGTCCGTGGTGATGACCAGGGGGCACCGTCCACTCGCCATCCAGGCTTCCAGCCGGGGGAGGAAGGCCTCGGCGGGTTCTGCGGCATCGGGCCAGCCGCCGAATTCCACCAGGACCTGCGCCAGCGGGCCCAGGGGCCGGCCTGAGGCCGCCAGGCTCAGCACGTGGCGGGCCAGGTCGGCCGCCACCCGCAGCAGCCGCCGTCGGCTCTGCTCGGGCCGGGCCGGGTTGCCGATCAGCAGCAGCCGGCGCACCTCACCGGCCAGCAGCAGGGCCGTCGCCCGCCCGATGGCGCCCGTGGCACCCACCACGGCCACGGTTCCCTGGCCAAGGGGGAAGCCCAGTCGGCGGCTGGCTTCGGCAATGGCTTCCACGGCCGCCACCACGGTGAAGCTGTTGCCGGTGGTCAGGGCGACGCCGGCGTCCCGCAGGTGCAGCCCGCCCCGGGTGACCACCGAGGTGTAGGCGCCCAGGCCGACGATCCGGGCGCCGTTCTCGCGGGCCAGCTCGATGGCTTCCTCGATCTCCGCCACCGCCTCCGCCTGGGGCATGGCGAGGAACTCGTCGGCGGTGCGGGGGACGGCGTAGAACTCGCCGTAGGCGGTGGCCCCGGTCGCCGAGACCACCCGGGTCCGGCCGATACGGAAGGGCTTGAGAAGGTGGTTCCAGCGACCGGCCAGCTCTTCCAGCTCGGCGCGGCTGAAGGCGGCCAGGCTCGGGTCAAACTCCGGGTAGTTCTCCAGATCCACGGGATGAACCAGGAAGGCAAAGCGCCCTTCCCGGGGGTCACCGCTGGGGGCCACCGCCTCGCCCGGTTCGCGGGAGCGAACCGCCCGGAGGGCAGGCTGGTGGCCGGCGGGCCGGCCCACGGGCTGCACGGTCGCCGCCTGTGGGCTGACCAGATGCCGCAGCAGGGCGGCGGTGTCATCCCGGTCGATGAGTTCGACCACCCGCTCGATGGCGGCCAGGGCGTAGTCGCACTCCGCCCGGGTGGCGATGAGGGGCGGCTCGATGCGGATCACGTCGGCACCGTTCAGGGTCGGGGCGACCCGCAACCCCTCCACGTTGAGCAGGTACGAGGCGATCACCGGCGTCAGCAGCTCCTGCTCGCCCATGACGCCCAGCAGGTTGCCGGGGAAGGCCTCCCGGTCCACGCCGAACTGGAGGCCCAGCATGAAGCCCCGGCCCCGCACCTCCCGGATCACCCGGGGATGGCGGCGCTGGATGGCCAGCAAGCCCTGGCGCAGGTACTCGCCGGTCTCCGCCACGTGGCGGACCAGGGCCTGTTCGTCCCGGGTCAAGAGGTCCAGGGCCGCCAGGCCGGCGCGGCAGGCCAGGGTGTTGCCGGCGAAGGTCGAGGAGTGCTTGGTGGCGAACTCCTCGGTGTAGACCTCCTCCGTGCAGAGCACCGCGCCGATGGGCATGAGGCCGCCGCCCAGGGCCTTGGCCAGGGTCATGGCATCGGGCGTAACCCCCTCCGCCTGGCAGGCGAAGAGGGTCCCCGTGCGCCCGAGGCCCGTCTGGACCTCGTCGACAATGAACAGCACGCCGTGGCGGCGGCAGACCTCCCGGGCCTCCCGCAGGTAGCCCGGCGGCGGCACGACGATGCCGCCCTCCCCCTGGATGGGCTCGACCAGGAAGGCGGCGTATTCGCCCGGGCGCGCTTCCAGTGCCGCCTCCAGGGCGGCCACGTCGCCATAGGGGACCTTGTCGAATCCCTGGGCGGGGGCGAAGAAGGCCTCCTGGTAGGCGGACCGGTGGGTGGCCGACAGGGCGCCGAAGGTCTTGCCGTGGAAGGCGTTTTCCGTGGAGAGGATCCGCGGCCGGCCGGTGGCCGCCCGGGCCAGCTTGATGGCCGCCTCCACCGCTTCGGCGCCGCTGTTGGCGAAGGTGACGTAGCGCAGCCCCGCCGGCGCCACCTCGATGAGGCGCCGGGCCAGCTCGCCGGCGGCCTCCAGGAAGGAGGGCTGGATGAACGAGGGCTCGCCCCGGTCGCGGGCCGCCTCCAGGGCCGCCCAGATCTCGGGCGGGTTGAAGCCGAAGGGCAAGGCGCCGTAGGCGGCGACGAAGTCCAGGTAGCGCCGGCCCTGGTCGTCCCACAGCCAGCACCCCTGCCCGCGCACGAAGCGCTTATCCATCTGGATCTGTTCGAGGAGCTCGCCCAGATGGGGGTTGACGAACTGCCGGAACGGATGCATCCGGTGACCTCCAATCCCGAAAAACCGTCTCCCACTTCAGAGCCGGACCCGATCCGGATCAGGCCCTCCGGGTGGGCAGCCCGGCGGCGGGCCGTGGATCCGGCGGGGCCGGTTCGTCCCCGGCCGCGGGCGCCTGACCGCCGTGGGGGTCCCGGCGGCTGGCTTCCCGCGGGGTGCGCTCGCCCCGGGCCATGGGGCCCTGGGCCACGGCCTCGCGGGGGGCGGATTCGCGCCCGCCGCGGTCCTCCCGGGGCACCCGCAGCTGCCGGATCAGCTGGCGGAGGGCCTCCGGATCGACGAAGCGGTCCTCCGTGATGGGCGACGTGCCGATCTGGATGCCCGTCACCCGGTCGGGCCCCAAGAGGGCCTCGACCAGCCGGATCCGCATGTCCGACCCCAGGAAGATCAGGTGATCCAGCTCCCGGGCCCGGGCGATCAGCGCCATCAGGTCGTTCAGCAGGGCGGCGCCGCTGCGCTCGCCGATGAAGCGCCGGCGCTCCTCTTCGGTGAGCAGCCAGACGAAGTCGACGCCCTCGCTGCGCGCCACCTCTTCCAGGGCCTCGCGGTTGCCGACGGGGAAGCCCACCAGGCCCAGCTTCTGCCCCCGGCGCACCTCCCCCAGGCTTTCCAGGCGGGAGACCAGGGTCCGGTCGATGCCCAGCTCGTGGGCCACATCCTGCTGGGAAAGGCCTGAGGCGCGCAGCTCCAGGATGCGGTCGACCATGCGGTAGATCCGCTGCCGGTCGATCACCTTGTCGCCGATGCGGACCAGCTCCACGCCCGTGGCCCCCTCTCCGCCCTTCCGCCGCTGGACCGCCGTCCCGCGGCGCTGCCGCCGATCCGCGGCCTCGCGGCCCGGCGACCCTGCGGCGGCCGGCCCTTTCCGCGCCGGGACGCCAACCTATGTGCACAAATATGCGCACAGTCACCCTGAGTATAGCGCACGCTCGAGGCCCTGGGTATGCCCTTGGGGCCCCTTTGCCCCGTCTCGAGCCCGCCACCCCCGCCGGGGCCTCCGCCGGGGACCTTCAAGTCATGACCGCAGTCACTACCGGGACGCTGCCGGGCCCCCTACCATTGGAACCGGCAGAGCGCAGAACGCCACACCGGGGGTGGAACACCATGACGGCGCGCCTCCATCCCATCGACGACGCCCCGGGCCCGGACGAGACCGCCCGCCGCCGTGGCGGCCCCGAATCCGAAGGGCCGCCGCTGCGTCCCGGGCCCGACCACCAGCCGGTGCTGGTGGTGCGAAACCTGGTCAAGCGCTTCGGGGAGAAGGTGGCGGTCCACGGGGTCTCCTTTACGGTGGAACCCGGCGAGACCTTCGGGCTCCTGGGGCCCAACGGCGCCGGCAAGAGCACCACCCTGGCCGTCATCGCGGGCCTGTTGCGGCCGGACGGCGGGGAGGTCGAGGTGGGCGGCTTCTCGCTGGCCACCCGCCGGCGCGACGCCCAGCGGCTGATGGGGGTGGTCCCCCAGGATCTCGCCCTCTACCCCGAGTTGACGGCCGCCCAGAACATGGCCCATTTCGCGGCCCTGCGCGGCCTGCGGGGTCCGGAAGGGCGCCGCCAGATCGCCGAGGCGCTGCACCTGGTGGGTCTGGCGGACCACGCGGGCCAGCGGGTGGAGCGGTTCTCCGGCGGCATGAAGCGGCGGCTCAACATCGCCATCGGCCTTCTGGGCTGGCCGCGCCTGCTCTTGCTGGACGAACCCACCGTGGGCATCGACCCCCAATCCCGCCGCCACATCCTCGAGGCGATCCGGAAGCTGGCCGCTTCCGGGATCGCCGTCTTGTACACCAGTCACT
The DNA here is from genome assembly GCF_054654595.1 of Thermaerobacter litoralis. Classification (NCBI taxonomy): domain Bacteria; kingdom Bacillati; phylum Bacillota; class Clostridia; order Eubacteriales; family Clostridiales Family XVII. Incertae Sedis; genus Thermaerobacter; species Thermaerobacter litoralis. The sequence continues at coordinate 493,511 of NZ_BAAIES010000009.1, read as the reverse complement.
ACATGGAGGAAGTGGAGTTCCTCTGCCGGCGGGTGGCCATCATGGACCACGGCCGGATCATCGCCCAGGGACCGCTGGACGAGGTGAGGGCCCTGGCCGGCGATGCCGCCCTCCTGCGCCTTCCGTGGGACCAGGTGCACGGCGACGTGGACCCCGAGACGGTGGCGCGCCGGTTGGGCGTGCCGGTGGAGGTGACGGGCGGTGAAGCCCGGTTCCTCCTGCCCCAGGGACCGGAGCAGGCCGCGCCAGTGGTGGGGGAACTGGTTCGCCTGGGCATCCCGCTGCGCGGGATGCGCCTGGAGACGCCCGACCTGGAGACGGTCTTCCTGGCCCTGACAGGGCGGGCCTTGCGGGATTAGGGGGAGTGGCCATGACCGGGTTGCGACAGGCTGCGATCATCGCGGCCAACCAGCTCTTGCGCTTCGTGCTGGACTGGCACGGGGTGCTGATCCTGTTCCTCCTGCCGCTGGCCTTCAACCTGGTGTTGGGGGTGAGCCTGCGGCAGGCCTTCTCCCCCGAATACCGGCCCGAGCGGCCCTACCGGGTGGGGGTGGTCATCCCGGCCGGGCAGGAGGCGGCGCCCGCGGTGGAACAGGTCCTGGCGGCGGGTGAGGCGGACGGATGGGTCCACATCGAACGGTACGCGTCGGGCGAAGCCGCCTTGACGGCCGTCCGGCAGCGGCGGGTGGAGGCGGCGCTGGTCCTGCCGGCCCGATTCCCCCGGGAGCCGCTGAGGGTGATTGCCGAGCCCGGGACGGTCCCGGCTTCTGTAGTGGAGACCCTGGCCCGGGAGGCGGCGGTGGCCGGATCCGGCGCCGCCGGCGGGGCCGGCCCAGGCCATCCGGTGCCGATGGACATCGCCATCCGCCCGGCACCCCCGCCGGCGGGCGGGCAAGGGCCGGCGGGGGCGGGCGGCGGCCCTCCGCCGGTGGACGCCATGGCCTACTACGCGGCCGGCATGGCGGTCATGATGATCTACCTGGCGACCCGTGAGGGGACCAAGGCCTACGTCACCGATCGCGGCACGGGTGTCTACCTGCGCGTCCGGGCCGGGGGCGTCAGCCCCACCGCGTACCTGCTGGGAACCTTCCTGGGCAGCATGGCCGTGGGCCTGATCTTCATGGGGGTCATGGCCCTGGTCACCCGCGGGCTCTTCGGCGTCCACTGGGGCCATCTGGGTGGCTGGATCCTCCTCACCCTGGGGGCCACCCTGGCGGCGACGGGCGTCAATGCCCTCCTGCTGGGGTTCGCCCGGTCTCCGGAGGTCCAGGAGGGAGTCAGCATCGCCCTGGCCCAGGGGCTGGCGTTCCTGGGCGGCTCGATGATGCCCCTCTTCATCTTTCCCGAGATCCTGGCCCGGATCTCCCGCTTCATCCCCAACCGCTGGATGCTGGACGGCTACCTGCAATTGATGGCCGGCGCGGGACCGGCGGCCGTTCGGGACGAGAGCCTGCGCCTGGCCGCGGTGGGGGTGGGGCTGGTGGCGTTGGGCTGGGCCGCGGACCGGCTCCTGGCACGAGCCTCGGGGGAGGGATGACCGTGGAGATGGAGGCGCGCCCGCTGGGAGGCGGCGCCTGGCGGCGGGTGGTGGCCATTGCGGTCACCACCACGCGCGGGACGTTGCGCCGGCCGCTCAACCTGCTGTGGCTCCTGATCGTGCCCCTGTTCTTCGGCGGCGTGGTCGCCAGCCTGTTCGTCCCATCCGGTGCGCCACCGCGGCTGGCGGTGGTGGTGGACGACCAGGGGCCCTGGGTGGGACCGTTGCTGGACGGCCTGTCGTCGACGCCCATGGACCTCCAGCGGCTGGGACGGGAGGAAGCTCTGGCCCGCCTGCACCAGGGTCGGGAGCGGGTGGTGCTCTGGGTGCCGGACGGGTTCTCGCGCTCGGTGGATGCCGGTGTGCCGCGGCTCGAGATCTGGTACGGCCCGAGGGCCGAGCCTGGCGTGGAGGCCGCGCGGATCCGGGCCGTGGTGGCCGGTCTGGTGACCGGGAAGCCGGCCGGCCCGGTGCCGGTGGTCGTCGAGGGACCGCGGCCTGCGGCGGAGGCGGACCGCTTCCCGCTCCTGCGCACGGTCTTCGGGTTCTGGGCGATGTTTGCCCTGGTCTCCTTGATCACCCAGGCGGCCGCCCTGCACCGGGAACGGGAGCTGGGGACGCTGTCCCGCTCGCTGGTGGCCGGGGCCACCTACGGCGAGGTGGTGGCGGGCCACGCCGCGGCGCTGTTTCTCATCGGGCTTTTGCAGGCGGCAGCCATGGTGGGCGTCACCGCCCTGGCCGGTGCCCCCTGGTTCGCCGCAGGTGTGCCGGCCATCGCTCTGCCGGTGGCGGCGCTGCTGGTGGCCGCGTGCGGCATTGCGCTGGCCGTGGCGGGCTTCACCCGCACCTCCCGGCAGATCAATGCCGCGGGGTCCCTGGTCGGCACCCTTGCGGCCATGCTGGGGGGCGCCTTCTGGCCCCTGGACGTCGTCCCCGTGTCCCTGCAGGAGGTGGCGCGGCTCAGCCCGGTGTATTGGGCTTTGGACGGCTTGCGCGAGGCTTTCGTCTTCGGCGGCCCGGGTGCGGCCCAGGGGCCGGCGGTGGCGGTCCTGGTGCTGATGGGCGTGCTGGCCGGAACGGCCGGGATCATGGGCCTTCGGCGCCCGCCGGCCTAGGCCCGGCCCTTGCCGGCCTGCCCCGGCCGACGATCCGCCAGGCCCCGCCAGGCCGGCCGGGCGGCTGCCGCAGGCCACGGGGCGGCGACGAAAGGCAAGACCGAGGGACCGGAGGGCGGCAGCCGGCGGGTGCGCTCGGGCGCCGAAGGGGTGGCGCGCGGGGGCAGCCCGGCCGCACCGGATCGTCGCCGGCCGGGCGACCGGGCGGCCGGTGGGGGGAATGGGCGTGGACCCGTGGAAAGACCCGTGGCAATCGGAAGGACACCGGGGGTGGGGCGATCTCGGGTTCCACCTGACCCGCCTGGTCCTCTTCGCCACCGGTACGGCGGTGTGGCTGCTCGATACCCCCAGACCGGCGCCGCCGGTCGCCGTGGCGCTGGCCGGTGTCCTGGTGCTCGACAGGCTCGCCCAGGCGGCGCCCGGCCCGCAGCCGCAGGGTGCGGCGGCCCGGGCCTGCTGGCCGGCGGTGGCCGCCTGTGTGGTTTCCCTGCTGCTGACCCTGTGGGCCGTTTCCCGTACCGGCTCCCTCGCCCTGGTGGGGACGGTGGCGGCGGTGGTCATGGGGTCGTCCACCGTGACGGGGCCGGCTCTGTCCCGGTGGATCAACGCGGCGGCGGGCCTCGCCGCGGTGGCCGCGGCGGCGTCGGCCGCCGGCCTGCAGGGCGCCTTGCTGGCGGGGGCGGTCTTGCTGGCGGCGGCTTGGAACGGTGATGTCCATGGGCTCTACCGGGCCGAGCGGGACCGGTTGCGGCAGGCGGTGGCCGGACTGGCGGCCGCCCAGGAGCGGCTCACGGAACTGGCGGCCCGCAGCGGCCAGTTGGAGGCGCAACGGGAGCGGGAAGAGCTGCTGGGCGCCTTGCACGATGCCCTGGGCCACACCCTGACGGCCCAGCTGTTGCAGGTGTCCCTGGCGCGCCGGCTGCTGCCCGCCGACCCCGAGGGAGCCGCGGCGCGCCTTGAAGCGGTCGAGGAGGGACTGCGTGACGGGCTCGCCCAGGTCCGGCGGATGCTGCGCCGCTCCCTCCATCCCGCCCGCCTGCCGCTGGCCTCCGCCGTCCAGCGGCTGGCGTCGAACTTCAGCGCGGCGACGGGCGTCGCGGTGGAGGTTCTGCTGGAGCCCGACGCCGCCAGCGTGTCGGACACCGATGCCCTGGTGGCGAGCGTGGTCCAGCGGGCCGTTCAGGAGTCCTTGACCAACGCGGTGCGTCACGGCCAGGCCCGGCGCGTCGTGGTCCAGCTAACGGCCACCGGCCCTCGCCTGCGCCTGCGCGTAGAGGATGACGGCCGGGGGGCGGCGGAACTGGTTCCGGGCCTGGGGCTGACCCGCATGACCTACGGCATCCAGCGACTCGGCGGGACGATTCGCTTCACGACCCTGGCCGGCAAGGGTTTCACCACCGAGATCACGGTGCCGCGGCGCGCGCCTGCTGGGCGCGAGCCCGCGAGCGTCGACGCGGCGGAACCGGCCGGCTGGGTGGGGGATGGGCGATGATCCGCGTGCTGCTGGCGGAAGATCAGGCCCTGGTGCGGGACGGCTTGCGATTGCTCTTGGAACTGCAGGGCGACCTGCAGGTGACGGCCGTGGCCGACGGGGAGGAGGCGGTGGCCCAGGCCGCCGCCGCTCCCTTCGACGTGGCCCTCCTGGACGTACGGATGCCGCGCATGGACGGCATCACCTGCCTGCGCAAGCTCCAGGCCTTGCGGCCCGAGATGCCCGTGCTGATGCTGACCACCTACGACGACGACCAGCTGGTCCGCCAGTGCCTGGCGGCCGGTGCCGCCGCGTACCTGCTCAAGGACATGGCGCCGGAGGACCTGGCCAACGCCATCCGGCTCGTCGTGTACGGCGGCGGGTTGATCCCCGGGGATCTGGCGGGCCTGCTCGCCCGTTCCTCCCCCGCCGGCCCGGCCGGGGGAGAAGACGGGGGACCGGACCCGGCCAACCCACAGGGCCGGGACGGTGATGGCGCCCGCCTTCGCGCCGGGACGGAAAGGGCAACGCCACCCGGAGCCTCCCGGGAAACCGCCCTCGCCCGAAGGGCGGCCGGCTCCACGGCGGGCGAGGGGGCCGAGCCCTTGACCCCCCGGCAGGTGGAGGTCCTGCAGCTTCTGGCCGAGGGGTTGTCCAACCGGGAGATCGCCGCCCGGCTGCATCTGTCCGAAGGCACGGTGAAGAACCTGGTCAGCGAGATCTATGCCCGGTTGCAGGTGCGGGACCGGGTGCAGGCGGTGTTGCGCGCCCGGGGCTGGCTGAGCCCCCAGGGCCGCGAGGGACGGAAATGAAAGGCCGGCCGTTCCCGGGACGGTGGCGCCCCGGGACGGCCGGCCGCCGAGGGACATCCGGCGAAATGGGAAACCGTCTCCCGTCGCCTCCCATCGCCGGCCGCCGTCGTGGCCGGCGGTTGGGGGCTGCAGCCGCCGGGCCGGCCGGGCGCTGGCCAGCGCCGGCAGCGCCGACGTGCCTTTAGTCCATGGGGTGGCTGAAGTGCATCTCCACGTGCTCGATCTGGTCGCCGTCCAGCACGAAGTGGGCCGCCGGCCCGGTGATCCGGATGACCCGGTTCTGCAGGTCGAACTCGGTGTCACCGATGTGGAGCTCGAACTTGCGCCCTGAGGCCAGGGTGACGATCAGTTCGCCCCACCGCTCCAGTTCCGCCTTGACCTGCTCCATCCGCATGCTGCCCACCTCCTGGGTCACCGTTCGGGACGGGGATCCGGCGGCCGCCGGCTCCAACGGTCCCTGGGCCGTTTCAGGGCCCGCGCCCCGCGCGGGCCCTGGGCGCGTTGCGGGCAGGCCGGTTCGTCCCGGCGACGATGCGCCCGCGATGGCCGGGTTCGAGACCGCCGTCGCGTCAGGGTGCCTGGCGACGGGCCGGTCCACCGGCGCCGGCGTGCCCTCGCCGGCCGCCCCCGTTGTGGTAAAGGATAGCATGCGCGCCCGCGGCGGTCGAAGGGCGCGTCCGGGCGCTCCCGGGGTCTCCCTTACCGGCGTCCGAGGCCGGGATGGGACGTTGACGGCCGGCCCGGGTCGTGAGAGGCGGGGGATGGTGCCGGTGGCCGCCCCCGGTCGGGAGGAAGCCGATCCTTCCCACGTCATGGTTCTTCCCCTCCGGCGCAAGGTCCGTCCATAGCAATCCCGGCCGTGGAGGTGTCCATGCATCGGTGGGGCGTCCCGTGGAACCGCGGGACCGGAGCCGACGAACCGGCCACAGCGACAATGACCCCCGCGTCCGCGAGGGTCGTGCGCCAGGGCCGCGACAAAAAAAGACCCCCGCGTCCGCGAGGGCGATGGGGAGCGTTCCAGATTGGGAAATGTTCCACGTGTGGCCCCAAGGGGAATCGAACCCCTACCTCGGGCTTGAAAGGCCCGCGTCTTAACCACTCGACCATGGGGCCAATCCTCTCGCATTATAGCCACCGACCCCGATCCCGGCAAGGGAAAAGGCGGTGGCGGCCGCGCCAGCGGGAGCGGGGCGCCTGGTGGGATTCGAACCCACAACCCACGCCTTATGAGGGCGCTGCTCTGACCCTTGAGCTACAGGCGCGCGCTGGTGCCATGACCCGGGCGGGGTCGAACGAGGCGGACGGCCGCAACCCGCACCCCCCACCGCGGGCTTTCCTGGACCCGGCAAGGAGCGCCGGGTGCAGGGCGATTATACCACAGCCGGTCCTCGACGGGCCCCGCTTCGGCGGGGTGCCCACCGCAAGCTCCCCGGGGCGGCCGGGAACCTCCCACGGGGCGGCCTGCATCCCCCCGGGCCTGCCGCGCAGCCCGGGACAGACGCCCGGCGCACCCACCCCGGCCGGTGCATAGCTTCCAGATAGGGGCGGAAGGTTCTGGCAGGCGGCGCCCGGCCGGCGGTAGGAACCCCTTGTTTGACCGATGCGCCCAGGGCCCACGGGGGCGCGGGACCACCGTGCACGGCGCCAACGCAACGCCGGCGGTGCCGCCCGCAGGGGCCACGATGCGCTGGTAAGACGAACGGAACCGACGAGCGGAACCAAGACAGATCGGAGGAGGAGAACGCCTCGATGCCCAAGGTCTACCTCGATCCCGGTCACGGGGGTGAGGACCCCGGCGCCCGGGGTCACGGGCTGGTGGAGAAGCAGATCAACCTGTCCATCGCGCGCCGCGTTCGCGACCATCTGGCGCGCCACGGCCTGACCGTTCGCATGTCGCGCACCGGTGACCAGACCCGCTCTCTGCGCGCCCGCACCGATGAGGCCAACGTCTGGGGCGCCGACGTCTACGTCTCCATCCACTGCAACGCCTACACCGACGAGTCGGCCAACGGCTTCGAGGTCTGGCACTCCGTCCAGCCGGGGTCGCGCAGCCGCATCCTGGCGCGCTACCTGGTCCAGTGGCTGGACCGGTTGACCCCCTTGACCAACCGGGGCGCCCGCTCCCGGGCCGGGCGGGGCGGGCGGGACTACTACCACGTGATCCGGGAGTCGCGGATGCCCGCGGTGATCGTGGAGTGCGGGTTCATCACCAACCGCGGCGACGCGCGCTACCTGGCGTCGGCCTCGGGCCAGGCGCAGGTGGCCGAGGCCATCGCCCGCGGCGTGCTGCAGTACTTCGGCCGGCGGTGGGTGCCTGCGGAACCGCCCGCGGACGAACCGGCCCGCCAGCCCTCCCCGCCTCAGGAGGAAGGGGAACCCCAGGGGACCTGGTACCGGGTGGTCATCGGCTCCTTCCGCAACGAAGCCAACGCCGAACGCCTGGCGCGGCGGGCGCGGGAGGCGGGCTTTGACGTCTGGGTCGACCAGGTGCGGCTCTGAAACCCCCGACCCGCCGCGGCCTGGACCCGCCCACCCGCTCCCCGTCCCCAGCCCCATCGTCCAGGGAGGACCGGCCGGCAGGGATTCGAGCCCTTTCGACAGAACCACCCGCCAGGCGGCCGCCGGCCTCGGGCTCCGGCGCCGTTCGACACGGGGAGACAGGGTGGTCGGCTGGTGCGATCGCTGCCGTCGGAGACAGGGGTGGACGCGGGGATCGGGGTGGCCGGGCCGGGCAACGCGGCCTCCCGCGGCCATGCCTTTCCGGGGCCAGGGCGCTCTGCGCCCGGAGGGACCCTGGACGGTGCCGTGCTGTTCGTCCGGCTGCACCGGCTGATTCGGAAGGGGCAGGTCCGGGTTCGGCTGGACCGGCGCGGCGTGGTGACCCTGTACCGGCAGCGGGCGGAGGTGGAACCGGCCCTCTACCTGGCGCTGCTGGCCCAGGCCTACGCCCGCTTTCTGGCGGCCGCGCTGGCGGTGGTGGCCGGTTTCCTCCTGGTGGCGGAGCGGGCGCCGGAGGGGGGGCTGGCTGCCGGCGCCGGTGCGGCGGTCCTCTATCTGGGGGCCTGGCTGGCCCGCTGGCGCCAGGAACGGCGGTGGATGGCGGAGGTCCGCCGTCGCCTCCTGGAAGATCCGGTCTTCTTCGCCCAGGCCTATGAAGACGGCCTGTTCACCTTGCAGCGCGGCCGGCGCCGGTGCCGTTATCCCCGGCCGTGGCAGGCGATCCTGGGGCTGGAGGGCGAGGCCGAGGACGGGGACCCGGCTGTTCGGGTGCGGAGCTCGCAGGAGGGGGCGGCCCCCGCCGGAATGGGGCGGGCCGTCCCCTGACGGGGCCGGCGGTTCGCCACCGGGTAGGGGCGGGTGTGCGGGGCCGTGCCGGCCAGCGCGGCGTCCCGGGGCGACGGCCGCTTGCCCGCCCGGGCGGAGCATCGCGCCGGCCGAGCCCGCTCCGGGCCGGATCCGCGGGCGGCGAGACGCAGGCTCGGGGATGGCGACCCCCGCGGATGGCGACCCCCGCTGCCGGACCGGCGGCTCACTCCAGGGGCCGCTCGGGGGCCGAAAGGGCGACCAGACCCGGTTGCGGCGTGTCTCCCCAGCGGGCGGCCATCTGGTCCAGCCCGCCGGGATACACCTGGGGCAGTTCCTGGTGGACGATCCGGCGCAACAGGCTGCGCGCCACCGCGTAGTGGCCGGACAGGTCCATCAAAGTGCGGCCCAGGTAGGTGGTCGTGGCGCCCCGGTGCTGGGCGGCGTACTCGTAGAACCGGCGGCCCTCCCGCTCCAGCTCCCGCTCTCGGGCCGCTGCTCCCGCCCCTTCATCCGCCTTCACCGCAACCGATGACAGGAACAGCGTCAGGTCGCCCAGCCGCCGGTAAATGGACAGGCGCTCGGGTTCCGCGGCCAGGAGCGCCACCTTGTTCAGCGCCGCCAGGTCGACCTCAGCCAGCGGCAGGCGGAACTGCCGGCCCCCCAGGGAAAAGGCCGCGATGCCGGGCGGGGTGTAGGCGAAGGAGGCCAGAAGCTCGGCCAGGTAGTGGATGGTCCAGGGCGACTCCAGCAGCCGGCGCACCGGACTTGCCAGACCCCCGTCGCGGACCGCGGGCCCGTCCACCGGGCCATCCAGCATGAGACAGGGCGGGTCCCCGGCCGGGGCCCGGGTCTCCGCAGGCGGCGCCACCGGGGCCGCCGGGACCGGTTCCTCCGCCCCTTCCGGCGCCTCCCCGGCCCGAGCCCGCTCGGCCACCCGGTGCCGGTGTAGCAGCACGGCGAAGAGCAGGTAGGGGCTGATCCGCTGGGCGGCCTCGCCTTCCTGCAATGCCTGGTGGGTGCGACCGTCCTCCAGCGCCCGCTCGATGGCCTCCCCACCGTCCCGCAGGAGCCGGGCGATGCGGTCGCGGGCATCGGGGCGCGGGGACACGGCCGCCGCGAGGAACTGGAAGTCGGCGTCGGTGAGGTGTTCTAGCGGGAGCAGGTTGGCGGTCACCGCCGATCCCTCCTACCCTATTTTAATCCAGCCGTAGCGGCCCTTGCCACCGCGGCGACGGGATGCGAAGGTTGGGAGGCCGTTGGATTGGGTTTTCGTAACGCCGTGGCGCACATTTGAGGTCATCCACGGAATCCATGGCGCTGGGGCCTGGCCCGCGCCGGGGGACCCGCCCCGCCGGCGGCCGCCGGTCCCGGGGGTCCCGGGGGTGCCGGGCACGCCGGAGGCGACGGGGTCGCCGGGGCTGGCGGTGTCGCCGGGCCGCCGGGCGCCCTCTTCCGCGGACGAACCGGCCGCCCGCCCGGCTGGGCCTTCCACAGCCGGCCCCCGGGCGATGCCCCCAGAGGGATCGCCGCGGGCTGCTTGCCCCGGGCCGGAGGGGGCCGGTCCGCCGGCGGCTCCCCACGGCGGGGTTCTCGGCGATTCGCCGGCCACCCCGCCCATTCCTGCTAGGACAGGGGCGGGAGGGCGCGACCCGGGGAGTTTGGGTGCCGCCGGCCTGGGGCCGGTTCGTCCGGCGGGGGAGGGGCTGGCGCCGGCGGATCCCGGCGGGGCCCGTCCCAGTGGGATTGCGGCCCCCAGAGGAGCCCCCCTTGTCCCTCCGGCACCGGCGACCTCAGCGGCCCCGCCGGGTTCACCGGCTGCGGCGGCCCTAGCGGCCTCGCCGGGTCTACCGGCTTCGGCGGCGCCTCTGGCCTCGCTGGATTCACCGGCGCCGGCGGCTCCTGCGGGCCCGCCGGGCCCCCCGGCTGCGGCGGGCCCGGCCGGCTTGCCGGCTCCGGCAACGGGCTTGCCCGTACCCGTTCCGGGGCCGGTGAGCCCCGGCACCGCGGCCCCAGCCGGGCGGGACCCCCGGCCGGAGGGACGGGAGAACCCGGCCCCGGGACCCGGGCCGGCGGCCCCGCCGCCCTGGACCCTGGAGGTGTCCTGGCAGCTGCCGCGGGCGGGGCAGTGGCGGGTGCGGGCCGCCGGCGTGGGATCCCGGGTCTACCTGCACCTGGCCGTTCCCCCGCAGGCGCTCGCTGCCCTGGCCGCCCGGGGTTGGAGCGACGAGGGCTTGCAACGCCTGCTGCGGCACCTCCTGGCAGCCGCCGGGTTCGACCCCGCCGGGACATCGATCCGCTCGGCGGGACCCGGGAAGCCGTGTGGATAGACTTCGCGCCCCGCCCGGCCGCTGCGCCCGGCCGGAGCGGGGCCCCGGGCGGCACGGCAAGCGGGTCCCGGTCGAGGGGACGCAGCCGGCGGCGACGGAGGGATCGCCGGTGGCGACGGGGCCATCGCAGCCGGGGGGCGGCGGGCATCGCCGGCGGGGGAGCGGCGGGCGGGATGCGGGACATGGTGCATCACCGGTGAGGGGTGGTGGCCCGGGCAAGGCAGCCGCCGGCAAGGCGGGTCTCCCCGCAGCCGCGAGCCGTCGCCGGCGAAAGGGGAAGACCTGTGAAGGGCGGCTGATGCGGAGGGCGTGGCGCCCCATTCGAAAGGACCGGTTCGTAAGGAGTGGCGGCCAGAGGGAGGCCGCCCCTGGGACGCCGGTGGCCCGGGCGGGGCGCCGGCCCGAGGGGGGCGCCCCCTTGCAAGCCGGAGGAAGGTGGGCTACGTTGGGCGCGACTCCGGGTGAGACGCGGCCGCTGCCGCCAGCCATTCCCCAGCCCGGCGGCGCCGGCCGGGGTCCGGCGGATGGAGCATCGCCGCCGCGGGCGGCGGTCGCCTTGCGGTACGATCCGGCCACCGATCCAGCCCCGCGGGTGGTGGCGGCGGGCTTCGGCGCCATGGCGGAGGCCATCCTGCGGCGGGCCCGGGAGGCCGGTGTGGTCCACGTCACCTCGCCGCTGGCGCCGGTCCTGGCCCGCATCCCGCCGGGGCAGGCCGTTCCGCCGGCCCTGTTCGAGGTGGTCGCCGAGATCATGGCCCTGGCCCTGGCCCTGGACGAGCAGATGGCAGCCGGATCGGAGGGGCGGCCAGTGGCGCCAACGCCGCCGGCATCGCCGCCAGCGGAGCCGGGGAGCCCGGGAGCCGGTTCACCCGCCGCCCCGGCCGGGCCGGCAGGCCGGACCCGGCGCGATCCCCAAGGCCGCGGCCTGGCGGCCCGCTGGGGGCTGGACGGGGAGCCGGGTTCCACCCGCGGAGACGCCAGGGAAGCAAGACAGGGGGGCGGAAGGTGATCCAACCGGTGCGCTACGAAGCCGGCGTGGTCCACATCCTCGACCAGCGCCGGCTGCCGGCGGAGGAAGCCTGGCTGGCCTGTTCCTCGGTGGAGGAGGTGGCCCGGGCCATCGAGACCCTGGCCGTCCGCGGGGCGCCGGCCATCGGCATCGCCGCGGCCTACGGCGTGGCGCTGGCCGCCTCCGGTGCCCGGACGGAGGACGGTGGCGCCGGTGGGGTCCCGGCCGGGGACCCCGTCGTCGCGGCCCTGCGCCGCCTGGCGGCCACGCGGCCCACGGCCGTCAACCTCCACTGGGCTCTGGCCCGGATGGAGGACCGGTACCGGCGGCTGCGGGCCGCCGGCGCCCCGGTGCAGGAGGTGGCCGCGGGCCTGGAGGCCGAGGCCCGCGCGATCCAGGCGGAAGACCTGGCCATGTGCCTGCGCATGGCCGAGCACGGCGCCGCCCTCCTGCCGGTGGGGGCCCGGGTGCTAACCCACTGCAACACCGGCGCCCTGGCCACCGGCGGCCACGGCACGGCCCTGGGCGTCATCCGCACCGCGTGGCAAAAGGGACGCCTCCGCCACGTCTGGGTCGACGAGACCCGGCCCGTTCTGCAGGGGGCCCGGCTCACCGCCTGGGAGCTCCGGCAGGAGGGGATCCCCCACACCCTGATCGTCGAGGGGGCAGCCGCCTCCCTGATGCGGTCCGGCCGGGTCGACGCGGTCCTGGTGGGTGCCGACCGCATCGCCGCCAACGGGGATACGGCCAACAAGATCGGCACCTACATGCTGGCGGTGCTGGCCCGCCACCACGGGGTGCCCTTCTACGTGGTGGCGCCGTGGTCCACCGTCGACCCCGGCGTCCCGGCGGGGGACGCCATCCCCATCGAAGAGCGGGATCCCGGCGAGGTCACGGGGTTTGGCGGCGTGCGCTGGGCGCCGGAGGGGACGCCGGTCTTCAACCCGGCCTTCGACGTCACCCCGGCCGAGCTGATCACGGCCATCGTCACCGATCGGGGGGTGCTGCGGCCACCCTACCGCGAGGCCATCGGGGCTCTGGCCGCGGCGGAGGAACCCGGCCCGGCGGCCGCGGGCCGCCCGGCCCAGGACGTGGGCTGTTCGTGATCCGCCGGCCCGGTCGACCCCGCCCGAGGGCGCCTTACCGGCGGCCGGCATCCCCTGCGCCGGAATCCGGGGTAGCCCCGGGCCGAGGCCGGGGGCCGGCGGGGGCGGGACGGGGCGGGGCGGCGGCGGGCGCCACCAGGCCGCTCACCGCCCCCAGCAGGGCCAGCAGGGCGGTCAGCAGGTTCAACCCCATGGAAAGGCCGTGGAGGGCTCCGAAGGACCCGGTCCCCCGGGCCGCGTGGGCCATGGGCAGGACCACCTCCCGGTTGACGACCACCAGGGCCAGGGCAGCCAGCCCGACGGCCAGCCGCCCCCCGGCGCCGGGGGCACCGCCCCGCCCGGTCCCTGCCCGGCGCCCGCGGGATTCCACCAGCGCCGCCACCACGGCGGCCAAGGCGAGGATCTCCCCCAGGCGGAAGTAGCCGGGGAAGAGGGCCGCCACGATGGTCCCGAAGTCCTCCGGGAAGGCCCGGGTCAGGGTCGGGGTCAGGATGCCCGTGTAGTAGCCCATGATGCCGAACCAGGCGGCCATCAGCAGGACGTACAGATTGCGCCAGGCCCGCGGCATGGACGGCCCTCCTCCTTCAAGTACGCACCGGCGGCGCCCTTCGGGGGCGCACGGGGTTTCGGGTGCGGGTGGGGTTCGGGGTGCCCATGGGTTGCTCAGGGGGCGGGATAGGCCACCGCCACCAGCAGGGCGCTGATCAGCGCCAGGGCGAAGGGTCCGCCGGCCCGTCCCTGGGCCCGCCGGCCCGAAGCGACGCTCATGTGGGCCAGCACCGCCGCCGCCAGCATCAACAGGGGGTGACGCCACGTCACGGCGCCGACCCCCACGGTGACCACCAGCCCGATCCCCAGCAGGGCCTGAAGGTCGAACAGGCCGACGGCGATGCCGCCCACCATGCGGGCGGCCGGCAGCTCCCGGCCCGTCAGCCACTGGTATCCCGTCCAGATCACCCGCAACACGGCAAAGGCGAACACGATGGGTCCGAGGAAGCCGTGGACGAAGGACAGCGCCGGCACCGTGGTCCCTCCCTCGCGTCTCCTGCACGATGGTGCTCCCGTGGACAGGCTCGATGCCACCATCGTACCCGGCTTTCAACCGGGGAGGAACCGGTCCACGACCCGATGAAAGGATGGAGGGACACGACGCCGAGGGCGGAGGCCAAGGCCGCGGTCCAAGACCCGCGCCCTCGGTCGGACCCGTCGGCGACCGAGGGGAGGCGCGAACATGGCGCACTGGGCGGGGCGGGACGGAACCGGCGCGGAGCCGGCCGGTTCGCCCGCAGGAGGCAGGGACGGGAGGGGGCCGGGCGGCGATGTCGAGGCGATTCGGGCCTTCTTCGGTCAGCACGCGGAAGCGTACCGCCGGAGCCAGGGACACCGCTCCGGGGCGGACCTCCACGCCCTGGTGGACGCCCTGAATCCCCAGCCGCACCAAAGCCTGCTGGACGTGGCCACCGCCACGGGCCACACGGCCCTGGCCTTTGCGCCGCGGGTGAAGGCGGTGACGGGCGTCGACCTCACCCCCGCCATGGCTGAGGCCTTTGCCCGGGAGGCGGCCGAGCGGGGGGTGACCAACGCCCGGTTCGTGGTGGGCGACGTCCACGCCTTGCCCTTCCGCGAGGGGTCGTTCGAGCTGGTGACCTGCCGCCGGGCGGCCCACCACTTCCGGGACGTGCCGGCGGCCCTGGCGGAGATGGTGCGGGTGCTCACCCCGGGCGGCCGCCTGGGCATCGTCGACATGACGCCGCCGGCCCACCCCGGCGGGGCGGCCCTCTTCAACGATCTGGAACGGATCCGGGACGCCTCCCACGCCTGGGCCCACACCCCAGGCCGGTGGGCCGCCATGGTGGAGGAGGCGGGGCTTGATCTGGAGCGGCTCGAGGTCCTCACGGACCCCATGCCCCTGGCCGTGTGGCTGGCTCCGGTCCCCCTGGAGGCGGAGATCCTGGCCCGGCTCCGGGCTCGCTGGGAACGGGACGAACCGGCCGTCCGGCACCAGGTGGTGCGGGAGGAAGCCGGCGGCTGGGTCTTCCTCAAGCGCCGGGTCCTCCTGGTGGCGCGCAAGCCCTAGGTGGCGCGGTGCTCCTGGAAACCCGGCACGGATACGCGACGGGGCCGGTCGGGGGTCACCGACCGGCCCCGGGGTGGGGCTGGACCCATGGGGCACCGGGGCTGGGTTCGTCCGCGACCGCCTGCGCCCCGCGCCATCCGTCCGACGAGGTCAATACATGGACTGAACCTCGATGCGGCCCTCGTCGTCGTAGATGTAGAGGGCCCCTTCCTTCTCGTCCCGGGTCCGCTTGTGGGATCCGTCGCAGAAGGGCTTGTTCTTCGAGAGGCCGCAGGCGCAGATCCAGATGCTCTTCTCGGACCCCTCCGGCCGCACCTCATAGGGCCGATTCCGGTCGTGGCGCACCAGCCGGCTCACCGGTCGATCCCTCCCGTTGGATCGTGATGGCATCCTCTTCCCAGTGTCGACCGCCCGGAAGGGCGCGTCAACGCCTGCCATCGACCGGGCCGGCGGGCGCCAAGGGGGTGAGCCGGCGCGGCCGGGCCGGTCAGGCGGGGTGGATCGACGCCGGGTTGTCACCCTGGCCACGGCGGGCGATGATCGCCCGCACCACCTCGTCCTCCACCGCCTGGTTGACGGCCCGCAGGCGCCGGGGGATGAAGAAGGCATCGATGAGGGCCCAGAATCCCAAGCCACCGAGGGTCAAGGTCATCAGGATGCCTTGCCAGACCGGTCCCAGGTAGTAGCGGTGGCCGCCCAGGCCGCCGAGGAAGAGCCACAACAGCCAGGCCACCACCGCCGACTTCTGCCGGCGCTCGATCTCCAGCCGGGCCAGCTGCAGCTCCCGGTCGGAGAGGTCGTAAAGATCGGCCACGGTCTCCCTCCTTCCCGCCACCCCGTATGCGCGGGGGTCACCCCGTCCCGCGGGACATGGCAGGACGCTGGCCTCGCCGCGCCGGGGACGGTCGGGCCGCGGGCGCCCCCACCTGGCCGCCCGGCGCTGCCGGGAGGCCTCTGCCGCCCGCCCCCGGCCGGCCCCTGGCGGGCCGGACGGCCCGCGGCCGGTCGCCGCGGTTCCTCGCGGTGGCACGAAACCTACGTATTCGGCGCCATGGGCGCTCCTCCTGCACACCGGCGCCCTGCAGACCGGCGCCGGGGCCCAGGGCGCAAGGGATACCCACCGGGCTGGGCGTGCAGGTTAGGGCCGGAGGTGACGCCATGACCACCGACTGGGCCCTCTTGCGGGACTTGACCGAGGCCCCCGGCGTCTCGGGGTACGAGGCGCCGGTGCGGGAGGTGCTGACCCGCTATCTGAGCCCCCTGGTCCCGCGGCTGGGGACCGACAACCTGGGCTCCCTGATCGCCGAACGGCCCGGCGCCGCCGCCCGCCCGCGGGTGATGCTGGCGGCCCACCTGGACGAGATCGGCTTCATGGTGAGCCACGTCGACGACGGCGGCTTCATCCGCTTCCAGCCCATCGGCGGCTGGTGGAGCCAGGTGATGCTGGCCCAGCGGGTCCGGATCTACACCGCCCGCGGTCCCGTCACCGGGATCATCGGCGCCAAGCCGCCCCACATCCTCCCGCCGGAAGAACGCAGCCGCCCCGTGGACATGCGGGACATGTTCATCGACGTGGGCGCCACCAGCCGCCAGGAGGCAGAGGCCCTGGGGATCCGGCCGGGGGATCCGGTGGTCCCGGCCAGCCCCTTCGAGCCCCTTGGGCCGCCGGGGGCCTTCCTGGCCAAGGCCTGGGACAACCGGGCCGGGTGCGTGGTGCTGGTGGAGGTGGTGCGCCGCCTGGCGGCGCTGCCCCATCCGAACACGGTTTACGCCGTCGCCACCGTCCAGGAGGAGGTCGGCCTGCGCGGTGCGACCACCAGCGTCCGGGCGGTGGCGCCCGACGTGGCGCTGGTCATCGACACGACGGTGGCCACGGACACGCCCGGGATCGACCGCAGCCGCCTGCCGGCCTCCTGCCGCATGGGGGGCGGACCGGCCATCTCCCTCTATGACGCCAGCATGATCCCCCACCTACGGCTGCGGGACCTGGTGATCGACACCGCCCGCCAGCATGGCATCCCCATCCAGTTCGACGTGATGCCCGGCGGCGGCACCGACGCCGGCAAGATCCACACGGCGTCCACGGGCGTGCCGACCCTGTCCATCGGGATCCCGGTGCGGTACATCCACAGCCACGGCTCGATCCTGCAGCTGTCGGACCTGGAACACGCCGCCCGGCTGATCGTGGCGGTGATCCAGCGCCTCGACGGGGCGACCGTCGAAGCCTTGAAGGCGATGGCCCCGGCGTACCCGCCGCCGGTCGCCGTCCCCGCGGCCATGCCGGCGGTGGCAGGGCTGCCGGGAGGCTTCGGCGGGGCAGCCGTTCCGGCCGTGGAAGCCCGCGACGGCCGCGGCTGACGGCGACCGTCCCAGGGCCGGACGGGCCCTCCCCGGCGCCGCCGCCCCCCGGCCCCGGCCCCAGTGGCGGCCCAGGAGGGCCCGCTTGGCCGCGGGCGGCCGGACGAGGCCCCACCGGCCCGGCCGTACCTGGACGAAGCGCCGCGGGCGCCGCCCGCCGTCCTGGCCCCTGGGGCTGCCCGGGCACCAGGGTGAAACCAGGAAATGGAATCCTTGCCCCCGCGGGGGAGGAGCCCTAGCCCTGAACGCCGAACCTTGCCGGTGATACGGGACAAGCCCGGCCGGGCGCCTTGACACGCCCGACGGCGCCGGCAGGCCGTCGGCGGGCCCGGCGCGGGGCTGGTTCCACCGACGGGGGAGGGATGGTCATGCGGCGGCGCGAGGGCCTGCGGCGGAGGATGCCGGTGCTACTGGTGACACTGGCCCTGGTGGTCCTGGCGGGGTGTGGTGGCGGCGGGCCGAGCCCGGCAGGCAGCGGCGGCGGGAGCGCGGGCGGCGCCCAGGGCGGCCAAATCCGGATCGCCACGGGCGGCACGGGCGGCGTCTACTACATCTACGGCGGCGCCATGGCCGACGTGTTGAGCAAGCACCTGCCGGGCGTCAATGCGGTGGCGGAGGTGACGTCGGCCTCCGTCGACAACATCCTGCTTCTGGCCACCGGACAGGCGGAGATGGCCTTCAGCCTGGCCGACACGGCCTACCTGGCGGTCCAGGGGCAGGACCCCTTCGACGGGCCGCAGCCGGTGAAGGCGCTGGCGGTCCTCTACAACAACTACAACCACCTGGTCACCCGGGCCGATTCGGGCATCCGCACCCTGGCGGACCTGAAGGGCAAGCGGGTGTCCACCGGCGCCGCGGGCAGCGGCACCGAGGTGACGGCCCTGCGCATCCTGGAGGCCGCGGGGCTCGATCCGGACAAGGATGTGCAGCGGGAGTTCCTGGGCGTGCAGGAATCGGCCGACGCCCTGCGCGACGGGCGGATCGACGCCTTCTTCTGGTCGGGCGGCTACCCCACCGGCGCCGTCAGCGACCTGGCCAACACGCCGGGGCTCGACATCTACCTGGTCCCCATGGGGGACGTGGTGGACGACCTGGTCCAGAAGTACGGGGCCGTCTACGTCGAGGACAGCTTCCCGGCCGGCGCCTACAGCGGCGACGTCAAGGAGGACACCCCGACGGTCGCCGTCCCCAACTACCTGCTGGTCCCCGCCAGCATGGACGAGCAGCGGGCCTACGACATCCTCAAGACCTTGTTCGAGCACAAGGCGGAGCTGGTCGCCGTGCATCCCGAGGCCGAGAAGCTGACGCTGGAGAACGCCGTGACGGGCCAGGTGGTGGAGTACCATCCGGGGGCCATCCGGTACTACCAGGAGCAAGGCGCCTGGAACCGCTGAGGCGTGATGCGGGGAACCGCTGAGGGGCGACGCTCGCCTGGAACCGCAGAGGGGCGACTCCCGCGGGCCCGGCGGGCGGCCCCCCGCGGCGGGTGCGGGGCCGCCGGGCGCCGGTGGGGGGCGGCCTTCGGGACCGCGGGCCTGGTGGCCGTCTTCCTGGGCCTCGCGCTGGCGGGCGCAGGGCCCGGGGCCGGTCGGACCGGGGGTGTTCCGACCGGCGGTGTTCCGGGTGCGGCCCGATGGCCGGGCCCCGGCCTCGCCGTCTGGGGGCCGGGAGGCCCCTCCCAACCCGGGCCGGAGACCCTGGCACTGGTCGTCCGCACGGCCTCGGGCAGGCCGGTCGCCGCCTGGGCGGTGGAACCCGGCCGCGAGGTGCAACTGGAGTACCTCCACTCCCTGTTCCACGTGCCCGTGCGGGAGCGCCTCCGGGTCACACCGGCCGGGTTCGTCCCCATGGCGGTGGAGGCGCCGTCGCCGGACATCGCCTGGTACTACGGCGGGGGACCGGAGGGGCGCTGGCAGCTCGAGCGGCTGGCGGCGCCCCCCCGGCTAGCCTGCGGCGGTTTCGGCTGGAGCGGGGGCCCGGACGGGGCGTGGTACCGGCTGGCCGCTCTAGGGCTGCAACCGGCCGGGGTGCCGGTTTCATCCCTGCGGATCCGGGCGACACCGACGGGGAAACGGTCCCTGGTCGTCGCCGGGCGGTGCTGGCCTTTGCTCGAACTGGTGGGCGTCAACGGGGAAGCCGTGTTGACCGTCAGCCCCGGCGCCGGGGACGAGGAAGGTCGCCGCTCCCGCTTCCCTGAGCGCCCTTGAGCCCTTCCCGGCCGCGGGTGTACCCGGGGGCGCCGGGACCGGGCGGGGGCGGGATCGGGGGAAGGGTGGACGGAGAGCGCCGGGCGATATGGAGGGGGGACCAGGGTGAAGCCATCGGCCGGTGTCGGAACCCAGGGCGAAGGCCACTCCACCGTGGAGGGGGGGATCGACCCGGGCCGCCTCGAGGACGTGGACGAGCTGGTCGAGCGGTTCGAAGGGGCGACCCGGCGGCCGTCCCGGCCGTGGGCCCTGTTGATCCGCGGCCTGGCGGTGGCCATGGCCATCTACCACATCTGGGCGACCTTCGCCTACATCCCGTCCCATCCCATGCGGGCCATCCACCTGGGCTTCGGCCTGGTGCTGATCTTGCTGCTGTATCCGGCCACGGCCCGGCAGGACCGCCGGCGGATCCCCTGGAGCGACGTGCTGCTGGCCGCCCTGGCGGCGGCGTCCATGGCTTACCTGGTCGTCTACTACCGGGAGGTGGCCTACCGGATCATCCGGCCCGAGCTGCCGGACCTGGTGCTGGGGACGGTGGCCCTGCTGCTGGTGCTGGAGGCCGCCCGCCGCACCACGGGCTGGGTCCTGCCGCTGCTGGCGGTGGCCTTCCTGGCCTACGGCTTCCTCGGCCCCTACTTCCCCGGCATGTGGGGCCACGGCGGCTACAGCTTCTCCCGGCTGGTCGGCCAGATGTACCTGTCCCTGGAAGGCATCTTCGGGGTGCCCCTGGGCGTGTCGGCGACCTTCATCATCCTCTTCACCCTCTACGGGGCCCTGCTGGACGCTTCGGGGGCGGGGCGGTTCTTCGTCGACCTGTCGCTCGCCCTGGTCGGCCGGCACCGGGCCGGGCCCGGCCGGGCGGTCACCGCCGCCTCCTTCCTGCTGGGGGGCCCGTCGGGCAGCGGCGTGGCGACGGCCGTCACCCTGGGGGCGATCACCTGGCCCCTGCTGCGCCGGGCCGGCTACAGCCCGGAGCGGGCCGGGGCCTTGCTGTCGGCCGGCGGCATCGGGGCCGTGATCTCGCCGCCCATCCTGGGGGCGGCCTCCTTCATCATCGCGGAGATCCTGCAGGTCTCCTACCTGGACGTGATCCGCTGGGCCGTGGTCCCCACGGTCCTCTACTACCTCTGCATCCTCTTGATGATCGAGCTGGATACGGTGGGCGGCCGGGTGCAACCGGTGACGGCGACGGCACCGCCGGTGGGCCGGCTCCTGCGGCAGTACGGGTTCCACCTGACGTCCCTGGTCGCCATCGTGGTGTTCCTCTTGGCCGGTTACACCGCGGCCTACGCGGTCCTCTGGTCGATGGCCCTGGCCGTCGCCGTGTCCTTCCTGCGCCGGGACACGGCCCTGACACCGCGGAAGCTGGTCGAGGCGCTGGATCGCGGGGCCCGCTCGGCCCTCTCGGTGGTGGCGACGACGGCCGTGGCCGGCATCATCGTCGGCGTGCTGAACCTGACCGGCCTGGGGCTCAAGTTCTCGTCCCTGGTCCTGGCCCTCTCGGGCGGCCAGCTGGTGCCGACCCTGATCCTGTCCGCCCTGGTGCTGCTGCTCCTGGGCCTGGCGCTGCCCATCACGGCCTCCTACATCGTCGCCGCCGTGACGGTGGCCCCAGCCCTGGTCCAGGTGGGGGTGCCCGAACCGGCCGCCCACATGTTCACGTTCTACTACGCCGTCCTGTCGGAGGTATCGCCGCCCACGGCCCTGTCGTGCTTCGCTGTCTCGGCCATCACCGGCGGCAACCCCTTCCGCACCATGTGGCTGACGTGGCGGTACGCCCTGCCGGCCTTCCTGGTGCCGTTCCTCTTCACCCTGAGCCCCACGGGGATGAACCTGCTCCTGGACGGGCCGTGGTTCGGCGTGCTGCGGGCGACCCTGACGGCCATCGCCGGCCTGGCGGCCCTGGTGGCCGGCATCGCCGGCTGGGTGCGGGGGCCGGCCCGGTGGCCCGAGCGGGTGCTGCTCGCCCTCGGGGGCCTGGCCTTGATGTACCCGGGACCCCAGGGCGACCTGACCGGCCTGGTGCTGGCGGCGGCGGGCCTGGGCCTGCACCTGGCGGCGCGCCGGACCGCGGCCCCGGCCGCTGGCGCGTGATGGGACGCTCCCCTCAAGGCTGGGCCGGGGGCGGGCCGGAGGGGAGGGCGGGGTCGTACCCCGGAGCGGGCCCTTCGTCCCGGACGTAGAAGCAGGGAGCCAGGTACCGCAGGCCCGTCCCCGTCACCCCGTAGAGGCTCTCGCTGCCGCCGATGAACAGGATCCCGCCGGGGCGCAGGCTGGCGGCCAGGGACGTCCAGACGCGGCGCTTGACCTCTTCGGTGAAGTAGATCACCACGTTGCGGCAGAGGATCAGGTCCCAGCCGCCCGGGTAGGGATCGGCGATCAGGTCGTGGCGGGCGAACCGCACCCGGTGCCGGATCTCCGGCTTGAGGACCCAGCCGCCGCCTTCGGGGCGGAAGTACCGCTGCCGCCAGGGCGCGGGCACCCCGCGGACCTCGAGGGGTTCGAACCAGCCTTGCCGCGCCCTTTCCAGGGCCGCGGCGTCGATGTCGGTGCCCACCAGCTCGTGGTGCCCGGCCGGATCCAGCTCCTCCAGCAGGATGGCCACGGAGTAGATCTCTGCCCCGACGGAGCAGCCGGCGCTCCAGATCCGGAGCGGGGAGCGCCGGCGCAGCAGCTCGGGCAGGAAGCGGTGGCGCAGCAGGTCGAACCGGTCCGGGTTGCGGAAGAACTCGGACACGTTGATCGTCAGGAAGTTCTCGAAGGCCTGGGCCAGGGCCGGATCCTCCCGCAGGCGGGCCGCCAGGTGGGCGTTGTCCGCCAGGCCGTGGCGCTCGCGGAAGAACCGGAGCCGCCGCTCTAGCTGCTGGGAGCGATAGGCCTCCAGCTGCAGCCCCAGGGTCTGGTGGACCGCGGCCGCCAGCACGGCGAACTGGGCGTCGCCAGCCGGGCCGGTGGCGGCCGGTTCCTCCCTTGGCGGGAAGCTTGGCGATCCTGGCATCGACCAACAATCCCTTCCTTCGAGCGGTGTGGGCCTGTCAACCCTTGACGCCGCCACCCAGCGCCTCCACCAGCCAGCGGGCCAGGTCCTCCGGCGGGCCCGATCGCTCGGCGATGCCCAGGGCGGCCGTCGCCCCGGGCATGCCCGCCACCACGCAGCTGCCGGGGTCCTGCACCCACACCCGGGCGCCCAGCCGGTGCAGGCGCTGGGCGCCCTTGGCCCCGTCGGCGCCCATGCCGGTGAGGACCAGGACGATGGCCCGCCGGGCCAGTTCCTCCGGGACCGAGGCGAAGGTGACGTCGGCTGCCGGGCGGACGCCGTGCAGCGGCGGGCCCTGGTCCAGGCGCAGGACACCCCCGGCCGTCACCACCAGGTGGTGGTCACCGGGCGCCACCCAGGCGCTCCCATCCCTGAGGCGGGCCCCGTCCCACGCTTCGGCCACCGCAAGGCCGGAGACCTCGTCCAGGTGCTGGGCCAGGGCCCGGGTGAAGGTCGGGGGCATGTGCTGGACGATGACCACGGCTGCCGGCAGGTCGCCGGGCAGGGCGCCCAGCAGCCGGTAGAGGGCGCCGGGCCCGCCGGTGGACGATGCCACCAGCACCAGGTGGGTGAGGGCCCGGGGACCGCCCGGGACGTCGTGGCCGGAGCCGGGGCCGGTGACGGGACCAGGGCCGGAAATGGCTTTCGGCCCGGTCTCAGGACCGGGGCGCGAACGGGCGGCGCCCCCGGCGGGGCCGCGGCCCCGGGTTTGGGGGTGGGGGATGGCCGCCGCCGCCTTGACCTTGGCGACCAGCTCGGCCCCCACCCGATCCAGGTCCAGGGAGACCGCCCCGGAGGGCTTGGCGACGAAGTCCACGGCCCCCAGGGCCAGGGCCCGCACGGTCGCCTGGGCGCCCTGCTGGGTCAAGCTGGAGACCATGACCACCGGACAGGGGTGGACCGCCAGGATCTGCGGCAGGGCGGCCAGGCCGTCCAACCGGGGCATCTCCACGTCCAGGGTGATCACGTCGGGCCGGAGCAACCCCGCCCGGGCGACGGCCTCCAGCCCGTCCCGGGCCGTGCCCACCACCTGCACCGCAGGATCGCTCTCCAGGATGCGGGTGATCACCCGCCGCATGAAGGCGGAATCGTCCACCACCAGCACGCGGATCGGGCGGCCGCTTCCCACCGCCATCACCCGCTCCCCCGGCTGCCGGCGCCGGACCGGGGGGTGGAACCGGCCCCCATCGCCGCCAGCTCGCCGACCAGGGCGGGCGTGTCCAGGATCAGGGCCAGCCGCCCGTCCCCCAGGATGGTGGCCCCGCTCAAGCCACGGGTTCCGGCCAAGAGCTCGCCCAGCCCCTTGACCACCACCTCCTGCTCGCCCAGCAGCCCGTCGACCACCAGGCCGATGGGCTGTCCCTGGTGCTCGACCAGCACCGCCACCAGGGGTTCCGTTGGGCGGGCAGGCCGGAAGCGGGGGTCGCCGAACTGGCGCAGCCAGAGCAGGGGGACCACCTGACCCCGCACCGTGGTGACCCAGCGGCCTTGCACGGAGCGGAGCTCGGCCGGTTCGACCCGTACGGCCTCGCCCACATCGGCCAGGGGCAGGGCGTAGAGGAACTCGTCGACCCGGACCAGCAGGGTGCGCAGGGTCGCCAGGGTCAGGGGCAGCACCAGGGTGAAGGCGGTGCCCTGGCCGAGGCGGCTCTCCACCTCCACCCGGCCCCCCGCCTGCTCCAGGCGCTGGCGCACCACGTCGAGGCCCACACCCCGGCCCGAGACGCCGGTGACCCGGGCGGCGGTGCTGAAACCGGGGAGGAACATGAGGTCGTACGCCTCCCGGTCGCTGAGGGCCGCCGCCCGGTCGGGGGTGAGCAGACCCTTGTCCACCGCCGCCCGGCGCAGGCGCTGGGGATCCAGGCCCCGGCCGTCGTCCTCGACCCGGATCAGCACGTGGTGACCTTCCCGGGCCGCCACCAGCCGGACCCGGCCGGTGGGCGGCTTGCCGGCCCGCTGCCGCTCGGCGGGGGGCTCGATGCCGTGGTCCAGGGCGTTGCGCACCAGGTGGAGCAGCGGGTCCGCCACCACCTCATGGAGGGTGCGGTCGAGCTCGGTGTCCTCCCCGGCCAGTTCCAGCTCGACCTCCTTGCCCAGCATCAGGGCCAGGTCCCGGACCAGGCGGGGGAACCGCCGGAAGATCCGGGCCACGGGCAGCATCCGCGCCTGGAGGACGGCGTCCTGCAAGGCGCCGGTGATGCGGGCGATCTGGCCGTTGACGCGGAAGAGCTCGTCGGCCAGGTCGTGGACGGCGGGCCGCCGCCCCAGCTCCAGCCCCAATTGCCCCAGCCGGCCCCGTTCCACCACCAGCTCGCCCACCAGGTTGAGCAACCGGTCGAGCAGGGCCACGTCCACCCGGATGGTGCGGTCGTCGCTGGCGGGTGGGGCGGTCCGGCCAGCCCCTGGTGCGGTGGGGAGCGGCTCTCCCGCGGAGGGCGAGCGGCCGGGGACCGGGGCCGCCGCCGCGGTGGTGGAACCGGCGGCCGCGGGGGCACCGGCCAGAGCAGCCGCCTGCGATGGCGATCCGCCGGCGGGGACCTCCCCGCTGGCGGTGCCGGCCACGGGAGGTTCGGCCGCCCCCCGATCCCGCTGGGTGGAACCGGCCGCTGCCCCACCCGGAGGGGCCGGGGCGGCCGCCGGCACCGCGCCGGCCGGTGCCGGGGCCGCCCCGGCCGGCCCGGCGGGCCCGGCCGGTTCCTGGCGAGGGCCCGCTGCCGGCCGTACCCGCACCGCGCGAACGTCGGGCACGGCGGCAGCGGCCTGCTCCAAGGCGGGGGCAGCGGCGCTGCCGTCCACCCACACCCGCACCGTGGGGCCGGACCAGGTGGCCTCCAGGCCCTCCCGGGAGGGCTCCGACGCCAGCACCGGGGCCCGTTCCTCCACGGCCAGGAGGACCTGTAGGGCCCGCACCGCGGGCATCAGGCAGCCCGGCTCCAGCTCCGCCTCGATGAGCCAGCAGGCGGGAGGATCGCCGGCGCCGGCGGCTGGGCTGGCTGCCGCCTCGGCCGCCGGCGCCCCCGCCGCCTCAGCCACCCCGGCCCCCGGCTCCTCCGCAGCCCCGTCCTGCGCCCCGGCCGGCCAACGGCCCACCGGGACGCCGCCGGGCCCGCTTGAAGCCAGGGTGGCCGCCAGGTCCTCGGGCAGGGGCGGCGGGGCCTCCCCCGCGGCGACGGCCGCCAGGGTGGCCCGCAGGTGATCGACCCCCGCCAGCATCCGGGAGATCTCGCCCGGGTTCGGGGCCCCGTCGCCGCGGCGCCAGGCGTCCAGCCGGTTCTCCATGGCATGGGTCAGGGCGGCCATGGCGTCCAGGCCCACGGTGGCCGCCGAACCCTTCAGGGTGTGGGCGGCCCGGAAGACGGCGTGCACCGTGTCCGGCCCCGCCCGGCCGGCCTCCAGCTCCAGCAGGCCGGCCTCCAGCTGGTCCAGGAGCTCGCCGCCTTCGGCCAAAAAGAGCTGGCGCTCCTCCTCGCTCAACTCCAGCCAGGGATCGGGGCTCACGGGGTCCTCCCTCCGTGCGGGGCCGGCCCGGGTTCGGCCGCGGCAACGTCATCGCCCGCGGGCCCGGCCGAGACGGCCCCGGCGGTCTCAGGGGCCCCGGCGGCGGCCGCCGTCTCCCCCGGTGACTGCACCCCCCCTGGGTCCCCGGGTCCCTCCGGCTCCGCCGCCGCGGCCGCTCCCGGGATCGCCTGGACGGCCTGCCACTCGGCCGGCGCCAGAACCTGCTGGGGCTGCAGGACCAGGATCAGCCGGTCGCCGTGGCGGGCGATCCCCTCGATGAAGCTGGCGTCCACGGCCAGGACCTCCGCCGGTGGCTCGATGGTGCCGCCCGGCAGGCGAATGACCTCGGAGACGGCGTCCACCACCAGCCCCACCACCGTGGCGCCCAGCTCCACCACCACGATGCGGGTGCTGCGCTCCCGTTCCCCCTGGGCGAGGCCCAGGCGGCGGCGCAGGTCCAGGACGGGGATGATGTGGCCGCGCAGGTTGATGATCCCTTCGACGAAGGGCGGGGTGCGGGGGACCCGGGTCGGCGGCTGCCAGGTGATGATCTCCCGCACGCAGCCAACGTCGAGGCCGTAGTCCTCCCCGGCCAGGCGGAAGAGGACCAGCACCCGGTTCTCCCGGGCGCCCGCCTCCGGCCGGCGGGCGGTCTCAGCGGCCATCGCCCTCGCCTCCCGCGGCGGCCAGGGCCGGGGTGGGCTCCCACCGGGCCCGCTCCGCCTCCGGGCCGCCGGATGCCAGCTTGAAGCGGCTGATCTGCTGCTCCAGCCGGGTCGCCACCTGGCTGAGGTCCGCGGCCGAACGGGCCACGCGACCGGCCGCCGCCTTCAGCTGGTCGACCGCGGCCGAAACCTGCTCGGCGGCCGCCGCGTTCTCCTGGGCCACGGCGGCCACCCGCTCCACCGACTTGCCCGCCTGGGTGGCGCCGGCGGCCATCTCCTCGGTGGCGGCGGTGTTCTCCTCCGTGACGGCCGCCACGGCGTCGAAGGCCCGCACCACCTGTTCCGTGCTGGTCCGCAGGTCGGCGGCGGTGGAGGCGATGGCGCGCACGTCGTCCACCACCCCCTGCACCGCGTCCAGCACCGCCCGCAGGGCCTCGCCCGTCTGGCCCGCCATGACGCCGCCCCGTTCCACCTGGTCGGTGGCGGTCACCATGGCCTGGACGACGGCGGCGGTGCCCGACTGGATGCGGTCGATCAGGCCGGTGATCTCCCGGGCGGAGACGGCCGACCGCTCGGCCAGCTTGCGGACCTCGTCGGCCACCACGGCGAAGCCCCGGCCGTGCTCCCCGGCCCGGGCCGCCTCGATGGCGGCGTTCAGGGCCAGCAGGTTCGTCTGCTCGGCGATGCCGGAGATCACCTGGGTGATCTCGCCGATCTGGGACGACAGCTGCTCCAGGCTGCGCAGCCGCTCGGCCGATTCCTCCACGGCCCGGCGGATGTTGCCCATGACGTCCAGGGTCTGGCGCACCACCTCCGCCCCCTGGTCCGCCGTGCCGCCCGCCTGTTCCGCCCGTTCCCGGGCCCGGGTGGCGGTGCCGGCCACCGTCTCCACCGCCCGGTTCATCTGGTCCAGCAGGTGGGAGGTGGCCTGGATCTCGCCCGCCGTCTGCTGGGCACCGGTGGCGATCTGCTCCGTGGTCTGGCGCAGCTGCTCGACGGCCTGCCGCATCTCGTCGGAAGCCTGGGCCTGCTCGGTCACGCCGGCCGCCACCTGGCCGACGGCCTGGGCCGCCTCGGCGGCGCCCTGGGCCGATTGCTCGGCGGCGGCGCTGAGGTCGCGGGCGGCGACCAGGACCGCCCGGCTCGAAGCCTGCACGGCCTGGAGGACCTCCTGCAGGCTGCGCAGCATGTCGTTGAAGGCCTGGGCCATGTCGCCGATCTCATCCCGGCTGCGCACGGTGAGGAAGGGCACCGTCAGGTCGCCATCGGCCACCCGCCGGGCCGTCTGGGCGACCCGGCGCAGCGCCCGGGTCAGGGCGCGGGTCAGGGTGTAGGCGATGACCAGGCCGGCCACCAGGGCGGCGGCGGCCGGCCCGAGGATCAGCAGCCGCGCCCGCCTCTCGGCGGCCCGTTCCTCCTCCAGGATCGCCTGGTGGCGGGCCTGGCGGTTCTCGACCAGCCGGTCCACGGCGGCATCCAGCTGGGCCTGGGGGTCCCGGACCCGGGTCAAGGCCTGCTGGACGTCGCTGGGGGTGGTGGGGCGCATGGCCAGGACCGGGGCAACCGCCTGCTGGAAGCTGTTGGCCGCCGTGCCGACGGCGTCGACGGCCTCCTGGGTGGCGGCCTGGGTGGCCAGGTTGCGCAGCTCCGCCAGCACCTGGGACATGGCGGTGGCGGCCTCCTGGGAGGCGTTGCGGTAGGCGGGATCGCCGGTCAGGAGGAACCCGCGCACCGCCGAGGCCTGTTCCTCCGCCAGGGCCCGGACCTGGGCGGCCAGGGTCAGGGTCCGGCCGATGCGGTCGACCTCGCCCGTGATGGCGACCATCTGCTGGATCGCCGTGATGCCGGTGTAGGCGACGAAGGCCAGAAGCAGCAGCATGACGCCAAAGGCCGACCACAGCTTGGCACCGACGCCTAGACGAAATCCCTTCACGTCGCCGGCCTCCTTTTCCCTCCGCGTTGCCCTTTGGCCCGTTGCGGTCGGGGCCGGTTCATCCGGCCAGGGCGCGGTCCACGGCGCCCAGGACCCGGTCGGGCTGGAAGGGCTTGACGATGAAGTCCCGGGCCCCGCTCTGGATCGCCTTGAGCACGATGGATTGCTGGCCCAGGGAACTGCACACGACGATGCGGGCCTGGGGGTCGATGCCCCGGATCGCCTCGATGGCGGCCAGGCCGTCCATCACCGGCATGGTGATGTCCAGCAGGACCAGATCGGGCCGCTGCTGGCGGTACTGCTCGACGGCCTCGGCCCCGTTGGTCGCTTCCAGGACCGTGTGGCCCGCCTCGGTCAGCAGGTTGGAGAGGCGCATGCGCATGAACGCCGCGTCGTCGGCAACCAGGATCCTTGCCACGGCAGTGCCTCCTCCGTCAGGCGCGGGCCGGCTGGCCGGCGGGCCGCAGGGCCACGGCCAGCTGCACCTCGCCCAGGGGGGTCTCGAGGGGAACGATCAACCGCTGGATGCCGCCGTTGGAGATGATGGCGCCGCGCCCGATGATCACCGTGGGGGGCGAGATGGTGCACTGCCACCCCTCTTGCTCGAACAGGATCGAGGCGCGCCCGGAGACCACGTTGCCGAACTCGGCGAAGGCGCTCTCGGCCATCTCGTCGAAGACGGGCGGCAACACGCCGGTCACCGCCTCCACCATGCGGCGGGCCGTGGTCTTGGTGGTGCCGAACATGGCCGTGCCCTCGATCTCGCCGGTCAGGCCGATGATGGCCGTGACCTCCTGGGTCGTGTAGTAGCTGGTCTCGATGCGCAGCTCGCCCCGCTCCACCCGGTCGACGCCGAAGTCCGCCTTGAGCACCTCGACGGCAGCGGCCAGGAAGGGCCGGATGTACTCCACTCGCACGCCGTCTCACCTCCCCCCGCCGGCGGGCGCCGGGGCGCCCGCCGGGGCGACCGGCCAGGCCACCGCCCAGGCGGTGATCTGCCGGGTTCGTTCGTCCAACAGGTCGATCTCCTGCCCCGCCCCCACCGCGCCGGCACCCGGTTGCCAGCGGGCGGGCAACAGGCGGACCCGGGGGCGCAGCCGCCGGGCGCCGGCACAGTCGACGACCACGCCCCAGAGGCCGCCGTCCAGCTGGACCAGGGTCCCGGGCGGGTAGGGAAACAGCAAAGCGGCCAGTTCCTCCACCACGTCGGGCCCCCACAGCCCGCCGCCTTCCGCCAGCAACCACTCGTAGGCCTCGTGGGGCAGCCAGCCGGCCCGGTGGGCGCAGCCCGAGACGGCCAGGGTGTAGGCCGTCACCGCCGCCAGCCGGCGGGCCGCCGGGTGGAAGGCGTCGCCCCGCAAGCCGTCGGGATAGCCGGCGCCGTCCAGCTGTTCGTGGTGCTGGGCCACCAGGGCGCGGACCAGGCCCCCCAGATCCACGCCGGCCAGCCACTGGAGGCTCAGGGTGACGTGGGACCGAGCGGCCCGGTGGATGGACCCCCGGCCCGTGGGGCCGCCGCCGGCGAGGCCGCCGGCCGGGCCGCCGCCGGCCGGGCCGCCGCCGGCAGGGCTGCCGGTCCCCTCATTCCCCGTCCCGGCTCCGTCCAGCCCGCCCAGCCCGTCCAGGGCCGCCACCGGATGGCAGGCCGGGGCCACCTCGGCCACCCGCCAGAGCCCCACGTCCTGGAGGAACGCGGCCAGGACGAAGTCCCGGGCCTGGAGGACGTAGGGGCCGGAGAGGGCGAGAAGCCCGGCCAGGACCGCCCGGTTTAGGACGCCGGCGACCCAATCGCCCATGGCGTCCCCCGGGGCCGGGTAGGGCAGCGGTGCGCCGGCCTCGGCGGCCGGGGCGGGACCCGCGGGCCCGGGCCCCCTGAGCCCCACCGGCCGGGCGCCCGCAGAACGGCCCAGCGCCTCCAGTTCCTCGACGATCCGGCCGGCCAGGTTCAGCAGGTCCTGGCGCAGGGCGGGGGGAAGCCGGGGCGTGCCGTCGTGGGCGGCGGCGGCCAGGCGGGTCAGGATGGCACCGGCCCGGAGGGCGGTGTCGGGCTGGAGGGGCTCGCAGGGGGTGATCCCGGCCAGGGCCGGTTCCTCCAGCCAGACGTACCGGATGCCGAAGGAGGCCAGGCGCGGCAACACCGAATCATTTAGGGGATGGCCCTCCCGCAGCACCGGCTGCCCCGTGGGGGCGTAGAGGGGCCGCGCCAGGACGGCGCCCGGGGCGACGGCGTCCACGGCGACGCGAAGCATGGCGTTCCTCCCCCCTGGGTGGCGACGGGTGGCTCCCAGGCCGCGAAGATTGTCGAAAGGGCGGTTTCGAACCCTTTTGGCAGGGGCCGGCCGCGCCACGCCCGGAAAGTCATGGATCCCTGATAGGGCTTGTGTCCTCCTTATCGGATGGGGCCAGAGGCCCGTTTAGGCGGCGAGGGCACCGGCGCGGCGGCCGCAGGGGGTGCGGGGATGAACCAGGAGGCGGCGAACCAGCAGGCGGCCCGGTGGGTGGCGGCCCTGCGGGACCTGGTGGGGCCGGAACGGGTGCGCACCGGCCCGTCGGAGCGGGCCGAGCACGGCCGCGATCTGACGGTCCACCCGCCCCGGGATCCCGACGTGGTGGTCTATCCCGAGCACACCGGCCACGTGGCGGCCGTGCTGCGCTGGGCGGCGGGCGCCGGCGTGCCCGTGGTGCCCTTCGGCGCGGGGAGCAGCCTGGAGGGCCACGTGATCCCGGTGCAGGGCGGCATCAGCCTCGACCTGGCCCGGATGGACGGGGTGCGCGCGCTGGACCCCGTTGCCCGCATCGTGGTGGTGGAACCCGGCCTGCGGCGGTCCCGCCTGAACGCCTACCTGGGCCGGGAGGGCCTGTTCTTCCCGGTGGACCCGGGGGCCGACGCGACCCTGGGCGGCATGGCCGCCACCAACGCCAGCGGGACCAACGCCCTGCGCTACGGGGCGATGAAGCATCAGGTGCTGGGGCTGGAGGTGGTGCTGGCCGGCGGCTGGGTGCTGCACACCGGCGTGCTGGCGCGCGGGCTGGGGGATGCTGGCCGTAGTCCGGGAGGAACGGGCGAAGACGGCGCGGGCGCCAGCCTGGAGGCGGGGGTGCCGCTGCCCCGGGCGGTGGCCGGTTGGGATCCGACGCCCTTGTTCGTGGGGTCCGAGGGCACCCTGGGCGTGATCACGGCCCTGGCGCTGCGGGTCTACCCCTTGCCGGAGGCGGTGGTGGCCGCCCGGGTGGTCTTCCCCAGCGTGGAGGCCGCGGCCCAGGCGGCGGTGGAGGTGGCCCGCCGGTGCCCCTCGGCCACGCGCATCGAGCTCCTGGACGAGCGGACCCTGGCGGCGGTCAACGCCTTCCGGGGGACGGGCTATCCCGAGCAGCCGACCCTGTTCCTCGAATGGTCGGGAAGCGAGGCCGCCGTCGAGGCCGAGGCGCGCGCGGCGGAGGCCGCCTGCGCGGCGGCGGGCGGGGCCGGGTTCGTCCTGGAACGGGACCCGGCGGGCCGGGAGCGGCTCTGGGACGCCCGCCACCACGCGGGGCTGGCCGTGACGGCGCTGGCGCCCGGGCGGAAGAAGCTGAGCACCGACGTGTGCGTGCCCCTGTCCCATCTGCCCGCGGCCATCCGCCACGCCCGGCGGACCATGGAGGCGCTGGGCTTTGCCGCCGGGATCGTGGCCCATGCCGGCGACGGCAACTTCCACGTGCTGTTTGCGGTCGACCCCGCGGACCAGGACGAGCTGCGGCGCGCGCGGCAGGCCAGCGCGGCCATCGTTCGCGACGCGCTGGCGCGCGGCGGCACGTGCACCGGGGAGCACGGCGTCGGCCTCGGCAAGCGCGAATATCTATTGGAAGAACACGGCCCCGCGGCCGTGGGCCTCATGGCCCAGCTGAAGGCCTTGCTCGACCCTTGGGGGATCCTCAACCCCGGCAAGGTCCTGCCCGACGGGTACGCGCCGGCGGTGGGGCAGGGTGGGGCGCAGCCGCCCGGCGGGCTGTGAGGACGCCCGCGGGGAACGGCGAACGGACTGCCTTACGGTTTGGTAGGTGGGGTGAGGGAACAGCGAAGGGACTGCCTAAAGTCCCGGTAGGTGCTGATGGCGGAACAGCGAAGGGAGCGGTGGGGAGCGGTTTGACGGTGGGGCCGGGGGCGGCTATAATGGCGCTGTGACGCCGCCCCGGCGGTCGATGCGGCGTGGGCGCGTAGCTCAGCGGTTAGAGCGCTTGACTCACATTCAAGAGGTCGGAGGTTCGAGTCCTCCCGCGCCCACAAGGAAGAAACCCGCGAGGCACAAGCCTTCGCGGGTTTTCTGTTTCACCGGATCCGGCCGGCGGCCCGTTGGGCTGACCGAACCCCGATCCCTGCGCCGGGGTTGGCGAAGGGCGACTTGCCCAAAATAGCCGTAGGACGCCCGACCCGGGCACCGTCACCTCGGGTGCCGGCCCGAGCGCCCCATGGACGGCGCGCGGCGGTTCGGCAGCGGCCGCCGGCCCGCCGCGGCGCGGCTCGGCCGGAGGCGCGCCGCGGCAGCGCCGCTGGTTCCACCGGCTAAGGAGGCCATGGATTGCCGGCGGTTTTCGACAGTCGAGCGGAAGGAAGTTGGGCTCGGATCGCCAAACAAGTTCTGGGTTTGGACGGGCCGGGTTGCCGGCACCCGCCCCGTCCCCCGACTCGGGCATCATTAAGGAGGCTTCTTTGACGTGCCGAAGCGCAAAGCCGCCTCGATTCTGGTCGCCCTGCTCCTGGTGGCGGCCTTCGTGCTGTCCGCCTGCGGCGGTGGCGGCAACCAGCAGGCTCAGGAGCCCAAGGACCCGGAGAAGCTGGTCATGGGCTTCGTCCCCTCGCAGAACGCGACCACCCTGCAAGAGACGGCCGAGCCGCTGGGGAAGATGCTGTCCGACGAGCTGGGGATCCCCGTCGAGGTCTTCGTCTCGACCAACTTCATCGGCCTGGTCGAGGCCATGGCCAACGAGCAGGTCCACATCGGCTTCCTGAACCCCTTCGCCTACGTCATCGCCAAGGACCGCGGTGACCCGGTGGAGGTCATGTTCAAGAGCGTCCGGCATGGCAACGACAGCTACCGGGCGCAGATCTTCGTCCGGGCCGACAGCGGCATCAACGATGTGCAGGGGCTCAAGGGCAAGAAGTTCGCCTTCGTCGACCCGGCCTCCACGTCGGGTTACCTCTTCGCCGCCCACTACCTGTTGAAGCACGGCGTCGATCCCGAGAAGGACATCGAGGCCATCATGGCGGGCAGCCACGACGGCGCGGTCCTCAGCGTCTACAACGGGCAGACCGACGGTGGCGCCAGCTTCGAGGACGCCCGCACGCTGCTCAAGGACGACTACCCCGACGTGATGGACAAGGTCAAGGTCATCGCCTACACGGATCCCATCCCCAACGACACGATCTCCGTCGCCAGCTGGCTGAGCGACGACCTGAAGAAGCGGATTCACGACGCCTTCGTCAAGATCGCCCAGTCGGAAGAGGGCAAGAAGGTCCTCTTCGACATCTACGAGATCGAGGGCCTGACCGACGCCAAGGACAGCGACTTCGACATCATCCGCAACGTGGCGAAGGACATGGGCATCGATCTGGAGGAATTGGCCGACTAAGGCAACGCGCGGGCCCGCCGTCGCGGCCGGCGGGAAGGCGGGCGCCCGGCAGGTTTGAAGCACGGCGGGACGGGACGGGGAGCAGAGGCTCCCCGTCCCGTGCGCCGGGATCCTAACACGGCAGGGTGAAGCCATTGATCGAGTTTCGCCACGTCAGCAAGGTCTATCCGGGGGGCGTCCGGGCCCTGCGGGACGTGACGCTGACGATCAACCCCGGCGAGTTCGTGGTCATCGTGGGCCTCAGCGGCGCCGGCAAGTCCACGCTGCTCCGGTGCATCAACCGGCTGATCGAGCCCAGCGAGGGCGAGATCCTGGTGGACGGCGTGGACGTGCGCAAGTTGAAGGGGGCCGAGCTGCGCCGGCTGCGGTCGCAGATCGGGATGGTGTTCCAGACCTTCAACCTGGTCAAGCGGTCCTCGGTGATCAAGAACGTGCTGGCCGGCCGGCTGGCCCACACGCCGGCCTGGCGCGGGCTTCTGGGTTGGTTCCCGCGGGAGGACGTGCGCCTGGCCCTGGAGTGTCTCGACCGGGTGGGGATCGCCGACAAGGCCTGGGTGCGGGCCGATCAGCTGTCGGGCGGCCAGCAGCAGCGGGTGGCCATCGCCCGCGCCCTGGCCCAGCGACCGAAGATCATCCTGGCCGACGAGCCGGTGGCCAGCCTGGACCCGCCCACCTCCCACGTGGTGATGAGCGACCTGCGCCGGATCAACCGGGAGGACGGCATCACCACCATCGTCAACCTGCACTTCATCGACCTGGCCCTGGCCTACGCCGACCGGATCATCGGCATGCGCAACGGGCAGGTGGTCTTCGACGGCCCCGCCTCCGGGGTCACCGAGAAGACCTTCGAGGAGATCTACGGTCGCCCCGTCCGCGCCGAGGACTTCCGCGGCGGTGCCGAGGGGGCGCCGCTGGCCCGGGAGGCCGCGGTGGCGCCTGGGGAGGGGAGCCGCCAGTGACCCCGCCCGTTCGGACACCCCGGGAGCCGGGTGCCGCGGGGGAGGGCGGCGGGGCCCGCGGCCCTGCCGCCGGGCCGGAGCCCGGGCAGCCCGTTCATCCCCGCCCCGCCCTGCGCGCCCGGGCGGAGACGCTGCTCTGGCTTGTCGTCCTGGTCGTCCTCTACGTGTGGAGCTCCGAGGGGACGCGGGTCAGCCTGCGCGACCTCTGGGAAGGCCTGGACACCGTGGCCCGGATGCTGGGCCGGATGTGGCCCGCCGACTGGGGCTACCTGCCCGAGACGGTGGAGCCCCTGCTGGAGACCTTGCGGCTGGCGCTTTTAGGGACCACCTTCGGCGCCATCCTGGCGGTGCCGCTCAGCCTGCTGTCGGCCCGGAACGTGGCGGGGACGGGTTGGGCCTATCAGGTGGCCCGCGCCATCATGAACCTGATCCGGTCGATCCCCGACCTGGTCTGGGCCGCCCTGCTGGTCCCGGCCGTGGGCATCGGCCCCACGGCGGGCGTGCTCGCCTTGACGTTGTTCTCCACCGGCATCGTGGCCAAGCTGGTCAGCGAGTCGGTGGAGGCCATCGACCCCGGCCCGCTGGAGGCCCTGGACGCGGTCGGCGCCTCCCGTCTCGCCCGGATCGTCTACGCCGTGGTGCCGCAGGTGCTCCCCCACTTCATCGCCTACACCCTCTTCATGTTCGAGATCAACCTGCGCACCTCCACCGTCCTCGGCCTGGTCGGCGCCGGCGGCATCGGTTCGACCATGATGACCCAGCTCACCTTCTTCCGCTACGACCGGTTGATGGCCATCGTCGTCATGCTGTTCGTCCTGGTGGTGGTGGTCGACTGGATCAGCACCCGCTGGCGCCAGCGCCTGGTGGAAGGCGCGCCGGCCCTGGCGGTCGCGGACCCGGTCCTCATGGCGGAAGAACCCGGCCTCGCCCGCTCCCCGGTGGGCACGGCGGCTGCCGGCGGCGATGGGGGCGCCGCGGGAACGCCCCAGCCCGCCGGCCGTTCCGCGCCGGTTCCACCGCGGCGGGCGGCCTGGCGGTGGGTGGCGATGGTGGCGGTGCTGGCGGTGGTCTACGCCTGGGCTTTCCAGGGGGTTCGCTTCGCCCTGGTGGGGGACCCGGGTCCCGTCTTCCGCGGCCTCTTCTCGCCCAACTGGGACTACAGCGGCAAGGTCTTCGAAGGGGTGGCGGAGAGCTTGCAGATCGCCTTCCTCGGGACCTTGATCGCGTCGGTCATCGCCATCCCCTTCGGCTTTCTGGCGGCGCGGAACGTGGCCACGTCCCTGGCGGTGGTGGGCAAGGGCTTCCTGGACGCCATCCGCACCTTTCCGGAGCTGGTGCTGGCCATCATCTTCATGGCCGCCGTGGGCCCGTCGCCCTTCGCCGGCGTGCTGGCCGTGGGCTTCCACTCCATCGGCACGGTGGGCAAGCTGTATGCCGAGGCCGTCGAGGCGGTGGATCGGGAACCCATCGAGGCCCTGCAGGCGGTGGGGGCGTCGCCGCTGATGACCTTCTGGCACGGGGTGCTGCCCCAGGTGCTGCCCGAGTTCCTCTCCTACGCCCTGTACCGGTTCGAGATCAACATCCGCGCGGCCACGGTGGTGGGCGTCATCGGCGCGGGCGGCATCGGCACCTCGCTGATCTTCAACGTCCAGCTGCGCAACTGGGAGAACGTGGGGATGGTCCTGCTGGGGATCCTGGCCACGGTGCTGGTGGTCGACGCCGTGAGTTCCCGGCTGCGTGGCCGGCTGGTCTGACGGGCGGCAGCCATCCCCGCGGGTCAACGGGGGCCCGCCTCTCCGGAGGCGGGCCCCGGTCTTTTGCGCGCGGCCCACCGTGTTCCGTGCGCATCCGCTGGTGCAGGGGTGGCGATTCCCGCCGCGGCGGCCGCCCGGGCGGATCCTGCGGCGGGCGGCGGGCGCGGCGGCCCCGATGGACCCCGGCAGGCGCCAGCCGGCGAAGGGCGAACACAAAGGATGAAGGAAGGATGAAGGGCCGCCAGAGGGGATGGCAAGGGGGGACCGCTTGTGGTCGAACGGGTGCCTTCCGCACCGGCCGGCGTCGCGGTGCGGGTGCGGCTGTTCGCCGTGGTGGCCGATCGCCTTGGTGCGCGCCAGCTGGAGCTGGTCCTGCCGGTGGGGGCGACGGCCCAGGCCGTTCGGGACGAACTGGGCCGCCGGTACCCCCAGTGGCGGCCGCTGCTGGACCTCTGCCGCCTGGCGGTCAATGGCCGTTACTGCGAGACCGGCACCCCCGTCCATCCGGGCGACGAGGTCGCCCTGATCCCGCCGGTCAGCGGGGGATCCCTGCACCAGGAGGACGCCGGTGGCGACCCGGGGGGGCCGGCCGCTGCCGCCGGGCACCGCGCGGAACCGGGGGTGGTGGCCGAAGGCGCAGCCGCGTCCGAACCCATGCCGCCGGGGACCGGGCCGGCCCCATCCCCGGCGCTGGGGCGGGTGGCCGCCGGGGACGACGGCCGGTTCTTCGTCACACCGGAGCCCCTGTCCCTGGACGAGCTCTTCCGCTTCGTCGCGCGCCCCAGCCACGGGGCGGTGGTCCTCTTCATCGGGATCACCCGCCGGTTCACCGCCGAGCGGGAGACGGAGCACCTGGAGTATGAGGCCTACCTGCCCATGGCCGCGGAGGAACTGGCCCGTATCGGCGCCGAGGCGGAGGCCCGATGGCCCGGTTCCCGGCTGGCCATCGGTCACCGCACTGGGCCGGTGGCCACCGGCCAGGCCAGCGTGGTGGTGGCGGCGGCGGCTCCCCACCGGCCGGCCGCCTTCGCCGCTGCCCGCTACGCCATCGACGAGCTGAAGGTCCGGGCACCGATCTGGAAGCGGGAACACTATGCCGACGGCCGGGTCGAATGGGTGGGGGTGCCCGCGGCCGGCGAGGCCCCCGCGGGGGATGCCGCCGGTTCGTCCCGGTGAACTTCCGATGAATTTGCGAGAAGGGGGGAGGCCGCCCGTGGCGACGTTGGGGACGCCGACCACCTGGGATCCCGCCGAGGTCCCCGAACTGCTGGCCTGGGACCGGGAGCTCCCTCCCGTCCGGATCCCGGTGACCGGCAACATCCCCACCACCCGGCGCCTGCGCGCCCTGATCGACAGCGCCGCCTTCCAGCGGCTGCGCCGGGTGCGCCAGACGGGCCCGGCCTTCCTGGTCTACCCCGGGGCGGTCCACACCCGGTTCGAGCATTCCCTGGGCACCTACGAGATGGCCCGCCGGCTGGTGCTGGCCCTGTTGACCCGCGGCGCCCGCCCGGCGGGGGACACGGCCGTCCCGGGCGGCATCCTCTCGCCCGGCGACGTGGCCACCTTCCTGGTCTCCGCCCTGTTGCACGACGTGGGCCACTACCCCTTCTCCCACACCATCGAGGAGATCCCCGACGACGACCCGGTGCTGGCCGGGCGGCTGCCGCGCCACGAGGAACGGGGGGCCGCCATCATCCGGGAGAATGCCGAGATCCGGCAGATCCTGACCGATCTCTGGGGCGTCGATCCGGAACGGGTTTGCCGGGTCATCCGGGAAGAACCGGCCCCCGGCGACCCCGGCGCCGCGCGGCTGGCCAACCTGCTGGCGGGCCCGATCAACCCCGACCGGCTGGACTACCTGGCGCGGGACAGCGAGCACATCGGCGTGCCCTACGGCCGCGGCATCGACTACCAGCGCCTGCTGGATGCGGTCTGCTGGACGCCCGACGGCATGGGGATCGGCGTCACCCCCAAGGGCGTGTCGGCGGTGGAGACCCTGATCTTCGCGTCCTACATCATGTACCGGGACGTCTACTGGCACCACACGGGCCGGATCGCCGCCGCCATGCTGCGCCGCGCCCTGACCGAGGCCCTGCGGGCCGGAGCCTTCGCCATCGAGGACTTCGTCGACCTGGACGACGAGCAGGCCCTGGCGGTGCTGCGGGCGGTGCCCCACCCGGCCACCCGGGATCTGGTCGAGCGGCTGACGGGGGCCGGCCGCCGGCTCTACAAGCGGGTGGTCCGCCTCAGCTACCCGCGGGCCCTGGCGGGCGAGTACGGCACCGAGATCCGGGACCTGGTCCGGGCCGGGTACTGGGAGCGGGAGGCCTGGTCGCGGGACGCCTGCCGCCAGCTGGCCCGGCGCCTGGGCCGCCCGGTGGAGGATCACCACCTGCTGGTGGACATCGTCGGCGGGGGCAAGGAGCTGTTCTTCGAGGTGCCCGTGGTGGCAGGGAACCGGGTCTACACCACGGCCGATCCCGAGGTGTCGGTCCTGGCGCCCAACATCGCCCGCAACTTCCGGGAGCAGGCCAAGTACGTCCTCCTGGCGGCTCCGGCCGAACTGGTCGAACCCTTCCGGGCGATGCTGGGGATGCCGGCCGATTGGCAGCCCTCCTGAGGCGGGCGGGATCGGCTTCCGCCGGCCCGCGCTGCCGCGTGGCTTCCGCAGCGCAGCGCCGCACGGGGTTGGGGGCGGGGCTGTAAACTTTCCGACACGGACCTCTTGCATTTTTGTTACACAGCGGTTACTATGGCTTCACCATGGCACGTCCTACGACCCGTCCAACCCCACGCCAGTTGCTCCACGCCGGCGTCCTGACGGGCACGCTGCTGTGGGCCTTCACGGCCGTCGGGGCCGGGCACGCGGTGCAGGCCGTGCAGGCCCAGGGGCCGGCGCCGCTGGTTCCCCAGCCCGCCCTGCGGGCCCAGGTGGCGCGTCAGGCCATGCTGGAGCGCCAGGCCGAGGCCATCGCCCGCATCGAGTGGCAGCACAAGCGCACCGTCGGGAAGACCCTCTGGGCGGCCCACCGGGAACGGGTGCGCCAGGAGCGGCTGGCCCGCTTGCGGCAGCAGGAGGAGGCCCGCCGCAAGGAGGAGGCCCGGCGGCGGGAGCAGGCGCGGCAGCGCGAGCTGGCCCGCCGGGAGGCCGTGCGCAAGGCCGAGGCGGCCCGCCAGGCGGAGCAGGCGGCCACCTCCCGCACCCGGGCGGTGGCGGCCTCCGCCGGTGAGGTCCAGCTGGATGACGTGGAGCTGCTGGCCCGCATGGTGGAGATCGAGGCGGGCAACGAGCCCTATGAGGGGAAGGTGGCCGTCGCCGCCGTCATCCTCAACCGGGTGCGCAGCCCGCAGTTCCCCGACTCCATCCGGGCGGTGATCTTCCAGCGCGGCCAGTTCCCCACGGCGGCGGAGCGGCTGCCCGAGGTGCGGCCGGGTTCCTCCGAACGGCGGGCGGCCCGGGAGGCCCTGGCGGGCAAGGATCCCTCCCACGGCGCCCTCTACTTCTACAACCCCGCCCGTCACCCGTGCGAAGGGGACGCGGCCCGGGACGACTTTTTCTGCTCCCTCGAGGTCACCGCCCGCATCGGCAACCACGTCTTCGCCCGGTGAGCACGGCAGAGGGCCGCCTCCATGCCGGTGACCACGCCCCCGCCGAGGGCAGCATCCTGGATGGCGGCACCCGGGACGGCGGCGCCAGGGGCGCCGGCGCCCCGCAGGATGAACCGGCACCGGCAGCCGTGCCGGTCGCCGTGCCGCGGCCGCCGGGAGCCGCGCTCCGGCGGCTACGGCTCGTGCGAAACAGGCCGCGGACCGCGCGACGGCGGCCGGCCGGGGCCGCTGGTCAGAACGGCCGGTCGCAGGGATGCGGCGGGGGATTCATGCCGGGGGCGCGGGCCGGGGAGCGGGGCGACGGTTCGCTGCGGCCGCCCGGTACACCGCCACCGCGCCCAGCACGGTCAGCAGCGGGGCCGCGGCGGCGGCCAGGGAGCGCACCTCCGGCCCGGGCAGGGTCGGGTGCAGGCCGGCCAGGTAGTCCACGGCGTCGTTGAACCCGCTCCAGACGGCGGCCGCCGCCAGGCCCCGGAGGGAACCCGGATAGACCCGCTGGTAGATCAGGGCCTCCACGGCCATCCCGGCGTGGGAGGCGATCAGCAGGGCCGCCTCGGCGCCGAGGGCCCCCGTCTGCAAGGCGTAGCCGCCCAGGACCACCACGGTCCAGAGGCCGTACTTGATCATCACCAGATAGGCCCATGCCTCCAGCGCCGGCAGCCGCCGGCCCGCCAGTTGCAGCACCAGCGCCAGGGTGAACAGGGTCGACGCCGTGGGGGAGTCGGGGACCACCGGCCACTTCCACCCCGGCGTCGCCGCCAGCTGGTCGTGGTACCACCAGAATCCCCAGACCGAACCCACGGCGTTGACGACCACCAGCAGCCGGGTGGCCGGCCGGTTGTGGGGGAGGCCGAGCAGCCATCCCCAGATCGCTCTCAAGAGACGGGTCATGATGTCGCTCCCATGGTACGTCCTTTTCGTTCTCGTCTTTCTCGCGTTCGTTCTCGCTTTCGCGCGGCGTGGGCGCGTGGTTCCCGCGGGGTGGGCGCGTCGTTCCCGGCGTGGCCGCGTCGTTCCCGGGGCGTGGCCACGTCGTTCCGCGGGGTGGGCGCGACCGCCTCGGTCGCCCGCCCGTGGCACCGGCCCGGCACCTAGGTTACATTGGTGGACGGGGTGAGCGCCTTGACCCGCCCGTCCTGGCTCTGGATCGCCGTCCTGGCCGCCACCCTGGTGGTGG
Organism: Thermaerobacter litoralis; assembly: GCF_054654595.1. NCBI lineage: Bacteria > Bacillati > Bacillota > Clostridia > Eubacteriales > Clostridiales Family XVII. Incertae Sedis > Thermaerobacter > Thermaerobacter litoralis. The sequence continues at coordinate 451,947 of NZ_BAAIES010000009.1, read as the reverse complement.
CGCCGGTCCTGGCGTGGCAGCTGGCTCCGGTTGACCCCCGGGAGCGGGAGGCCCGGGCCCTGGAACGGGCCCTGCGGTGTCCCGTCTGCGAAGGCCAGTCGGTGGCCGACTCCAACTCCGCCGTGGCCCTGGAGATGCGGCAGGAGATCCGCCGGCTCCTGGCCGAGGGACGCAGCCGGGACGAGATCCTGCAATCCTTTGCCGACCGCTACGGTGCCTGGGTGGTGTACATGCCCCCCCGGTCCGGCTGGTATCTTCTCGGCTGGGCGGCCCCCTTCCTGGCGGTGGCGGGCGGAGCGGGGCTCCTGGCGTGGTGGTGGCGGGGGCGGCGGGCGGCGCCGGGGGCCATCGCGGTGGAACCGGCGGTGGACCCTGCGGCGGGGCCCGATGGCGGCTCCGGCCACCCCGGCGATGCCCGGGGCGCCACGCCGGCGGCCCGGCCGGGCGATGCAACGCCGGGCACCGCGGCGGAAGGCGGTGCGGGCGGGGTGGCCGGGGAGGGCGGCGGCCGGTCCGCCGGTTCGTCCGACGCCCTGGCCGACGCCCTGCGCCGGTGGATGTGACCGCACGCTCCCGGCGGGGACGCCGGGGATGATGGGAGGACCCCGATGGCCCAACTGGGACATGGGCTGACCGTCGTGGCCTTGGTGCTGGCCCTGGCGCTGGCGGTGTGGGCGCCCCTGGAGGGGCGCTGGCGCTGGCGGCTGCGCTGGATGCCGCCGGCCCGCTGGCTGGCGGCGGGCCTGTTCGCCAGCGTCACGTTGGCCGTGGCCATCCTGGTCTACGCCCTCTTCACCGACGACTTCTCCTTCCGCTACGTGGCCAGCCAGTCCAGCCGCTACATGCCGACCCCCTACAAGGTCAGCGCCCTATGGTCGGGGCAGGAGGGGTCGCTGCTCTTCTGGCTGTGGCTGCTCAGCGGCTACACGGCGGCCGTGGCCTTTACCACCCGGCGGGCTGTGCCGGCCCTCTTGCCCTACGCGCTGGCGACCCTGGGCGGGGTGGCCGCCTTCTTTGCCTTCCAGGTGGCTGTGGTGGGGGGCCCCTTCGAGGTGCTGCCGAACCCACCGGCCGACGGGCGGGGGATGAACCCGCTGCTGCAGAACCCGTGGATGGTCTCCCATCCCTTGACCCTGTACCTGGGCTATGTCGGCATGGCGGTGCCCTTTGCCTTCGCCATGGCGGCCTTGTGGACGCGGCAGGCCGGCGACGCCTGGATCCGCGTCACCCGGCGTTGGACCCTGCTGGCGTGGCTGTTCCTCTCGGTGGGCATCCTCATCGGCGCGCGCTGGGCGTACACCGAGCTGGGCTGGGGCGGCGTCTGGGCCTGGGATCCGGTGGAGAACGCGGCGCTGATGCCCTGGCTCCTGGCCACGGCCTTCATCCACTCCTCCCTGGTCCAGGAGAAGCGGGGCATGCTCAAGCGGTGGAACGTGGGCCTGGTGGTGTTTGTCTTCCTCCTGACCATCTTCGGCACTTTCGTCACCCGGAGCGGGATCCTCTCGTCGGTCCATGCCTTCGTCACCTCACCCACCAGCCCGTGGTTTTTGGGTTTCCTCGGCGGCGTTCTGGTCGTGGCGGTCTACCTGCTGATCGACCGGGCGCCCCTGCTGGCCGACGAGCGGCGGCCGGAGTCGGCCCTGTCCAAGGAGACGGGGTTCCTCCTGAACAACCTCCTGCTGGCGGGGTTGACCTTTGCGGTCTTCTGGGGGACGGTCCTGCCCCTGGTCACCCCGCTCTTCGGCGCCCAGGTGTCGGTGGGGCCGCCCTTCTTCAACTGGGTCGGCGTGCCCCTGTTGCTGGCGATGATGGTCCTCATGGGCGTGGCCCCCGTGCTGGCGTGGCGGCGGGCCTCCTGGCCCCGGGTCCGGCGGCTCCTGGCCCTGCCGGCGGTGGGCGCGCTGGCTCTGGCCGTCGCCCTGGTGGTCCTGGGGATGCGGGAGCCGGCCGTCGTGGCGGGCTTCTCCATCGCCTTCTTCGTGGCCACGGCGACCGTGGCGGACGTGGTGGCCGCCCACCTGGCCCGGGTGGAGAGCACGGGCGACCGCTCCCTGCGGGGCTTCTGGCAGATGCTTAACCGCAATCCTCGCCGGTACGGTGGGTATGTGGTCCACCTGGGCGTGGTGCTGGTGATGATCGGCCTGACGGGCCTGTACGGCTACCAGCAGGTCCAGGCGGTGGGGCTGGAGCCCGGCGAGAGCTATTCCCTCGGCGGGTTCACCATCACATACCATGGCCTGGGCGAGCGGATCTCCGAAGGCGTCCCCGCCGTGTACGCCGACCTGACGGTGAGCCGGGACGGCCGGGAGGTCGGCCGGCTGCAGCCGGAACGCCGGTTCTACCCGGGTTTCGCCGAGACTATGGGACCCACCACCGAGGTGGCGATGCTCACCTCCTTGAGCCGCGACCTGTACGTCGTCCTGGGCGGTTGGGAGGGTGAGACCGCCGGCCTGGAGTTCTACCTGAATCCCATGGTGGCCTGGGTCTGGATTGGCGGCTACCTGGTGGTGGCCGGCACCCTCTTCTCCCTCTGGCCGCGCCCGGCCCTGGCCACGGGCCGGGCCCGGGTGATGACCGAACTGGCCGAGCTGGAGTACGACTTCCGCAGCGGCAAGATCGCCGCGGCCGACTACGCCCGGCTGCGCCAGGGGCTGGAGGCGGCGGCCCAGGCCGTGCTGGCCGGCTGGTCGGAGGCGGAAGCCCGGGTGGCGGCGGAGATCGACGCCCTGGCGGCCGCCGGCGGTTCGGCCCAGGGGACCGCCGGCCGTACGACCCGGGCCGCCGCCGGCCGGTGACGAAGGAGGCAGGACGGTTGGACAAGCCCTTGATCGTCGGTTGTCACCTATCGGTGGCCAAGGGGTTCCCGGCGGCGGCCGGGGTCGCGGCCCAGGTGGAGGCCAACGCCCTGCAATTCTTCCCCCGCAATCCCCGCGGCGGTGCCCAGCGCCGGGTGGACGAGGCCGAGCGCAGCGAGTGGCTGCGGCGCCGGCAGGAGGTCGGCCTGCGCTACGCCATCGCCCACATCCCCTACACGGTGAACCTGGCCTCGCCCAAACCCCAGGCCTACGAGTTCGCCCGCCGGGTGCTGCGGGAGGACCTGGAGCGCTGCCGCTGGGTCGGAGCCGAGGCGGCGGTGACCCACCCGGGGAGCTACGTGGAGGGCGATCCGGCCGACGGCATCCGGCGGATCGTGGCGGCCATCGAGCCGGTTCTTCCCTTGCTGGAGGAACCCGGCGCGCCGTGGCTCCTTTTGGAGACCATGTCGGGCCAGGGCAGCGAGATCGGTGGGCGCCTGGAGGAACTGCGGGCCATCCTGGAAGGGCTGGGCTGGCCCCAGCGGGTGGGGGTGTGTCTGGATACCTGCCACCTGTTCGCCGCGGGCTACGACTGGCGGGACCCCGACCAGGTGGAACGCCTGGTGGACGATCTGGACCGGGTCATCGGCTGGGAGCGGGTCCAGGCCCTGCATGTCAATGACAGCAAGTTTCCCTGCGGCTCCCGCCGCGACCGCCACGAGAAGATGGGCCAGGGGGCCATTGGCCGGGAGGGCTTTGCCAACCTGCTGCGCCACCCGCGCTTGCGTGCCTTGCCGATGCTGCTGGAGACGCCCATCGAGGGCGAGCTGGACTATGCCGCGGAGATCCGCTGGCTGCGGGACCTGGACCAGGCGGTGGCCGGCGGGGCGTGAGCCTCGAATCCCCTTCAGGGAGCTGGGGGGTGGCAGGACGCGGCCCCGCCGGCGGGCGGGCCCCATGATGAACCCCCGCAACCCGTAGCCGCCCGGTGGACGGGTGGGGTGCAGCTCAATTGAATTCCATGTATTGATACAGCGGTGGCATTGGTAGGGGAAAAGTATCGAACTAGTAGCTTTTGGACGAACAATGACTCACCATAAACATGGGTGTAGGCCCCTGTTTATGGTTTTGGAGGCCTTGCATCCATGATTGTTCATTGGCTGCGAATATTTTGGCGTGCCAGAGATCGAAGCATCCTGTTCATTACTACACATCTAGCACTGGTGCTCTACGGGGGATATCATCTCCGAATCTTTTTGCGCCATCGGGCTCTATTCCCTGCGTTAGAGTCCGTTTTCCAGCCTAACATTTTTATTGTGGCGTTGTTCATCTATTGTTTTTATAACCTGGCTCGCGCCCTTCGCGACCACTCATTGGACGAATCCTTCAAAACGACAAAGTATGGTCTAGCCAGGGTGTATGCTGGGCTCGTCGGGTGTCTGTTGGTTATCTCGACAATTCCTTTCGTTCTCTATCTAATGTTGAGCGCATTTTTTTATGCCCTTTCGGGTTTGGACTTCGACCCAGTGCTCATACATCTCATTAAAACATGCATACTGTATTCGTGGCTATCCTTTCTAATTGCCGGGTTGCTCGGTATCGTGTTCGGGTCCGCCTTCGGGGGGAGGCGGCTTGCGGTTTATGGCCTAACCGTTGGCCTGACCCTTCTCAACACGAGGTTCACCGAGGTTCCTTTCCGAATCCCCCTTCTTCTGTTTGGATCGTCATGGACCGAGAATCTGCTTTATTCCATTAAGGACTTTGTACGCCTGGTACCCCATGAGATCGGCAACGCCTTTGCCGTTCCCGACATCTATGGATTTCCACTGGAACCAGTTCGGTGGGGTGTGGCTCTCTTTTGGATGGTCTTTCCCCTCGCCTTAATCGGTTACACCGCGGCCCGTAGTCGTCAAGTTAAGAATGTCTTGCTCGCCGCAACCATTGTGACGGCATCTGTTGCCGTCGTTTTGTTCTCCTACCGCGGGTCGACTCTGGCGATGGACCGGCGGATGCAGTCGTTTCCGTACGCGGACCCAATCTACTACATGGGACAGGACGAACCAGACTCCCAGCGACTGGAGCCCGGATTTCAGGTGGAGGCGTATGACATGAAGTTCACAATCAGCAACGAGTTGCGTGCCGAGGTCAGGGTGACCCTTGACAACCCTCATCTTGACCGGTACGATTTCACCCTTTACCACGGATACATTATCACGGACGTGCACACGGAATCTGGCAAAGTGCGTTTTACCCGCGACGGGGACTACGTCACGGTGGGCCCACTCGATGGGGCGAGGACCGTCACGTTTCGGTACCATGGGAAATCCCCGAAATACTATGCGAATGCCCAGGCCATCACCCTGCCGGGGTATTTTGCGTACTACCCGAAATCCGGTCGACTCAGAATCTGGGACTCCGACCGGTACGGATACGTGATCAACTTGTCATCGAAAGAAAGCGAATACACGGTTGAAGTGCGGTCGAACCTTAAGGTCTTTTCGAATCTGGACGGCCACGACAACGTCTTCGCCGGTCGTACGAATGGCCTGACGCTGTTCGCTGGGCTTTACGACGAGGTGGAGAACGGAATCTACGCAGAACCCACGCGTAACGACCGGCCTACCCGTGAGTGCTTGCGCCGGGCCGAACATATCCTGGACCGCGTCTATACGGAACTTGAGCAGCCGATGCCGGCATTGATCCGGGGTTTCTCCGAGAAGAAGTTCTTTCAGGTACCGCGGAGTTTTGGCCTCAATTCAACTACGGAAGATGTCGTGATCATGAGCGACCATGTGACGGCCCAATCATGCGGCAGTGGCGCCGAACTGGCCCGTAGCATCATCATGACCCAGTTTCAAGCGGGAGTGTCTGCAGAAAACTTTAGGTTCGTGGGCCAATACGTGGATTACCTTGTTGGGATCCCAGAGGGTGCCCCGGTCGATCCGTCTGCGAGGTTGGACCCGGCCAAAATCTTGTCTGACATCCAGGAAGTGCGGCGACTGCGCCAGCATTCGGCTTCATCTACAGAATCCGGCCTTAGCGCCGCGTCCATGCGCCAGGAAGAGTTGACGGCGACGGTCCTTGACCAGGCAGCCCGTTACCTGTTTTCGGAATCACCCCAAACGACGAAACACCGTCGCAGATTTTATGATCATCTGACCTCCGGCCAAGGTGGAGATCCCCTCGACTTCGTCGAGCGGTCCTTGAGGGAGGAACTCGGGGAATGATGGCGATCGACCGGGTGAGCAAGCGATTCGGACGGCGACAGGTTCTGAAGGACATTGATCTACGGCTGGACTCCGGCGTGTACGGCTTGCTAGGTCCAAACGGGGCGGGGAAGACGACGTTGCTTCGCTGCATGGTGGGACTGATTCACCCCGACCGAGGTCAAGTGCTTTACGAGGGCGTGCCCATTAAAAAGTCGAAGGTATTTTATCAGGAAATGGGGTATCTTCCCCAAGCCTTTAGCATGTTTCGTGAGCTTACCCTGTACGAGATGATGGAGTATGTGTGTTCCCTGAAGGGAATTCCCAGAAACCAGACGGCCGGTGAGATCGACAGGGTGCTTGAAGCGGTGAATCTGGCCGATCGGGCGGGCGAGCGGGTCAAGACTCTGTCGGCCGGCATGATCCGGCGGGCCGGAATTGCCCAGGCTCTGCTGGGTAGTCCCCGGTTGCTGCTCTTCGACGAGCCGACGGCGGGTCTGGACCCGGCCGAACGGACCAGGTTCAAGAACCTGGTCAACACGATCAAACAAGGCCGGGCGATTCTCCTCTCGACGCATCTGGTGGAGGATGTCGATGCCTGTTGTGACAGGGTCATCATCCTGGACCGGGGACAGGTTCTGTTCCAAGACAGCTGCGAGGAACTGCGCCGCCTAGCGGAGGGGAAGGTCTACCAGGTCGCTGCGGAGAATGCGCAGGACATCGCCGGGCCTCACTTCACCGTGCGAATCACCGAGGTCTCGGGTCGCGTGCAGCACCGCGTCGTCACACGGCAGCCTCAGCGGTTCCCCGCCGTTGCGCCGACACTGGAGGACGCCTACATGGGGCTGATCCATGGGCTATGCTGAGTCGGGCCTTTTACCTCGAAATGAAGAATCTTGGCCGTTACGGCCTGGTGCCGCCCGCCATCGTGCTGGGGTTGACGCCTCTGAGCGTGCTCGCGGCGACCGCAGAAGGTCACGATCCAAGCATCATTGCGACGGTATGCCAGTTGTTGATTCCCGTCTTCGCTCCCTGGTGGCCCCTGCTGATCCTGCGGGAATACGTGGACTCGCCGGCTCGGGAACTGCTGCTCGTCTACGCCGGCCGCCGGGGTGCCCTCTTCGCCAGGATGATCATCTGTTGGGTCCTGTTCGTCGCCTTGTGCGCCGTCTCGTTCCTGTATCTCTCGACGCGTTTTGGGCGCCTGTGGCTGCTCTTTATCGCCGTCGCCGTCCAGAGTGCGGCTCTCATCGCGGCAGCCTATTGCCTTGCCCTTGTGGTTCGAAACACTTTTCTCCCTCTACTTTTCAACGTAACGTATTGTGTGGGTTTCATGTTGACCGCGCCCAACCTGCCCGTGAGCATCTTTCAGCTCGGCCTGTACGATCGCTGGAGTGACCTGGGCAAGGTGCCCGCAGTGGGCGTCCTCACCGTGGGCCTTTTTGTCGTGGGCTACTGGCTTGAAACCCGCGGGTACGCTCACACCCGCCTTTGACGGCCGTGAAGCCAGCGGCCTCGTGAGTGCCGCTGGGGCGGGCCGCACGGCCCGCCCCGCGCCGGACCGCCGGAGGCCCGGTTCGACGGGACCGCCCTGCCCCACCGCCGGTTCCCCGCCGCGGGTGGGAACTCTGCCGGTTGGGCTCGTGCCGTCCGTGGGCCTGCGCCCGATTCCCAAGCCGGTACGGATCCCGTGGCAGGACGCGGACGTGCGGGACTCGATGTCGCCGCAACCGAGGTCCCAAGGGGGTCCTGCTGTTCCGTCGGTTTGGGCGGTGGCGACTGCCTGAGTCAGGCCGCCGGCAGGGGGCCGGAAGGGGACCGGTTCCACCTTGAAAGGGGCCGGTTCCCCCGGTTGCAAGGGCGAGGGCCCGCGAGGCACGGCGCGCCCGCTCCCCTCCCCGGCCGGTCTAAATAAGACCGGCCCCACCCTGGCCGGCCCGTCGATTGCCCGGGAAATATGTCGGGACGAACCAGCCGCCTCCCGCGCCCTCCGGCAAATCCCGCACCAGCTGCCAGGTGATGGCGAAATCCGCCGCATCGACCCGGGCTGCGGCGGTCACGTCCTGCCCAAAGCCGTTCTCCACCAGCAGGCGGCCGTGGTGGCAGCGGGCCAGGGCGCCTGCCGGATCGTCCCGGTGGTGGTGCCAGAGCGCCAGGGCCGCCTGGGCGGCGTCGGTCAGCGCCGGGCCGCCGGGCGGAGCCAGGGTGGCGGAGGGGCCGGCCCCGTCCAGTTCGAGCAAGGCTTCGATCACCGCGCCGGCGCCCAGCACGTCGTCCAGGGAGAAGGCCCCTTTGGTTCCGGCGCAGATCAGGGTGATCCGGGCGGGCCGGGGCTCGGCCAGGAGGGCGCGGGCGGTGGCGGTGCGGTTGAGCAGGCTGGCGGCGAAGAGACGGCGGCAACCCGCGGCGCGCGCGGCGACGGCGGCCCGGGTGCCATTGGTGGTGCACAGGACCACGACCTTGCCGCCGACCCGGGCCGGGTCCATCTCCAAGGGGGAGTTTCCCATGTCAAACCCGGGTTGGCGGTGCATGTTTGCCTCACCGGCCAGCAGGGGCGGTGGCTCCAGGGCGTCCCGCAAGGCCAGGGCGGTGGGCCGGTCGGCCACGGGGCACACGGCCCGGGCGCCGGCCGCCAGGGCGGCCGTCATCGTGGTGGTCGCCCGCAGGATGTCGAAGACGACCGCGGCCTCATCGGGGGCGAAGGCGTGGTCGCGGGCCGCGTCGGCGGTCCAGAGGACGTGGACGGTGGCCATGGGGGGACCTCCTTGAACTCCGGTTGCTCCGGCCCAGCTGTTCCGGCGCGGTTGTGCCGGGATGGAACAGGCCAGGGGAGCGGGCCGGTGGCTTGCCACGCGGCCGTCACTGCGCTATTATAAGGGCTGCGCGCCCACCGGTCGCACCGGAGGTGCGGCGCGTGGCGCCCCCGCCGGCCCCAGGGTTGCGCCCGGTGGGGGTCGCAAGGTACAAAACAAAATCGATGACGTGCGGGAGTAGCTCAGTGGTAGAGCGTCACCCTCCCAAGGTGAAGGCCGCGGGTTCGATTCCCGTCTCCCGCTCAAATTCAGGGGCCGGCAGCTTGGCTGCCGGCCCCGGTTTTTTGCGTCGTGTACGGGCTCCATTCATCCATCGCCACCATTGCGTCCATGCCAAGCCATTGCATCGAGGCCACCGGCTACGGCACCGGCGCGTTTGCGGCGGGCCGTCGCTGCCGCCGTGCGTTTCTCGGCATCGTTGGGGCGGGGAAGCGAACGGGCGACCCTCAAGCCCTCCCGCCCGGCTCCCGGCGTGCCTCCACCCGGGTGCTGACGCCGGTGGCCGCCGGGTTCGTCACCGCTCGGGTGAACTCCGTGTTGCGGCAGTCGGGGCACGGCGGCAGCCGGTCGCCCGGGTCGTCCAGCCGCACCGTCTGCCCGCAGCGGGTGCAGGTGTAGATGCCCGGGCCGGGTTCTTCCCCCGTTCGGGGCATGGGTTTCACCCCCGGGTTTAACCTGTCCCGTTTCCGGCCGGTTCACCCGGGGCGCCGGGGTCAATCCCCGGCCACGGCGACGCCGGCGCGCTGCAACATGCGGCAGTGGGCGCAGATGTCGCCCGTGGTCGGCTGGCCGCAGAGGCGGCACGGCCGCACCTCCACCTGCTCCCGCTCCTCCTCGAAGTGCTCGCGCCCGCGCTCGAGGAAGCCGAAGAGGAAGCTGGCCTTGGTGCCGGGCGACAGCTCCTCCAGCTGGTTGAGGATGTGCTTGTACTGGATCGACTTGGCGCCCTTGGCCATCGGGCATTCCTCGACGATGTAATCGATACCGCGCAACACGGCGTAGGAGGCGATCTCCCGCTCGGTCAGCCGGTACAGGGGCTTGACCTTCTTGACCAGGTTCGGGGCGCTGGCCTCCAGCACCGGCGACTGGCGCGCCAGGTAGCCGGTGTTCCAGTGGAGCACGTTGCTCAGCAGGGTGGCCGCCTCGTCGTCCAGGTTGTGACCGGTGACGATGACGTCGTACCCGCCCTCCAGCGCCACCTTGTTGAAGAGGTACCGCTTGTTCAGGCCGCACGCCGAGCAGGCGGGCCGGCGCACCTTGCGGGCGAGCTCCCGGGTCCCCAGGCCGTACTCCTCTTCCACGGAGACCACCCGCAGGTTGGCGCCCCGCTCGGCGGCGAAGTTCAGCACCTTCTCCGTCGACCGCTTGGAGTAGTCGCCGATCCCCAGATCGATGTAGAAGCCGTCGGCCTGGTAGCCCAGCCGCAAGAGCACGTCCCACACGGCCAGGCTGTCCTTGCCGCCGGAGACGGCGACCAGGATCCGGTCGTCGGGGGTGAACATGCGGTGTTCCTTGATGGCGCGCTGAACCTGGTTGTCGAAGTACTCGAAGAAATGCTCCGTGCAGAAGGCCGCGTTGTGGCGGCGGATGGGCACCACCGCCGGTTCACCGCACTTGGTGCACTTCAACGCTGCCACCTCCTTTCCCCGCCGGCGCGGCGGGCGGTAGGCCGGTGGGGCGGGACGAAGGATCAACCGCCGGAGATGGCCGGGCGGACTTCGATCTCCGCCTCGTCCGGAACCCGCGCGTCGGGGGTCAAAAGGCGCTTCTCGTAGATGACGATCACCGATTCGTAGGGCAGTCCCAACTCGTCCAGGATCTCCTGAACGCGCTTGGGACCCTTGATCTCGTACACCTTGCGAACGGGAATGGGAACGGTGACCTTCATTGGGGAAGCCCCCTTTGCGGGATCGTCCCTTGCGTGCCCATGATAGCAGCGGGGGATGGAAGCGGCAAGGAAGGGGTCTGCCGGGACGGGGACGCGACGCCGTGGCCAAAGGGGACCCGACTCCCAGACGGACCCCACTCCCATGAAGCGGACCCGATTCCCAGCGCGAGGCAGGGGTGGCGAGGCAGGGGTGGGAGGATGGCGGCGATCCGGCCGGGGCCGCGCATCGAGGGGCTGCTCGACGTCCTGGGATCCGTGGGGGTCCTGGCCGACATCGGGACCGATCACGGGCTGCTGCCGGTGGCCGCCGTCCTGCGCGGGCAGGCGCAGCGCGCCGTGGCCACCGACCTCCGGCCGGGTCCCCTGGAAGCTGCCCGGCAGCAGGTGGCCCGGGCGGGCCTGGACCACCGGGTCGAACTGCGGCACGGCTGGGGCCTTGAACCCTTGCGGCCGGGGGAGGCCGACGCCATCGTCATCGCGGGGTTGCATGGCGAGACCATCGCTGCCATCCTGCACCGGGGGGCGGCTCGCCTGGTCCCGGGGACGCGGCTGGTGCTGCAGCCGTCCCGGGGCGCGGCGGCCCTGCGCTTGCCGGCCTGGGACGGGGACGGGCGGCGTCTCTGGCCCGCCCCGGCGCGCGGCGCCAGCGAGGGCGCTGCGGCGGGGTCGCGGGGGTGCGGCCCGCTTGCGGCCGCGCCGGGAGGGAGTCGCCCGCCGTCCCCCGGCGCGGGTGGAGCGCAGGGGGCGCGGGGGGACGCATCCGGCGGCCCTTCAGGGGATCCATCCGGCCGGTGCTCATCGGAAGGGACCTCGTCGGAAGGGTGCTTGTCGGCAGGGTGCTCCGAAGGAACCCCGTCCCAAGGGACGGGGACGGCAGTCGAGGGGACCGGGCCGAAGGCGGCCCCCGCGCTGTGGGTGGCCCTGGAAGGGGAGCGCTTGGTCCAGGATGGCCGGCACACCTATCCCATCATGGCCGGCCGGGTGGTTGAACCGGCCGCGGTGGCGCTGGCCGTCCGGGCGCCGGCCGCCGCGGTTGCCAGCGCCCGCGGGCCTGAACCCATGTTCGGCCCAGCGGACGGTGGTGAACCGGGGCTCACCGGGTCCGGGCCGGGCGCTGCCGCTGCCCGGCGGGCACCCGCACCAGGGTTTGCGATATCGGACGAACCGGCGTTCATCTGGGTATGGGGCCGGCCGGTGGCCGAAGCAGCCCAACGGCTGGCGCATCTGGCCAGCGCCTGCGGCGTGGATCCCCGGGCGGCCGTGGCCTCCGTGGGACCAGCCCTGCTGGCCCGCCGGGCGGATGGCGGCCCCGATCCCCTGCTGGCCGCGTGGCTGGACGAACTGGCCCGGCCGTGGCGGCGGGCTTTGATGGCGAACGCCGGTTCAACCCCGCGGGCCCGGGCTGCCCGCCGTCAGGCGGCGGCGTGGTTGAAATTTTTGGGGCAGGTCTTGGCCCGCACGGCGGGGAATCACGGCGGGGAACAGGGGACGGAACCCCGCGCCGGTCCGGCCGTCCCGGGAGTGACCCGGGACGCCCGGGCCGGCCGTCAGGAGGATGAAGGGTGACGGCGAAGCCGATTCAAGGGATGGCGGGGGGCGCGGGCCGTCGCGCCACGGCGCCGTGGCGGCTCCACACCGACGGTGCCGCCCGGGGCAACCCGGGCCCGGCGGGCATCGGCGTGGTCCTGGTCGACCCCGACGGCGTGGTGGCCGAGCGGGTCGCCCAGGCGATCGGGGCGACGACCAACAACGTGGCCGAGTACACGGCCCTGATCACCGGCCTGGAGCGCGCGCTGGCGCGCGGCGTGCGCCACCTGGAGGTCTACTCCGATAGCGAGCTGATGGTGCGGCAGCTCAACGGCCAGTACCGGGTCAAGAACGAGGGGCTCAAGCCCCTCTTCCGGCAGGCGCTGGAACTGGCGGCGCGGTTTGATGCAGTGCGTTTCATCCATGTGCCCCGGGAGCAGAACCGGGAAGCCGACCGGCTGGCCAACCAGGGGATCGACGCCGCCGGGGAGGCCGCCGCGCCTGCCGGGCCGGACGGCGGGCTGAACGGCCGTGACCGCGCGTCCACCCAGGAGCGCTGACGGGGGCCGGCAGGTGCCGCCGGACCTGGGGCCCTTCGCCCGGCGATGGTTCCTCCCGACCTTGTGGGCGCGGCCAACACCCCGTAGAATGACCGTGGCGCGCCCAGGCGGCGGGCCACGGCGCGGGTGCCCGCGGCGTCCTGCCGGATCGGCCCGCGGAAGGGCCGGCGCGCCGGCAACCAAGCCGACCGTTTTCCGAAGTTTTGCGACCTTTTGAAGTTTAGCGACCCTTTTGCAATGACGGGTCGAGTCAGCCGGGTGATCGCGGGCGCAGGGCCGCAAGGCCGCGTCCGAGGAAAGTCCGGGCTGCACAGGGCACGGTGCTGGGTAACGCCCAGCGGGGGCGACCCCCGGGAAAGTGCCACAGAGACATACCGCCGGTGGAACCGGACGGGCGGTGCGGCCTGGCCCGCGCCGCCGTCCGGGCCGCCGGTAAGGGTGAAAAGGTGCGGTAAGAGCGCACCAGCGGCCAGGCGACTGGCCGGCTAGGCAAACCCCACCGGCAGCAAGGCCGAGTAGGAGGGCGATGAGGTGGCCCGCTGAGCCCTCGGGTTGGCCGCTTGAGGCCCCGGGCAACCGGGTGCCCTAGATAGATGATCACCCTCGACAGAACCCGGCTTACAGGCTGGCTCGTCCCGGTTCGTCTCAGCGGGAGGAGGTTGCGGCGCGCAGCCTCCTCCCGCTTTTTCATAACACCTCGAGGACTGCCTCGGCCCGTGGCGATGATGCCAGCCAGGGGCCGCCGGGCCGTGCCGATGGCACCCGCCGGCGGCGGGCGGGCCGGTGGTGCCCCGCGGCGCCGGTTCCTCCCAGGGGCACGACGGCTGCCAGCAGGGAGGGGCGGCCGGCGTCCATGGGGAACCTGGATCCCGACGGCCTGGGGCTTCAAGGACCAGGGACCGGGAAACCCCAAGGGCCATGTCAACGACACCCGGACACAGACGCTCGCGAAAACCAGAGGAGGGCGATCGCCATGGCCGCCACGCCGCCACCGGCCGGCCCGCCGACCCCGCCGGGCGCGGAACCCCGCCCGGGCCACCAGGCCGGCCACGGCCGGGAGCCCGCCGTCGCCTGGCCCTGCCGCTCCCTGTGGCGGAGCCGCCACCGCCCGGAGGATCCGGACCGCTTCCTCGCTGGCCTCCGGCAAGAGGCGCGCCGCGTCAAGGAGCGGGGTGCGGGGGCCCTGGAGTTCCACGCCGACGCGTGCGGGCTGGACGCCCGTTACGCGGAGCCGGGGCCGTGGCGGGAGGCGGCGGCGATCCTGGCCGCCGAGGGGCTCGGAGCCAGCGTGCACCTGCCCTATGTCTGGCCGGACCTGACGTCCCTGGACCAGCCGGTGTGGGAGGGCAGCGTCGCCTCGGTCCTTGGCGCCCTGCGGGCGACGGCGGCGCTGGCGCCACAGCTGGCCGCCGTCCACCCCGCCAACTACGCCACCCAGGCGCTGGTACTGGCCACGCCCGCCGCGGAACGGCCCGCCCTCTTGGAGGAACTGGCCGCGCGCCTGGTGACGGCCTTGCGCCGCCTCCAGGCGGAGACGCCCCCGGAAGCCGCGGGCGCGCTGGCCCTGGAGAACCTGGAGGGCATGCCCTGGCCCCTTTTCGTCAGGGTCGTCCGTGCCGCCGGCGTCGCCGTTTGCTTGGATGCGGGTCATGCCGTCAGCAACGGCGATGACCCGGTGTCGATGGTGCGGGAGGTGGGCGACCGCCTGCGGGGCATCCACCTGCACGACGCCGTGCCGCCAGCGCCCGCGGCGGGTGCGGCTTGGGCTGGGGCCGCGACGCCGGCTGCCGGGGCCACCGGCCGGGCCCACCTGCCCCTGGGTTCGGGACGCCTGGCCCTGGACCAACTGGCGGCTGCCCTGCGGCAACGCGGCTTTGCCGGCCCGGTGGTCCTGGAGCTGGACGACGACAGCGCTCTGCCTCAAGCGACCCGGCTCTTCCGCGAGGCCTGGCGGAGCGCCGCCCCGCGCGCGCCCCGGACCTGAAGGCCCCTGGCGTGTCCGCCGGCCTGGAGGGGGCCCCGGCGGGGTCCCCGGCGCGCCGGGGCGGGATGCGACCCCGGCACCGGGTGCGCCGCCGGGGCCCGACGCCCCTCCGGCACCAGATGCGCTGCCCAGGCTGGATGGGCCATCGGGGCCCAACGCCGCTCGGGCCAGATGGGCCGCCGGGACCCAACGCACCGCCCGGACCGGATGCGGCGCCGGGGCGCAACGTACCGCCCGGACCGGATGGGCCGCCGGGGCGGGGTCCTTCGTCCG
Source organism: Thermaerobacter litoralis (assembly GCF_054654595.1). Taxonomy (NCBI): domain Bacteria; kingdom Bacillati; phylum Bacillota; class Clostridia; order Eubacteriales; family Clostridiales Family XVII. Incertae Sedis; genus Thermaerobacter; species Thermaerobacter litoralis. Next base: position 436,901 of record NZ_BAAIES010000009.1, on the reverse strand, counting down.
GCTCCAGGCTCGCCGGGTCCCCGCTCGGCCTCCGGGGCCCCATCCCGTCCCGTGCCCGTTCCTGCTCCCGCCCGGGTCCCGGGGCCGGTGGTGCTGGTCATCGGGAAGGCGATGCGACCCGTCCCAAAGCGCTGGCCGGTCCTCGCGGACCGGATGGGGTCCCGGGGGCCCCTGCCGCTCCTCGCGGACCCGACGGGGTCCTGGGAGCCGCTGCCGGTCCTCGCGGACCCGACGGGGTCCCGGGGGCCGCTGCCGCTCCTCGCGGACCCGACGGGGTCCTGCGAGCTGCTCCGGTTGGCAGCGTACCGCGGACCGCCGCCGGCCGTGGGGAGGTCGGGGCCGAAGGGGCCGGCGCCGTCCCTTGGAACGTCCCTTCGAACCAGGCGGCGAGCCGCGGGTGGCGCCCCAGCCAGGCGGCCAGGGCCGCCGTCGACCCCAGTCCCCAAACCCAGTACAACGGCCATGCCCCCGCCAGCGGATCGCCGGCCAGGGCCTGGAGCACCCACGAGAGGACCGGAAAGGCCAGCCCCACGTGGAAGTTCAGCACCACCATGGAGTGGCGCCCCAGGTAGGCAAGGACCGCCCGGGCCGGCGACCACCGGGCCAGCCCGGCGGCCAGGTAGAGGGCCACCAAGCACCCACCCAGGCCGCCTGCGTAGAACCACAGGGGCTGGCCGTACTCCCGGGTGTTGATGGCGACGGAACCGTTGATCCCGAGGGCGGCGAGCCACAGGCCCGCAGCCAGGGCGACGGCGGCCGGCCGCCGGGCCCATGCTGGGGCCGGCGGAAAGGCGGTGCCTTCCCCTGGCATCCACCGGGCCTGCCGGAGGAACCAGCCGGCCCAGAAGAAGGGCTGGGCGGCCAGGGCGACGTCGAGGGCCCACGGCAGGTGGACGTGCTGGCCCAGGGCGACGCCGGCCAGCCCCAGGGTCAGGGCAGCCGCCGCCTGGGACGCCGGGGAGCGGGATGCCACCAGCCGCAGCAGGCCCCAGAACACCACCTGCCCGCCGAAGGACGCGGGCAAGTACCACAAGGGCAGGTTGAACACCAGCCATTCCGCGCTGGCGCTGCCGTACAGCCAGCCGGCCAGGGGACGCCACCAGGGGATGGCCTGGGCGTCCGGGCTGGTGGGCCGGCGGGCCAGCAGCCAGAACAGGAAGGTCAACAGCCCTGCGGCCAGGTAGGGCACCAGCAGCCGCCGGCCCCGGTGGCGCAGGAGCCGACCGGGCTGGCCCCGGTACCGCTCCCAGTTGAACAGGTACCCGGAGACGAAGAAGAGCAGGGGCAGGCGGACGGTGCTGAGGGGCCCGTTGAGCCAGGCCGGCAGGCTGGTGTGGCCCAGCACGACCAGGCTGATGCTCAAGCCCCGGGCCACGTCCAGGGCCGCCAGGCGGCGGGAGGAACCTCCGCCCGGGTCGGGGGCGTGGCGGGGCGGAACGGCGACAACCTGCGGCGCGGGCCGGTGGTGGCGATGGGCGCTGGAGTGCGGCTCTCGGCAGATCATCCTACAGAAATTATTCGACCCGGGCCGGGACGAACAGGCCGCCAGCACCGGGACCACCCGGCCGGGTCGTCTGCGGGTGAGGACCGCAGCCGCCGGAGGCTGAACGGACGCGGCAACAGGAGAGGGCGCGGCCGGTTCCTGGCCGCGCCCCCTCCTTGCCGCGTCCCTTCCTTGCTTGGCGTCATCACCGGCGAGCGGGTGCGTCGAACCGGAGCTCGTAGTGGACCGGGGTCGCCGAATCGTCGCCGGTGATGTGGGTGACCAGCACCAGCTGCCGGTCGGCGTTGCTGCGGCCCAGGGTCGCCGCCAGGGTGTTCAGGTCTTCCTGGCGCGGCCTGTCGTGGAAACGGAAGTCCCGCGCCTCCACCCGGCCGTTGCGGTCCAACTGGACGGCCGTGACCAGGTAGGTCACGGGCTGCCCCGTCGCCTCGCTGAGGCTCTGGAAGCCCTCCAGGCTGCTGCCGTCGAAGGGACCGGCGAGGGTTCCCTCGCCCGCCCGGACGACCACGTTGTCGATGAACCAGCCGTCGTTGGCCGGGTCGTCGTCGTTGCCGGCCGTCGCCCAGTCGGTCACGTAGCGGAAGGCCAGCAGGATGCTGCGCCCGTCGTATGCCGACAGGTCGAAGGTCTCATGGCGCCAGCCGCCCGAGACCCCGGTAAAGCCGGGTACGTTCTCCCGCACCCGGGGATGGGCATTGGGGTCGAGCACCGACGTGGTGTTTTCGTTGGCCAGGCTGGTCCACGTCTTGCCGCCGTCGCTGGAGACCTGGACGAAGCCGTAGTCCCAGGCTGCCTCGATGTCGTAGGCGTGGTCGAACTCCAGGATGGTGCCGCTCGCCCCCCGCAGGTCCAGGGGGAGGACCAGCCACTGGTCCAAGAGGTCACCGGTGCCGCTCCAGAGGGCCTGCCCGTCGCCGCCCGCCGGCGCCGGGACCACCGACCACGGGATCGGCAAGAAGTCGTCGCCGTTGAAGGTGACCCGGGTCGCCCGGGCCTGGTCGCGGGTCCAGGTGGCGGCCACGTCGGTGGCCCAGCCGGCCACCTGCCCGTCGCCGAAGGTGGTGGCCTCCAGGTTCACCCCACCCTTCGAGCCGAACCGGGTGAGGTCGATGCTGTGGAACCGGTAGGCGTCCGGCGCCCGGCTCTGGCCGGCGGCCACGAGCGCCACCTGGAAGTCCCGGTAGACCTCGGGGAACCGCTGCCGGTACCCCAGCTCGGCCAGGACCGCGTCGACCCCCTGGCTGCCGTTGGCAGGGTTGGCCACCAGCCGGCGGATCACCTCGCCGCCGCCGAAGTGGTCGTGGAGGTACAGCTGGAAGAGATACGCCACCCCGTAGTCGGCCAGGATCTGCCGGTCGCCCTGGTCCCCCCAGGCGGTGAGGGAGTTCTCGGGGTTGTCCAGGTACCAGTCGACGTGGCTGTCGGGGTGACCGTACCCAACCAGGAACTCGGCGAAGTCCGAGATCCCCTCGTTGATCCAGTTGTCCTCGTCGCTGTCGTAGTCGTCGTGGATCAGGTGCTGGAACTCATGGGCCAGGGTCCCGTCGTACAGATACGGCCTTCCGGTGGCGGGATCCCGCCGCCAGGGGGCGTCGTTGGGACCGAGCCGCTGGGCCCAGTCGAAGGCGTCGATGGTCACGATGTTCCGGTCCATGTAGAGCTCATAGGCCGAGGCATAGAACCCCGCCACGTAAGACGGGTAGGTGGGGTCGTAGTAGTTCTCATCCTTGACGTTCTCCACCAGGATGATGTCCCGGGCCTTGCCGTCGGCGGCGGTGTAATAGCCGTCCGGCACGTAGCCCCACTGGTCGAGCAGCGCTTGCGACCCGTCGTGGACGTCCCAGGGGCCGAAGAACGCCTCCTCCTTGGGCCGGATGTTGGTCTCGAACTCGTTGAGCAGGTAGCGGACCTGCTCATCGGTGACGGCCACCCGGTCGTTGCGGGGATCCCCCTGCGGGAACGACAGGTTCTCGGCGACCCAGATCTCCGCGTGCTCGCTGACGCCGCGCAGGACGAAGGTGGTCGCGACCAGCCGCCCGCGGCTGTAGTCCAAGGTGAAGAAGGTACGGCGGGTGCCCGGCACGGGCTCGTAGGCCGCCGTGGCGGCCATGATCCCGGCTTCCCCCTGCGCACTGCCGTCCACCACCGGCGCCTTGCGGGCGACGGGGAACCGGCGATGGCGCACCTGGGGGCCGACGTCCATGGGCTCGGGCTCGCGGACGGCGGACGAACCGGCCCCTCCGGCCTCAAGGCCTGCCGCCGCTCCGCCGGAGCCCGAGGCCAGCGCCCGGCCGGCGAGGCCCGGTCCCGGCCCGGCCGAGACGATGGCCGCGGCCAGCGTCACCGCCAGGCCCAGCGCCACCAGGCGCCGGCGCCGCGTGGTACCGTTGCGATGCTGCATCCCCATCCCTCCTCACGGGGTGACGAGCTCGTCCCGGGGGGATGGGTTCGATTTCCACGGGCACCATTCCTTTATCAGGGGCACCAAATTTTTGTCGGATCGTGTCGACCGGATGCCGTCATCCATCGTCGGTGTCCAGTTCCCGATCACCGCCGCGGCCCAACCGGGCTGGTGGAACGGGCCGGGCCGGCGCCTTCCCCATCGCCGCCCGGAGCCGGCCCGCCGGTTCGACCCCCTGGCTGCCGCCGCGGGAGGATGGGCCGGCCATGGGCGACCGCCGCCGGAGGGGACGGCTGCCGGGAGGGACGGGGGGCCCGGTCCGGGGCCTCGGCGCCGGTGGTCCAGAAAGCCGTTCCGTCGGAAGACCCCGGGGCGGCGCCGTGGTGCGATTCCGGGGGCTCCGGGCGCTTACCAGGGGGAGATGCCCAGGTTCGACGGAATCGGGTTGCCGTTCCCGCCCAGCGCTTAGGGCCTGGCGGGACGGCCGCGGGCCGGGTGGAATCCGGGGCCGCAGGGGCTGGACCGGACGTTGCCCGCCCCGCTGCCGCCGGTGTGTTGGACGGACCCTGGGGCCGCCGCGGTCCGGGCGCCGGAGCGGGCCGCTGCCCCGGCGGCTGGGGCGACCGGTGCGGGGCGGTGCGCCAACCGGCCCAGGAGGGCGTGACGACCCGCCCCAGGCTCGGCCCCGGCCGAGCGATCGGGGGTGGGGTCGTACCACCTTCTGCCCTGGGGGCGCTCCCGGCGGATCCGCCCGGGGTGAGCGAGGTGGCTGGAGGGGCGGCGGCTTCTCCGGGCCGGGGCGGGGTGGGCCGGCCGCTACCAGAGGCGCCGCCTGCCCCCGCCGCAAGGGTGGCGCCGCCCGTCCCCGCCGTAAGGGCGGTGCCGCCCACCCCCGCTGCAAGGGCTCGGAACGGCGATGGCGGGATGTCCGGGGCCGGCGCCGGGTCCGCCTGCTGCGCGGCCAAAGGAGCCGGCGCGGGGTCCGCCTGCTGCGCGGCCAAAGGAGCCGGCGCCGAGGCCGCCTGTTGCCCGGCCGGGGGAACCGGCGGTGGGGGAGCCGGTTCGGGGTCCGGCCCGGCGGGTAGGGCCGGTGCCCGCCGTGCCGGCGCCGCCGCCACCGGGGCCGCAGGGGCCACCGGCGGCTCGGGACCGGGTTCGGATTCCCCCTGGACCGTGCCGGCCGGTTGCCGCGAGCCGGGTGCTGGTTCCTGCGCGGGTATGGCCGGCCGTACCGGTGCGGGCTGCGGCTCTTCCCGGAGCGCCCCGGCGGGCATTGCCGGTGCGGGGCTTGCGGCCGGTGGCGCCGGGGCTGCCGCCGGCAACGGAGCCGCCGCCGGGGGGCCGTCCGGATCGGCGACCTGGGGTGGTTCGGCGGTGGCCGGGGTAGCGGCCAGGGCGGCGGCTGGCGTGGCCGCCGGCGCGGCGACCGGGTCGGCGCCCGCCCCGGCGGGATCGCCCCCCGGCGAGGTGGCCGTCGTCGTGGGGATCGCCGGAGTGGAAGCCGCCGGTGGTTGGCCGGTGGTCCCAGGCACCGGCGGCGCATCCGGGGCCGGAGGGGTCCGGCCGCTCCCAGGCGTGACCGGAGTGCCCAGGCTACCCTTTCCCGGCCAAGGTTCGGGCGCGCCGCGACCGCCGGCCCCGGCCAAGCCGGCCACGGCCGCCGGCTCAGAAGCCGGCTCGGCGGCCGGCGGGATCGCCGGTTCGTCCGGCCGGGCCGTCTCCCCGCTGGCGGCGAAGGCCGGCACCGCCGACAGGCACCACCGGCTGCCGGCGGCGGTGAGGGACCCCACGACATAGCCCGCCAGGGAGGCCAGTACCGCCAGCAGCCCTTGCCCGGCCGGGCCCGGCGGGAGCTGGTGGAACCAGGCCGGCCCCGTGTCCAGGGGCGGACCGGCCTCCCAGGTCCCGGTCAACCAGAGCAGGGCCGTGTGCACCAGGCCGAAGAGAGCCGCCGCGGTGATCCCCAGAAGCGCCGAGCGGAGGGCGTCCCGCCGGCGTCCCCGGCGCCGGCGACCGTCCCGGGCGGGCGGGTGAGGCCGCCCAACCCCGTCCCCGCGGTTCCCGTCCGGGGGCGAGACCTTTCCCACCGCCCCTCTCGGTCCAGCCGGTTCCGTAACCGTATAAGGAGCGGCGACAGGCGGTTCAGCAGGGACGGGCCGCCGGCACGGGAAGGGCACGACGGGGGCGGGGCGGCGGGAACCGGACCCCGGATCGGACGAAGACCTCCCGGCCGGTGCCTCGCCCCGGCCGCGGAGGGAGCGGCCCTGTGCCGGCGCCCCCCGGCTGGGCAGAAGCCAGAGCAGGCCCGAGAGAATGACCGGCTGGGCCGGGGTGGGCACCTCCGCCTTCCCGGTCAGGGCCAGCATGATCCCCGTCCGCAGCATGGTGTAGGAGGCGGCGGCTCCTGGTGCATCACCCGGCCGGCGGGCGGACGACGCGGCGTGGGTGAGGACCCAGGCGGCCAGGGCGACCGAGGCCGCCGCGTACACCCCCGGTGCCAGCCGCCGCACGGGGTGGTCGACCGGCAGCGCGGTGAACTCCCAGGGCGCTACGGCCGCCAGGGCCAGGGCCAGGGCGCCGCCGTGGAGGACCCAGCGCAGGACGAGCCGGCGGGGGTCCTCCGCAGCGGGCCGGCCCACCAGATCCCCGGCGGCCAGGGCGGCCACCACCGCCGCCGCCAGCACCGCCAGGGCCGCCGGCGTCCACAGGCCCCGGCCCAGGTCTGGAAGGGCCGGTCCCGATCCCCACCAGCCCATCCACCCGGCCAGGGCCACGCCGTAGCCCAGCACGGCCAAGGCCGCCGGGACCGCGGCGGCGACGGCCCGGAGCCGGCGGCCGAGCGCCACCCCGGGGCGGGGGCCCGCCCCGCCGGAGCTCGTCCCCTCCCGGTTCCCGGCGTCCCGCCGTAGGGCCCGGCGTCCCACAGCCGGCGCAGTGGCCTCGGCCGGCGCGGCGGCCGCGGCCGGCGCACCGGCTGCGGGCGAGCCGGCCTGCAATGGTGCCCCGAGCTGGGGCGATGGCCCCCTGCCCGCCCCATCCCCATGGCGGCCTGTGCCGCGGCGACCCCGGTTGCTGAGCCGCTGCCGCCACCGGCGGCGGGCGGCGGCCAGGGCCGAGGCGGTGAGGCCCGCAGCGGGGATCCACAGCCCGGCGGCCAGGAGCGGATGGGCCGCCGGGCCTGCGCCGGGGTGACGGACGGCGGCGGCCAGGGTGGCATACAGGCCGGCCGTCACCAGGACCGTGCCCACGGCCGCGCCCCAGGCCCAGGGCCCCGGGCCTCCCCGGCCGGCGCCGGCCGGAGCCGGTTCCTCGGCGGGGGGTGGGGGAACCACCAGCACGGGGTGGGAGCCGGCGGCGTGGGGGCCGGCGACGGCTCCCCGCTGGGACCCGGGGGCCGTGCCCGGCTGCGGGCTGGTGGAACGGGCCGCCGCCTCTGGTCGCGGGCCGGAGGGGGCGGGTGAGGGGCGACGGCGCTGGCCCTCCGGGGGCCGGTGCTGGCCGGGCCGGCTCTGGCCGGGCCAGTGCTCGCCGGGCCGTTCCCCGCCGGGCCGGCCGGGAGGGTCGGAAACCGGACGAGGGCCGCGGGCCGGGCGGGTCCGGCGCAGGGGGATGGGTCGACCGGCAGGGTCCATGGCGAAACCTCCTTGTCATCCGGGCTGTGGGAAGGTCCACACGGGCGGGGTTGGCTGGACGACGGTTGGCTGTGCAATCTATGGACGAAAATCCGTCGGTCGCCCATCTCAGCCTATGCGCCCGGCGGCTCGGACATGGCAGGGCGCCCGTCCCAAACCCCGCGACGGGGGTGCGGGGAAGGCGCTCAACGCCCGGCCCGGTCCGGCGAGACCGGGCGCCGGGGCACGTCGCCCCCAGGGGCCCGGCCCGGCGATGCCAGCCGGTCCCGGGCAACGGAGTGGCGAGGTGGCTCCCGGTCGGGCCGGGTCCCAAGCACTCGACTGCCAGGAGGGCCGGCGCCCAGGAGGAGACGGGCGGCCCGGCGCGGAATGGGGCTGGCGAAAGGATGTGAGGTTGTGGCGGTCATCCTCCGCCTTGTGCTGTGGGTCGTCGTCTGGATCGGGGGCCTGGCGGCCGCCCGGGCGGTGGTCGAGCCGGCGGTGCGGCAGGGCGCTGAGGCCTTCCCCCAGCTGGCGTGGCCCGCCCTGGGGGTCGTCCTGCTCGGCGCCGCGGGGATCTACGGCATCCTGGCCGCCGGTTGGGGCCGGCTGATGGATGGGCGCAGCCCCTGGCTGCGAGGGCTGGCGGCGCTGGTGTGGACCGCCGCGGCCGCGTTGCTGGTGCTGGCGGCCGTTCGCGCCCTGGTGCGGGTCGAACCGGTGACGGCCGGTGCCCCCACCGCGCCGGCGCTGCTCCTGGCCCTGTTGGGTTCGCGGCTGCTGTGGGCCGCCGGGCTTCTGCTGGCCCTGGCCGGGGCGAGCCTGGGTGCCCGGCCCGCCGAGCGGCGCCGCCGCCTGGGCCCCGGGCGCTTTGGCGGGTGACCGGCGCCTCAGCGCAACCAGCGCAGGCGCCACAGGGGCCAGAAGACCAGCACCGCCCGCCCGTCCAGCCGGTCCAGGGGCACCGGCCCGAAGGAGCGGCTGTCGTAGCTGCTGGGCCGGTTGTCGCCCAGGACGAACACCGTCCCCGGCGGCACCGTGACCGGGGCCAGGTCCGACCGGTCGCCGTAAACCACGTAGGGCTCTTCCACGGCGGCGCCGTCGCGGATCAGCTGGCCGTCCTCCATGGCCACGGTCGAGCCAGGACCGGCCACCACCCGTTTGATGTACTCGCCCCCCGGCTGCTGGGGCGGCCGGAAGACCACGATCTCCCCCGGCCGGGGCTCCCGCCAGCGGACGCCCAGCTTGAACACCAGCACCCGCTCGCCGTGGTGGAGGGTGGGTTCCATGGAGTGGCCCTGAACCACGAAGGATTCGGCCACGAAGGTGCGGATCAGCAGGGCGAGCAGCAGCGACAGGACCAGCGTCTGTAGCAGTTCCATGAGAACGCTTCCTAGCGCGCGATATCGGGACATGAACAACGCTCCATTGGAGGGACCGGACCCCCAGGAGGTCCGGTCCCGGTTAATCCATTGGTATGACGGTCACCGCCGGGATCTTCCCTGGCGGCGCACGCGGGATCCGTATGCCATCCTGGTGTCGGAGATCATGCTCCAGCAGACCCGGGTGGACACGGCCCTGCCATACTACCTTCGCTTTCTCCAGCGATTTCCGACAGCCTTCCACCTGGCCGCCGCGCCGGAGGAAGAGGTGCTGCGGCTCTGGCAGGGCCTGGGGTATTACCGGCGCGCCCGCCAGCTGCAGGCGGCGGCCCGGGTGCTGGTGGACCGGCACGGCGGCCGGGTGCCCCCCGACGAGGCCGCCATCCGGGCCTTACCGGGCGTGGGCGACTACACCGCCGGGGCGGTGCTCAGCATCGCCTTCGACCTGCCGGTTCCGGCCGTGGACGGCAACGCCCAGCGGGTCTTAAGCCGCCTCTTCGCCCTGGACGAACCGGCCGACGCAGCGGCGGGCCGCCGGAAGCTCCAGCAGCTGGCCCGGCAGCTGGTGCAGGGGCCGCGGCCCGGGGCCCTCAACCAGGCGGTCATGGAGCTGGGTTCCACCGTCTGCACGCCGCGCAAGCCCCGCTGCGAGGAATGCCCGGTGGCCGACCTTTGCCGGGCCTGGGCGGCGGGGCGGCCGGAGGCCTGGCCGGTGATGCGGCGGCGGCCGGCCCCCCTGGTCGAAGAGCAGGTGGTCATGGTCCTTTGCCGCTGGGACGGCCGGGTGGCGCTGGTGCGGCGGCCCGAGGGCGAGCTCTTGGGCGGGCTCTGGGCCTTGCCCTACGCCCGCCGGCAGCCGGACGAGACGTGGCTCCAGGCTCGGGCGCGGGTGGGTGGCATGCTGCAGGCGACCCTGGGGGTGCCCTTGCGGTGGCGGGTCGAACCCGTGGCGGGCCGGTGGGATTTCAGTCACCGGCGCTGGCAGTGGCGGCTCTACGTGGCCGAGGTGGACGCACCTCCGGGGAGCGATGGGACCGGCGGAGCGGACGGGCCCCTTGACGGCGGGGCCGCCCCCGGCGGCTCCGGGGCGACGGCGTTGGGGCGCCCCATTCCCGCACCCCCTGAGGGGTTGGGGGCGGCAGGCGGCGGGACGGCGGGGGCCGTGGGCGAGGAGCCGGGGTCGTGGCGGAGCGGGGACGGGCCGGGATCCCGGGCCGGGGGACCGGTCCCGGTCCAATGGGTGGATCTTGAGGCGCTGGACGAATGGGCCATGGCCGCCCTGGACCGGAGGGCTCTGGCGGCGGCCATGGAGGCGCCGGCGGCGCCGTCCCTGAACGGGCGCCGGAAGAAACGGGCCGGGGCCGGCTGAGGCCGGCCCCGGCTGCCCTTTCGCTACCACAACTCCGCCATGCGCTTGCGGACCTCGCCCTCCTCGGGGAAGCGGCCGGTCTCCGCCTTGTTGTAGATCTCCCGGCCGCCGGCGGTGACGATGAACCGCCCGCCCGACGAGGGAACCAGGGTCAGCGACGCCACGCGATCGGGGTAGGCCCCGAGGATCTCTTCCGCCACACGGGCGGCTCGCGGCAGGTACCCTCAAGAGGTGCAGTACTCGATGCGGACCTCGATGCGCTCGCTCACCACATACCCTCCCTTGCTGGCATGGAACCGGCCCTTGGTGCACCTCGGGGCCGGTTCGTCCGGCCCAGCCGCCCAGCTCGTCCAGCTTATGGTTAGTTTACCATGCCGGCCGGCGAGCCGGTGGGCCGCCCTGCGGGGCTGATCCGGCGACCCGCTCGCGGTCAGACCGCCCGCGGTCATAGGATGCGCTTGCCGAAGGCCGAAGCGATGAGGGCCACCGCCACCTCGGCGGTGCGGTTGTGCACGTCGCGGATGGGGTTGACCTCCACCACCTCCATCCCCGCCAGCAGCTTGGACTCGGCGACGATCTCCATGGCCAGATGGGATTCGCGGTAGGTCAGCCCGCCCACCACCGGGGTCCCGACGCCCGGTGCCACGTCGGGGTCCACCACGTCCACGTCGAAGCTGACGTACAGGCGGCGCGCACCCCGGCCCTGCAGGTGCTGCAGCGCGCGCCGGGTGACCTCGGCGATGCCCAGCTCGTCGATCTGCTGCATGGTGTAGGTCACGATGCCGGTTTCCCGCAGCTTCTGCCGCTCGCCGGGATCCACGTCCCGCAGGCCGATCATCACCAGGCGTTCCGGTGGGAGGTAGCGGGGAAGCCACCGGGTGTGGGCCAGGAGTTCGGGATCGCCCCGGCCGACGATGCAGGCCACCGGCATCCCGTGGACGTTGCCCGAAGGCGTGGTGGCCGCGTCGTTGAAGTCGGCGTGGGCGTCGAACCAGAGCACCCCCAGATCCTCCACGCCCTGGGCCAGGAACCCGCCGATGGTGCCGACGGCCAGGCTGTGGTCGCCGCCCAGCACCAGGGGCACCCGGCCCTCCCCCGCCAGGCGCGTCACCCGTTCGGCCAGGGAGCGCCAGACGGGTTCGATGGCCTCGATGTGCTTGAGGCGCGGGTGACCGGCGTCGAGGCTCTCGGCCACCGGGACCTCCAGGTTGCCCAGGTCCCGGACCCGGCACCCGACCTGCCGCAAGGCGTCGGTCAGCCGCGCGTACCGGATCGCGCTGGGTCCCATGTCGGTCCCGCGGCGACTGGCGCCCAGGTCCATGGGAACCCCGAGGATCGCCACCTCCACCCCATCCATCCCCTTCCCGTGCCTGCCGTGCTCCCTTCTCCCGCAGCCTTTGGGACCGGGGGGACGCCGGCGGGCCCGCCCACCCACCGGCGACCACCGTCGCCCTCCCCCGCCCCGCACCATCCCCTGGGGCCATTATGGCACGGGCGGCGGGGGACGTGCCGGGCGTCGCCCGGGCACGGCGGCCGCCAGGCCCGGGGAGGCGGTAGCGGGGGGCGCCGGACCCGCGGGCCGCCAGGCCCAGGGAGGGTGCCGGGCGTCCTCCGGCCGGGGGCCGTAACGCCCCGTGAGGCGGTCCCGGGCGTCCTCCGGATCCGCGGACAGGACCGGTCGCGGGGCCCTCGCCAGCGGCAGTCACGCCGCGGCGGCCGCCGGACCCGCGGGCCGCGCGACCGGCGGCGGCACGTCCCTGGGGCATCCTTTCTTCCAGACGAACCGCCCGTCGCCGATCCCGGCGGCGCGTCCCCGCATCCCAAGGCGGCGGCGACGGGACGGGCGAGGAAGGAAGGTGACGAGGGTGGAGAACACCGGCGTTCTGATCGTGCTCGGCCTCCTGGTCGTCGGCGCTCTGGTGTTCTGGACGATCAACCGTGCGGGAACCAAGGCCGGCCTGCCCGGCGACATCCCCTCCCGCCCCCGTCCGGTGGAGGGCCGGCCCGTCAATCCCCGCCGCCCCACGGTGGGCGGGGACACCTTCACGGCGGCCGAGAACGTCCTCACCGGGGGGGAGGAACCGGGCGAGCCCGGCGAGCCGGGCGAGCAACGCCAGGAGCAGGCGAAGGAGCGCCGGAACCCCGGCGGCCGGCTCGGGGAACAGGATGGACAGGGGTCATCGCCATGACTTTCCAGCGGGAGGCGGGCCCCTGCCATGACTTGCCGGCGTGAGGCGAAGGGCGACGGATCATATTACGACTGCCAGCCTCGGCAAAAAGGCACGGGCCTCGGGAGGAGGTGAAAGGCCTTGGCTCGTGGTCAGCAGAGCAACCGGCATCTGGTCCCGGGTGCCGCCCGGGCCCTGGATCAGTTCAAGTATGAGGTGGCGCGGGAGCTGGGCATCCAGATTCCTCCCGACGGATACTGGGGCGACATGCCCACCCGGCTGACGGGCGCCGTCGGCGGCCACATGGTGCGCCGCATGATCGCGCTGGCGGAACAGCAGCTGGCGCAGCGCGGCACCCTGCCGCCGGCCGACGCCACCCGCGCGGCCGCGACGCCGGCCTTCGGGGCGGCCAACTGGGCGGCCGGCCGGGCCGACGCCTTCCAGCCGGCGCCCCGGATCTGAGGCGCTCTTGCGGCTGTAGCGCAGGAGGACCTCGCCGGCGGTTCCGGCCCGGCTGGCGGCATCCCGGTCTTTCGCGGTGGGGCGACAGGATGCCCGAGGTGCCCATCGCGGGGAGCGCGGGCCGAGCCGGCCGGTTCGACCGTCGCGGGTTCGGAGCGGGCAGGTTCCGTGGCAGGGAACCGGCCCCACGGGTACGCGGGATCGGAAGACGGCTGCGGGCCTTGGCGACCATCGACCCGGCCTGGTTGGGGCGGGGCGGCGGCAAGGCCCGTTTCCCTTTGGCCGGCGGGCGGATGACACGGGATTACCCGGCCAGGGACCCGGGATTACACGGCCAGCCGCGGGATTACACGGCCAGCCGGTAGAAGAGCCAGGAAGCGATGTAGGCCAGTTGCCCCGTCAAGACCAGCACGCCCAGCAGCACCAGGGCGAGGCCGCTGGCCTGTTCCACCCGCCGGAGGAACGGGCCGCCGCGGCGCAGCCAGCCGGGCTGGAGCCGGTCGATGACCAGGGCCAGGGTCAGAAAGGGGATGGCGAAGCCGGCGGTGAAGGCCGCCAGCAGCAGGACGCCCTGGACCACCGTCCCCACCGATGAGGCCAGCAGCATGATCGACCCCAGCACGGGGCCGACGCACGGCGTCCACCCGACGCCAAAGGCGGCTCCCATGAGCACCCCGGGCAGGAAGCCGCCGCCGGCCGGCGCCACCTGGGCCCACGCCGGCCGCCACTCCCGCTGGAGCCACCGCCACCGCAGGATGCCCAGCATGTGAAGGCCGAAGAGCACGATCAGCACACCGGCCACCTTCTGCAACAGGTCCCGGTAGGCGATGAGCAGGGCGCCCACCGCCGACAGGCTGGCGCCGGTGGCGATGAACACCAGCCCCAGGCCCAGGACGAACCCGGCGGCGCCGGCGAGCCGGCGCGGGCGGGCGATGGCGGCGCCACCCGGCGGCATACGGACGGGGGCGGCCGGCTCGCCGCCGGTTCCACCCAGCAAGGCGAGGTAGGCCGGATAGAGGGGCCAGACACACGGGGAGAAGAAGTAAGCCATGCCCGCCAGCAGGGCGATCCCGGCGGTGACCTGGGCTTCCGCACCCGTCATCCCGCAGCGCCTCCTCTACCGCCCGTGGGGCACATCCTGCCGTGGCGCACCGGCCTCCGGGGCGGCACGCCCTGCCGTGACGCATCCACCGCCTAGGCCGCGGCACGCCGGTTCAGGCGGCGGGACGGTCCAGAGCACCCGCCTCGATGGCGATGCGCTTCAGCTCGGCGATGGCCTCCTGCACGTACCCCGGCAGCCACAGGGCCCGGCACGTCTCCTTGCTGGGCGTGACCGACCGCATGAAGAGATACGTGGTCAGGAAGTCCACGTAGACCCGGCGCCCGTCGGTGGTGCCGACCTCCAGGTACGAGGTGTTGGGCGACAGCTCGAACAGGAAGCGGAAGTTGGGCTGCTCGGCGTCGGCCTCCACCCGGGGCGCGCCGAAGCGGGCCTCCAGGGCCTCCCGCAGCCGGGCGACCCGCGGGCCCAGCTGGCCGGCGGGCGCGTCGTCCTCCAGGCGGTCGAAGGCGGTGCCGGTGACCCGCCGCCGCTCCAGTTCCTCGATGGTCTGGCGGAACAACGGCTGATCCAGGCGGTCGACCACGTTCTCCATGCCCTTTCATCCCTCCGGAAGCGGAATCGTCCCCTCCACCGCGAATTCTACCGCCCCCGGCGCGCCAGGGAAACGGCGGGCGTGGGAAACGGCGGCGTCCGGCGCGCAAACCCGCCCCCATCCCTGGCCCCGGGGAAGCCGATCGCCGCCAGGGCCGCCCAGGGCGCCGGCACCATGTGGTAAACTCTCCTATTGTGGCAGCGCCGCGGCCATGCCCCTTGGCGCGGCCGGGGGGCCGTGGCTGGGTCGCGGGTGGATTCCGGCCGTGTGGGTGGATGCCGGCCGCGTGGCCCTTGGGCGCGGCGCCCGGGCGCGGCGGCAAGGGACGGGCGCCGGGGCATGGGGGCGGCGGCCGGGGGCGGGGGAACACGGCAGGGCGGGGGAGGTCCTTGGTGATCCGGGTGCCGGTGACGGCTTGGTGGTTCCCCTTCGCGGCCGGGGGCTGGGTCCTGCTCCTGTACGGGTTCCCCCTGCTCGTGGGCCTTGCCTTGTCGCGCCTTCCAGGTGCCGCTGCAGTTCCTGCCGGGCGCAGCGCGGCTCCTGCCGGGCGGGGTGGGGCGGCGGGGACACCGGCCCGCCCCGCGGTGCGAACCTGGCCGGGCGGTACCACCGGCGGCCGCGGCCTGGCGGCCGGCGCCTTCACCGCTCTCTTGCTGACGAACTGGCTGGCGACCCTGGGCCTGGGCCTCGAGGGCCCCGGGTGGGTACCGGGGCTCTGGCTGCAGGCCGCCTTCCTGGCCGCCCTTCTGATCCCCGCCTACGCCGGCTGGATGCGCCCCGGCGGCCGGACGGGGCGGCGGGTGGCCTGGGTGTGGGCCGCCGCCCTGGGGCTGGATGGCGCGGCGGGCGCGTGGGTGGTCCGCGCGGCCCTGGAGGCGGGCGGGATCGCCATCGGACCGGCGGCGGCGCTGGCTGCCAGCCGGCTGATCCTGGGGTGGGGGCTGGGCCTGCTGGTGGCCGACGGCCGCCGGCCGCCCCGGCGGTCGCTGGTGCTGGCGGCGCTGGTGGCCGGGCTTCCGCCCTTGCTCACCGGCGTCCTCCCGGCCCGGGCCGGTCTGGTGGCGTGGAGCCTGGTCTTGCGGGCGGCCTCCGCCGGGCTGGTCCTGTCGGGTTTGGCGGGCGGGCGGCTGGTGCCCGGAGCCCGCCGCGGCCGGGGCGAGGCCCAGTGGGTCTTCACCCTGGCCATGGCGATCGCCCTCGCGCTGATGTTTCTCCTGGCCCGCTGGCAGGCCGGCCCCCTGGGCCCCGGCGGGCCGGCCGGCATCCCGTAGCCGGCCGGCGGGTGGCCCGTAGCCTGCGGAATGTCCCGTCCCCTGCCCCGTCGGCTGCGGCGGTTCCGTCCCCTGTGGCGTTTTGCAAGTCCAAACCTTGTGAAATCCATCACGAAAAACACAACAAGCCTCCATCCGGAGGCTTGTTGTGTCTGGGGGATGCGTCACGGGGCGGTGCGGCCGCCCGCGAGAGGGGTGTACCGACAGCGGTGTTGCCCGCTTATCGGTCGCAACCGAGCCGGGTGTTGGGCCCGATTGCAAGTCTAAAATAGCAGCCTTGCAGAGAAAGGCCCAATCGGGCGCAGGTGGTATCTCGCCGTCGGGTGAGGACCTGAGGGCCCGAGTTGCAGCAGCGATCCGGCCTTGCAAGACGGCCACCCCTCCGGGCGGTTGCGGGACCGCCGTGGTGCCCCTGGCACAAGCCTTCACCGGTACCGAGGCATGCTAACCGGGAGCCTTGCCTGTAGCAGACGGGCGTCGCCGCCCCCGGCGTCGCTGCCGCTGGCGCCGCCGCCCCCGGCGGCGGAGGGTCGGAACGGTTGGTTGCCGGCAGCCTGGGGCCGCGCCTGCAACCCAGCAGGGCGACCGGCGACGCCAGCCGGTGGCGCCGGCCGGTGGCGCCCATGGTGACGGCGACCGCGATGCCGGCCGGTGACGGCGACCGGTGACGGTAGACCGACTGCGGCGAGGAGGTGAAGCGGGCTTTGTTCGGAGGTACGACGGCGCTGCTCCTCGGGCTGGCCCTTCTGGTCTTGCTGGGCGTGACCCACCGGGTGCTCGACCGGATGCGGCTGTCCAAGACGGCGGCCCTGGCGCTCCTGGGCGTGATGATCGCCGGCACCTTCCTGCCGGAGATCTCCCTCGGGGCCGGGGTCAGCGTAGACCTGGGCGGGGCGCTGGTCCCGGCGGCCGTCGCCCTCTACCTGCTCTGGACGGCGGACCACGCCTTCGAACGCCGGCGGGCCCTGGTGGCGTCCCTGTGGACGGCCGCGGCCGTGTACGCCAGCGACTGGTTCTTGCCCAGCGACCCCGGAGGCGGGCGCTGGTGGCTGATGGACCCCTTGTGGGCGCCGGTGGTGGTGGCCGCCGTCTTCGGCTACCTTTCGGGGCGCTCCCGCCGCGCCGCCTTCATTGCCGCCACCCTGGGTGTCCTCCTGGTCGACCTGATCGGTGCGGTGACCAACAGCTTGCGGGGCATCCCCGGCGCCTGGGTCAACCTGGGCGGCGGCGGGGTGCTGGACGCCGTGGTCCTGGCGGGGGTGGGGGCCGTCGCCCTGGCCGAGCTGGTCGGCGAGACCCGGGAGTGGCTGGCCCGGCGCGCGCCCTGGCGGCGGGCCAGGACGCGTCCCGCGCCGCCGCCGGCGGTGGCCGAACAGCCCGCGGCGCCATCGGTGGCGGCCTCCTGGCTGCTGGCCGCACTGGCCTTGGGGGTGGTGGTGACCACGGCCTGGCTGGGCCCCCGCTACCAGAGCCCGACGGGTGACGAGCTGTTCGACACCCACATGGAGCTGCGGGAGATCGGCACGGGCCGCCTCCTCTTGACCTCCGCCCGGGTCATGGTGGTGGGCGACATCTGGATCGACGCCGCCGACCGGTGGTACCGGATCGTCCGGGTGGCGGGGCGCACCGCCTACGCCCGGGCCCTGCTCAACCCCGCCGACGGCACCCTGGCCGGTGGAACCGGCTCCCTGCCTCTGGCGACCGCCACGCCGCCGCCCGGCCTTTTCTCCGCCTGGCGTCTGGCGCCGCCGGGCCTGGCGCCCGATCCCTGGGGCGCCGCCCTGGGCGGGCAGGGAACGGCCGGGGCCGGGGCAGCCGATCCCCTGACCGGGTGGGGCCCGGGCCCGCAGCCGGGACCCGCCTCCCTGGCCGCCGCCTTGCCCCTGGGCGCCCTCTTCCAGAAGGTGGTCGACCCGGCGCCGGTTCGTCCGACGCCGCGGGGCGAGGGGCTGATCGGCATCTACCACACCCACAACGACGAGTCGTACATCCCCACCGACGGCACCGCCAGCGTGGAGGGGCGCGGCGGGATCCACAAGGTGGGCGACGTCCTGGGGCGGGAACTGGCCCAGCACGGCTTCCGGGTGGTGAAGTCCGAGGCCCTGCACCTGCCCCACGACCGCGGGGCGTACCGGCGCTCCCGGCGGACGGCGCTGGATTTCATGCCGAAGAACCCGCTGGTGCTGCTGGACGTCCACCGGGACGCCACGCCGCCCGAGTTCTACCGGGAGGTGGTCAAGGGCGAACCGGTGACCCAGATCCGGCTGGTGGTCGGGCGCGAGAATCCCTTCCGGCGGACGAACCTGGCCTTCGCCCGGCGCCTCAAGGCCGAGGCGGACCGCAGCTTCCCCGGGCTGGTCAAGGGGATCTACTATGGGCGCGGAAACTATAACCAGGACTTGGGGCCGCGGACCCTGCTGATCGAGGTGGGGGCCCACACCAACAGCCGCATCCGGGCGGAGCGCGGGGCGGCCATGTTCGCCACGGTGCTCGACCGCACCCTGGCCCGGCGGCCCCGCTAACCGGCCGGGCGCCGGCCGCGGCCCCCTGGCCGGTCACGTCCCCTTCGCCGGCCGGGCCCCCTCCCCGAAGGGACGGCGAGGGAACGGCGACGGCGCCGGTGCCGGCGGGCGCGGCCTCCAGCCCCTCCCGCCGGCGGGCACGGCCTCTAGCCCCTTCGGCCGGCAGGCACGGCCTCCAGCCCTTTCCGCCGCCGGGCCGGCCGCCGGCGGGCCGGCCGGCGATGGACCGGCCGGCGATGGGGCGGCTGCCGATGGACCGGCCGGCGACCGGGCAGGGTTCCACCACAGGTCCAGGGTGCCATACCCTGGCGTGGACGGGGGTGGGTGACGGGATGAACGGCGGCGGTTTCGGCCCCTTGGGCGTCGCCCTGGGTGGCGGGGGCCTGCGGGGCCTGGCCCACGTGGGCGTGCTGCGGGCGCTGCAGGAGGCCGGGTACTCGCCGGACATCGTCACCGGCACGTCCAGCGGCGCCATCCTGGCCGCCCTCTGGGCATGCGGCTGGACCCCGGCCCAGATGGAGGACGTGGCCCGGCGCCTGCGGTCGGCGGAACTGTACGATTCCAACCTGACCTGGGGTTCGGCCCTGGCCATGCTGGCCCAGGTGCTGGGGCTGCGCTGGCGGCCGCGCCGGCCCGTGCCCCAGGGCATGATCCAGGGGCAGAAGCTGGAGCGCCTGGTGGGGCTGTGGACCCGGGGCATCCGGCTGGAGCAGCTGGAGCGGCCGGTGGCCATCATGGCCGCCGACGTGCGCTCGGGCCGCGCCGCCGTCTTCTGCCCGCCGGCCTACCGGGAGCGGGTGGAACGGGCCATGCCGGGGGCCATCGTGCTGGACAAGGGCCCGCTGGCCGCCGCCGTGCGGGCCAGCATCGCCATCCCGGGGATCTTCGAGCCCAAGCGCCTGGGACCTTACGTGCTGGTCGACGGCGCCGTCAAGGACAAGGTACCGGCCGAAGCGGCGCGGGCCCTGGGCGCCCGGGTGGTCCTGGCCGTCGACGTCTCGGTCCGCCAGCGCCGGGAACCGACGGGCCTGCTGGACTTCCTGGGTCAGGCCTTCGACCTGATGGCCCGGGACCTGGCCGCCTTCAAGCTGGAGCGCTTCGCCGACCTGGTGCTCCAGCCCGACCTGCCTGACGTGGCCTTGACCGACCTGGATCGGGTGCCGGAGTGCATCGAGGCCGGCGCCCGCGCCCTCAAGGAGGCGCTGGACGACCTGCAGCGCCTGCTCCACCCCGCCACCGGCGAGGCGGCCTCGGGCGAAGCCCTCACGTGAAGGACCGCCTGCCCTGCTCCATCCTCGGCGAGCCGTCCTCCACCGCACCGGCCGTTCCGGCCGGGCCCCTTGCCGCCGGCCTCCTGCCGGGGCGGGGGGCCTGCGCGTCTCCTTCGACCCTTGAAGACCGTCGTCGACCCCTGAAGGGCCGTCTTCCATCCCTGAGGGGCCGTCTTCTACCCCAGCCTCCCCCCGCATAGCCTAGCCTGGGCCGGTCCCCTGCGGCGCTGCGGCGCCCCGTCCCCGGGCCGTGGTGCCTCCCGGGCGGCCGGCCCACCGGACCCGCGAGGGGGTGGGCCCATGGACGGTCCAGGCCGGGGCTCGCTACGGCCGGGCGGTCGTCCTGGGGAGGAGCAGCGCCCGCCCGCCGGCGATCCCCGGGCGACGACCCCGCCGTCGCAGCGGCGCGATCCGGGGACCGGGCCGGCGGGCGAACCCGGAGGCCGCCGCTGGCTGCGGGGGAGGATGCCCGGCTTCCGGTGGCCACCCGCCCGGGCTGCCGGCCACGGTCCGGGGCCGGCACCGGCCGGTTCGTCCGAGGAGGGGGGCGTCGCTGCCGGTCGCCTGCCGTCCCGGCGAGGCCGGCAGCCGGTGCCCGGGGCCGGGCGCCGCTGGCCGCGGTGGCTCCTGGGCGGTCTCGTCCTGGCCGGAGCCCTGCTCTGGGTCGGAGGGCACCAGGCGGGGGGCGGGCTGGCGGGCGCCGGCCCCGTCTGCGGCGAGCGGGAAGGCGCCCGCACGTCCTACTGGCGGTTCGCCCGCTGGTGGGCGTCGGTGGCCGGGCTGGCCCTGCAGGGGGGCCGGCCGGTGGCGGCGGCCGGCGACGTCCTGATCGTCATCGACATCGACAAGCGGCAGCTGACGGTCTACCGCAACGGCCGGCCGGTCAAGACCTTCCCCGTGGCCGCGGGGCGGCCCGGGGAGCCGTCCCCGGTGGGGGAGTGGCGGGTGACCGACATCGCCCACTGGCCGGGCGGCCCCTTCGGTGCCCGCTGGTTCGGCCTCAGCGCCCCCTGGGGGTCGTACGGCATCCACGGCACCAACAACCCCGGCTCCATCGGCACCTACGCCAGCCTGGGCTGCATCCGCATGTTCAACGAGGACGTGATGACCCTGGACGACCTGGTCCAGGTGGGGACGCCGGTCAAGATCACCGGCACCACGGAGGTCTACTACCGGCTGCCCGTGTACCGGCGGGGGGACGTGGGCCAGGACGTGGTCCTGCTCCAGCTGGCCCTGCGGGCCGCGGGGTTCGACCCCGGGGTGGCCGACGGCGTCTACGGCGGCGGAACCGAGCGCGCCGTGGCCGAGGCCGAGGCGTGGTTCGGTCTCGATCCCGACGGCGTGGCGGACGCCGCCCTGCAGCGCCTGGTGGGCTTCCGGCCTTGAAGGGCCGGTCTGACGGCACCGGGCAGGACGGGGGGAGCGGCCATGGCACGGTCAGGGCGGACGAACCGGCGGGACCCGGCGCCAGGGGGCCCGCCCGCGGGGCGGCAGCGGTGGCAGCGGGTGGCCCTGGTGGTCGGGGCCGCCGCCCTGCTGATGGTGGCGGCCGGCGCCTTCGCCCTGTGGCGCCAGCGCCAGGGCGATCCCTGGGCCCGGTACCGGCCGGTTCCCCTGGACCCGCAGAAGACCTACGAGCTGGTCCTGTGGGAGACCGAGCTGCCGGTGGCCGTGCTGCCGGACCCCTTGCGGCTGCCTGAGGGGCCAAGTCCCGAGCCCCGCGGCACGGCGGCGTCCGGGGGACGCAGCGGGGAAGAGCCCGCCGGGCCGCCGGCGGCCGGTGGGACCCCGGATGCGCCGGCGGGCGACGGATCGGGCACCGGTCCAGGCCGTGCGGGTTCCGCCGGTTCGTCCGGACCGGCCGGCACCCAGGCGGCCCGGCGCGGCGGGCCGCCGCCGGTTCCACCCCTGCCCGGTCCGGGTCCGTTCACCCACCGGGAATACGTGGACCGGGCCCTCGCCGCCTTCACCCGGCAGTTCCCCAACATCCGCGTCCGGGTGGAGTGGATCCCCGCCGGGGAGGCGGCCGCACGCCTGGAGCGGGCCCTGGCGGACGGCAAGCCGCCCGACGTCTTCGGCGGCTGGGGCAGCGCCCTGCGGGTCCGCCACCCGCTGCAGGTGCCCGTCGACCCGTATCTGAGCCGGGCTGAGCGGCGCTGGTACAACCCCACGGCCCTCTTGCTCTACCGGGCCGGGGGGCGCAGCTGGGTCTGGCCGCGGTGGGTGGCGCCCCATACGTGGTGGGTCGACGCCGCCCGGGCGCGCCAGGCCGGCCTGGATCCCAACGCCCTGGCCCTGACCGGTTGGACCTACGAGGACGCCGCGCGCCTGGCCGGCGTTCCAGCCGCGCCGGGTTCCCCGGCCGGCGGCACGGGGGCCGGAGCCGGGACGGCGCCGGAGGAACCGGCCGGCCCGGGCGCGGCCCTCACCCTGTGGGCGGCCCGCCCGGACCTGCCGCTGGAGCAGCTGCTGAGGGTGCGGGGGCTGGCCGGCCCGGTGGCGCCGTCGGGGGCGGTGGTGTGGGCCGGGCCGGAGGGCCAGGCGGCCCTGGAGTGGCTGCAGCGGCTGCGGGACGACAAGCGGCTGGCCGTGGTGACGGGGGACCGGGCGGCCGGCTGGCTGGCCGAGGCGGAGACCGGCCCCATGGCCGGCGGGTTCCCGCCGGCTTTGGGCCGCTGGCTCCTGGAGCGGGAGGCCGGGCTCGTCCCCCGGCGTCCCGACGAGCCGCCCCCGCGGCCGGGGGTCGTGGTGGTGCCGCCCCTGGTGGCCCGAGACGGCGACGCGGCACCCGAGGTGCCCGAGCGGTGGCCCCTAC
Organism: Thermaerobacter litoralis; assembly: GCF_054654595.1. Classification (NCBI taxonomy): domain Bacteria; kingdom Bacillati; phylum Bacillota; class Clostridia; order Eubacteriales; family Clostridiales Family XVII. Incertae Sedis; genus Thermaerobacter; species Thermaerobacter litoralis. The sequence goes on along the minus strand of NZ_BAAIES010000009.1, from coordinate 414,470 downwards.
CCCCGCCGCCCCGGGTGGACCAGGGTGGGCGGATCACCGGCGGCATCCCCAGCGCCGCCGACCCGCGGCAGGTGGAGCCGCTGATCCCGCCCGGCTTCGACGGCCTGGTCCTGCTGCCGCCGCCCGTCCCCGCCCAGGCGCCGCGGCCGGCCTTGCTGGAGACCGGCGGGCTCATGGTGTTCCGGCAGAACCGGTACCGGGGGGACGACCACACCCAGGCGGCGGTGGAGCTGGCCCGCTTCCTCAGCCGCTGGCGCACCGACGTGCTGACCCGCCGCCTGCTGGCGGTGCCGGCCGACGTGACCTCCCTGGCGGCGTGGCGGGCCACCAGCCCCTTGCCCGCCGCCTACCGGCGGCAGCTGGAGCACCTGGCCGTGGGCGTCTGGAACCGGGACGTCCGGGGCCGCTGGCAGCGGCTGGCGGTCAGCTACCCGACCGCGCCGGGGGTGCCGGTTCCCGAGCCGGGGGAGGTGGACCGCCGCATCCGCGAGCCCCTGGCCGCCTTCTGGGCGGGCCGGGCCGGCGCCGCGGAGGTGCTGCAGCAGTGGGGCGGGGGATCCGCCGAGGAGCGCGCCGAACCACCGGCGGGCGGGGAGCCGCCGCCGCGGCGGTGAAGCGGGATGGGTACAAGGGGGCGGGCGGGGTGGTTTACAATGGGAGGGCGGCCGGGTTCAGCCACCGGCAGATCGGGACGCCGGGGAGATCGGCCCGCCGCAGGTGACGCCTTGGACGTCCAGCCTGGCAACGCCACCCCGGAAGAGCGGCCGGAGCCGCCGGCGCTGGAGCAACAGCTGACCATCGCCCGCGCCAACCTGCGGGGCTACCTGATGTTGCTGCTGCGGTACGCCCAGGAACGGGGCGATACGCCCGAGGGCCTGGCCCGGTACCTGGGCGACCAGGTGGCCCAGACGTGGGCCCCGCTGGCGCGCTGTTCGGGCATCGAGTTCGCCCAGGCCCTGGCCCAGATGGTGGCGGCCGGCGGCGACCGGGTGGTCACCGTCCGGGACGAGGGGGGCATCGCCCGCCTGGAGCTGGAGCCCCCGCCTAGCGATGAGGACCTGCTGACCGGCTTTGGCATCGACCGCGAGCAGTGGCACGCCTTCTACTACGGCCAGTTCGAGCGGATCGCCACCCGCCTGGGCTTGCGCTGCGTCCACGAGCGGGAGGGCAACCTCCACCGATTCTACTTCGCCCGTATTGCCCGCCGGACCGGGGGGCACCGGCCCATTCCGGTCTAGCGCCCGTTCCTGACTCAAACCGGCCGTTGACCTGGCCGTGCGGCCGGGTTTATCATAGCGTCGACGATTAAACGATTGTGGAATCGTTATAAGATTGCAGAATCGTGATTGCGGGTCCATGTGCCACGTCACGGCCTGCGCCCTGGAGGGTCACCCGGTGAGCATCCAGCCCAGCCCGTCCCGGCGGGACGTCTGCCTGCGCTTCGAGCCCCATGCGGATCGGATCGCCACCCTGCGGGACCGGATTCTGGAGGTGGCCGGCCTGTCGGAACTCTTCCAAGTCCTGGCCGACGAGACGCGGACCAAGATCCTCTACCTGCTGGCGGTCGCGGAATTGTGCGTCTGCGACCTGGCCGCCGCCCTGGACCTGTCCCTGCCCGCCGTCTCCCACCACCTGCGCCTGCTGAAGACCATGCACCTGGTCAAGTACCGGCGGGAGGGGAAGAACGTCTACTATTCGCTGGCGGACGAGCACGTGCTGCGGCTGATCCAGGTCGCCCAGGAGCACTACGCGGAGCAGCGCTGACCGCCGGCACCGCCGCGGGCCGCCGCGCCTCGGGCGGGCGATCCTGCGCCGCAGCCGGTGCGGGTCACCGGTCCTGCAGCGCGGCGGCCGGCCATCCCGCCCGGGCTGCACGGCGCAGCCCGGCCCCTGGAGGGACGCCGATGGCAAGGGCAAGCCGGACCCTGCAAGCCTACCCCAGCACGGGCCTGGACTGCGCCCGCTGCGGCCGGCGCAGCGAAGATGCCCTGCGCGGGGAGCCCTCCGCAGGACCCCGCCGCCAGCCAACCGGGGACGGATCGGCGCCCGGTTCCGGCAGGGGCGGATCTGCCGCCGGCTCCGGTACGTTGGCCGGTCGAGGTGAAGGCGCCGGCGCGGGGGAGGCGGAGCGCGGCGCCGCCCGCCGGCGGCTGATGGCCATCGGCCTGGCGACGGTCCTCTTCACTGCCGCCGCCCTCGCCCGCCGGCAGCTCGCGGGCACGCCCCCGGGCCTGGTGGCCGATGGCATGCTGCTGGCGGTGTACCTCTGGGTTGGCCACGGCGTGCTGCGCGCCGCCCTGCGCAACCTGCGGCGCGGTCGGGTCTTCGACGAGAACTTCCTCATGACCGTTGCCACCCTGGGGGCCATCGCCCTGGGCGAGCTACCCGAGGCCGTGGCCGTGATGCTCTTCTTCACCGTGGGCGAGTACTTCCAGGACCTGGCCGTGCAGCGCTCCCGCCGGTCGATCCGCGCCCTGCTGGACCTGCGGCCCGAGTTCGCCCGGGTGCGCCGGGGTGGCACCGTGTTGACGGTCGATCCCGCCACGGTGGCGGTGGGCGAGGAGATCGAGGTGCGGCCCGGCGAGCGCATTCCCCTGGACGGCCGGGTGACGGCCGGTTCGTCCTTCGTGGACACCTCGGCTCTCACGGGCGAGGCGGTGCCGCGGCGGGTCGAACCCGGCGACGAGGTCCTGGCCGGCATGGTGAACACCCGTGCGGTGTTGATGGTCCAGGTGGCCCGTCCCTTCGCCGCCTCCCAGGTGGCACGGATCCTCGAGTTGGTGGAACGGGCCGCCGCCCGCAAGGCGCCCGCGGAGCGCTTCATCACCACCTTCGCCCGGTACTACACCCCCGCGGTGGTGGCGGCGGCTGCGGCCCTGGCGTTGATCCCGCCGCTGGTGGTGCCCGGGGCGGCCTGGGGCGAGTGGATCCGGCGCGCGCTGATCCTTTTGGTGATCGCCTGTCCGTGCGCCCTGGTGGTCTCGGTGCCCCTGGGTTACTTCGCCGGTTTGGGCGCCGCCTCGCGGTGCGGCGTGCTGGTCAAGGGTGCCCACTACCTGGATGCCCTGGCACGGCTTGACACGGTGGTCTGGGACAAGACCGGCACCTTGACCCGGGGCGAGTTCGAGGTGGTGGAGGTCACCGCCCGCGACGGGATGCCGCCGGAACGGGTGGTCGAACTGGCCGCCCACGCGGAGGCGTCCTCGGGGCACCCCATCGCCGCTGCCATCGCCCGAACCTACGGTAAGCCGGTGGACGCCGGGCGGGTGGCCGGCTTCGAGGAGCTGGCGGGCCGGGGTGTCCGCGCCCGGGTGGACGGGCAGCCGGTCCTGGTTGGCAGCGCCCGGTTCCTCCGGGAAGAGGGGGTCGCCGTGGCGGACGGCGAAGGGACCGGCACGGTCCCTGGGGATGGAGGGGCTGGGGACGGGCCTGGTGGCACCCTGGTCTTCGTGGCCGTGGCGGGCCGGCTGGCCGGGCGCATCGTCGTCGCGGACCGGGTCAAGCCCGAAGCCGCCGGCGCCGTTCGGGCCCTGCGGCGCCTGGGCATCCGGCGGCAGGTCATGCTGACGGGCGACCGGCCTGCGGTGGCCCGGGCCGTGGCCGCTGCCCTGGGGCTCGACCAGGTCCGGGCCGGGCTGCTGCCGGAGGAGAAGGTGGCCGCCCTGGAGCAGCTGGAGGCGGCAGCATCGGGACGAGACGGGATCAACGACGCGCCGGTCCTCGCCCGGGCGACGGTCGGGGTCGCCATGGGCGGGCTGGGCTCCGACGCCGCCATCGAGGCGGCCGACGTGGTGATCATGGACGACGACCCGGCCCGCCTGGCCACGGCGGTGACCGTCGCCCGCGCCACCCGCCGCGTGGTGCAGCACAACATCGCCCTAGCACTGGGGGTCAAGGGCGCCTTCGCCGCACTGGGCGCCGCCGGTGCCGCCACGCTGTGGGAAGCGGTGTTTGCCGACGTGGGCGTGGCCTTGCTGGCCGTCCTGAATGCCATGCGGGTGCTGCGGGCAGGGCGGGACGAACGCGGCTAGCTGCCCTCTCCTGGCGAGCCGGCGCGCGCGGAATGACGGTTGACAGCTGCTGCCTCCTGTGCTAGTCTCCCTGCGAGCGAAAAAACGCCCTTTAAACTGGTCCCGTGAGGCCGGTAAGGAGCCATACGGGGGCGCGGCGACGGTCCGGGGGTGCATGCGACCGGGCGTGCCATCGCGGGCGAGAGCCCGGCCGTCGTGACCAGAGCCGGCCGTGCTACCCAGTAACGACTTCTTGCCGGTGGGCAAGAAGTTTTTTGTGCCTGCGGGACGGGGCGATCTGGAGGCGAGACCGTGCTGACCGGGACGACGCCCCAGTCCGTGAGCCCCGCGGCGACCCCGCCGCACGCCGTGGGCGGAGCCGCCCGCGCAACGTGGCCCGTTCCCCTTCCTCTTCCCGTTCCGATCCCCTCGTCCTCGCCGGTTCATCCCCAGCCGCAAAGCCATGGCGGGTCAAGAACGCACGCGTCGGCCGACACGTCGGGCCTCCCGGCCGCACAGCCCGGCGTCCCGCCTGCGCCGCCGGGGACCCCGCCCCGGCCCCACGACATCTCGCGTCCCCGCTCGCTCACAGGCATCGCCGCCCTGACCGACCCTGAGCTGGAAGACCTTCTCGCCAGAGCCGTCCGGATGATGGCTACGCTCGAGGCCCCCAGGGGTGCGGGTCTTGACCCCGCTCCCCTTCAGGGCCGGCGGGTCGTCACCCTGTTCTACGAGAACAGCACCCGGACCAGCCAGTCCTTCCACGTGGCGGCCCACCTTCTGGGGGCCGCCACCTTCGACCTGCCCGTTGGCCGCAGCAGCGTGCAGAAGGGCGAGAGCCTGCGGGACACGCTCCGCACCTGTGCGGCCGTGGGCTTCGACGCCGTGATCCTGCGCCACCCGGTCACCGGCGCGGCGACCTATGCCGCGTCGGTGCTGGACGTTCCCGTCATCAATGCCGGCGACGGTACCGGCGAGCATCCCACCCAGGCCCTGCTCGATGCCCTGACCATCCTCCGGCACAAGGGGCGGCTGGCGGGGCTGAAGGTGGCCATCGTGGGCGACGTGCGCCACAGCCGGGTGGCGCGCTCCAACGCGCTGCTCCTCAGCCGCCTGGGGGCCGAGGTGTGGCTCTGCGGGCCGCCGGGCCTCTTACCTTCGGCGCCACCCCGCCCGGGCGTGACGGTGACGGCCCGGCTCGACGAAGCTCTGGCCGATGCCGACGTGGTGATGGCCCTGCGCATCCAGCGGGAGCGGCTGGGCGGGGTGCTGCCCGACCTGGGCGAGTACCGGCGCGGCTGGGGCATCGGCCCGCGGCAGCTGGCGTGGGCCCGGCCCGGCGCCATCCTGATGCACCCGGGCCCCGTGAACCGGGGCATCGAGCTCGACCCCGAGCTCATGGAGGACCCGCGCTGCGTCATCGAAGAGCAGGTCACCTGCGGCGTCGCCGCGCGGATGGCGGTGCTCGAATGGGCGCTGGGCGGGCCGGCGACCCCGCCCGGTCCCGCCGGGCGGGTCGAACCAGCTGGTGCCGCCGGGGCGGTCGAGCGGGCGGGCGCCACCGATTGGGTAGAACGGGCCGGGCCTGCCGATCGGGTCGGACGGGCCGCCGGCGGCACGCCCTGGGCCGCCGACGCCGCCCGCGTCTGCGCGCGACCGGCAGGGGAGGTGAGCGTGCGGTGATGCACCCGGAGCGGTCGGTGAACCGCCTCTGGATCCGCGGCGGGCGACTGATCGACCCGAGCCAGGGCTTGGACGGCCCCGGCGACTTGGTGATCGAAAGCGATCGCATCGTTTACGCCGGGCCGCCCCTACCCGATGCGGCTTCGGCGGTGCGGGTGAACGGGCCCGGGGCGCCCGCGCTGGCGTCCCGCGGGCCCGCCGCGGCACCCCAGGCGCCCGCTGCCGGGCCCGCCATGGGCGGAAGCAGCGCCGGGTTCGGGGCGGGCCATGGTGCGACCGTGGCCTCCTCTGCCCCTGCGCCCGCTCTGTCCGACGCCGCGGCGGCACCCTCGTCCCCGGGCCGGCTCTCCATCCTCGACGCCCGCGGGCTCTGGGTGGTCCCCGGCCTGATCGACCCCCACGTTCACCTGCGCACGCCGGGCGAGACCCATAAGGAGACCCTGGCGACGGGCGGCGCCGCCGCGGCGGCCGGGGGATTCACGGCCGTGGCCTGCATGCCCAACACCCGGCCTCCCCTGGACGACGCCATCCGGGTCGAGTGGCTGGCCTACAAGGCGGCCGCCGAGGCGCCGGTGCGGGTCCACGTGGTTGCCGCGGCCACCCGCGGCCTGGCCGGGGAGGAACCCACCCCGTACGCCGCCCTAAAGGCGGCGGGGGCGGTGGCCGTCACCGACGACGGCCGGCCCATCGCCCGGGCCGGGGTCATGGCCCGGGTGCTGGAGGGCGCGGCGGCGGCCGGGCTGCCGGTGCTGGTCCACGCGGAGGAACCGGAGCTGAGCGCCGGCGGCGCGATGCATGCTGGGGCCGTGGCGGCGGCCGCCGGGATGCCCGGCATCCCCGACACCGCCGAGGCGGTCATGGTGGCCCGGGACCTCTTGCTGGCCGAGCGGGCCGGGGCGCGCCTGCACGTGCTCCACGCCAGCGCCGCGGCGACGCTGGAGCTGGTGCGCTGGGGCAAGGCGCGGGGCATCCCGGTGACGGTGGAGGTCACGCCCCACCACCTGCTGCTGTGCGACGAGGACGTGGCGGCGGCCGGGTTCCACCCCCACTGGAAGATGAACCCGCCCCTGCGCTCCCGCCGGGACCGGGAGGCCCTGCTGGAGGCGGTGGCGGGCGGCCTGGTGGATGCCATCGCCACCGACCACGCGCCCCACCACGACCTGGACAAGGACGGCCCCTTCCCCGAGGCGGCCTTCGGCGTGGTCGGGCTGGAGACGGCCCTGGGGCTGCTCCTCACCCACCTGGTGCCCGGCGTCCTCTCCCCCTCCCGGTTGATCGACCTGATGGCCCGCGGGCCCGCCCACATCCTCGGGGTCCCCGGGGGCAGCCTGCGGCCCGGCGCCCCGGCCGACGTCACCCTGATCGATCCCCAGCACCGCTGGGTGGTGGAACCGGACCGGTTCTTCAGCCTGGGGCGCAACACGCCCTTCGCCGGGTGGACCTTGCGCGGGCGGGCCGTCGGCACCCTGGTGGGCGGGCGGATGGTCTTCCGCCTGGAGGGCTATCCGGCCCCGGAGGTTCTGGCTCTGCCGGCGCCGGGCAGTGGAACCGGCGCCGCGGTGGAGGGGCCCGCCGGCCGGCCGGACCGCCCGGACGGCGGCCGCCGCGGGGCACGAGCCAGGGGGGTTGTATAATGTTAACGACTACGTGTATATTTATGCAGTCCCCAGCGGGCGGCCGGCCTCAAAGCACCTCTTGCAACGCCTTGCAAACCGTTGCGCAGGGGCCGGCCCGCCCAGCCGACGGCCGCAGGCCCTGGCCTGGGCCGTCGCCGGCGAAGGAGGCCGGAAGCATGGAACCAGTGAACCCGAAGCCCGCCGAGCCGTCGTTCCCCAACCCCCTGGCCACCGGCCCCGACCGGCTGGCCGCTGGCCCCGACCGGGTGGGGGTCCCCGCGCGCCTGGTGCTGGAAGACGGGACCCAGTGGCTTGGGCGGGTGGTGGCGGCCCCGGGTGATCCCGCCGGTCAAGGTGATCCCGCCGGTCGCGCCGTGCACCCCGATCCCGCCGCTGGCGACGATCTTGCGGATTGCGCCGATGCCGGCGGGCCGGTGGGCGGCGGCCAAGCCCGTGCCCTCGGCGCGGCGGCCGGCCGCGCCGGCGGGGCCGGTGCCGCCGGCGGGCGGCCCCCGGCCGCGGGCCGGTGGTCGGTCACCGGCGAGGTGGTCTTCAACACCAGCATGACGGGGTACCAGGAGCTGCTCTCCGACCCCTCCTACGACGGGCAGATCGTCGTGCTGACCTATCCGCTGATCGGCAACTACGGCGTCCATGAGGGCGAGGACGAGTCGGCCGGGCCGCGGGTCACGGCCCTGATCGCCCGCGAGCTGTTCGACGCGGCGGCGGTGGGTCTCCACCCCCTGGCGACCCACCTGGCCCGGGCCGGGGTACCGGCGGCCGACGGCTTCGACACCCGGGCCCTGACCCTGCACCTGCGCCGCCGCGGGACCCTGCGGGGCGTGCTGACCACCGACCTGGAGGCCCCCCTGGCCCAGCTGGTGGCCCAGGCATCGGCCTGGCGGCCACCGTCCGCCCTGGAGGCGGGCACCCGCCGGCCGTACCGGCTGGAACCGCCGCGAACCGGCGGCGCCGGCTCCGGCCAGGGAGCTCCCGCCGGCGGCGGGAACCCGGCCCCGGGCGGTTGGACCCCGGTCGAACCGGCGGCGCGGGCCGCCGCCCGGCACCACGCCGTCCTGGTGGACTTCGGCGTCAAGCGCAACATCCTCCGCGCCCTGGTGGCCCAGGGGTGGCGGGTCACGGTGGTACCGGCCCGGACCCCGGCCGCCGAGATCCTGGCCCTGGCGCCGGAGGCGGTGATCCTGTCCAACGGGCCCGGCGATCCCCGGGATCTGGGCGCGGTGCTGGACACCGTGCGCCGGGTGGCGGAGGCGGTGCCCACCTTCGGCATCTGCCTGGGGCACCAGCTGCTGGGGCTCGCCTTCGGCGGCCGGGCCTACAAGCTGCCCTTCGGCCACCGCGGCGCCAACCACCCGGTGAAGGAGATCGCCGCGGCGGCCTGGCCGGGATCGGGCCGGGGCGACGGGCGGGTGTTCATGACCTCCCAGAACCACGGCTACGCCCTGGACGCCGATACCCTCGAGGCGGCGGGCCTGGTGGTCACCCACGTGAACCTCAACGACGGCACCGTGGAGGGACTCTGCCATCCGGATCTGCCGGTCCGGGGGCTCCAGTTCCACCCCGAGGCGGCGCCGGGGCCCCGGGATGCGGCGCCGCTGCTGGCCGAGTTCCTCCAGCAGGTGACGGGCGCGGGCCGGCGCCTGGGCGCGCCCCAGGGCCCGTCGCCCCGGGTCGCGGCGGCGGTGGCCGGGGAAGGGGGGCTGGCCGGTGACTGAGCCCGCCGGCGTGCGCAAGGTCCTGGTGATCGGCTCGGGGCCCATCATCATCGGCCAGGCGGCGGAGTTCGACTACTCCGGCACCCAGGCGTGCCGCGCCCTCAAGGAAGAGGGCCTGGAGGTGGTGCTGCTCAATTCCAACCCCGCCACGGTGATGACGGACCCCGGCACCGCCGACCGGATCTACGTGGAACCCTTGACGGCGGAGTTCGCCGAGGCGGTGATCCGCAAGGAGCGGCCCGACGCCCTGCTGCCCACCCTGGGCGGCCAGGTGGGCCTCAACCTGGCCATGGAGCTGGTGCGGTCGGGGGTGCTGGAGCGGTACGGGGTGCGGCTCCTGGGCACCCCGCCCGAGGCGATCCAGCGGGCGGAAGACCGCGATGCCTTCAAGCAGCTCATGCTGTCCATCGGCGAGCCGGTGCCCCAGAGCACCATCGTCCGGTCCTTCGCCGAGGCCCTGGCCTTCGCCCGCCGGGTCGGCTTCCCCGTCATCGCCCGGCCCGGCTACACCCTGGGCGGCACCGGCGGCGGCATCGCCCGGGACGAGCGGGAGCTGGAGGCCCTGATCGACCGCGGCCTGGCGGCCAGCCCCATCGGCCAGGTCCTCCTGGAGGAGAGCCTGCTGGGCTGGAAGGAGATCGAGTTCGAGGTCATCCGGGACGGGGCGGGCAACGCCATCGCCATCTGCAGCATGGAGAACGTGGACCCCGTGGGCGTCCACACCGGCGACAGCATCGTGGTGGCCCCGGCCCTGACCCTGACCGACCGGCAGCTGCAGCGCCTGCGCTCGGCGTCCCTGCGCATCGTCGACGCCATCGGCGTGGAAGGGGGCTGCAACGTCCAGCTGGCGCTGCGGCCCGACGGCGCCGCGTACCGGGTCATCGAGGTCAACCCGCGGGTCAGCCGCTCCAGCGCTCTGGCGTCCAAGGCCACGGGCTACCCCATCGCCAAGGTGGCGGCGCGGGTGGCCCTCGGCCGCCGGCTGGACGAGATCCGCAACCCCATCACGGGCACCTCCGCCCTCTTCGAGCCGGCCCTGGACTACGTGGTGGTCAAGATCCCCCGCTGGCCCTTCGACAAGTTCGCCACCGCCGACCGGCGGCTGGGCACCCAGATGAAGGCGACGGGCGAGGTCATGGCCATCGACCGCAGCTTCGAAGGGGCGCTGCTCAAGGCGGTGCGCTCGCTGGAGATCGGCGTCGACTGCCTGGAGTGGCCCGAGGCCCGCGACCTGGACGAACCGGCCCTGGAGGCGGCCATCCGCCAGGGCGACGACCGCCGGCTGTTCTTGCTGGCCGAGGCGCTGCGCCGCGGCCGCAGCGTGGAGGAGCTCCACCGGTGGACGGGGATCGACCGGTTCTTCCTGCACCGCATCGCCCGGGTGGTGGCCCTGGAGGAGCGGCTGCGGGAGGTGGGGCGGCGGGCAGGCGGCGGCCCGGCCGCCGGCGCCTGCACCGGTGCGGTGCCGGTGCCCGGACCCGCGGCACCGGCCGCGCCCGTTGCGGACCGGGGCGCGGCCGCCCGGGCCGGTTCCTCCGCGGCCGGTTCCGTCCCGGCCCGGATCCCGCCGGCACTGCTGCTTGAGGCCAAGCGCCTCGGGCTGACCGACCGGCGCATCGCCGAGCTGGCCGGTTCGTCCGAGGAGGCGGTGCGGCGGGCGCGGCTCGAGGCCGGCCTGCGGCCCGGGTACAAGATGGTCGACACCTGCGCCGCCGAGTTCGACGCCCTGACCCCCTACTTCTACTCCACCCACGGCGAGGCCGACGAGGCCGGACCCCGCAAGGCGGAGGACGGCGACCGGCCGGTGGTGGTGGTGCTGGGGGCGGGGCCCATCCGCATCAGCCAGGGCATCGAGTTCGACTACAGCGCCGTCCACGCGGTCCGGACCCTGCGGGCCATGGGGTACCGGGCGGTGATCGTCAACAACAACCCGGAGACGGTGAGCACCGACTTCGACACGGCGGACCGGCTCTACTTCGAGCCCCTGACGCCGGAGGATGTACGCCACGTGCTGGACCTGGAGCGGCCGGTGGGGGTCCTGGCCCAGTTCGGCGGCCAGACGGCGGTCAACCTGGTGGCGCCCCTGGCCGCGGCCGGGGTGCGGATCCTGGGGACCTCGCCGGAGGCCGTGGACACGGCGGAAAGCCGCGAGCGCTTCGACCGGCTGCTGGCCCGGCTGGGGCTGCAGCGGCCGCCGGGAGCGGCGGCCCGGTCGGTGGAGGAGGCCCTGGCCGCGGCCGAGGCCATCGGCTATCCCGTGATCGTGCGGCCGTCCTACGTCCTGGGCGGGCGGGCCATGCAGGTGGCCTCCTCGCCGGAGGAACTGGCCGCCTACCTGGCCTCCGCCGCCCGGGTGGCGGGCGACCGGCCGGTGTGGGTCGACCGCTACATCGCCGGGATGGAGCTGGAGGTCGACGCCGTGGCCGACGGGGAGACGGTGGTGATCCCCGCGGTGATGCGCCACATCGAGCGGGCCGGGGTCCACTCCGGCGACTCCATCGCCGTGGTGCCGGCGCCGGGGGTGCCGGCGGCGGTCCTGGCCCAGGTGGAGGCGGCCACCGTCGCCCTGGCGCGGGCCCTGGAGGTGCGGGGCGTGATCAACCTCCAGTTCGTCTGGGACGGCCGGGAGCTCTACGTGCTGGAGGTCAACCCCCGGGCCAGCCGGACGGTGCCCTTCATCACCAAGGCGACCGGCGTGCCCCTGGCGGAGCTGGCCACCCGGGCGGCCATGGGGGAGCGCTTGGCCGGCCGGGGCTGGCGCACGGGCCTGCTGCCGCCGCCGGAGCACGTGGCCGTCAAGCTGCCGGTGTTCTCGTGGAACAAGCTGCCGGGCGTCGACCCCTCCCTGGGGCCGGAGATGCAGTCCACCGGCGAGGTGATGGGCGTCGACACCACCCTGGAGGGGGCGCTGGCCCGCGGGCTCCTGGCGGCGGGGCTGCGCCTGCCCGCGCCGGGCCAGGGGATCCTGCTGACGGTGGCGGACCCCGACAAGCCGGCGGCGGTGGAACTGGGCCGGCGCCTGGCGGCCGCGGGCTACCGGCTGTACGCCACGCCGGGCACGGCGGCCGCCCTGGGCGCGGCGGGCCTAGAGGTTACGGTGCTGCCCAAGATCTCGGCGGGCGACGGAGGTAACGGCGGCGCCGCCTCCTCCCGCGCTCCCTTGCTGGAAGCCCTGCGGGACGGCCGGGTGCGGCTGGTGATCAACACCCTGACGGTGGGGCGGCGCCCGGAGCGGGACGGGTTCCGCATCCGCCGGGCGGCGGTGGAGCGGGGGATTCCCTGCCTGACCTCCCTGGACACGGCGGCCGCCCTGGTGGAGGTGCTGATGCACCACCCCGACCGGCGGGCCCTGGCCGCCCAGGTGCGGGCCCTGCAGGACCTGCCGCCGGTGACGGAAACGGGGGGCCACCCGGCCCAGGACCCCGGAGCGGCGGGGGCGCCGGACCGGCACGGCGGGGACGGGGCGGGGGATCACGGGACGGTCCTCCGGCCCGCCGCCCGCCATCCCCGGGGGATGGTGCCGGGCCCGGAAGGGCGGGCCGGTGAAGCCGTGGGCAGCGCCGGGGCCCCGGCGGCGACCCCGGCCGGCGCGGCCGGGGACCGGGCGGTGGCCTTCCCGGCGGGGAGGGAGCGGTGATGGCCGGTTGCGGCGGGCCGTTCCTGGGCACGTTCCTGGGCGGCGCGGCTGGGGCCGGCGGCGGGCTGGGAGCGGCGGCGTCTGATGGCGCCGGGCCGGAGCCTTTGCGCACCCTGGCGCGGGTGGTCACCAGCCGCTCCGTGGCGCCGGGGGTCGTGGCCACCTGGCTGGAGGCGCCCGATCTGGCCCGCCGGGCCGCACCGCTGCAATTCGTCATGGTCCACGTGCGGGGGCCGGCGCCCGATCCGGCCCCCGGTGCGGGGCGGCCCTTCCTGGGCCGCCCCTTTTCTGTGGCCGGGGTGGATGGCCCCGGCGGCCGCATCGCCCTGGTCTACCGGGTGATCGGGCCGGCCACCACGGCCCTGGCGGCGGCGCCGCCGGGGACCGAGCTCCTGGTGCTGGGGCCGCTGGGCCGGCCGGCGCCGGCGGACTGGACCCGGGCGCAGGCCGGCGGGGCCCGTCCCCTGTGGCTCATCGCCCCCGGCTGGCAGGTCCTGGCCTTGCGGTCTCTGGCTGCGGCGGCCTGGGCCGGCGGGGTGCCAGTCTCGGTCCTCTGCGCCGTGCCGGGGAGAAGCACTGGGGGGGATGATCCGGCGGCGCCAGGCGCGGCGACGGCGGAAGGCGCGGCGGCGGCGCAAGGCGTAGGGGCGGTGCAAGGCGCGGCGGCGCAAGGCGCGTCTGTGCCGGAGGCCCTGACCCGCCTCTGGGACGAACTGGCCCCACCGGCACCCCCGCTGATCCCGCTGAAGCCCGCTCCGGCCCCGGACTGGCTCTCCCTGCCGGCGGCGGCGCCGGGGGGCTCCCGGGGCGCCGCGCCGGCCACGGCCCCCCGGGCGGCCGCACCGGGGCCGGTCGCCCGGGTGGTGGCCGCGGGCCCGCCGCCCTTCCTCCGCCAGGTCCAGGCCGCCCTGGCGCGCACGGGCGCGGAAGGGTACCTGCTGGTCGACGCCTACATGCCCTGCGGCTACGGCACCTGCCTGGGCTGCGCCGTCCCCTTGCGGGATCCCGCCGGCTCGCTGCGGTATGTGCGGGCCTGCCGGGAAGGGCGCTGGTTCCCGGCCAGCGAGGTGGTCCTGGAATGAGTCTGGCGGTGCGCCTGGGCCCCCTCACCCTGAAGAATCCCATCGTCACCGCGGCCGGCACCTTCGGGTACGGTCGGGAGGCGGCGGCCTTCTACCCCCTGGACCGGCTCGGCGCGGTGACGGTCAAGGGGCTGAGCCTGGAACCCTGGCCCGGCAACCCGCCGCCCCGGGCCGTGGAGACGCCGGCCGGCATGCTCAACGCCATCGGGCTGCAGAACCCGGGGGTGGACCGGTTCGTCCAGCACGACCTGCCGTGGCTGCGGCGGTTCGACGTGCCGGTCATCGCCAACGTGGTCGGCAAGACGGCGGAGGAATACGTGGCCGTCGCCCGGCAGCTGGACGCCGCCGGGGTCGACGCCCTGGAGCTCAACCTGTCCTGCCCCAACGTCAAGGCGGGGGGCCTGGAGTTCGGCCGCGACCCCCAGGTGGCGGCCCAGCTGGTGCAGGCGGTGCGGCGGGTGACTTGGCGCCCCCTGCTGGTCAAGCTGTCCCCGGAGGGCGGGCGCCTGCTGGAGGTGGCGGCCGCCGTCGTCGAGGCGGGGGCGGACGGGCTGTCGCTGATCAATACCCTCAAGGGTGCGGCCGTCGACGTGGAGGCCGAGCGCCCGGCCCTGGCCACCGTGGGCGGGGGACTCTCGGGACCCGCCATCCGGCCTGTGGCCGTCTACTGGATCTGGGAGGTCTACCGGAGCCTGCGGGTGCCGATCCTGGGCATGGGCGGCGTCACGTCGGGGCGCGACGCCGCCGAGCTGATGCTGGCCGGCGCCGCGGCCGTGGCGGTGGGGACGGCGGCCCTGGTCGACCCCCTGGCGCCGGTTCGGGTGCTGGACGAACTGGCGGCCATCCTGGAGGCCAAGGGCCTGCCGGCGGCCGCGCTGACCGGCCGCGCCCACGGCACCGCGGGGGCCGGCCCGGAGAAGGCGCCGCAGCCCCTGCCAAAGGCCCCCCGGGAGCCCAAAACCCCCCAGGAGGGAGAGGAAGGCTGGTGACGGACGAGGTCAAGGGGCCGGCCCTGCCGGCTGTCGGGGGGCCTGCTGGCGCGGCTGCCGGAGCGGCCTCCCCGGCGGCCGAAGCGGCCGGCCGGCTCATCGTGGCCCTGGACGTGGCCGACGCGGACCGGGCGGCGCGGCTGGTGGATGGGCTGGCCCCGACCGGATGCGCCTTCAAGGTCGGCCTGGAGATGCTGTACGCCCTGGGGCCCGGCTGGATCGACCGGCTGGTGGGCCGGGGCGTGCGGGTGTTCGCCGACGCCAAGCTGCACGACATCCCCCACACGGTCTTCCGGGCGGCCCGGGCCCTGGCGGCCCGCGGCGCCTGGATGATCACCGTCCACGTCCCCGGCGGCCGGGACATGGTGCGGGCGGCCCTGGAGGGGGCAGCCGAGGGGGCGGCCGCCGCCGGCTGCCCGCGCCCGCTGGTGGTGGGCGTGACGGTCTTAACCAGCCTGGACGAACCGGCTTTCCGGGAGGCCGCGGGCGCAGCGTCCGGCCCAGGCTTCTCCCTGGCCGCTGAGGTGATGCGGCGAGCCCGCCAGGCCCTGGAGTGGGGGCTCGACGGGGTCGTGTGCGCGCCCGTGGACCTGGCCGCCGTGCGGGCGGCGGTGGGGACGGGCCTGGTGCTGGTCACGCCGGGCATTCGCCCCGCTGGCGCGCCGGCCGGGGACCAGCGGCGGGTCGCCACGCCGGCGGAGGCGGTGGCGGCAGGGGCGGACTACCTGGTGGTGGGGCGGCCGGTGACGGCGGCCGCCGACCCAGTCGCGGCGCTGGAAGCCATCGCGGCCCAGGTGCAGGGGGCCGGCCCGGCGGCTGGGGGCGCGCACCGGGAGGCGGACGGTGCCAGGGGGCCGGACACCCAGCCCCCCCGGCCGGACACTTCGCCCTCCCGCCCGGACGCCGCAGCTCCTCGGGCCGATGCGGCAACGGCCGCGGTCGCCGCCGCGGCCCCGGGTTTGCGAGAGCAACCCCTGGCCCAGGCGCGGGTTTCCGGGCCGCAGGCCGCGGCGCCGCCAGGGCAGGGGCTCCCGGGCGGGCTCGAGCAGCGGATCGCGGGTTTGCTAGAGCAAACCGGCGCCCACCGGCGCGGCCACTTCCGCCTGACCACCGGGCTGCACAGCGACGAGTTCTTCCTGCTGGCCCAGGCCTTTCAGGACCCCGCGGTGCTGGAGGAGGTGGGGGCGGCCCTGGCGGCCGCCGTGCGGAAGGCGCTGGGGGCCGGCGCCCCGGTGGGGGCGGTGGTGGGGCCGGCCATGGGCGGCGTTCTTCTGGCCCACGCCGTCGCCCGCTGCCTCGGCGCCCGCTCCCTCTTCGCCGAAAAGGAACCGGGGGGGAGCATGGCCCTGAAGCGGGGCTTCCGCCTGGCGCCGGGCGAGCCGGTGCTGGTGGTGGAGGATGCCGTGACCACGGGCGGCTCGGTGCGCAAGACGATGGCGGCCGTGGCGGCGGCCGGCGGCCGGGTGGTGGCCGTCGGGGCCGTGGTCGACCGCAGCGGCGGGGCGGTGGACTTCGGCGTGCCCTTCATCAGCCTGCTCGCCCGGACCGTGGCGGCCTACGAGCCCGATGCCTGCCCCCTTTGCCGCCAGGGGGTCCCGCTGGTCGACCTCAAGCGCGGCTGACGCCGGCCCCCGCCGGCCCCGGCGGGCCGGGGCCGGCCGGGGCGGGACGGTGCCGGCTCGGGCCGGCGCGCCCCACCCGGCTGCGGTTGACAGCGGCGGAGGCCCGTGGGTAACCTTAGACCAGAACCAAATAAGGATAGATTCGCAAAAACCCCCCATGGACGCCATGGCCGGTCGGTCCGCCATCGCCCACGGGGCCACGCCCGGAGGTGAGCTGGGTGGCCAAGGAACTGGTCGAACTCGGCCGCGACTACAAGTATGGCTTCCACGACCCGGAGAACTACGTCTTCAAGTCGCCCAAGGGCTTGACGCGGGAGATCGTGGAGAGCATCTCCCATTACAAGGACGAGCCCGAGTGGATGCGGGAGATCCGCCTCAAGGCCTTCGAGGTCTTCCAGAAGAAGCCGATGCCGACGTGGGGTCCCGATCTGTCGGACCTGCGCTTCGAGGACATCCACTACTACATCAAGCCCGCGGAGCGCCAGGGCCGCAGCTGGGACGAGGTGCCGGACTACATCAAGAAGACCTTCGACCGGCTGGGCATCCCCGAGGCGGAGCGCAAGTTCCTGGCCGGGGTCAGCGCCCAGTACGAGTCGGAGGTCGTCTACCACAGCATCCGGGAAGACCTGGAGAAGCAGGGCGTGATCTTCTGCGACACGGACACCGCCGTCAAGGAGTACCCCGACCTGGTGCGGGAGTATTTCGGCACGGTGGTGCCGGCGGAGGACAACAAGTTCGCCGCCCTCAACACGGCGGTCTGGTCGGGCGGTAGCTTCATCTACGTGCCGCCGGGCGTCCGGGTGGAGATCCCGCTCCAGGCCTACTTCCGCATCAACGCCCAGAACGTGGGCCAGTTCGAGCGGACGCTGATCATCGTCGACGAGGGCGCCTTCGTCCACTACGTCGAGGGCTGCACGGCGCCCATCTACTCCACCGATTCGCTGCACTCGGCGGTGGTGGAGATCATCGTCAAGAAGGGCGGCCGCTGCCGCTACACCACGATCCAGAACTGGTCCCACAACGTCTACAACCTGGTGACCAAGCGGGCCGTGGCCTACGAAGAGGCGACCATGGAGTGGGTCGACGGCAACATCGGCTCCAAGGTCACCATGAAGTACCCCAGCGTGTACCTGCTGGGCCGGGGCGCCAAGGCCGACATCCTCTCCATCGCCTTTGCCGGCCGCGGCCAGCACCAGGACGCGGGCAGCAAGGTGATCCACGTGGCGCCCGACACGTCGTCCACCGTGGTGTCCAAGGGCATCTGCAAGGACGGCGGCATCCAGACCTACCGGGGCCTGGTGCAGGTCCACGAGGGGGCCGAGCGGGCCAAGGTCAACGTCCAGTGTGACGCGCTGATCCTGGACCCCTACTCGAAGACTGACACCTTCCCCTACATCGAGATCAACGAGGACAGCGTCACCATCCAGCACGAGGCGACGGTGTCCAAGGTCAGCGAGGAGCAGCTCTTCTACCTGATGAGCCGCGGCATCGACGAGCAGACGGCGACGACGATGATCGTCAGCGGCTTCATCGAGCCCTTCACCAAGGAACTGCCGATGGAGTACGCCATCGAGATGAACCGCTTGATCCAGCTGGAGATGGAGGGCTCCGTCGGCTGATCCCGGCGGCGGCCTGTTCCACCCCCTGGACGGACGAACCGGCGAAGGCCGGTGGCCCGCGGCCACCGGCCTTCGCGTGCGGGGAGGGACCCTGGATGGCGTGGCGGCACGTGGCAAACCGGGACCAGGTTCCCGCGGGGACGGGCATCAAGGTGGAGGTGGACGGCCATCCGGTGGCCGTCTGGCACACCGAGGGCGGCGAGATCTACGTGACCGACGACACCTGCACCCATGCCCAGGCGTCGCTCAGCGAGGGCGGCCTTGAGGGCTATGTCTGCATCTGCCCGCGCCACGGCGCCCGGTTCGACGTGCGGACCGGGGCGGTGCGGGCGCTGCCGGCGGTGGTGCCCTTGCGAACCTATCCCGTCCGCCTGGAGGGCGACGCGATCTTCATCGAATGGAATGACTGAGAGGCGGCGTGGCCGGGGGCGCCGGCGCGGATCCGGGGCCCCCGGCCGCAGGGCCAGTCCACCCGTTGCAGGGCCCATGCCGCGGCCCGGTGGAGGCGCCGGGGCGGCGGGGCCGGACGGGACGGGGTGGGCTGGGATCCGGCGGGAGGCGAGGCGGGTGAAGGCACGGGGCGGCTCGGAGGCCGCGGGTGGCCGCGCCGGGGCGGCGGGCCGCCGCCGGGGCGGGCCGGAGCCAACGGGCGCCAGCGGCGGCCGGCCGCCGGAGGGAGGCGCCCCGCAGGCGCCACCGGGGGGCGGGCGGGCGCCGGGCCGGTTCGTCCCGGGGGCATGGGCCGCACCGGCGTCCCTGTTTGCGGCCGGGGCCCTGCTCTTCAGCCTGGGCATCAACGGCTTCCTGGTGCCGGCCCGGCTGGGCGAGGGCGGGCTGAGCGGCGTGTCCCTGCTCCTCCACTACGCCACGGGCCTGCCCGTCTCGCTGCTCTACCTCCTGCTGAACCTGCCCCTCTTCGCCTTCGGTTGGCGGGCTATCGGCCGCCGGTTCATCCTGCGGACGGGGCTGGCCACCCTGCTGGTCTCCCTGGCCCTGCGGCTGACGGAGGGGGTCGCCTTCCGCGTCGACGAGCCCCTGCTGGCCAGCCTCTACGGCGGCGCCTTCATCGGCACGGGGATCGGCCTGCTGTTCCGGGCCGGGGCGTCCAGCGGTGGCATCGACATCGTGGCCCGGTTCCTCAAGGAGCGGTATGGCATCGGCATCGCCGAGACCTTCCTGGTCTTCGACAGCCTGGTCCTGGCGGCCTTTGCCCTGACCCTGGGTGCCGACACCGCCCTCTACTCGATCCTGGTCACCTTCCTGGGCGGCCGGATTGCCGACGTGGTCCAGGAAGGTCCCCTGCGCGCCAAGAGCGCCTGGATCGTCACCAACCGACCCCGGGAGGTGGCCCAGGCGGTCAACACCCGGCTCGGTCGGGGGGCGACCCTGCTGCGGGCGACGGGGGCCTGGACCGGGGAGGAACGGGCCGTCGTCCTGGTGGTGCTGAACCGGCGGGAACTGGCGCGGCTCAAGCAGCTGATCCGGGAGATCGACCCCCAGGCCTTCGTCGCCGTCACCGATGCGGCGGAGGTGATGGGCGAGGGGTTCCCGGCCGCCTGGTCCTGACCCCGGCCCGAGTCCCGGGCCCCCGGCCCCGGCCGGGCGGGAGCTCCCGCGATTTCGCCCCCGGCGGCTCCCGCCACACCGGGTGCCCGGCTCCCCCTGGTTCCCGCCGGCTCCAGGTGGCTCTTCCCGGTGGCTCTCGCCAGCCCCCGCCAGCTCTCGCCGGCTCCCGACGGCCATTGCCGGCCCCCGCCGGAGGCCGCTGACTCTCGCCGGCCCTCGACAGCGGCCGCGCTTGATCCCTTTCGGAGCCCTTTGCGCCTCCTTGCCACCCATCCCCCGAAGATCCCGCCCGTTGCCCCGGTTCACCGGCCCTTCCCGCTTTTGGGACCTTGACCGAAGATGACGAAATGATTGCAAAAATGTTAAGCTCTCGGTATGAACGCGCCATGGAACGGGCAGGCCCGGAACCTGCGGGATCGCCGGGGAGCGCCGGCCGTTGCGGACCAGGGGCCGGCGGCACAGCCGTCCCCATCCCGCAGCACAACGGGGCGGAGGCCGGCACCGGCGGCTCGCCAGGGCACCCGGCGGCGGATCGGGGCCGGGTTGCTCGCCCTCTGCTTGATGCTGCCCTTCGGGTACCAGGCCCTGCGCAGCGGGGTGGAACCGGCCGCCGGCCCGGCCCCGGCGGCGGTCCGGGGCGACGCCTTCGCCCGGGCAGTGCAGCAGATGCTCTACCGGATGGAGCGGCTGGACCCCGCCCGCCTGGCCGGCGATCTCGCCGCCCTGGAACTGGAGCTGGAAACACCGGAGATGCCCTTCGTCAACGTGGTGGCGGCCCACGTCCCGCCGGGCGAGCCGGCGGGCGGCGTGGCCGCGGCGGCGGGCGATTCCCAGGCCTCCTCGCCGGGCCCGGCCCCGGGCGGGGATGGCCCGCCTGCCGGCGAAAAGGTCCCATCGGCCAAGGCTCAGGGGGCCGTCGCGGCCGGCGGGGTGCGGGCCGTCCTGGTGGTCGCCTTCGGCCCCCGCTACCCCGAGACGGTGGGCCACCTGATCGCCACCTGGACCCGCGACCCCGGCGTCCAGGTCCAGGTGGTCGACGAGCGGGAAGGCCGGACGGCGACGGGCTCTATGAGCCCGGCCGCCGCGGGCGGGCCGGCCCTGGCCGCCGCCAGCGCCGTCGCGGGCGCCCAGGCCGCGGGGCCGGCCGGGGACCAGGAGGGCGGCCCGGCCACGGCGGGCGCCTGGGGCCTGGGCCTGTCGGCCGTCGTCAAGGACGCGTGGCTGCTGCCCGCCGGCGGGGTGCCGCGGCTCCTCCTCATCACCGAGCACACCCCCAGCGGCGGTCCCCGGGAACTGCGCCTCACCCTGCTGGAACGGACCGGCGCCTCCTGGCAGCCCGTCTGGGGGCTGGGCGGCCCGGCGCCGGGCCGGAGCCCGGCCCGGGTTGCGGCCCTGGGGGCCGGTTCGTCCGACGGGGTGAGCGTCCGCCAGGTGCAGGTGGGGGCCGGGGGGCGCCGGCTCGACGTCACCGTCTCCACGCGGGCCGTGGGGACGGCGCCCGCCCTGGTGACGCCCGACGGTCCGGTGGCCGCCCTCTGGGTCCAGCGCTGGTCCTGGGACGGCCAGGCCTACCGGCTGGTGTCCACCCAGCCCGTGGACCAGCCCTTGAGCGTGCTGGACGCCTTCATTACCCTGGTGAGCCGGGGGCTCCTGAACGACGCCCGGCGCCTGGTGGCGGGCGAGGATCCCCAGGTGGTGGCGGCCGGACGGCAGCTGCTGGCCCAGCAGCCCTTGGGCCAGGGCTGGCGGGTCGACGCCGCCGGGGGCAGTTACGAGCGCGGACCCCTGGTGGTCACCCGGGGCGACGCCACCCGCGTCACCGTGACCTTCACGGAGGAACCGGCCCAGGGCGGGACACCCGCCGTGCGCATCGCCGCCATCGCCGCCGGCGGGCGCTAGGCCCAGGACCCCATCCCAAGACCGGCGAGGAGGCCATCCCGTGGACATCGGCTTGATCGGCCTTCCCCAGGTGGGGAAGTCCTTGCTCTTTCGCCTGCTGGCGGGTGAGGGCCGGGGCGGCCCCGGCCAGGCCACCGTCGGCATGGCCAGCATCCCCGATCCCCGCCTCGACCGCCTGGCGGCGCTGTACCAGCCGCGCAAGATCACCCCGGCCACCATGCGGGTGACCGACATCCCCGGCGCCGTGCCCGGCGAGGACCGGGCCCGCTGGAACCGGTTCCTGGAGGCGGTGCGCGGGGCCGACGTGCTGGTGCACGTGGTCCGCGCCTTCACCGGCGACGCCCTGCCCCACGTGCTGGGGACGGTCGATCCCCTGCGGGACGCCCGCCTGATCCGCGACGAGCTGATCCTCAACGACCTGGCGGTGGTGGAGAACGCCCGCCAGCGGCTGGAGGCGACCCCGGCCCGCAAGCGGCGCCCCGACGACCAGGCCCTGCTGGAGCGCCTGCCCCTGCTGCAGGAGACCCTGGAGCAGGAACGGCCCCTGCGGGAACTGGAATGGACGGATGAGGACCTGCGCCTCGTCCGGGGGTTCGGCCTTTTGACCCTCAAGCCCCTGGTCCTGGCGGTCAACGTGGACGAGGCCCAGCTGGGGGCGGGCACCTTCCCCGGGGAAGCCGGCCTGCGGGAGGTGGCCGCGGGGTGGAACGAGCCGCTGATCACCTTCTGCGGCCCCGTCGAAGCCGACATCGCCGAGCTGCCCGCGGCCGAGCGGGAGGCCTTCATGGCCGAGTACGGCATCACGGAGCCCGGCGTTGCCCGGCTGGCCCGGGCGGCCTACGACGCCAGCGGCCTGATCAGCTTCTTCACCGCCGGGGAAGAGGAGGTCCGGGCCTGGCCCATCCGGCGCGGCACCACGGCCCGGCAGGCGGCGGGGAAGATCCACTCCGACATCGAGCGTGGCTTCATCCGGGCGGAGGTGGTGGCCTACGAGGACCTGATCCGCCTGGGATCCATGGCCGCCGTCCGCGAGGCGGGCCTGCTGCGCCTGGAGGGGCGGGACTACGTGGTTCAGGACGGCGACGTGATCCTGTTCCGGTTCAACGTCTAGGAGGCCGGCCTCCGGGCACGGGCTCCGGGCGCCGGCGCCGGGTCGCGGGCGGCCGGGAGGGGATGGGGGGAACCGGATGCGCGGCATCGTCACGTACAATCCCAGGGACCTGGACGCCCTGCGGGAGCGGGGGCTCTTGCCGCCGGCGGCGCCGGGTGACGGCCGGACCATGCCGGCCGGGCAGGGGCCGGCCCACCCTGGGGCCTATCAGGTCTTCTACGAGATCAAGAGCGTCCTCGGCCGCACCGAGCCGCCGGTCCCCGGCGCCCACAACATGATCAGCTGCTTCGGCGACAACCGGGCGGTGGAACGGGATCCGGCCCTGGCGGCCGTGGGGCCCGAGGGCCTGCGGGCGGTCCGGGGGACGCCCTACTTCGACTGGGATTGGGTCTGCCCCAGCGAGGCCGGCTACCGCCGCAGCCTGCTGGATCTGGTGGAACGGGCCGCCGCGGCCCCGGTGGCGGGCCTGCGCCTGGACACCGTGAGCTTCCCCAGGGAGGGTTTTTGCCGCTGCCCCCGCTGCCAGGAGGCCCGGGCCGCCTCGGGCCTGGACGAGGCGGAGTGGCGGGCGGCCACCATCGCCGGGTTCGTCCAGGAGGCGGTGCAGCGCGCCCGCCGGCTCACGGACCGGCCGGTGTCCCTGACCCTGTACCCGGACCCCTACGCCGGCCACCAGTTCCTCCGCTTCGGCGTCGACCTGAAGCGGCTGGCGCCGCTGGTGGACTTCTTCGTCGTCCCCATCTACGACCTCCACTACAGCACCACCTACTGGGTGGAGACCCTGGCCTGGGGGTTCCGGGACCTGCTGGGCGAGGCGCCCTTCGTAGTCGAGCTCTATGCGTTGAACGTCGACCGGAAGGCGCTGCTGCGGGCGGCGCGGGTGGCGGACGCCTATGCCGACGGCATCCTGCTGGCCTACGAGCGGGCTCCCGAAGCCCTGGCGATCCTGGACGAGCTCGGCCCGCCGCCGGGCCACAGCCGGCTGGCGGCGCGGGGGACGGCGGGGTCGTGACGGGGCGTTCGGGGCGCGGCTGGACCGCCAGCTCATCAGGGGCCTGACTTGAGCCCTGGCTCGCGAGCCCTGACTCGAACACGAGATGGTTCGGGTGCCCCTCGCCATCGAGGGCAGGGCGGGGCCTCGCGGTCCCCAGCAGGCCATCCCGGGCCGGGGCCGGTACGCCTCCGGGCCCGGTACGCCGCCGTAAACGGTGGAACCGGCAGGGACCCGCCGCCGGCAACGGGCCGCCCGGCAGGGCCGGGAGCCGGGTCGAAGCGCCCGGCAGGCCGGGTTCCGACGCCTGGCAGGCCGGCTCCCGTCCCGGCTACCGGTCCGGCCCGCCGGGGTGGACGCCGGCCGGCTGGCGACCCGGCCGGGGGGCGGGCCGTCCCTGGGCGGGCGGCGGCACCGCCGGATCCCGGCGGGCCGGACCGCCCGTCGCTGCGGGCTGGCGGGAGACCTGGGCGGAAGGGGGCTCGGCCGCCCGGCCGCCGGGCGTCCCCGGTTCATCCGCCTCGCCCGACTCCAGGCGGCGCAAGGCCCGCACCCCCCAGACCAGGGCGATCACCAGCAGGACCGTCACGACGGCATAGGGCAGGCGCGGCTGGAGGCCGAACAGGAAGCCCGCCAGCAGGGGACCGGCCATCCGCCCCATGCTCTCGAAGGAGGCCTGGATGCCCAGGGCGGTGCCCTGGCCCAGCCGGGTGCGCCGCGAGACCAGGGTCGTCAGCGGCGGGCGGATCAGCGCCAGGGCGACGCCCCAGACGGCCACGGCCACGCACGCCTGCCAGACCCGGCCGGCTTCCAGCAGGAGGAGGAAGGCCAGGATCCCCGCCAGGTAGCCGGTGCCGGCCACCCGGGTCTCACCCCAGCGGGCCATCGCCCACCCGACGGCGCTGAACTGCACCACGGCCGACGCGATCCCCATCACCGAGAAGGCCAGCTGGTTCGCCGATTCGGGCGCCCCCATCCGTTCCATCAGGTAATACCCCAGCATGGAGAAGACGCTGGAGCCGGCCATGGCCGCCACCAGAACCAGCCAGTAGCAGGGCGACTCCGGGCTGGCCACGGCCAGCCGCAGCGCCTGGAGCAGGGGCGGGCGCCGGCCGCCCGCCGCCGCCCGCGGCGGTGGCGCCGGCAAGACCAGGGTGGCCAGGGCCGCCGTCAGCAGGATGGCGATCCCGCCCGTCAGGGCCAGTCCCGGGAAGCCGTAGCCCAGGGAGGTGATGGGGACGCCCAGCAGCGGCCCCAGGACGAACCCCAGGTTGCTGGAGCCGCCCATCATGGCCAGGGCCCCGCCCCGCCGTTCGGGCGGGGTGAGGTCCGCCACCAGGGCCTGGGCGGCGGGGAAGGTGGAGGAGGACAGCATGCCGCCCAGGAAGCGGACCAGGATCAGGGCGGCCACCGAGTGGACGAAGGCCATGGCGGTGAAGGACAGGCCGAACCCGGTCATCCCCAGGATGAGCACGGGCTTGCGGCCGATCCGGTCCGACAACGACCCCCACACGGGCGCGAAGAGGAACTGGGCCAGGGCATAGAGGGAGACCATCAGCCCCATCTCGAAGCTGCTGGCGCCCATCTGCCGGGCGAAGTAGGGCAGCACCGGCAGGACGATGCCGAAGCCCGCCACCGTCAGGAACATGGTCAGCAGCAGAATGAAAAACCCGTGGCGGGAGAGATTCCCACCAGCGGGCGCAGGGAAAGCCAGGGCCTCCGCGGAAGCCATCCGGTCCGGCATGGGTCGACCTCCAACCCGGTGGCGCAGGCGGCCGAGGGGCCACCTGCGAAATATTTCGGTACTCAAAGTATTCTAGCCGGAAACCTTGCCGGTACCAAGGGGGCCCGTTTCGCCGGGGGCCGGTTTGGCCGCCGGCACGGCCGGGCGGCGCCTGAAGGGCTGCGGTCGTGAGGCGCATCCTCTCGCTTTGCGGCCTCGCGGGGCTGCCTGGCTCCGTGGCGGTGATCCCGCCGGTGGCGCTGATCCTGCCGGTGGGCCACCGCCTCAGGCGCTGCCGGCCGGTTCCTCCGGACCGAACCAGCCCTCCAGCCGCTCCCGCTCGAAGGCCAGCTTCCGGTCCAGGTGCTCCCGGGACGGCGTGGCCACCTGCACCTGGGGGGCCGGGCGGGCGAGGAACTCGCCCTCCACCAGGGTCGCCAGCCCGCCGCCCAGCTCCAGGAAACAGTACCCCTGCCCCCGGTAGGGTTCGGGCGCCGGGCCGCCCCTCTCGTCGGCGGCGATGGCCGCAGCTACCACCACCGCCTCCCCTTCGGCGAACACCCCGGCCTTGGGTAAGGGCTGGCCGTTGGCCATGAGGATCTGGGTGCAGTCGCCGATGGCGTAGACCCGGGGGAAGGATGTGCGCAAGGTGGCGGGGTCGACGGCGATCCAGCCGCCGGCCGGCGCCAGGCCCGCCTCCACGGCCACCGCCGGGATCCGGTGGGGCGGCACACCCAGCAGCAGGTCGAAGGGTTCCCGCCGGCCCTCGGCGTCGACCAGGTGGCCGGGCTCGACCCGGACGAACCGGCGGTTGGGGTGGAAGGCGATCTGCCTCAGGCTCAGGCTCGACTCGATGGCCTGGCAGCCCGCGGGCCCGGCCACCGGCAACGAGCCGGGCTGGGGGGTGAAGACGGCCAGCTCGAAGCGCCGCCGGTCCGCGCCGCGGCGGCGCAGGGCCTCGTCGACCAGCAGGGCGGCCTCGTAGGGCGCGGGCGGGCACTTGTAGGGCAGGCCCAGGATGGCCACCACGATGCGGCCGCCGTCCATGGCCTCCAGGTGCCGGTTGGCCGCCAGGGCCTGGTCGGGATCGTACAGGTTGAAGGCGTTGGGCGCCTCCTGGAAGCCCGGGACCAGATCGGGCCGGGGCTGGGCGCCCAGGGCGACCACCAGGTGGTCCCATTCCAGGCGGCCCGCCTCTGCCAGGTCGACCCAGCCCCCGGCCGGGTCGATGGCCGTCACCCGGTCCTGCAGGTAGCGGATCCCCCGCGAAGCCAGGGCGTGCTTGGAGCGGGTGGCCTCCCCCGGCCGGGTCTTCCCGACCAGGAGCCACGTCTTGCGGAACCCCAGCCGGAAGGTGGGGTTCGGATCGACCAGAACGACCTCCACATCCCCATCCAGCCGGGCGCGCAGCTCCAGGGCCGCCTTGATGCCGCCCCAGCCGCCCCCGGCGATGACGACCCGCCGGCGCCGGCCGGCCATGGTCTCACCTCCCGCAGGGTCACCCTTCGACGTCCAGACCCGCTTCCTCCAGGAAGGCCCGCAGGCGCCGGCGCACCTCGCTGCCCCCGGCCAGGGTGACCAGTTCGTCCGCCAGGGCGCGGGCCTCTTCGTAGCGGATCCCGCGGATCACCCGCTTGACCTCGGGCAGGGCCCGCGGGTGCATGCTGAGCTCGTGCAGGCCTGCCCCCACCAGGAAGGGCGCGGCCAGGGGATCGCCGCCCAGCTCGCCGCACACCCCGGCCCAGATCCCGGCCGCCGCGGCCGCCCGCCCCACCTCCAGGATCAGGCGCAGGACGGCGGGGTGCAGGGGGTCGTAGAGGGCGGCCACCCGCTGGCTGGTGCGGTCGACGGCCAGGGTGTACTGGGTGAGGTCGTTGGTGCCGATGGAGAAGAAGTCGACCTCGGCGGCCAGGACCCGGGCGGACAGGGCGGCGGCCGGGGTCTCCACCATGATCCCCACCTCCACCCGCCCCCAGGGCAATCCGTCCCGCTCCAGGCCGGCGGCTGCCTCTTCCACGGCCCGGCGCAGGCGGCGGACCTCGTCGACGGTGGCGACCATGGGGAACATCACGCTCACAGGGCCTTCCGCCGCCGCCCGCAAGGCCGCCCGCAGCTGGGCTTGGAGAAGGTCGGGCCGCTCCAGGCCCAGCCGGGCGCCGCGCCAGCCCAGGGCGGGGTTCATCTCCTCCGGCCAGTCGATGAAGGGCAGGCGCTTGTCGGCGCCCACGTCCAGGGTACGCAGGACCAGGCGCCGCCCCTTGAGGGCGCGGACGGCGGCGACGTAGGCCTGCCACTGCTCCTCCTCCCCGGGCGGCCGCGAGCGGTCGAGGAACAGGAACTCGGTGCGGAACAGGCCCACGCCCTCGGGACCGAAGGGTTCCGCGGCGGCGATGTCCTCGGGCTTGCCGATGTTGACGGCCAGTTCGATCCGCCGCCCGTCCAGGGTGACGGCGGGAAGATCCCGCAGGGCGGCCAGGGCCTCCACCCGGGCGGCCCGCGCCGCCAGGGCCTGCCGCACCGCCTCCTGGCGCTGGGAGCTGGGGTCGACCACGACCCGCCCCGCGCTCCCGTCCACCACCAGGCGGGTGCCGGGCGCGACGGCCTCCAGGACGCCCGCAACGCCGGCCACCGCCGGCACGCCCGCGCCCCGGGCCAGGATGGCCACGTGGGAGGTGGCGCCGCCGGCCTCCGTCACCAGCCCGAGGACCTTCTCCCGCGGCCAGCGGGCGGTGTCCGAGGGGGCCAGGTCGTGGGCCACGATGACGCTGGGTTCCTCCGGCGCCAGGTCTAGGGGGACGCCCAGCAGGGCGGCCAGCAGCTGGCGGCCCACGTCGCGGATGTCGGCGGCGCGGCCCCGCAGGTAGTCGTCATCCAGCTGCTCCAGCATGGCGGCGAAGGCCTCGGTGGCGCCGGCCACGGCGGCGGCGGCGGTCCGGCCCTCGGCGGTGATGGCCTGCCGGACCTGGCCATCCAGCTCCGGATCGTCCACTAGCAGCTGGTGGGCGGCGAAGATCGCCGCCTCGTCCTCGCCGGCCTGCCGGCGTGCCCGTTCCGCCAGCTCGGCCAGCCGGGTGCGGACATGCTGGCGCGCCGCTTCCCAGCGGCGCAGCTCCTCCTCGGGATCCACGGGAGCGGCGGGCGCCGGCACCGTCAAATCGGGCGGGCGGTAGACCCAGGCCGGCCCCAGGGCCAGGCCGGGTGCGGCGGCGATGCCCTCCAGGATCCGCTCGCCCGGTGCACTGGTCTGGGCAGAGAAGACGGCGTCCCCGGCCGCGGGGGTGGCGCCGGGCACCGTGGCGTCCTCCGGTGGGGTGGCCCCGGCGGTACCGGCGGCCGGGGGCGACGGGGCTCGTTCGTCCGGCACGGCATCACGACCCTTCGCCGAAGTTGGACTCGACCAGTTCCTTGAGGGCGGCCAGGGCGGCCTCGGCGTCCTCGCCCTCGGCGCGCAGGGTCAACGCCGTGCCCTGGCGGGCCCCCAGGCTGAGGATGGCCATCATGCTCTTGGCGTTGACCGTCTTGCCGTTGGCCTGGACCTCGATCTGGCTGCGGAAGCGGCTGGCCGTCTGCACGAACAGGGCCGCCGGCCGCGCGTGCAGGCCCGTGGGATGGTTCAGGGTGACGGTGATCTCCGCCATCGGGAACCCCTTTCCGGGGGCGGCGCCGCAGGACGGGAAACCCTAAAAGGGCAAGGAGGGACTGCCGTGGGCGACCAGGCGCGGGGCCCGGCCGAGGCATCCCGAAACGGCCCACCCCATGTGGTGATTCTGGGCGCGGGTTACGCCGGTTTCGCCGTGGCCCGCGGGCTGCGGGGAGCGCCGGCACGGGTAACCCTGGTCAACCCTTATCCTTATCACTACTTTACAACACTGCTCCACGAGCCCGTGGCGCGGCCGCGCCAGCGGGAGCGCATCGCCCTGCCCCTGCGGCCCTACCTGCCCCGCAACGTCCACCTGTGGCTGGGCCGGGCCGTCGCCGTCGATCCGGCCCAGCGGGCCGTGGAGGTGGAGGATCGGGCGACGGGCGCCCGGCGCCGGCTGGACGCCGACCTGCTGGTGGTGGCGGTGGGCAGCGAGCCGCTGTACTTCGGCATCGCCGGGCTGGAAGAACGGGCGCTGACGGTCCGCGACCTGTCGTCCGGGCCCCTCATCCGCAGCACCGTCGAGCACCGGCTGGCGCGCTACGCGGCCGGCCAGATGGGGCCCGAGGGCCGGCGCATCGTCATTGGCGGCGGCGGCTACACCGGGGTCGAACTGGCCGCCGAGCTCGCCGAAGCGCGGGACGAGCTGGCGCGGGAGACGGGCGTCGCGCCGGCGGCCATCGAGATCTACCTGGTGGAGGCGGCGCCCACCCTGTTGCCCGGCTTCGACCCGGTCCTGGTCCGCTACGTGA
The DNA here is from genome assembly GCF_054654595.1 of Thermaerobacter litoralis. Classification (NCBI taxonomy): domain Bacteria; kingdom Bacillati; phylum Bacillota; class Clostridia; order Eubacteriales; family Clostridiales Family XVII. Incertae Sedis; genus Thermaerobacter; species Thermaerobacter litoralis. Next base: position 384,794 of record NZ_BAAIES010000009.1, on the reverse strand, counting down.
CGCGGTTCCTGGAGCGGGTCGGGGTGCGGGTGATCACCGGCACGCCCATCGCCCAGGTGACGCCGCGCCACGTGGTCCTGGCCGACGGGCGCCGCCTGGAGGCGGGTACGGTGATCTGGACGGGCGGCGTGCGCGCCCACCGGCTGGTCGAACAGGCGGGGTTCCGGGTGGACAAGCGGGGCCGGGGCCTGGTGGGGCCCGACCTGGCGGCCCAGGGGTTCGACGGCGTCTACCTGGCCGGTGATGCGGCCGCCTTCCCCGGTGACGACGGCCGGCCGCTGCCGCCGACGGCCCAGATCGCCCTGCAGCAGGGGGAGTACCTGGGGCGGGCCTTGCGCCGCCGCCTGCAGGGCCAGCCGGTGGCGCCCTTCCGCCCCCACCTGCTGGGGACGGTGATCAGCCTGGGGCGGCGGGATGGGGTGGGGCTGTTGCGCAACGGCACCCGGGTGACGGGGCACGCCGCCCGGGTGCTCAAGTCGGCCACCCTGTGGCGGTACCTTTACCGCATCGGCGGGCCGTCCTTGGTCCTGCGGGTGATGGGGGGCGTGCCGCTCCAGCCCCTGCCCGGCCGGACCCAGTAGCGCCTGTTCCTGCGGCCCGCCCGTCCCCCGGCGCGGGCCTGCGCGGGCGCCGCGGCGCGCCGGGTGCTTCGGGGGCCGCCGCCCGGCGGGCGGCAGGGCAGCGCCCAGACCGCGGGCACTCCGCCGGCCGGTCGACCCGGGGCCGTGCCACCGGGTGGTCAACCTGGGGCCGCGCCGATGACCGGTCAACTGGGGATGGCACTACTGACCGGTCAACCCGGGGCCGCGCCACCGGCCGGGTTAAAAAATGGTGTAGTGCGAACCGGCGGGATGTGGTAGACTACGACCAGTTAGCCGTTCGGTAGGCCGGTCTCGACGATCGGGCTTCACCGTCGCGACCTGGACCCGGCCGTCGGAGCCGCGGGGGCCGGCACCCGCTGCAACGAGGGGGTCCCGGGAGCAATCCCGGCTAGCGAGTCTCATCATCAGTACGGAGGTATCCGCGGTTTGACCGGGACAGTCAAGTGGTTCAATGCGGAGAAGGGTTACGGCTTCATCACCCGCGACGATGGCCAGGGCGACGTGTTCGTCCACTTCTCCGCGATCGTCGGCACCGGTTACCGGACGCTGGAGGAGGGCCAGAAGGTCACCTTCGACGTGGTCGAGGGTGAGAAGGGCCCCAAGGCGCAGAACGTCATCGTTCTGTAAGCCCCTGCACCGGAAATCGAACGAGGGAGCGCCGCGCTTCGGTGCGGCGCTCCTCTTTTTTTGACTCTTCTTTTTCGGGTTATCTAGGAGCCTGTTTCACGAACCCAGGTATTTCCGCAGGATTGCAGCCACGGGAGGTTAAGTGAAGGCATCGGTTGGAATTCGCCATCGCCTGAGGTGTTCCTATGGCCTACAACTTCCGCCCGGTGAACCGCGACCAACTGTACCTGCTCCCACCGAGCCTTCGCGACTGGCTGCCTGAGGATCATCTGGCCTGGTTTCTGATCGACGCCGTCGAGCAGATGGACCTGCGGGCCTTTTACGAGAAGTACCGCGCCGACGGTTGGGGCGGAGAGAGTTACGACCCAACCCTGATGGTGACGCTCCTGCTGTACGCCTACTGCGTCGGCGAACGGTCGAGCCGGCGGATCGAGCGGTTGTGCCTCGAGGACGTGGCCTTCCGGGTGATCACCGCCAACCAGAAGCCGGATCACGTGACCATCGCCCGCTTCCGCCAGCGCCATGCACGGGAGCTGGCCGCGCTGTTCACCCAGGTGCTGCGGCTGTGCCGTGAGGCGGGGCTGGGGAAGGTCGGCGTGGTGGCGCTGGACGGGACGAAAGTCAAGGCCAACGCCTCGCTGGCGGCCAACCGCACCTACGATGCGATTCGCCAGGAAGTGGAGAAGATGCTCCGGGAGGCGGAGGCCACGGACCGGGAAGAAGATGAGCGGTACGGCTCCGGGCGTCGTGGGGACGAGTTGCCGGAGGAGCTGCGCCACCGTGCGAGCCGGCTGGAGCGGCTGAAGGCATGCAAGCGGCGGCTGGAGGACGAGGCGGCCCGGGAAGCCGCCCGGCAGCAGGCCCGCATCGAGGAGCGGAAGGCGCAGGAGCAGGCGACCGGCAAGAAGCGGCGGGGGCGCAAGCCGAAGGCGCCGGATCCCTCGGTGGATCCGGCGGCGAAGGCGAACGTCACGGACCCGGACAGCCGGATCATGAAGACCCGGCAGGGCTTTGTGCAAGGGTACAACGCCCAGGCGGTGGTGACCGAAGACCAGCTCATCGTGGCCGCGGCGGTGACGCAGGACGCCAACGACGTGGGCCAACTCCACCCGATGCTCCAGCAGGCGCAAGCCAACCTGCGGGCCGCGGGCGTGGACAAGCCCATCCGGGCCGTCGTCGCCGACGCGGGGTACTGGAGCGAGGCGAACGTGAAGCAGGCACCGGCGGATGGGCCGGAACTGTTCCTGGCGACGAGCAAGGAGTGGAAGCAGCGCCAAGCCTGGAAGGATGCACCCCCTCCGCGGGGCCGGATCCCCAAAGGGCTGAGCCTGCGGGAGCGGATGGAACGTAAGCTGCGGACCCGGCGAGGGCAGGCGATCTACGCCAAGCGCAGCCAGACCGTGGAGCCGGTGTTCGGGCAGATCAAGGCCGTGCGAGGGGCCGACCGGTTCCTGCGTCGGGGTCTGGCGGCGTGTGACAGCGAGTGGAAGCTGCTCTGCCTGACCCATAACTTGCTGAAGCTCTGGCGAAGGGTCACGGAGGCGTCCTCATCCTCGCCCTTGGGTTGGATGGCGGCGGGGTTGGCGTAGATAGGGTAACGACCGGGCCGCCGGCCTACCCCGTCCTGGCCGTCAGCCCACGGGACATAGCCGAATCGACCCGGTACGTTCCCCCAGTTCTGATCTCGTCAGGATCAGTGAAACAGGCTCCTAGGGGGGCCTTCGGGGTCGGACGGCCGACCGGGGCGCGGTTCGGGTTCCCGTCGGGTTGCGGCGGGCTGGCCGCTTGCCGGAGACTGGGGACGAACGACGTTGGACCCCTCGCGGGGCCGCAGGAGGTGGCCCGAGCTGAGGCGGCGGATCGCCATCGGGACGGCGAAACGGGGGAAACGGTGGGCGGCCACGGCGCTGGCGGCCCTGTGCCTCTTCGGTCCGGCGACGGCCGGGGCCGCGGCCGCCGGCGGCTCCCCATCCGTGGGCCCGGGCGGCTGGTTCCACCGCTACGCCTTGCCGCCGGGCAGCCAGCCCTGGAGCATCGCCGTCACCCCCGACGGGACGGTGTGGACCACCTTGACCGGCCGGCGCCAGCTGGCCGCGCTGGATCCCGCCACCGGCCGCTGGCGCTTCATCCAGTTGCCCCGGGGGCTGGCGCATCCCGCCCGCTTGATCGCCGGTCCCGACGGGTCCCTCTGGCTCACCGACAACGATTACGGGACGAACCCGGCCGACCGGCTGTGGCGGTACCGGCCGCCGGCTGCCGGCGGCGCGACGCCGGCGGAACCCGGTGCAACGGGCGATTCCGGGGTGGCGCGGGGTGGGACCAGTTCCTCCGGGAGCGGCTGGCAGGCTGTCCCGCTTCCCTTCGCCGGCGCTTCCGCGGTCCTGGCCGCCGGCGATGCCGTGTGGGTGCTGCAGTTCCAGGGCAACCACCTGGGGCGGCTCGACCCGGAGACGGGCCGGATCGACACCTTCAACCTGCCCCTGCCCGGCTATCCGTGGCCGTCGGGCTGGGACCTGGACATGGACCGGGCGGGCCGGCTGTGGACGGTGAGCCCGCGCAGCGGCACGGTGTACCGGTTCGACCCGGCGGAGGGAGAGTGGGCCTCCTTCCCCCTGCCCCCGGATGTGGCCGGCCCCGCCGCCCTGGCCGTCACCCCCGCGGGAGACGGCGTCTGGGTCAGCGAGCACGGCGGCCGCACCATCGGCCGGCTCGACGTCGCCACCCGGGCCTGGGTCCCCGTTCAGACGCCGCCGGCGCCGCCGGCGGAGGAGATCGAGGCTACCCGTCCCAACGACCTGGAGTGGGATGAACAGGGCTTCCTGTGGGTGGCCCTGCACACGGGCAACGCCCTGGCGCGCATCGACCCCTCCAGCGGCACCCTGGAGCTGTTCCCCTTCCCGGCGGCCGAACCCAAGACCTGGGTCCAGTGGCTGGCCCGGGCGCCCGGCGGTAGCCTGTGGTTCGCCGCCTTCGGGCGAGACTACGTCGGGCGGGTCGACCCGGCGGCCCTGCCGCCGCTGCAGCTGTCGGCCACCGTGGCGGAGGCGCGGCTGGCGCCGGGCGGCTCGACCACGGTGCGGCTGGCGCTGGTCCGCCCGCAGCCGGCTGCGGTGGGGGGATCCACGGGCGACCGGGACCGTGGGGCGGCCGGCACGCCGGGTGCCGCCCATCCCGGCGCCGGCGAGCCGGCCGGGCCGCCGGCCGCGGGCGGTTCGGCGCCGGCACCGGGCGGCCCCGGTACCGGGGATGCCGCCGCCGCGGAACCTGCCGGGGCTGCGGGCGCCGGTGGCGGACCGGCAGGCCGGTCCGGCCCGGCAACCGGGGCGGTGGAGTGGACGGTGTTCGATGTGCCCCGGGGCTGGGGGGTGCAGTGGGAAGAACGGGGGCGCGATGCCGCGCGGGCCCGCATCGTTGTGCCGCGGGACACGGAGGCCGGGGTGTATCCGCTGGTGGTGGCGGCCCAGGTGGGAGGCCGCGGGCTGGTGACCCGGACGGTGCGGGTGCAGGTCGCGGCCGGAAGCGCCCTGCCGTGGTCGACCCTGGCGGGGTTCGGCGCGCTGGTGGGCGCACTGGTGGTGGGGTGGATGGGGGTGCTGGCGGGGGTGCAGGCACAGCGCCGGCGGTCCGGCGGGGGCGGCTCGGCGGAGGGCCCGGCCCCGACGGGTTGAACGGCGAAGGGGGCCGTCAAGGACCAGGGCAAGGGAGGAGAGAGGGACGGATGAGGAGGGCGTTGGATGTGGGGAGCAAGAACCCGCTGTTCCGCCGCGGGAGGCCATTGGGCCGGACCCGATCCGGCCCCCGGTGGCTCGTGGCGGTGACGACCCTGGCCCTGGCGGTGGGGCTGGTTCTTCCGGGGCCCGGCGGCTGGCCGCGGGTCGAGGCCCATGCGGCGCTGGTGGGCAGCGTGCCGGAACGGGACGCCCGCCTGGACGAGCCGCCCCGGCAGGTGGAGCTCACCTTCTCCGAGCCGGTGGAGGCGGAGTTCAGCGAGCTGGAGCTGACCCGGCAAGGCGGGGGCACGGTGGAGCTCGGGCCGGTCGAGGCCGATGGAGCGACCCTGCGGGCGGAGGTTCGCGGGGCGATGCCGGCGGGTGCGTACGTGTTGCACTACCGGGTCCTCTCCGAGGACGGGCATCCGGTGGAGGGGGAGGTGCCCTTCACCGTGACCGCGGCGGCGCCGTCACCCGGGGCGGGCAGCGCGGACCAGCAGCCGGCCCCGCCCAGCCCGGGTCAGGATGAACCGGGCGGCGCGACCACCCCGCCCGCGCCGGCGGAGGAACCGGCGCCGGCCGCGGGCGGTTCCCAGGGCTGGCTCTGGGCCGCCCTGGTGGCGGTGGTGGCGGTGGTGGCCGTCGGGCTCATGACCATGCGCAACCGGGGCCGCCGGTAAGCGGCAAGGGGACGCCAGGCCGCCGGCTGGCGGGGTCGTCGCTGGGAGGGAGCAGGGTTGCCGGAACTGCTGGCCGGGGTCATCCGCTGGGTCGGGCTGCTGGGGCTGATGGCGCTGGCCGGCCCCGGCGTGCTGGACGGCTGGATCCTCCCGGGCTCCAACAGGGGAGGACGGGAGCGATCCAGGCGCAGGGATGTCCCGGGGCTGGGCGAGCCGGTGGCAACTGGCCCGGCGTCATCCGCCCCGCGGCCCGGTGCCGAGTCCCCGCCGCGGGGCGCCGCACCGCCGCCCGCCTGGCGCGCAGGAGGGACGGCGGCCGCCGGCGCCTGGGGCGATCCGGATCACCTCCGGCGGAGCCGGAAGATGATGGTGGCCGGGGGCGTGGTCCTCGCCCTGAGCGCCCTGGCCGGCGCCCTCGTCGCCGCCTGGGAGGTGGCGGAAGGCCGCCCCGCCGTCCTGGGCCGGTACTTCATCGCCACGCGCACCGGCCGGGCGGCCCTGCTGCAGGCGGCGGCCGGGGTCGTGGCCGCCCTGCTGGCCGCCCGTTTCTGGCCGCGGCAGGGGCCGGTGTCGCGGGGGTGGATCGTCCCCGGCCTGGTGGCCGCCGCTGCCGTGGTCTGGAACAGCCACGCCGGCATCCGCGGCGGGACGGCCCTGGTGGGGGACGGGCTGCACGTGGCGGCCGTCGCCCTCTGGATCGGCGGCTTGTTGCGGCTGGCCCTCCTGGACTGGGAGCGGCTGGCCGGCCTCCAGCGGCTGGCCGGCCCCGGCTCGGGTGCCGGGGCCCGGGATCCCGGTGGCGGCGGCCACTGCGCCGGGGGGGACCTGCCCGCCCTAATCCGGCGCTTCTCGGACCTGGGCGCCCTGGCGGTGCTGGTGGTGGCGGTCAGCGGGATCCTGGCCGCCCGCCGCAACCTGTACGGCGCCGACGCCCTGGTGCACAGCCCCTATGGACAGGCCCTCGTGGTCAAGCTGGTCCTGGTGGCGGTCCTCCTGGCCATCGCCGCCGTGAACCTGTTCGCCCTGCGGCCCTGGCTGGAGCGCATGGCCCGCGGTGCAACCGGGACACCCCGCGCGGTGCCTTCCGCGGCCGCCCCCGCGGCCGGCCCCGGTGGAGCCGGTGATCACGCCGCGGGCGGTTCCGCGACCCGCCGCCAGGGCCGGGAGGGTCTGGGGGGCGGAGGCGCCGGGGCAGGACCGGTCGCCGTGGTGCGGCGCCTCGTCCGGGCGGAAGCGGTGGCGGCCCTGGCGGTGCTGCTGGCCTCGGGCATCCTGGCGGTGCTGCCCCCGGCGGACCGGCCCGCCGCCGCCACCGAGACGGTGACCTGGCGCGAGCAGGTGGCTGGCGTGCCGGTGGAACTGGCCCTGGTGCCGGGCAGGCGCGGGGAGGTCACCCTCTCGGCGCGCTCCCTGGGCTCGGTCGCCCTGGTGCGCGGCGCCGTGCGCCTGGACATGCCGGAGCATCCCATGGGCCTCTATCAGGTGACCCTGAGCCCTCCCCGCGGCCGGTCGACAGGCCCGCTGGAGGCCCGGGCGGTGCTGCCCATGCCCGGCGCCTGGGAACTGTCGTGGACCCTGGCCCTGGCCGACGGGCGGCAGGAGACCATCACCACCACCTTCGAGGCCAGCGGCGCCCCGGGCAACCAGCGGCAGGGACGGCTCAGCCTGCGGGCCGCCTACCAGTCCCTGCCCGGCGCCGTTCAGGCCACGGTGGCCCTGGTTGGTCTGGTGGAGGCGGCGGTGCTGATCGTGGTGGGCTGGCGCCGCCTCTGGCCGATCCCCTTCGGGGCGGGACTGGTGGCCCTGGCCGCCGGCGCCTGGCTCCTGGGCCAGGTGGCCTGGATCGACGCCTACCCCACCACCACGACGCCCAACCCGCTGCCCCCCACCCCGGCGGTGATCGAACAGGGCCGGCGGGTGTTCGCCGCCCATTGCGCCGCCTGCCACGGCCCCGCCGGCCGGGGCGACGGGCCGGCCAGCGCCGGCCTGTTGCCGCCCCCGGCGGACCTTACCGGCGTCCACACCCGGCAGCACACCGATGGCGACCTGTTCTGGTGGATCACCCACGGCATCGACGGCACGGCCATGCCAGCCTTTGGCGACGTGCTGACCGAAGAGGAGCGCTGGGCGGTGATCCGGTTCATCCGGCAGCTGGGGGCGGAAAGCCGGTGACGGCGGCGGTTCCGGCGCGGCCTTGACGGCCAGGCCCTGCGGTCGCGCCCTGGCGACGGCCCCGGCGCAGCGGGCGGCGGCCGTCCGCGGTCGGGTTCCCGCGAAGGAGGATGGCCGCCGGTCCCCTCACCGGGGGCAAGAGGACAGGGGCTGCCCGGCCCGGCCGGTGGACCGGGCCGGCGCGGTCGGCGGGCCGACCTGGATACCCGGAGCGTAACGGCCCGGTCAGCGGGCCTCGCCGGGGGCCGGTTCGTCCCCCCCGGCCGGCCGGGCCAGGACGAGGCAGATCAGGATCAGCGTGAAGGCGGTCAAGGCCATGAAGGGGATGGTGATGAAGCCGAACCAGTTGATCCACGGCGTGAAGCAGGACACATCGGCGCCGCAGACCGGGACCCGCAGTCCCGGGATCTGTTCCTGGATGTAGTGGAAGGCCGAGATGGACCCGCCCACGGCGCTCAGGGGCCACAGGTAGGGGATGAGCCGGCGGTCGTCCCGGTAGCTGGCCATGCCCAGCAGCAGCACCTGGGGGTACATGAAGATCCGCTGCCACCAGCACAGCTTGCACGGGATGAAACCCATGACCTCGCTGAAGTACAGGCTGCCCAGGGTGGCCACCGTGGCCACCAGCCAGGCCAGATAGAGCCCGTAATGTTGGAAGAACCGGCGCATGGCGTCCCTCCCGCCCGGGATCCCGCCCGGAATCGCCCGGGACCGCCGCCAGGGCGCAACGGAAGCGGATGGCGACCCGGCGACCGCAGCCGCCCCTTCTCGGGAACCCCGGGCGCCGGCGACTGGTGCCGCCCGGGCCGGCCGCTTGGGCTCTGGATCCGCTGCCACTGCGCTGCATCAGCGTGGATCAGCGGCCATCAACGTGGATCAGCGGCCGGAATTGCTTTCGCTGCCGCCTCCGGCCGCCCCCTCGCCCTGGTCCCCGCCGCCCTCGCCCGCCAGGGCCCGGTCAATGGCCTCCTTCAAGCCCTCGAAGGACCAGTTCTCGACGAACTGCCCGTTGACAAAGAGGGAGGGCGTTCCCCGCACCCCCACCCGACGGGCGATGGCCCGGTCGGCCTCCACCGCGTCCCGGTAGCGGCCGGACCGCAGGTCCTCCAGCATCCGCTGGGCGTCGAGTCCTGGCACCACCTGCTTGGCGATGTCCACCAGGAACTCGGGCGTGGCCCAGCGGGTGTCCTCCGGCCCCTGGAGCTGCATCACCCGGTCGATGAAGGCCCAGGCGCCTTCGGGGTTCTGGGCGTAGACGGCCTCCAGGGCCTCGGCCGCCGTGTCGGAGTCGGGCCCGATGAAGGGGTAGTTGATGAAGTAGAACCGCACCTTGCCGGTGTCGATGTAGGCCTCTTTGAGCCGGGGGAACTCGTTCATGGTGAAGTCCCGGCAATAGGGGCACTTGAAGTCCGCGAACTCCACCACGGTGACGGGCGCCTCGGGCGAGCCCAGGGCCGGCTGCTGGTCCAGGCGGAAGACGTCGCCGGGGATCGGGCCGTCCTCGTCGACGTCGTTGCGGGTGGCGGCCACGGCCAGCACGACCGCCAGCACGATCACGGCGGCGGTGCCCAGGGTCAGCCAGCGCAGGCGGCGGCGCCGGGCCTCGGCTTCCCCGCGGGCGGCCTTGCCGTAGGCGCCGGCGGGCGGCCGGCGACCGGCGCCGGGCGCACCGGCCCGGCGGCCCTGGGCCGTGCCGGTTCCACCCGATCCGGAACCGGCGTCCCGGGCGTTCGAAGACGACGATCGGGGCGTCACAGGTTCCACCCTTTCCGTGACATGATGCGGGCCGTTACCGCGACGACAGGGGGCTAGTCCCATGGTAGCCGGAGCGGGGACGCCTGGGAAGCCGGTGCCGGACCGCGGTCCCGTCGGGCCCGGTGATCCCTGGCGGCCGGCGGCGTCACCGCCGCCGGAGGGCGGCCCGGTGGGGGAACAGCAGGGCGGCCATCAGCCCCAGCCCGAGCCAGCCCAGCAGCGGATAGAGGACCCGAACCAGGTGGGCGAACCCCACCTCCGCCACCGCCAGCGCCGCCGCAGCGGTCCCCGCCACGGCCAGCCGGTAGGGGCGCGTGCCCGGTCCGCCCAGGCGGCTGGCGAAGCCGTAGAGGCTGCCCACGGCGGTGGTGAAGATCTCGGTCCAGAGCACCCCGGCCAAGATTCCCCGGAACCAGGGCGGTAAGCCGGCCGCCAGGTGGAGCACGGGGATCTCGCGGGTCGCGGGGCCGGGCATGTGGGCCAGCATGGCCAGGTGGAGCAGCAGGGCGAGGCCGGCCAGGCCCGTTCCTCCCGCCAGGCTACCCCAGCGGCGGGCTGCGGCCGGGGCCGCCGCTCCCAGGGGAACCAGCACGGGAAGGGACAGCAAAAGGTTGAAACCGGCGTAGAGCCATGCGGCGAGCCACCAGTGCCGGGCGGGAGGTGCGGCCGGGCCGTCCCCATGCGGCGCCAGCACCGGCCGGGCCGGTACCGGCCCTGCAGGTGGAACCGGTTCCCCCGGGGCCCCTGGCCCCACAGGCGGGCGCAGCCCGGAGGGCGGCGGCAGCGGGGCCGGTGCCGCCGTCCCCGGCGGTGGAACGGGCCCCGCGGCGTCGTCCCGATTCCAAGACGCCGTGGGCGGTGCGGCCGGGACCTCCGGGGACGCGGCGGGCGCCGTCGCCAGCCCGTAGACGGAGACCAGGATCACCGTCCCCACCAGCACGGGGACCACCGTGACGTTGGCTGCCAGCACCCCCGGCAGGCCACGCCAGACGGTGACGGCACACAGCAGGGCGAAGAGGAGGCGCCCGGCCCAGAGGGGCCAGCCCAGCTGGTCGGCGGTGACCGCGGCGGCCCCGGCCGTCATCACCCCGACGCCGGTGAAGAGGGCGGCGGCCAGCAGCCCGTCCAGCACCCCGCCGGCCCACGGGCCGGCCATCGCGGCCAGGGCGTCGCGGTATGAGCGGGCGCCCGTCCGGGCGCCCAGCTCGAGCCACCAGCGGCCGCCCACGGCGAAGGCGACGGCCACCAGCAGCAGACCGGCGGTGCCCGGCGGGCCGTAGAGGGTGAAGAAAGTCAGGATCTCCTGGCCGGAGGCAAAGCCCGCCCCCACCACCGTGCCGATGAAGGTGGCGGCCACGGGCCACGCCCCCGTGACCGGGGCGGGCGGGCTCTCGTTGGGTTGGGGGGGCCGGGTCATGGCAATCATCGGTATGCGGATGGGGGGAGCCCTTAAGCCTCCCTGCAGCCGCTCCGGCCGCCGGCCCGGCGGGCCGGCGGCCGGGCACCGGACGCGTCGGGCCGCAGCTGGTGCCGGCGCGGCACCGGAGCCGCGGCCAGGGCCGGCCCCGGCCGGACCGGCCCCGGTCGGCGTCGAGGCGTGACGGTGGCGCAGGGGCGGCGTCGACAGGACTTACCGGGAAGGGTAAGATGATGAACACACCGGCAGCCGGGAGCGACCGGACCGCCGGCGGGCGGAAGCCGCCCTTTCACCTGGCGCCGGGAACGGGAGGACGCAAGCGATGGGGCGGAAGCGGGTCTTCAGCGGCATCCGGCCGACGGGCCAGATCCACCTGGGCAACTACCTGGGGGCGATCAAGAGCTGGATCGAGCTTCAGGACCGGTACGAGTGCATCTATGCCATCGTCGACTACCACGGCATGACGACGCCCTACGATCCGGCGGAGATGCGGACCAACGTCAAGGAGCTCCTCATCGACTACCTGGCCGCGGGGGTCGATCCCGAGCGCTCGATCCTGATGGTCCAGTCCGCCGTGCCGGAACACACCGAACTGGCCTGGATCCTGGGCACGGTGACGCCCGTGGCCTGGCTCGAACGGGTGCCGACATATAAGGAAAAGGTCGAGCAGCACCCGGATTATGTCAACCTCGGCCTGCTGTCCTACGGGGTGCTGATGGCGGCGGACATCGTGCTCTACAAGGCCGAGGTCGTCCCGGTGGGCGAAGACCAGCTCCCCCACCTGGAGCTGACCCGCGAGATCGTCCGCCGGTTCCACCACCTGTTCGGGGTCAAGCTGTTCCCCGAGCCCCAGGCCCTGGTCCAGGAAGAGACGGCCCGGATCATGAGCCTGACCGAGCCGGAGAAGAAGATGAGCAAGAGCCTGGGGCCGCGCAGCCTGATTGCCCTGGCCGACCCGCCCGAGGAGATCCGCGACAAGATCATGAAGGCCGTGACCGATACCGGCCCCACGGGCGAGGGGATGAGCCCGGGCGTGGCCAACCTGTTCCACCTGCTCAAGCTCTTCGGCACCGAGGAGGAGTACCGCCAGCTGCGGGCGGAGTACGACGCGGGGACGCTGCGTTATGTCAACCTCAAGCGGACCCTGGCCGATGCCCTGATCCGCAGTTTGGAGCCCTTCCGCCGGCGCCGGGCCCAGCTGGAGAACGACCCGGCCTACCTGGAGCGGGTGCTGCGGGACGGCATCCGGCGGGCCCGGGCCATCGCCCGCGAGACCATTGCGGAGGTCAAGGAGGCCTGCGGCCTGGTCCGGGACGAAGCCGGCCTCTGGGTTTCCGGGGCGGCCGCCAGGCAGACGTCGGTGTCCGCCCAGTAGGGACCTGGCGGTGACCGTGGGGCCTCGAGGGATCGGGCCCGGGCCGCTCCCCTGGGGGGCGCTGGGGCCGGCGGCAGATGGGGTGCCATGGGGCAGGAGCCATTGGGGTGAACCTCAACGGAGCGTTCGGGCCCTCCTGCTGACCGGTCCGGCGGGCGGCGATTGACCTGGCCAGCGCGGTACTCCGGGCGATACCCCCGGGGCCGGCAAGGTGGCTCCCTGCCGGCGCCCCGGGGTCGACCGCTTGCCAGGTCCGATTCAACGATTCAACGAGCGGATCCGCCGGGGCAACCGCCGGGGCCGGAGGTGCCCCCTCCCCCGCCCATCCCGCCACTGCGGGAGCCCTAAGGGCCTGCCGCTCCGGAACCGCCCGAGGCGCCGCTGGCCGCGCCCGCCCGGCCGCCTCCCCCGGCCGTGCCGGTTCCTCCTCCGGAACCGCCCCCGGAGCCGCCGTGGCCGGTTCCACCCCCACCGGACGAACCGGCGGTCCCTCCCATCATGCTGCGCATCATGGCCATCAGATCCGCCCGGAGGGCCGGGTCCTTCATCAGTTCCCGCATGACGTCCACCAGCCGGCGGCGCAGCTCGGGATCCTCGGGGATGCCCTCCAGGAGGTCGACGGTGTTCTCCAGCATCGCGGGCCGGGTCTCCCGGGCCGTCGAGGTGGCCCGAGTGAGCTCGGCGTTGGCGCGCAGGGCGTCGTCCCGCAGGGCCGGTTCGTCCAGAAGGCGGCGTTGTTCCCGGACCACCTCCTCCAGGATCACCCGCCGAGCCTGGGGGTCGGTGGCGATGACCTCGCCCCGGCCGGCGGCGAAGGCCTGCTGAACTTCGGGGTCGTCCGCCAGGGAGGTGACCATCTGCCGCGCCTCCCCGTCGCTGGGCTTGGCCGAGGGCAGGCTGCACCCCGCCGCCAGGGCCGCCACGGTGACGGTGGCCACCACGGCCCCCAGGATGGCGCGGCCCGGCGGGCGGGAACGGGTCCGGTGATGGGTCCGATCGCGGGTCGGGTCGCGAGTCCAGTCGCGGGTCCGGTCGCGGGTCCGGTCGCGCCGCGGCGACCGGGCGATGGATGTTGGGGTGGGAGCGGGGCGCCATGCGGGCCGCGGCCCCCAAAGGCGCTGCCCCCGAACGAGGATCCGCCGCAAGGGAATGACCTCCTTTGGCCACCATCTTCAGGGCTAGAATGGACGAGACGCAGCGGCCTGAAACCGGCGGAAACCCCGGGGCTGGGCAGCGGCCTCGCAGCCCTGGAGCCCTGGGGAAGAACGGCCCGGGCGCGGCCCTGGGGGCGTCCAAGGGGTCCAAACGGGCCGGGCGCCTGGTCCAGAAGCGGGACCAGGCGCCCGGCGGGGTGCGGGTCGGACGGTCGGGGACGAACCGGCCGGTGCGGCACGGGCCGCAGCGGGGGCCGCGGGGCGGCGCCAGCCGCCCGCGGCGCCAGCTGCCGGTTCGTCCCGTGGAGGATGGATGGCCCCGGCGGATGGCCGGGGCCGGTGCGGTGCCTTACCGCTCGATGGGCGCCCGCACCAGGTTGCCCCACTCGGTCCAGGAGCCGTCGTAGTTGCGGACGCTGTCGAAGCCGAGCAGGTACTTCAGGGCGAACCAGGTGTGGGACGAGCGCTCGCCGATCCGGCAGTAGACGATGACGTCGTCGTCGGGCTTGAGGCCCTGTTCCTCCAGATAGATCTTGCGCAGCTGGTCCGCCGGCTTGAAGGTGCCGTCGGGGTTGACGGCCTTGGCCCAGGGGACGTTCTTGGCGCCCTTGATGTGGCCGCCCCGCTGGGCGCCCTCCTGGGGGTAGTTGGCCATGTGGAGCAGCTTGCCGGAGTACTCCTCGGGCGAACGGACGTCGATCAGCGGCTTGCCGAACTCGATGTGGCGCAGCACGTCTTCCTTGAAGGCGCGGATATAGGGGTCGTAGCGGGTGACCGCCTTGTAATTGGTCTTGGGGAAGGACGGGACCTCCCGGGTCAGGGGCCGGCCTTCGGCCTCCCACTTGGCCCGGCCGCCGTCCATGATCTTCAGGTTCTTGTGCCCAAAGAGCTGGAAGACCCAGAAGGCGTAGGCGGCCCACCAGTTGTTCTTGTCGCCGTAGAAGATCACCGTGGTGTCGTTGTCGATGCCCTTCTCGGACATGAGCCGGGCGAACTGCTCGGGCGACAGGTAGTCCCGGACCACCGGGTCCTGCAGGTCCGTCTGCCAGTCGATCTTGACGGCGCCCGGAATGTGGCCGGCCTCATAGAGGGTCACGTCCTCGTCGGACTCCACCAGGCGGTACTTGGTGCTGTTGGGGTCGGTCAACTCGTCCAGGTGCTCGGCCACCCAGTCGGTGCTGACCAGGACCTCGGGGTGGGCGTAGCCCCGCTCCTGGAAGACCTTTTCCATGGCCTCGGACACGGGAACCCCTCCTCGGGAATGGCGAGTTAACTAAATGGAATTGTAAGCAAAGCGGTCCTGTTACGGCAACCATTATGACCGGCCCAGGGGGGAGCCAATCGCGTCCGGCTCCCCGGCATCCCGGGCTGCTCACCCGTGATAAAGTAGACAAAGCGAAGGACCAGGAGGGACCGCACGGTGGAGTGGGACCGCGAGACCCTGATCCAGATCCTGATCGAAGAGGCCCGCAATCCCCGGATGCGCGGCCGGCTGGACGATGCGGACGTCACGGTGTCGGGAGGCAACCCCGGTTGCGGGGACGTGGTGCAGGTCTACCTCAAAGGGACCGGCGACGGCCACGGCATCGCCGACGTCCGGTTCGAGGGCAGCGGCTGCAACGTCAGCCAGGCGGCGGCCTCCATGCTGCTCCAGAAGGTGGTCGACGACGGCCTCACCATGGACCAGGTGTTGGCCTTGCGGGGCGAGGACATGAAGCAGTTCGTGGGCGAATCGGCGCTGGCCACCCGCCCCCGCTGTGCGACCCTGGCCCTGAGCACCCTCAAGGAGGCCGTGCGGCAGTACCGGCGCAACCTGCGGGCCCAGGGCCAGTGGCAGGGGCCCATCGACCCCCACCAGGACGAATAACCCTGCGGCTGCTCGCCTTCCCCGTCGCACCGCCCCTCCGGGTCCTTGCCGGCGGCCTCGGCCCCTCCGGGCCCCTGCCGGCGGCCCCGATGGAGGCTCGTGGGGGGCTGGAGCACGACCGTCACCGGGGTGGCTCGGCCGGCAGCCCCAGCCGCCGGCACAGGGCGACCAGATCGGGCGGCGGTGGGGCCACCAGCTCGATACCGCCGGGAAGAACCAGCCGGTAACAGTGAAGGGCGGGCCGCTCCAGGCCGGCAACCCGCGGCCCGCCGTACTTGCGGTCCCCGGCCAGGGGATGCCCGGAAGCCGCCATCTGGGCCCGGATCTGGTGGGTTCGCCCGGTGATGAGGCGCACCCGGCATAAGGTGAAGCCACCGGCGGATGCCACGGGGTCCACCTCGAGCCGGGCGGTCCGCGCCCGGGCCGGCTCGGCCGCGGCCGGCCTTTCGCCCCCGCGGCCCGCGCCGGCCGGGCTCGCCGGTCCCGCCGGCGTCACCGCACCGGCCACGGGTCCCGGACCGATCCGCCTGGGACCGGTCCGCCCCGGAACGGTCCCCTCCCGCCAGGAGACGGGCGGGCCGGACGCCCCGGCCCCGGCCGCACGATCGCCTTCTTCACCCCCCACCACCTGCGTGACGCGCCGTTGCCGGTCCCGCCAGAGCTGGTGCTGCAAAGGGCCCGGCCGTGGGTGGCCCCGGACCACCGCCAGGTACTCCTTCACGGCCCGGCCGCTGCGCATCCATTCGGCCAGCTGGGCCGCCCCCTGCCGCGTCTTGCCGAAGGCCACGAGCCCCGAGGTGTTCCGATCCAGCCGGTGACCCGGCGACGGCTGGAACAGGGCCCCTGGCGGGAGGGTGCCGCGGCGGGCCAGTTCGTCCCGGACCCAGTCCAGGAGGGTGAACTCGTAACCCCGACCCGTGCCGTGGGTCAGCAGGCCCGCCGGCTTGTCGACGACCAGGAGGTGTTCATCTTCATAGACGACGACGGGCCGGGGTCCGGGGGTGCCGGTCCCGCCATCGGGCGGGCCGGCCTCCTGGGACCGCCCGGGTCGCCGGGCCGTCCGCCCGTCCAGCCGGCCCTGGCGCCCGTCCCAAGGGGTCGCCCCCTGGCGCGTTCGGGGAGGTGCAGCCGGTTGGGCCGGCGGCCGGCCGGCCGGTTCGTCCAGCTCGGCCTCGATCACGTCGCCGGCCCGCAGCACGGCGTTGCGCGCGGCCCGCCGGCCGTTGACGGTGATGCGCCCCTGGCGCAGCAGGCGAAAGACCGCGCTCAGGGGCACGTGGCGGAGCCAGCGGCGCGCCAGGCGGTGGAGGCGCTGGCCCTCGTCGGCGGTGGTGACCACATACCGCAGCCGTTCCATCGCTCCCATTCCTTTTGAACGTTCCTTTGGACGGCGGGGCGCACACCGCGCACCGCGCGGCGCCTCCGGCTGGCGAGCCGCCGCTCCTCACGCCAGGAACGCGGCCAGCACGCCCACGAGGAAGATCCCGTCGAAGACCCCCGCGCCGCCGATGCTGAGCATGCCCGGGCCCATCCGGTCCAGCGCCTTCAGGTTCAAAAGGTCGGCGCCCACCAGGGTGCCCAGGGTGCCGGCGATGTACGCCACCGGCGCCCGGCTGCCCGGCGGTGCCACCAGCAGGGCGATGACGGCGGCGGCCAGGGGTGGGATGAAGGCCGGCAGGACGATGCCGCGTCCGGGAAGCGGGCGCGCCAGCGCCTTGGCGATGGTGGCGACCAGCAGGGTGGCGATGAGGACGGGCAGCCAGGGCGCGCGCCCGGCGCCCAGCAGGTAGAGGCTAAAGAGGGTCGGGATCACCGCGCCGCCAACGTTGACGGCCAGGACCCGCTCGGCCACCCGCGGCGGCTGGACCATGGGGAAGAGCCAGAAGAAGGTGATGGGCGGCACCAGCGGCGGATTCACGGGCACTTGCTGCCGCCGCAGCGGCAGGTTGATGCCGCTGCCCAGCAGCGACAGGGCGAACAACAGGAAGGCGCCCGCCGGGCTCAGCCCCAGGCGCGCGAAGGACAGGGCCGCCACCTGGGCGTAGGTGAAGAAGAACAGCATCGGCAGCGACAAGAGGAAGAACAGCAAGAGGGGCAACAGGGGCACAGCGCATCCTCCCCGGCGGCGCGGCCGGCCGCGACGGCGTCCTGGCGGCTCTCCTGACCGGCCCAGTGCTTCCGCCCGCTGGTGGTAATCGCCATCATCATACCATCCTGGGCGGCGGGCAGGGGGACGCATACTAGGGGCGGCCGCGCGGGCTGCTGCGGCGCCCGGCGGATGCAAGCCGGGACGCGGCCCGCGGGCCTTGACCGATCACCGCCGAGGAGGGACGGCCATGCCCCAAATGGCCCAGCACCAGGCGGCCGAACTGTGGGAGCTCTGCCGCGACCATGCCGTGGCCGGGGCGAAGCTGCGGGCCCTGGCCTCCTGTTGCCAGGACGCCTCCCTGCGGCAGACCCTGGAGCGGCATGCCGGTGAGTTCCAGCAGGCGGCCCAGCGGCTGATGGGCTTCCTGCAGGATCAGGGAGCCTACGGCACCTACGGCGCCTACGGCCAGCACGGCCAGGCGGGCCCGCACGGCCAGGCCGGCACCTGGCAGTGGACGGCCTCGACGGCGTGGCAGTCGCCCTACCAGGCCCAGTGGCAGGCCGGTGGCGCGGCCGGCACGGGCGCGGCGTGGAACGCCCAGCCCTACGGCCACGGGGTGAACCAGGTCTTCGGCGCCGCGGGCGCCCAGGGCCAGCCGCTGGACATCGCCCTGGCGTCCGACTGCCTGCGCATGTGCAAGACCTTCGCCGTCCAGTGCATCTGGGGCGCCACCGAGTGCAGCGAGCCGGCCCGCTCGTACCTGCACCAGCTGGCCGGCGAGCACCTGCGCATGGCGATGGACCACTATCACTGGCTGGAGCGGCACCAGGTCTACGCCTCGCCGCGGATCGACCAGCAGGCGGTCCAGGAGTACACCCACAAGCTGCAGCAGCTCATGCAGGTGGGGCAGGCCGTGGCGGCCCAGGGGCTGGCGCCGGCCAACCGGGCCTTCGCCCCGGCGGGTGCGGCCGGAGCCGGCGCCGGCACGGTGAACCAGGCGCCCTACGCCTACGGGACGAACCCGGCCGGTTCCGGCTACAGCCACCAGGGCCACCCCGCGGCCTACGCCGGCGGCCGGCATGATGCCTACGCCGCCTCGGCGGCTTACGCCCGGACCTGACGGGGACCTGCCGGGACCGTCCGGGCGAGCCGGCCCTGGGGCGGCGCCGGGGTACGGACGCGGGCCGGACCGGAAGGCGGCGCCCGGCCCCACCGGCCGTACGCATCCGAGCGGTTGTAAGCATCAGCGGGGCAACGCGGGGCAAAAGGGGCGGGCCTTGGGGCCCGCCCCGCTCCGCGTGGGGTTTCAGAAGAACAGGCCGTTGACGATGAGCAGCGTCACCAGACCCGTCAGCCAGCCGAGGGTCGAGGGAACCGACCAGGTGAGGATCTGGGTCTTCACGTCGGTGATGCCCAGGGTGCGGTTGATCACCCAGAAGTAGCTGTCGTTGAAGTAGGAGAAGACCATGGACCCCACGGCCGCCGCCTGGGCCGCCATGACCGGCGCCACGTTGAGCGAGGCCAGGATCGGCGCGGTGATGGAGGCGGCGGTCACCATGGCCACCGTGCCGCTGCCCTGAACCAGCCGCACCAGGGTGGCGACCAGGAAGGGAAGCAGCAGGGGCGGCAGGGACATCTGGGCGATCTGCTGGGCGATGAAGTCGCCGGTACCGCTGACCCGCAGCACGTTGCCCAGGGCGCCCCCCGCGCCGGTCACCAGGATGATGATGCCCGCCGAGGCGATGCCCTCCTCCACCCGCTGCAGGACGTCCTCCCGCGACGCCTTGCCCATCAGGCCGTAGACCGCCAGCAAGAGGCCGATGGCCACGGCGATGACCGGGTTGCCGAGGAAGATCAGGTAGGTGGCCACCGGACCCTGCGCCCCCACGGCGGTCAGGGTCGTGTTGAGGAAGATCAGCAGGACCGGCACCACGATGGGGGCAAAGGCGCGCCAGGCGCTGGGCAGCCCTGCCTCCCCGCGGCCGCCCCCGGCCAGCCCCGGGTTCCCCAGGGCTTGGGTGGAACCGGCGGCCGCGTCGGAGGCGCCGGTGATGGGGGCCATGCCGGTGGCCTGGCGGCCCTTGGACCGTTCCCCGGCCTTCCGGGCCCCCGCGGAGCCGGAGCCCGCCCCCGGCGCCGTCTCGACGGTGATGCCGCGGGCCGCGGCCCACCGGCCGATCCAGCGGGCGTAGAGCATGGTGACGATGTAGACGGGGATGGTGATGACCAGGCCCCAGAAGATCATCAGACCCAGGTCGACGTTGAAGGTTCCCGCCGCGGCCAGCGGCCCGGGCGTGGGCGGCACCAGGTGGTGGGTCGACATCAGCCCCGCGGCCAGGGCCACCCCCAGCCCCAGGACGGGCTTGCCGGCCTCCCGGGCCAGGGCCCGCGCCAGGGGCGAGAGGATCACGAACCCGGAATCACAGAAGATGGGGATCGACACCACGGCGCCCGTGGCCCCCAGGGCCCACTCCTCCCGGCCGCGGCCGAACAGGCGCAGGAAGGTCAGCGCCATGCGCTGGGCGGCCCCGGTGACCTCCAGGATGCGCCCCAGCATCACGCCGAACCCGATGACGATGCCGATGCTGGCCAGGGTGTTGCCGAAGCCCTGGGTGATCGCCTTCGCCAGCTCGTCGGGGGCCATCCCGCCCACCAGGCCCGTCAGGGCCGCGGCGGCGATCAGGGCCAGGAAGGTGTGGATCTTGGTCCGAAGGACCATGAAGATCAGGGCGGCGACGCCGAGGACGAGCCCCAGCACCATCTGCGCTCCATCGGGATGCATGCACCTCACGCTCCCCTCTCGACGGGCGCCGGTTCTTCCCCGCCGGACGAACCGGCCCCAGGCTTCAAGGCCTCAGCCTCCACGGACGCCGCTGCCGCCGGCTTGGAGCTGCGGCCCAGCCCCGCCAGCCGGCCGGCCGCCAGGATGGCCCGCTTCATGCTGACGGCGCTGGCCTTGCCCGTGCCGGCGATGTCGAAGGCGGTGCCGTGGTCCACCGACGTGCGGATGAAGGGCAGGCCCAGGGTGACGCTGACGGTGCCCTCGAAGTCCATGCTTTTGGCGGCGATGTGCCCCTGATCGTGATAGAGGGACAGCACCGCGTCGAAGGCGCCCTGCCGGGCCAGGTGGAAGACCGAGTCGGCCGGCACCGGCCCCGAGACGCGGTGGCCCTCCTGCTGGAGCTGGGCCACCGCCGGGGCGATCTCCTCGATCTCCTCCCGGCCCAGGAGGCCGCCGTCGCCGGCATGGGGGTTCAGGGCCGCCACCGCCAGCCGCGGCGCGGCGATGCCCAGGGCCTGCAGGTGCCCCAGGGCCGCGCGGGCCGTGGCGACGATCCGCTCTTTCCGCACCAGGTCCAGGGCCTGGCGCAGGGAGACGTGGCGGGTCAGGAAGAAGATGCGGAGGCCCGCCACCTCGAACATCGTCAGGGGGTCGGGCGAGCCGGTCAGCTCGGCGAAGATCTCCGTGTGCCCGATGTGGGGGACGCCCGCCGCCCGCAGGGCCTCCTTGTGGATGGGCGCCGTGGCCACGGCGTCGACCCGGCCGGCCCGGGCCCAGGCCACCGCCCGCTCGATGTACTGGTAGGCGGCGCGGCCGGCTGCGGCCTGGATCTGGCCCAGGGCGAGATCGGGCGGCACGTTGGCCAGGTCGACCAGGTCCAGGGTGCCCGGCGTGTACAGGCCCTCGGCCGGATCGGCCACCACCCGCACCGCCGGCGCGCCGGGGATGAGGCGGCGAGCCCGTTCCACCGCGGACCGGTCGCCGATAACCAGCGGCCGCAGGGCGTGGTAGACCTCCTCGTCCATCAGGGCCTTGACGACGATCTCGGGACCGATGCCCGCCGGGTCGCCCAGGGTGATGGCCACCAGGGGCCGGTCCAGGCCGGCCCGTCCGGCAGACCCGGCTCGCGCCGCACCGGGAGCGGTCGCCGCCGGCCCGGTGGCGCCAGCGGAACGAGGGTTCGGGGATTCCGTCGCCATCGTCTGCACCTCCTTGCGGGGTTGGGTACGGTTCAGGCCGTCGGCGCAGCCGCCTCCCGGGACCGGGAGGTGCCGCGAGGGGGAGCCGTCACCTCGCCGTCACCATCGCCCCTCGCGTCCCCGTTGCCGGCGGCACCGGCGGCGGTACCTGGCTGCACCCGCCCTTCCAAGAGGCGCACCAGCAGGGTGTCGTCCCCCACCAGGCCGCCCTTGGTGATCACGGCCAATCCCGGCCGGCGCCCGCCCTCCAGCGACCCGGCGGCCACCAGGGGCGCCAGCTCGGCGGTGATGCGCAACGCCCGGGCCTCCAGGGCGGCGGCCACGGCGGCGGCGGTGTCCCCGCCCGTGAGGACCAGCCCGGCCAGGTGGGGCAGGCGGTCGACCAGGGTGGCGGCGAGGACCGCCAGGCTGCGGGCCACCTGCTGGGCGGCGGTGCCGGTCACCGGGGCCTGGGCCCCGGTGGCAGGTCCGCCGCGGCGGGAGCCGGAGGCGGCCGCTGCGTCGGGGCCGGCCCGATCGCAGGAGGGGGCCTCGCCGGCGGGAGCGGCCGTGCCGTGCCGGTCGGTCTCGACCACCGCCACGCCCCAGCGGGACAGGGCCGCCTCGACCTGGGGGAGCAGCTGGCGGCCGCCGCCCTCCGGATCCTCCAGAAGCTGTGCCAGGGGAAGGGAGAGCCGGGGCACGGGCCACCGCTGGGTCAGGGCGGCCAGCTGCCGGTCCGTCAGGCGGGTCAGGCTGCCGGCCACCACGAGCCATGGGCCGCCACCGGGGGCGGCGGCCGGCGGGCCTTGCGGTTCACGCTCCGCGGCCGCCACGGGCGTCGCCTCCAGTGCCGCCGCCGGCGTGCCGGTGGGGTGGCCGGTCATGGGCCGCGGGGCCGGTTCCACCCGGGGCGCGCTGGCGGGGCGGGGCCGGTCGCTGGGACGGCCGTCACCGGGCCCCCCGGTGCCGGCGTGCCGGTTCGCCAGGTGGGCGACCCAGGCGGCGAAGAAGGGCCCCGGGTCGACGGCCAGGACGGGCACCGGGGCGCGGGCCACCAGGGCGGCGACAGCTTCCACATCCTCCTCCCGGGCTGCATCCAGGACCACGGCCCGGGTGCCCGCCCGGTGGAGCGCGGCCAGCCGCTGGGGCAACGCCTCGTCATACCCGGCGGGGCCCGGGGGCAGGTAGGTGACGGGCAGGCCGGACTGGGTGGCCAGGAGGCGCGCCACATCGTCGTCCGTCACGGGCGTGATGGGATCGCGGGCCGCCTCCGTCTCCAGCAGCGGCACGCCGTGGACCCACAGCCGGCCGCCCACCGTGGCCCGGCCGGAGGCCGGGAAGGCCGCCACCACCACCGCCAGGTGGCCGGGCAGGGCTTCCAGGGCTCCGGCCAGTTCGGCCCCCAGGTTGCCGCGCAGGGTGCTGTCGATCCGCTTGCCGAAGAACCGGCAACCGGCTTCGCCCAGGGCGCGGACGGCCTCCCGCACCCGGTGCCGCGCCACGGCCGGTTCCACCGACCGGGAGTGGGTGGGGATCACCCACAGGGCCGGAGCGGGCCCGCCGGGCTGCGGCCCAGCCCCCGCCCCTGCCCCGGCCGCTGCAGCGGCCGCGGCCGCCGCCGGAGCCGCCGGGGAACCCCCTGGCGGGGCGCCGTTCCCATCGGTGAGGCCGGCCAGCCACACCCGGCCGGCGATCCCCGCCCGGGCCGCGACCCGCGCCGCGGTGGCGTTGGCCCCCGTCACGTCGTCGGCCACCAGTCCGAACATGCCGGCTCCTCCTCTCACGACGCGAAGACGACCTCGACGCCCGCTTCCGCCAGGGCCGCCAGCTGCAGGGCGGCGGTGGCCTGGGCCTGGTCGTCGGTGATCAGGGCCGCGATGGGCTCCAAACCGGCGAAACGGGCGAAGGCGCGGCGGCCCAGCTTGCTGTGGTCGGCCACCACGTAGGCGCGCTCGGCCGCGGCCAGCATGGCCTGCTTCACCGGGACCTTCTGCCGGTTGGTGGTGGAGAGGCCGTACACGGCGTCGACCCCGTCGGCCCCCAGGAAGGCGCGGTCGACGTGGGTGGCGCGCAGGTAGGCCTCGGTCTCCGGCCCTTGGAGGCTGTAGACGCCGCGCCGCACCTGCCCGCCGGTCAGGTACACGTCGATGCCGTCCCGGTCCGCCAGCTCCCGGGCGATCAGCAGGTCGTTGGTCACCACCTTGAGGGTGATGCGCGGGGGCAGGTGGCGGGCGATCTCCAGGGTGGTGGAACCGGCGTCCAGGATCACCGTCTCGCCCGACCGGATCAGGGCCGCCGCCGCCCGGCCGATCTTGCGCTTGGCTTCCACCTGGCGGGCGCGCTTGGAGGCGTAGGGCAACTCCCGCGGCGTGGCCGCGCCCACCGGCAGGGCGCCGCCGTGGGTGCGGACCAGCAGGCCGTCGGCTTCCAGGCGCTCCAGGTCCCGCCGCACCGTCATGGGCGAGACGGAGAGCCGCCGGGCGACCTCGGTCACCTGGATGCGCCCCTCTTCCTCCAGCCACTGCAGCACCTGGCGGCGCCGTTCTTCGGCCAGCATGGCGGCATCGCTCCTGTTGGGCCCCGTGATGCCCCCTGGCGCTCCACGGGTCTCCGTCGGTCTCCGTGGCCTGGTCCGGCCTGGTCCCTCGAACCGGACCTACCGCCGGCAGCGGCGCGCCGCGAGCGCGGCGAACCGGCGGAGCCGGCCGGGGGGCCACCGTTCCGGACCGGGCGGTCCGGGGCCCGGCCTGTGCGATGGCGTAAGACTTGATGTTCGTAGTGCTTCGGATGTGTGCGTTTGTGTTCGATATTCGCCGCCCGGTCCGCCACTCCTGCCGGTGAAGCGGCCGTCGCGATCGGGAATGGGTGGCAGGGGCGGCAAGGTGGGGGCAGGGCGGGTAGGGACGGTTGCGCAGGGGCGGGGTGGCAACGGTCGCCGCCGTTGGCGGGGCTCAGCGGTCACAGGGGCGCCAGGGGGATGAGGAGGCTGGTGCTGACGGCGGCCGGACGGGGACGCGGGCCGGGATGCGGCGATCCGTCAGCGGCGGCCCGTGCGGCCGTGGGGGCCGGGGGACACCAGCCGCCAGGCGACGATCAACGCCCAGAGGGCGCCGGGGACCAACGATACCAGAAGAACCGGCACCGCCAGCTCCGGCAAGAGCCAGGCGACGACCATCCCCGGCAGCCCGGGCAGCAGCGCCGCCAGGGCAAGGCCGAGGGAGACGCGGGGCAGGCCCGGGACCCGGGTCCCGGCCGCGGCCAGGTCCCACGCCGCCGCGATCCCGGCCAGCCAGTACAGCCAGGTGGCCACGTACCCGCCCGCCAGGGTGGCGGGCCAGGCCACGGTGAACCAGGAAGGGCTCTGGCCGGCGGGGGTCGACCGGGCCAGCAGGGGCAGGCCGGCGGCCTCCAGCGCCAGCAGCGGGAGCCATACGGCCAGGGCGACCGCGGCCAGCATGGCGCCGGCCCCGCTCAACCCCACCCGGCCGGCCTCCCGCAGGGCTTGGTAGACCAGGTACCAGCCTAGCGACCAGGCGGCCACGCCGAAGCCCAGCCCCCCATGGACGGCGATCCAGCGCAGCGGCGCCCGCCGGACGGCATCCAGCACGGCGGCGGCGTCGGCCGGATCCAGGGTGACGGGGTGGAACGCGGTGCTGGCCGCCGCCAGGATGCCCCCGGCCAGGAGGAGCAGGCCTGCCCAGCGCCCGCTGGCCGTGGAAGCCGCAGCCGGCGGTTCGCCGGGCCCCGCAGGCCCCGTTCGTCCTCGTTCAGCTTGCCGGGCCATCGCCATCCCCCCACCGCCTTCACAGTATGGCCCGGTCCGGACCCCCAGCGCACGGTCCCGGCCCGGCCACCCCCGGCCACCCCCGACCCGGTACCGCCGGCCCGGCAGCGCGGTTCGGGCGGCCCGGGCGCTGGGCCCCCGTTCCGCATTGGTTCGGGCCGCCAGCCTCACCACCGTCCAGGAGTGGTACCTTATAGGTAACGCCCTCGGCGAGGTCACCCCCGGCGGTGCGGGCGGTCGTCCTGCGGCGTCCCGGGGTGCCGCGCGTGGGGTGTACAAGCGGTGCGGCGTCCATCCTGCTTCAAACTCCCGGGAGGCATGATGCGTGGCAGATCTGTGGGAACAGGCGGCACGGTTCTTTGGGCTTGTGTTTGTAGATCTGCTGCTGGCCGGTGACAATGCGGTGGTCATCGCCCTGGCGGCCCGCCGCCTGCACGGGCGGATGCGCCGGCAGGCGATCCTCCTGGGCGCCGGCGGCGCCGTGGGGCTCCGCCTGGCCCTGGCGGCCGCGGTCACGTGGCTTCTGCATATCCCCCTGCTCCAGGCAGTCGGCGGGCTCCTCCTGCTCTGGATCGCCCGCAAGCTGGTGATCGACGACCACAGCGGACACGACAACGTCCGCGAAGCCGCCAACGTTTGGGAGGCCGTCCAGACCATCATCCTGGCCGACGTGGTGATGTCGCTGGACAACGTCCTGGCCCTGGTGGGGGTCTCGGGGGGGCACCTGGGCCTCTTGGTGCTGGGGCTGGCGCTGTCGGTGCCGCTGATCATCTGGGGGAGCTCGCTGCTCAGCGGGCTCATGGATCGCTGGCCCTGGCTGACCTACGTGGGCGCCGGGATCCTGGTCTGGGTGGCCGTCGAGATGCTGCTCAAGGACCGGGTCGTCCACGAGGCCCTGGCCGGCGCGCCCGAACCCGTCTTGCTGGCCGGCCACGTCCTGGCAACCCTGTTCCTGACGGGCCTGTTCATCTTCCAGAGCCGCCGGCCCGCCGCGACGCCCGCGCCGGAGGTGGCCGCGGGGAGCGCGCCTGCCGCCGGCACCGGGTCCCGCCAGACCGATGCCGTGTCGGACGAACCCGGCAAGCGCGCCCCATCCTCCCACGCGGGCCACGGGGACGGCCGCGTCCCCTCCTCACCGGCTGAACCGGTTCCCGGTGCTCCGGCCGGCGGCACCGCCACCCGCAACGGATCGGAAACCGGCGGGCGGTCCCGGCCGGGGTCCGCGACCGACCCGGAGCCACGGCCGGCGCCGGTAGCTCCGGCCGTGGCGCGGGGCCATCGCAAGCCGCAAGACCCACCCCCCGGCGAGGCGTGAGCCGAGAGCCCCTGGTGAGGAAGCAAGTCCCAAGTCCCTGGCGCGGGCCGGCGAATCCCTGGCGGAGGGGCAAGGCCGAAGTCCGGTGGCGTAGGGTGCTAGGATTTGGCCGGTTCGTCCCGGTACACCAGGTCGCAGGTGGTCACGGGCGGGTGGGCCAGCGCTTCGCACAGGAAGGGCGGCAAGAGCCGCACGCCGTGGCCGAGGTCATCAAGGGGGAACCAGCGGAAGGTCAGCAGGTTGGGCCCATCCTGCCGGTGGCTTGATTGCCCCCGCGCCGGGACCCGTCCGCCCGGGGAATCGGGCAGCGTCACCCGGTAGTAGAACCCCAGCTCGTGAAACCGCCGCCCTTGCAAGGTAAAAAAGGATTCGACAACCCAGAGCAGGCGGCCCACCTGGACGTTGACGCCGAGCTCCTCGTGCAGTTCCCGGTGCAGGGCAGCGCCCGTCGCCTCGCCCCCTTCGACCCGGCCACCGGGTAGGAACCAGTAATCGGTGCCGGCGACCTGGTTCAGAAGAACATGGTCGCCGGCGAGGATCACGCCGGCGACCCGCAGGTTGAAGCGCACGCCGTCCACATCGAAGCTGAGCACCCGGCCGGGGCCTCCTTGTCTTGTCTGCTCCGGGCCCACCGGCCGGCCGTGTTGCCCGGGGGCACCGGTCGACCGGTTGACCCCACGCCGTACCGCTAAGCCGGCACCACCGCCGCCAGCTCCCGGACCGACTGCTCGGTGGCGGCGTCGAACAGGTGCAGGTGCTCGGCGTCCAGGGTCAGCGCCAGCCGGTCGCCCGGGCGTACCGCCAGCCGCGGGTCGACCCGCACCGTCAGGCTCACCGGCCCCGCCGTCACGTACACGAAGGTCTCGGCACCCAGCGGTTCGACCACCTCGACGGTGGCCACCAGGTGGGCTCCCGGGGCGTCGCCGCCGCTCCCGGCCGCGTCCGCCGGCCGGGCGTGGATGTGCTCCGGCCGGATCCCCAGCAGGACCTCCCGTCGCCCGCTGGCCGCCCCCAGGCCTCCTTGCGTCTCCCCGCCGGTGGAACCGGTCCCGCCCGCGACGTACGCCTCGGCCGCCTCCGCCAGCTCGCCCTCCACGCGGCAGGTCAGGCCGGCACCCGCAAAGCGCACCTCCCCGTCGCCGCGTTCCACCACCCCACGGATGAAGTTCATGGGCGGCGAGCCGATGAAGGAGGCCACGAACACGTTGGCCGGCCGCGCGTAGATCTCGTGGGGCGTCGCTACCTGCTGAAGCTTCCCGTCCCGGAGCACGGCGATGCGGTCGCCCAGGGTCATAGCCTCCACCTGATCGTGGGTCACGTAGATCGTGGTGGTGCCCAGGCGCTGGTGCAGCCGGGCCAGCTCCGTGCGCATCTGCACCCGCAGCTGGGCGTCCAGGTTGGAGAGGGGTTCGTCCATCAAAAACACCTTCGGATCGCGGACGATGGCGCGCCCCAGCGCCACCCGCTGCCGCTGGCCGCCCGAGAGCTGGGCCGGCCGGCGCTTGAGCAGGTTCGTCAGGCCCAGGGTCTCCGCGGCCTGGCGCACCCGGCGGTCGATCTCGTCCCGCGGCACCTTGCGCATCCGCAGGCCGAAGGCCATGTTGTCGTAGACCGTCATGTGGGGGTAGAGGGCGTAGTTCTGGAAGACCATGGCCACGTCCCGGTCCTTGGGCGGGACGTCGTTGACCAGGCGGTCGCCGATGTAGACCTCCCCTTCGCTCACGTCCTCGAGGCCAGCGATCAGCCGCAGCAGCGTCGACTTGCCGCAGCCCGACGGCCCCACCAGGACCAGGAACTCCCCGTCGGCGATGTCCAGGGAGACCCCGTCCACCGCCACGGTGGAGCCGAAGCGCTTCGTCACGTCCACCAGCCGGACCTCTGCCATGCTCGGATCCCCCATCGTCGTGAAGGTTCCCGCCGTCGAAGGTTCCCACCAGGTGCGCAGGTTGGGTACGAAGGGGCCGGGTTCCGCAAAGGCTCCACGTGGGTTCCTAAAAATCAACAATTCGACACCCACCCCTTCCCTCCTGCCCGTGGGCAATTGCGGGCGCAGTTGCGGGTATTTCCATCAAGCGGGGTCCACCGGAAAGAGCGACCCACCAGGCGATGGCGACCGCCGCCAGGCCGCCGGCAGCCGGTGTGGTAATAAAAAGAAACGGGGGATTCTCCCTCCCCCGAACACACACCAGCCCGGAGGTGGGAACCATGGGGCGGATCGGACGCTGGACCGCGCTGGTCGTGCTGGCCGCGCTGCTGCTCACGGCCTGCGGCCAGGGCGGCTCCGGAGGCCAGGACGCGCAGGGCACCGGCGGGGACCAGGCGGCGGACCGGTTGACGGTCATCGGTCCCTGGTCGGGCCCGGAGATGGAGCAGTTCCTCCCCGTGCTGGAAGAGGCGGAGCGGCGGCTCGGGGTCACCATCGAGTACCAGACCCAGCGCTATGAGGACCTGGCCCAGGTCCTGCCGGCCCAGTTCGAAGCCGGCGAGACCCCGGCCGACGTGATCTTCATGTGGGATTGGTGGATCAAGGAGCACGCCGCCGACGCCGCCGACCTGGGCGACGTCTGGCAGGCCGAGGCCTCCGCCTTCCGCATGCCCGCGGCCGAGGCGGATGGCCGGGTGGTCGCCGTCCCCTACGCCCTGACGGTCAAGCCCGGTTTCTGGTACCGCAAGTCATTCTTCGCCGAGCACAACCTCCAGGTGCCGTCCACGTGGGAGGAGTTCATGGCCCTCTTGGAGCGCCTGGCCGCCATCGACGGCATCCAGGCGCCGGTGGCCAGCGGCGACGGCACCGGCTGGCCGCTGTCCGACGTGGTCGAGCACTTCTTGATCGCCTTCGGCGGGCCCGACCTGCAGCGCGGGCCGATCGAGGGCCGGGTGGCGTGGACCGACCCCCAGGTCCAGGCCATCTTCCGGGACCGGCTGGTGCCGGCGCTGGAGTACTTCAGCGACCCCATGGATTGGACCCAGGCGGCCCAACTGTGGTGGCAGGGGGAGTATGGCCTCTACTTCATGGGCAACTGGCTGACCGGCATGGTGGAGGACCCCTCCGACCTGGGCGTCTTCCCGTTGCCCGGCGCCAAGGGGATGGTGGCCGCCACGGACTACATGTTCGTCCCCCAGCATAGCCCGCGGGTCGAACAGGCCAAGCGGCTGGTGGCCTTCCTGATCAGCCGCGAGGGCATGGAGCTGCGGGTGCGGCAGGGCGGTAAGCTCTCCGGCCGCAACGACGTGCCGGCCGACGCCCACCCCGCCGTCGACCAGCAGGTGGTGCAGCTGCTCGAGGGTGCCGAGCTGCTGCCCGACCTGGACGATGCCATCGGCGGCGACTGGCAGCGCACCTTCTGGGACCAGCTGAAGCTGCTCTGGGTCGATCCCGGCCAGTGGCAGGGGGTGCTGGAACGCCTGGAGCAGGAGCGGGGGAGGTGAGCCGCGGTGAGCCTCCCCGACCAGCCCTTGGGACTGGGGACGAACCGGCCCGATCCCACCCCCGTCGCCCCCCGGCGCCGGGGGTGGGATCCCCTCTGGCTGGCGGCACCGGCCCTGCTGCTGGTGCTGGGCCTGGTCGTCGTCCCGGCCGTCCAGACCCTGTGGCTCGCCTTCACCGGCCCCGACGGCCGCTGGACGGGTCTCGCCGCCTTCGCCGCCGTGCTCCGGGACCCGGAGACCTGGGCACCGGGCCGCTTCCCTCTGGAATCGCCGCCGTGGGGTTCGGTCCTCCACAACCTGGTGTGGATCCTCATCCACCTGCCCCTGACCGTGGGGCTGGGGCTGCTCCTCGCCCTGGTGCTGCGGGAGGTCCGGGGCGCCACCCTCCTGCGGGCCTTCGTCTTCCTGGGCATGGTGACGCCCCTGGTGGTGGGCGGGGTGCTGATCCGGTTCCTCTTCGATGAAAACGCGGGCGTGGTGCCCGCCGTATTCCGGGCCTTGGGCGTCGACGCCCTGGCCCGGACCTGGACGGCCTATCCCCAGCTGGCCCTGCCCGCCCTGATCCTGGGTTCCGTCTGGCTGTGGGCCGGGTTTGCCATGGTCCTCTACGCGGCCGGCCTGGGCACGATCCCGCGGGCCTACTACGAGGCGGCCATGGTCGACGGCGCCGGCTGGTGGGCCCGCTTCCGGCACATCACCTGGCCGGCCCTGCGCCCGGTGACGGCGGTCGTCGTGGCGATGACGGTGCTGTGGGAACTGAAGATCTTCGACCTGGTCTACACCGCGACCCAGGGCGGCCCCGGCGGGGCCTCCATGGTGCTGGCCCTGCAGATGTACTTCTACGGCTTCCGCTCCCTGGACCCCCACCGGGCGGCCGCGGTGGCCACCCTGCTGACCCTCTGCACCCTGCTGATCGGCCTCTGGTTCCTGCGCACGGCGGAAGGGGGCGAGCGCCCGTGAAGCCCGGACAACCCAGCCCGCTCCCTGGGAGCGGTGGGGCCGGTCCCCGGTCCCGGCAGGCCGTTCCCCGGTGCCGTTGGGCCGGTTCCCAGAGCCGGCGGGCCGGTCCCCAGGGCCATCCGGCCGCGACCCGTCCCGCCGCGGCCCGCCCCGGAGGCCGGATGCCCGCCAGCCGCCGGCGGTGGGCGGCCGCCCTCCTGCGCCACGCCCTGGCGTGGGGGCTCGGGCTGCTGTGGGTCGTCCCCTTCGCCGGGGTGGCCATGAGCGCCCTGCGGCCCTCCGGCGAGCTCCTCCACGGCTGGTGGCGGCTGGAACCCTTGACCTTGAGCGGCGCCAACTTCAGCCGGGTTCTCCACCACCCGACGGCGGCCATGGCGGAGGGCCTGCTCAACTCCCTGCGGGTCGCGGTGCCGGGCACCCTGCTGCCCCTGCTGCTGGGGTCCCTGGCGGCCTACGGCCTCTCCCGCTCCCGCTCCCGCACCCGGCGCCCGTTGATGATGGGGGTCGTCCTGCTCCTGGCGGTGCCCCAGCAGATGGTGGCGGTGCCCCTGTTCCGCCTGCTGCGGGACGCGGGCCTGGTCAACACCTACACCGGCCTGGTCCTGGCCCACACGGCCTGGGCGCTGCCGTGGATGATCCTGTTCTTCCGCAACTACTTCGCCACGTTGCCGGGCGAGGTGGAGGAGGCGGCCCTGCTGGATGGGGCCGGCCGCTGGCAGATCTTCCTGCGGGTGATCCTGCCCATGAGCCTGCCTGCCCTGGCGTCGGCCGCGGCGCTGCAGTCCACCTGGGTCTGGAACGACTTCTTTCTGGCCCTGGTGCTGGTGTACCGGCCGGACCTGCTGCTGGCCACCCAGCGCATCCCGCTGCTGCGCGGCCAGTACCACGTGGACTGGGGGTTGCTCTCGGCGGCGGCGCTGCTGGTGATGGCCGTGCCGGTGCTGGTGTTCGCCCTGCTGCAGCGGTACTACGTCAAGGGTTTGGTGGGCTGGACCCTGAAGTGAACGGGGCATGGAAAGCGAAACGGGGGCACGGTGTGATGGCCCGGTGAAAGGTGAAAGCGGTGCCGCGGCCAAAACGGTGCGCGGTGAAGCCTGCGCCGCCTGATGGCGGCGTTGGGCGCCCCAGGGCGGCTGGGACAGGCAAGGGCCGCGCCCGCCGGTCCGGCGCCCCTTGACCGGGCTCCGGGCGCCTGCATAGGATGTTGCCCCGGATGCTGCATCCCTGTGGGAGGGACCGGTGGCGTGCAGGCGCCTGAGGGACAGGCCGGCCAGCCGGCGGCCGGCCGCGATGGCTCCCCGCCGGCGACGGGTGACGGTGGCTCGGCAAAGGCCGATGGTGTGGCGACGGCGCTGGTGGCGGTCCGGGAGGGGAACCCGGGCACCGGGCCCCTGATCCCGGCCCCGGCGCCCGGGAAGGCGTCAGGGCCGGGGTCGACCCCGCCCGCCAGGGCGGGCGCCTCGCCGAACAAGGCAAAGGCGTCCCCGGCCCCGCGCCGGCCGGCGCCGGGCGGTGCCCCACAGCCGGTTCCACCGTCCTTGTGGTACAAGGACGCGGTGATCTACGAGCTGCACGTGCGGACCTTCGCCGACGGCAACGGCGACGGGATCGGCGACTTCCGCGGCCTCACGGCCAAGCTGG
Source organism: Thermaerobacter litoralis (assembly GCF_054654595.1). NCBI lineage: Bacteria > Bacillati > Bacillota > Clostridia > Eubacteriales > Clostridiales Family XVII. Incertae Sedis > Thermaerobacter > Thermaerobacter litoralis. Next base: position 352,254 of record NZ_BAAIES010000009.1, on the reverse strand, counting down.
ACTACCTGCAGGAGCTGGGGGTCACCGCCCTCTGGCTCTTGCCCTTCTATCCCTCGCCCCTGGCGGACGACGGCTACGACATCGCCGACTACACGGCCGTCCACCCGGCCTACGGCACCCTGGCGGAATTCCGGCGGTTCCTCAACGAGGCCCACCGCCGCGGCATCCGGGTGATCGCCGACCTGGTGCTGAACCACACCTCCCGCCAGCACCGCTGGTTCCAGCGGGCCCGGCGGGCGCGGCCCGGCAGCCGCTGGCGGGACTTCTACGTCTGGAGCGACACGGCCGACCGGTACCGGGGGGTGCGGGTGATCTTCCCCGACTTCGAAGAGGGGAACTGGACCTGGGATCCGGTGGCGGGGGCTTACTACTGGCATCGCTTCTACGCCCACCAGCCCGATCTGAACTACGCCAACCCCCTGGTCCGCCGGGCCATGCTGCGGGTGGTCGACTTCTGGTTGCGCCTGGGTGTCGACGGCTTCCGCCTGGACGCTGTGTCCTACCTCTTCGAAGCGGAGGGGACCTCCTGCGCGGGGCTGCCCGAGACCCACGCCTTCGTCCGCGAGCTGCGGGCCCACGTGGAGGCCCGGTATGGCGAGCGGGTGCTGCTGGCCGAGGCCAACGAGCCGCCGGCCGAGCTGGCCCGCTACCTGCAGGGCGACGAGTGCCACATGGCCTTCCACTTCCCCCTGATGCCGCGGCTGTTCCTGGCCCTGGCCCGGGAGGAGGCGGCGCCGATCTGGCAGGTGCTGCGGGACGAACCGGCCATCGCCCCGGCCTGCCAGTGGGCCCTGTTCCTCCGCAACCACGACGAGCTGAGCCTGGAGATGGTGAGCCCCGAGGAGCGGGAGGCGTTGCTGGACGCCTACGCGCCCGACCCCCAGGCCCGGGTCAACCTGGGCATCCGGCGGCGGCTGGCCCCGCTTCTCGGCAACGACCGGCGGCGGCTGGAGCTGGCTTATGGGCTGCTCTTCTCCCTGCCGGGCACGCCGGTGATCTACTACGGCGACGAGATCGGGATGGGGGACAACATCTACCTCCCCGACCGGCACGCCGTGCGGACGCCGATGCAGTGGAGCGGCGGGCGGAACGCGGGCTTCTCCACGGCCAACCCCCAGCGGCTCTGCGCGCCGGTGGTGGTCGACCCGGCGTACCACTACGAAGCGGTCAACGTGGAGGCCCAGCTGGCCAGTCCCGATTCGTGGCTGAACTGGGTGCGGCGGCTCATCGCCGTGCGCAAGGGGCTGCCGGCGCTGGGCCGCGGCAGCCTGGAGCTGGTCGAGGCCGACAATCCCCGGGTGCTGGCCTTCATCCGGCGCCACGGCGATCTGGCGGTTCTGGTGGTGGCCAACCTGTCCCGCTACGTCCAGGGGGTCCGGCTTGGCCTCGGGCCGTACCGGGGCGCCATACCTGCCGACGCCTTCGGCGGCTCGGCCCTGCCTCCGGTGGGGGAGGAGCCGTACTTTCTGACCCTGGGTCCCCACGGGTTCTACTGGTTCGTCCTGCGCCGGCCGCCGGCCGGGTTGTAACGGGGCACGCCCGCGGTATGCGGCCCGCCTCCCGCGCGGCCTGCCGGCAGGCACCGGCCGCCGGTTCGCGTAATGTATCCCTGCTGGAAGATGGCAAGCAGAGGGGGCGGGGCCGTGACCGCCAACGTAAGCGAGCGCGGGGCCGGTTGGGTGGCCCCCGACACCTTCGTTGTAGACCTGCGGGAGGGCGGCCAGGCCGAGCGCACGGCCGGGTTCCTCATCCGGGCACCCCGCCCGGCGCTGATCGAGACGGGCGGCCGGGCCGGCGTCCAGGCATGGCTGGAGGCCCTCGAGCAGCAGGGAGTTCCCCGGGACGAGATCGCCTACATCATCCTGACCCACATCCACCTGGACCACGCGGCGGGGGCCGGTACCCTGGCCCGGCTGCTGCCCCGGGCCCAGGTGGTGGTCCACCCGCGGGGCGCCCGGCACCTGCAGGATCCGACCCGGCTGGTGCAGGGAGCCCGGGCGATCTTCGGGGATCGCCTGGAAAGCCTCTTCGGCCTGCCCGAGCCGGTGGCTGCGGAGCGGATGCTCACGCCGGAGGACGGCGAGACCCTGGATCTGGGGGCCGGCCACCGGCTGCGGTTCATCGCTGCCGGCGGCCATGCCCGGCACCAGTACATGATCCTGGATGAGGGCACAGGGGCTCTGGTCACCGCCGACGAGGCGGGGGTCCGCTATCCCGCCCTTTGCCGGCGCCTGGGCCGGGACTACCTCCTGCCTTCCACCGCGCCCAACCAGTTCGACCCGGAACGCATGCTCCAGTCCGCCCGGCGGCTGCCCCAGTTGCGCCCGGCCACGATGCTGCTGCCCCATTTTGCGGCCACCAGCCTGTCGCCCGAGGAGATCGCCGAGCGCCTGGAAGAACAGGTGCCCCTGTTCGTGGCCTGCGGGCAGGCGGACGGGCGGCCGGCCGGCCCGGAGGAGACCCGCCGCCGCCTGGCCGAGCACATCCGCCGCGACGCGGAGGCCCACGGCCTGGACTGGGCTGAGGTGGAACCCGCCGTGGCCCTGGACCTGGACATCTGTGCCTTCGGCATCGCCGATTACCTGCAGCGCCGGGCGCAGGGGAAGGCCTGAAACATCCACAAGGGGGACCTGCCATGACTCCAGCGGTGGCGGAGTCTTTCAGGGCTTACCTGGTCGAGCGGGACGGCGACGGCAGCCTGCGCCAGGGGGTGCGTACGCTGGGTGCCGGCGACCTGCCGCCGGGCGAGGTAACCCTTCGCGTCGCCTATTCCGGCGTCAACTACAAGGACGGCCTGGCCAGCCGGCCCGACGGCCGGGTGGTGCGATCCTATCCCATGGTGCCGGGTATCGACCTGGCCGGCAAGGTGGTGGAGTCGGCCGATCCCCGCTTCCGGCCCGGGGATCCTGTCCTGGTGACGGGTTTCGAGCTGGGGGTCAGCCACTACGGGGGCTACGCCGAATACGCGCGGGTGCCCGCCCAGTGGGTCGTGCCGTTGCCCCGCGGCCTCGACCTGCGGGAGGCGATGATCCTGGGCACGGCGGGGTTCACCGCCGCCCTGGCCCTCCATCGCCTGGAAGAACACGGCCTGGCGCCGGGCCAGGGCCCGGTCCTGGTCACCGGCGCCACGGGCGGCGTGGGTTCTGTGGCCGTGGCCATCCTGGCCCGCCGCGGGTATGAGGTGGTGGCCAGCACGGGCAAGGCCGGCGCGGTGGAATACCTCAAGCGCCTGGGGGCCAGCCGGGTCATCCCCCGCAGCGAGGTGGCGGTGCAGGGCGGAAAGCCGCTGGAGAAGCAGCTTTGGGCGGCAGCCATCGATGCGGTGGGTGGCGACACCCTGGCCCATGTGTTGCGGACCACCCGTTACGGGGGCGCCGTGGCGGCCGTAGGCCTCACCGGGGGCAGCCAGCTGAACACCACCGTCTTCCCCTTCATCCTGCGGGGCGTCTCCCTGCTGGGCATCGACTCGGTCTACTGCCCGATGCCCCTGCGCATGCGGATCTGGCAGCGGCTGGCCGGCGATTTGCGGCCGCCCGCCCTGGACGCCTTGGTCTGCCGCGAGGTGGGGCTGGACGAGCTGCCCGAGGCCTTCGCAGACGTTCTGGCCGGCCGGGTGCGGGGGCGGATCCTGGTCCGCGTGGCGTGAGCTCCGGTCCCCGGCGGGGAACGTTCCCTGCCGGGGACCGGGCCCGGGTGGGGGTGGCTCCGGGCACGGGGGCTCCGGCCGCCTTGGGCTCCGGATGGCACTCTGATGAGCCCTTATGGACCCTGTGGACCCTGTGGACCCATCCCCGGGGTGGAGCACGAGAGGGTCCATGCGATGGAGTCTAGGGGGCCTGCCCCTGGTTCTGGGTGCCGTTCAGGCCGGCCAGGCCGTGATGCCGGCCCGCCACGGGCCGGCATCACGGCCTGGCCCGGGAGCGGCGAGACAGGCGGGCCCGCAGGCGGCGGGCCAGCCGGGCCCCGGCGTGAAGACCCAGCCGAGCGACAACGCGGGCCCCGCCGCGTCCCAGCCGCCAAGCACCGCGCCCTGTGGCGGCCACCAGATCGCGGGAGAGGCCCCAGACCAGGCGCCAGTCGTGTTCCACGGTGGCGCTGTCGAGCCCTGCCTGCCGCAGCAGGGAGGAGCGAACGGGCGCGGGCAGGGACCGCAGGGCCAGGCGCAGGGTGAAGAGCGCCACCAGCAGGTCGTCCAGCTGGCCCAGCACGGGGACAAAGCCCGGCAGCGGGTCGAGGGGTGCCAGGAGGTAGGCGAGGCCCGCCAGAACCAGCCGGCGGGCACGCCCGCCACCGGGGACCCCGTTCCGCCGGTTCAGGGCCAGGATGAGGCGGGCCAGCTGCGCGTACTGGGGCAGGCGGGCGGCCAGCTGCCGCAGGCGACGCCAGCGTTCCCCCCGCAGGGACTCCGCGCCCGTCGAGCGGGGGCGGTGGTCTGGGGTGGCCGGCTCGGAGACCATGGCGGCGGCCCCTCCTTTCGCCTCCCGACGGTGGCCGGGCCAGACCGCCCGGCGCCTCGGGACTCAGGCTTCGCCAACCTTCGCTTAACGTCTGTTTACCGCTGTACGCGGGAATTGGCCAGCCGTTGTCCGGAGCGGTTCCGCTCCCCGAGCGGGTCCGCCAGCCGCCGGCCGGACCCGGCAGGTGTCCCCGCCTGGTGTTGCGAACCCCTTTCGTAATGGTACAGGTCTTTGGGACCTGGCGTGTCGGGGCTTGTGCCCGCCGTCCTATCGTTTTCCGAGCTTATCATCTCCTTTGTCCAACCGGACCCGGCTTGCCGGGCAGCGTGCATCGCCCGGCGAACCGGTCCCGGCAAACCGGCGAGGAATGCAGGGGGCGGGTCGCCCGCCCGGCAATGGGGGGTTGGGTCATGGCGGCGGTCAGCGAGGGCACCCTGCTCTGGTCGCCTTCCGAGGAACTGCAGCAGCGTTCCCGCATGCGCCATTACATGGACTGGCTGGCCCGGCAGCGGGGACTGGCCTTTCCGACCTACGAAGCCCTGTGGCAGTGGTCCGTGCGGGATTTGGAAGGATTCTGGAGCAGCCTCTGGGACTACTTCGGCATCCAGGCGTCGGCCCCCTACGCCAGCGTGCTGGGCCGGCGGGAGATGCCGGGCGCCCAGTGGTTTGTGGGCGCGCGCCTCAACTACGCCCAGCATGCCTTGCGGGCCGCGACCGCCAGGGCAGGCGGACAGGGAACGCCAGGCGAAGACGGGAGCGCGCCCGCCCGGCCGGTGGTGGATCCCCAGGACCCGGCGGTGATCTACCAGTCCGAACTGCGCCCTCTGAGCATGTTGACGTGGTCGGACCTGATCCAGCAGGTGGCGGCGGTGGCCAGCGGACTGCGGGAGCTGGGAGTGGGGCCGGGCGACCGGGTGGTGGCTTACCTGCCCAACATCCCCGAAGCCCTGATCGCCTTCCTGGCCACCGCCAGCCTGGGGGCCATCTGGTCCAGCTGCTCGCCCGATTTCGGTGCGCCCAGCGTGGCCGACCGCTTCCGCCAGATCGAGCCGAAGATCCTCTTTGCCGTTGACGGGTACCGCTACAACGGCCGGGATTACGACCGGCGGCCGGTGGTAGCGGAACTCCAGCGGCAGCTGCCGTCCCTGGAGGCGACGGTGCTGGTGCCGTACCTGGGTGAGGGGGCCGGCCGGGCGGTCGCCGGTGGGATGGCGGCCGTCGCCGGCCCGGTCCCGGCGGGACAGGGTAGCGGCCCCGCCGGGGATGGCGGCGGGGCCGGGTTCTTCCCCGGACGAACCCTGCCCTGGTCCGACCTGCTCCGCCAGGGCGGGCCCCTGACCTTCGAGCAGGTACCCTTCGACCAGCCGTTGTGGATCCTCTACAGCTCGGGCACCACCGGCCTGCCCAAGCCCATCGTCCAGGGCCACGGCGGGATCCTCTTGGAGCACCTCAAGATGCTGGCCCTGCACAGCGACCTGGGGCCGGGGGACCGGTTCTTCTGGTTCACCACCACGGGCTGGATGATGTGGAACTACCTCGTCAGCGGCCTGCTGGTGGGGGCGACGGTTTTGCTCTACGACGGCAGCCCGGGCTATCCCGACATGTATGCCCTCTGGCGCTTTGCCGAGGCCACGGGGATGAAACTGTTCGGCACCAGCGCCGCCTACGTCACCGCCTGCATGAAGGCCGGGATCGAACCGGGCCGGGAGCTGGATCTGAGCGCCCTGCGGAGCGTGGGTTCCACCGGCTCACCCCTCTCTCCCGAAGGGTTCCAGTGGCTTTACGAGCACGTCAAGAAGGACCTCTGGGTGGCCTCGGTCAGCGGCGGCACCGACCTCTGCACCGCCTTCGTGGGCGGCTGCCCGCTGCTGCCGGTGCATGCCGGCGAGATCCAGTGCCGCTGTCTGGGCGCGGATGTGCAGGCCTTCGATGAGGAGGGCCGGCCCGTGGTGGACCAGGTCGGGGAGCTGGTGATCACCCAGCCCATGCCCTCCATGCCGCTCTTCTTCTGGAACGATCCGGAGGGGAAGCGGTACCGGGAGAGCTACTTCGAGATGTTCCCCGGCACCTGGCGCCATGGCGACTGGGTGAAGATCACCCGCCGCGGTACCGTCGTCATCTACGGCCGTTCCGACTCCACCATCAACCGCCAGGGTGTCCGCATGGGAACCAGCGAGATCTACCGGGTGGTGGAGGACATCCCCGAGATCCTCGACAGCCTGGTGATCGACCTGGAACTGCCCGGCCGCGGGCCCTACATGCCCCTGTTCGTCGTGCTGCGGGAAGGGGTGGAACTGGATGATGCCCTGCGGAATCGCATCAAGCAGCGCATTCGGGAGAGCCTCTCGCCCCGTCACGTGCCCGATGACATCGTGGCCGTCCCCGAGGTGCCGCGGACGCTGAACGGAAAGAAGCTCGAGGTGCCCATCAAGAAGATCCTCATGGGCGCGCCGCGGGAGAAGGCGGTGAACCCGGATTCGATGAGCAATCCGGAGTCGCTGGCGTATTTCGAACAATTTTCGCAGCAGTTGTAGTGGCCAGCCGTTGTGGTCAAGCGGCGATGAGGCCGTGCGCAACGGATCCCACGCAAGTGCTACCAGCTGCCGGTACCGGTGGGGCCGCGACCTCGTCCGGTACCGGCATTTTTCTGTTTCGAGTGGGTCCCGGCCGCCGGCCGGACTGTGGTCGCCATCTGCAGGAACGGTAATGGCTTTGTTGCCGAAGTTTACGCAATCCTTGATGGGCCCTTAACGGGTGCGGCGGCAGGCCGCGGTAAGGTGGGGACGGGATATGGTCGCAGCGGAAGGAGGTGAACGGACCTGCCGTTCCAGGCGAAACCCGGTGCAGTACGGATGGTGATCTTTGACCTCGACGGTACCCTGTACGACGACCTCCTCTACAGCACTGCTTATGCCCGGGTCCTTGCGGCCCATCTGCCGGGGGACCTTCGCGGCGCGTTCCTGCGCGAGACGTTTCCGTTCTCCGACGTGAACCGCCGGCTGCGAATGGGGAGAATCTACGATCGCATCGAGGACGTCCTGCATGGCCACCCTCAGCTGGAACCCGGCGTGGCGGTACGTTGGGAGGGAGGTTCTCCTGCACCGTGGCGGCGGGTCACCAATACCGGCGGCTACATCGGAGCACCGGGGCGCTACCTGGGCCTCGGGGACGTGTGGATGCTGGTGACGGCCACGGCGCTGCGGTTTGGGCTCTCCCCCGACGAATGCCTCGAGGCGATGGTCGAAGTTCGTTCGTGGGTTACGGTGCCGCCCCCCGAGTCCTACCGGGAAGAGCCCTTCTTTACCGCTCCCGGTGAGCCCCTCCGTGTTCTGGTGACCAACGCTGCTACGGGCCATGCCGAGACGATCCTGAAATTCCTTGGGCTTGATGGGGCCTTCAGCCACTGCTTCACCGAGGCAGGAAAGCCGGAGGGGTGGCGACGGATCATCCCACTGCTGGAGCAGGTCACTGGAATTCCCCGCCAGCAGATGCTGGCCGTGGGCGACAACCTGCTCAACGACGTGCTGCCTGTGCGAGAACTGGGTGTGCAGGCCGTCCTGGTAGACCGGTATGGCCTCTACCCGCAGCATTTTGCCCGGGATTGGGTGATCATCCGTTCTTTGGACACGCTGTTCCCGGCCTTGTTGCCGAAAACTTGGCACCGGCTCGTACCTTCTTAAGGGTCGTCTGAACCCTTCTCGTGGACGGGTCTGCGTCCGCTGGCGCGTCCGTACCGACCCGCTGATTCGCCCGGCGCGAGCCGGAAGGAGGGCTTCTCCATGGTGTTCTACCCCAAGGTGGTAGTACGGTCGGGCTGGATCTTGGCCAGGATTGCCCTGGCAGGGATCCTGGTCGTAGCTGTCCTCCTGCCGGTCGTGAACGTGGCGGCCGGTAGCCCTGACGGATGGAGCGCGGCGGCCGATGTCAGCCGTAGCGACGAGGCGGTGCGCCTGCAGATCCTCGCCGTCAACGACTTCCACGGCGCCCTGCAGTCCCGCACCCTGAACGGCCGGCCCATCGGCGGTGCCGCCGTGCTGGCCGCCTACTGGGACCGGTGGGAGAAGGAGGCGCAGAAACAGGGCATCGCCACCCTGCGGGTCGGGGTGGGCGACCTGGTTGGGGCAAGTCCGCCGGTCTCCGCCCTGCTTCAGGATGAACCCACCATCGAAGCCTTGAGCCGCATGCACCTCCTCTTCAGCGCCGTGGGCAACCACGAGTTCGACGAGGGGGTCGCCGAGCTCAAGCGGCTGCAGGAGGGGGGCTGCCACCCTGAGACCGGCTGCTTCCCCGGCGCGGGCTTCCAGTACCTGACAGCCAACGTGGTGGACGCCGAGACCGGCGAGCCGCTGTTCCCGCCCTACGGGATCGTGCGGGTGCGGGGGATCCCGGTGGCCTTCATCGGCGCCACCTTGAAGGAGACGCCGACCATCGTCACGCCCACCGGGGTGGCGGGCGTCCGCTTCCTCGACGAGGCCGAAGCCATCAACCGTTACGTGGCAGAGCTCAAGGCTCGGGGGATCGAGACCATCATCGTCCTGCTCCATCAGGGCGGCGACGGCGATCGCCGCGGGGGACCGATCAGCGGTGACGTGGTCCCCATCGTCACGGCCCTGGACGACGAGGTCGACGTGGTCCTTTCCGCCCACACCCACCGCGGGTATTGGGGCACCATCGACGGCAAGCTGGTGACCCAGGCCTATTCCTCCGGGACCGCCTTCGCCGACGTCGACCTGGTGCTGGACCGGGCCACGGGGGACGTGATCGCCAAGGAGGCTGCCATCGTCGACACCTGGGCCGACGTGGCACCGGGCAACGAGCCCGATCCCCGCATCGCCCGCATCGTCGCCCGGGCCGAGGAGCAGGTCGAGCCGATCATCAACCGGGTGGTGGGCGTGGCCGCCGACGACATCACCCGGCAGCAGACACCGGCCGGCGAGTCCGAGCTGGGCAACCTGATCGCCGACGCCCAGCGCTGGGCGATGGGAACCGACGTGGCCTTCATGAATCCCGGTGGCATCCGGGCCGACCTGGCGGCCGGCGAGGTCACCTGGGGCGAGCTCTACGAGATCCAGCCGTTTAACAACGACCTGGTGAAGATGACCCTGACCGGGGCCCAGATCGAGCGCCTCTTGGAGCAGCAATGGCTGAACCAATCCCGGCCGCGCATCCTGCAGGTCTCCGGCCTCACCTACCGCTGGGATCCATCCCGGCCGCCCGGTGACCGGGTCGATCCCGCCGACGTCTTCATCAACGGCCGGCCCCTCGACCTGGATGCCCGTTACACCGTCACGGCCAACAGCTTCATCGCCGCCGGCGGCGACAACTTCACGGTCTTCACCGAGGGGCAGGACCGGGTGGTGGGGCCGGTGGACATCGATGCCCTGGTGGACTACGTCCAGCAGCTGCCCCAGCCCTTCAACGCCGTCATCGAAGGCCGGATCGGCCTGGTGGGGGCGCAGTGACGCCCGGGGTGGACGCCGCCTGAGGCACATTGGTACGGGCACGGTGGAACCCGTCGGAGCAATCGTTGGTGCGGGCCGGCGGCCGGTTGCGGCGGCCGGCCCCGTCGTCTTTCTTACGAATGGTGGGCAACAGCGACCCTGGTTCTTTGCCAGGCCCCCAAAAAAACGGTTAACGGGATTTCGCCGCCACGTTAACGTACGGTGGCGACGGAAGCGGGAAAACTTGCACAATCCTTGACAAGCCCTTAACTGCCCGGCGACCGGGGCGCGGTACGGTGGGGGCGGGGCGTGATCCCTCCGGTGGAGGTGAACCGCGCTGGCTGACAACCTCGAGGAGGTGAGCCGCGTGCCGGCGCTCTACGATGGGTTCACGGCCGGGCTCTGGGGCGGCAGTCTCCCCGGCAGGCCGGTAGGCGTGGTCACCCGGACGAACCCTCCCCTGCCGGATGCCGGGGCGATCCGCATGGTGATCTTCGACCTCGATGGCACCTTGTATGATGACCTCTTGTACAGCACCGCGTACGCCCGGGTCCTTGCGGCCCACCTGCCCAGCTCCCTGCGCGGGGCATTCTTGTATGACGCGCTTCCTTTCACAGACCCAAACCGCCGGTTCCGGCTGGGACGAATCTATGACCGGGTCGAGGGCGTGCTCCTCGGCCACCCTCAGCTGGAACCCGGCGTGGCATCCGCATGGGACGACGCTTCACCTCGGCCGTGGAAACGGGTCGGCGAGGCGGGCGGTCACGTGGGGGCGACGGGACGGTACCTGGCCCTCGGTGACACCTGGATGCTGGTCACGGCCGCGGCGTTACGGTACGGGGTTTCAACCGACGAATGCCTGGAGGCCATGGCCGAAGTGCGCTCGTGGGTGTCGGTACCGCCGCCGGAATCGTACCGGGCCGAGACGTTCTTCCGCACCAAGGACGGACCGCTCCGAGTTCTTGTGACGAACGCCAGCACGGGCCATGCGCAGGCGATGGTGGAGGCCCTGGGCCTGGAAGGCGCCTTCAGCCAGTGCTTCGCCGATGCGTGTAAACCTGAAGGGTGGCGGCGGATCATCCCGTGGCTTGAGCAGGCGACCGGGGTTCCGCGGGACGCTATGCTGGCTGTCGGTGACAATCTCCTCAACGACGTCCTTCCCGCTCGCAACCTGGGTGTCCACGCCGTCCTGCTGGACCGCTACGGCTTGTTTCAGCGGCATACCCCCCAGGACTGGGTCGTGGTCCGTTCGCTCGACGACCTCATCGCGGCGCTGAATCCCCAACGACACCCGCAGCCGGCACGTTCTTAGAGGACCGTCCGGCAACGAAGGGTCACCGGGAGCGGCGGTGGCCCCCGTGCCGTTTCCGGGAGAACCCGGGTGCCCACCGGCGCCAGAAGCCGGTAATTGACGGCCACCGGCCGTCATCCCCGGAAACAAACCGCCGGCGTCCTTGGTTAGAGACACAACATGTAGTACCATCCTTGCGGACAAGATTCCATATCTGGCGTGCGGCGGCGAAACTCCCGGCATCCACCGGACGCGCCGCCGCAGGCGCGGTGCCTGCCCGACAGGGCAGGGCGAGGCGGTCGGCTGACCGCCCGCTGGGGGAAGACCGGTGCAAATCCGGCGCTGTCCCGCAACGGTAACCGGCCGCGCCTGGCCCTGGACGAGCCAGTCCTTCCCTCCCCCTGTCCCGCCTACCACGGTGGTTTCGGGGCCCCGGGTGGACCCGCTCCCGGCCGGCGTGACCGGAAGCCCGAGTACCCACGCCGTGCCTCCGTTCCGCCCCCGCGGAGGGGTGAGGGCGGGCCGAGGACGGGCATCGCCTTGCCGTCGACCGGCCCCCGCCTGGGCCGGCTTTGCATATCAGAGGACCGGACGACGGCGACCGGCGTTGAATGCCCATTCCCTGCCCCCTCCTCCCTCTACCGTTTGCCCGGTCCACCGGGCCGGGCACCGGCACCCAGGGGGCAGCGCCCCCGGGGGCGGAACCGCCGGAAGGGAGGAGGGACCCCCTTGCAGGCCGTCTTGGACCGGCTTACTGCCGGTATCCCTGCAGCCAGCCGTCTTCAGGCGCTTCTCCAGCAAGACCTGCGCTGGCTGGCCGCTGGCCCCACCGGCCCAGCCGGCTCCACCGACCCCACCGGCGCCGCCGATCCGGCGCCCACCAGCGATCCGGGGGAGGCCGTCGAAGAACTCCTGGTCCAGGCTGCCACCCAGCACCTGCACCGCGAGCCTCGGATGGAGCGGGTCGCCGTGCGGGCGCGGCTGCGCCGGCTGTACCGGTTCGTCCTCGATGATCCGGCGCCGTCCCCCGCGGCCTACCGGGCCGCCTTCCCGGCTTACGTCCGCCGCGGCGTGGCCTGCGGCGCGCTGGACGAGCGGCTGCTGGCCTTCGACCTCGACGCGCTGGCCGCTGCCCTTCACCCCGAGCGGGACGAGATCTTGCCCTTCATCGGCCTGGTGACCCTGATGGACCGCTACCTGGTGCGGGAGCCCGAGAGCCGGCAGTGGCTGGAGACGCCCCAGTTCCTCTTCATGCGGGTGGCCATGGGGCTGGCTCTGGCGGAAGAACCCGGCCGCCGGGAGGCCTGGGCCCGCCGGTTCTACCACGCCATGTCCACCTTCCGCTACCTGCCCAGCACGCCGACCCTGTTCAACGCCGGCACGCCCCACCACCAGCTCTCGTCCTGCTACCTGGCCGACGTCCACGACTCCATGGATCACATCCTGGAGGCAGCGGGCGACTTCGGCCGGCTGGCCAAATACGCCGGCGGCATCGGGGCCTCGGTGACGCGGCTGCGGGCGGCCGGGTCGCCGGTGCGGGGGATCAACGGCGAGTCGTCGGGCGTCATCCCGTTCATCCACTTCTACGACGCCCTGATCAAGGCGGTGAACCAGGGCGGCCGCCGGCGGGGGACGCTGGCGGTGTACCTCGAGCCCTGGCACCTGGAGATCGAGGCCTTCCTCGACCTCAAGCGCAACAGCGGCGACCCGTACCTGCGGGCCCACAGCGTCAACACCGCCCTCTGGATCCCCGACGAGTTCCTGCGCCGCGTGGAGGCCGGCGAGCCGTGGTACCTGTTCGACCCGGCCTACGTGCCGGAGCTGCCGGAGAAGGTGGGGCGAGCCTTCGCCGCCGCCTACGCCGAGCGCATCCGCCAGGCCGAGGCCGGGGCGCTGCCGGCCCGGGCGTGGAAGCGGGTCGACGCTCGGCAGCTCTTCCGGGAGATCCTGGCCACCCTGCAGGAGACCTCCCACCCCTGGCTGGTGTTCAAGGACGCCGGCAACCTGCGCTCGCTGCTGCCGGGGGTGATCCACTCGAGCAACCTGTGCACCGAGGTCTTCCTGCCCACCACCGCCGAGGAGGTGGCCGTCTGCAACCTGGCCAGCGTCAACCTGGCCCGCCACCTGGGGCCGCGGGGCATCGACTGGGACGCCCTGGCCGAGACGGTGGCCGTGGCCATGCGGGGCCTGGACAACGTCATCGACCTCAACCTCTACCCCATCGAGAAGGCGCGCCGCTCCAACCTGCGCCACCGGCCGGTGGGGCTGGGGGTGATGGGCTTCGCCGAGGCGGTCAACCGGCTGGGCTGGGGCTACGCCGACCCCGAGGCGGCCGAGCTGGCCGACCGGGTGCTGGAGTTCATCAGCTACCATGCCATCCTGGCCTCCTGCCGGCTGGCGGACGAACGCGGCCCTTTCCCCGCCTTCGCCGAGAGCGGGTGGGCGCAAGGCCGCGTCCCCGTCGACACCCTGGCGGACCTGGAGGCGGAGCGGGGGGAGCCCGTGACGGTCGACCGCACCGCCCGCCTCGATTGGGAGTCGGTACGGGCCCAGGTTCGCAGAGGCATGCGCAACGGCACGGTAATGGCCATCGCCCCGACCGCGACCATCAGCCTGATCGCGGGGACCACGCCGAGCCTGGATCCGCCCTACGCCAACGTCTTCTCCCGGCAGACCCTGTCGGGCAAGTTCCTCGAGATCAACCGGGTCCTGGTGGAGGAGCTGGAGCGGCGGGGCCTCTGGGAGGCCGTCCGCGACCGCATCGTGGAGGAACGCGGCGACCTCCAGCCCATCGCCGAGCTGCCCGCCGACGTCCGGCACCGCTACCCCACCGCCTACCAGGTGCCGCCCGAGGCGTACCTGGAGGTGGCCGCCCGGGCCCAGAAGTGGGTCGACATGGGCATCAGCCGCAACCTGTTCCTGGCCGATCGCGACCTGGGGGCCATGGAGCGAGTGTACGTCGAGGCGTGGCGGCGGGGGCTGAAGTCGACCTACTACCTGTTCATGGCGCCGCGGATGTACGCCGAGCCGTCGACGGTGCGGGTGAACAAGGCGCGCCGCAAGCTGCGGTGGAACCTGGACGACGGAACCGTGGCGGCGACCGTGGCCGCGCCGGCGAAGGCGGCGGTGACGGCAGGACCCGGCGCCCAGGCTCGACCTGGGACCTCCGCGCCCGGTGCCCTGGAGGCCGCCGCGGTCTGCCGGGTTCGTCCCGACGACCCGGACCTGATCTGTGAGGCGTGCCAGTGACCCGGCCAGGGACCGGGAATCCGGTTAGGGACGAGAGCGGGCCGTGCCGGTCCGGCCCGCCCCGACCCCGAACACCCGGTGCCGGGTCCCACATCCGTTCCATTATCCGTTCCAAAGGAGGAGATCCCCATGGCATCCACCACGCGCCAGCCGGGCGACCGCCTGCTGGGCGGCGACCCCCTGGAGCCCATCCAGCTCTTCCCGCTGCGGTATCCCTGGGCCTACGCCCACGCCCAGCAGGGCAAGCGCAACACCTGGTTCCCCGAGGAGATCCCCCTGGCCGACGACGTCCGCGACTGGGAGCTGCGCCTGACGGACGACGAGCGGCGGGCCGTGGAGCTGCTGCTGGGGTTTTTCAATCCCATGGAGTCCCTGGTCACTCACAACCTGGTGATGTCCATCTACCCGCTGCTGACGCCGCCGGAGGTCCGGCTGTACCTGGCCCGGCAGATCTGGGAAGAGGCCAACCACACCATGGCCTTCGAGTACGTGCTCAAGACCCTGCCCGTCGACCGGGAGCGGGTCTTCGCCGCCCACCGCGACGTGCCGGCCATCCGCGCCAAGGAGGCGTTCCAGCAGGAGCTGACCCGCCAGCTGCTGGTCCGGCCCGACGTCTCGACCCTGGAGGGGCGGCAGGCGTTTCTGCGCAACCTCATCGGCTACTACATCGTCCTGGAGGGCGTGTTCTTCTACGGGGGGTTCCTGTTCGCCTACACCTTCCGGCGTCGCAACCTGCTCAAGGGCCTGGCGACCCTGGTCGATTGGGTGCTCAAGGACGAGAGCCTGCACCTGTCCTTCGGGATCCACCTGATCACCGCGCTCTTGGAAGAGCACCCCGAGCTGATGACGCCCGCGTTCGCCCGGGAAGTCAAGGGGCTGATCCTGCGGGCGGTTGAGCTGGAGCGGGATTACAACCGCGCTCTGCTGCCGCGGCCCATCCTGGGCGTCAGCGCCGACTATCTCAACGCCTACATCGAATACGTCACCGACCGGCGCCTGGACGAACTCGGCCTGGGGCCCCACTTCGGCACGCCCAACCCGGCCCAGTGGATGGCCACCGAGGTGGACGTGCCGGAGATCGTCAACTTCTTCGAGGCGCGCAACATCCACTACGAGGTGGCGGCGGACCGGAACCGGTGAGGGATGAGCTGCCGGGGCGTGAGGTAGCGGTTTCAGACCTTTGGCCCAGGTGCCGGCGCGTGGCCTACTCCCGTGCCGGCACCTTTTCGACCAGGAATTCCTGGTACGGGCCGGTGACGATGAAGCGGACAGGAACGCGCTGGCCGTTCTTGTACCGGTTCAAGTCGATCTCGACGTCGTGGAACGTCCCATCCTGCGGCACGATGGTGACGTCGATGGAATCCGGATGGAGATCGATGCGCGCGATGTACGCCCCCAGGGTGGTGACCCGGGTGGCAACAACGCGGAGGTGGCTCTCGTCCCTCGGCGGAGTCAGAGCTGGGTCGATGTGAATCGCCGGTGGGGTGGCGTGTTCCAGAGGACTGCCGTCGAGGCTGATGGGCAAGATACCGAGCTCCTTGAGCCCGCTCGACCAGTCCGACATCCCCTGGGAGACAAAGGCGATGATCCCCTTGTTGGCCTGCAAGAAGGCCTCGACCGAAATCAGGTCGGCCCCGGCGGGGGACGAGGCTCCCCCGCCGGCTGGTTCTGGCGATGCGGGTCCGGGTTCCTCCAGGGACGTCGGGCCGGCGTCGCCAGTTTGGCCCTGGTTCTGGCCGGTGGCCGCGGCAGAAGCCGCCGGGCGTTCCGTGGTCCCCGATTGCGCGCAACCGGCCGCTGTGAAGAGGAGGAAGGCGAGCACCGACCACGAAATCAGCCGCGAAATCAGCCACACGGTGCGGTTCGACATGTGACGCACCCCACTCGAGGGCCCAGTTCCTGTGGCCCACCGGCTCCGGCCGAAGCCACGGCCATCCACGAGATGCCCGAAATGCCGGCCCCAGCCATGGGCGTTACGCAAGGGCGTGACGATGTCTTGCGGCGGTGCGGATGTGGTGGTCTTGGGGTAACGGTTCTGCGACGGCTACCCTGGTCCTCTTGCCACAACCCGTGATCTTGGTGTCGCGTGTTACCCGAAACACTTAGGAACACTTAGGGGCCGGCGGTGCCGGTCGACCCAGCCGAGACTGAAGTGGAGGTGGGGGTTGGGAAGACATGGGCTGATAAATGTTAGATCCCTGACCTTCCCCCGGGAGCGAAGGAAATAACGAAAGAAAGAACATGAAATGGTGCGGAAAACGACCATCCTTTGTCTCACCGCCTCATAGCCCGTCCAAGGGTTAATCAATCCCCGTTCACCGGGTTTGTCCCACACCGAGCTGGTTGCGGATGAAGAAACTGGAAGGGGTGATGCGTCATGCGGAACCGTCGGCTCCCATGGTGGCGGTACGCCGTGGGATTGGGTGTGCTGGTCGCGGTGTTGGGCCTTGCCTTGGTGGTCTCCCACGCGACGGATGCCTCCAAAGCGAGCCCCCCGCCTGCCCGAGGTGTGGGGAAGAAATGGGCCACGACGGTGCAAGACCTCCATCCCGGCAAGAAGCCGAAGCCGGTTGGCCGCCTCCACGCCCAGGCACCGAAGCCCGAACGGCGCTTCAAGCCGGAGATCCCACATACCGAGGAGCAACCGCTACTCGAACTCCCTTCCAAGGCGATGAATCCGTCATCGTCATCTCCGTCGAGTGGGCAGTGACGGCGTGACAAGGTGAGCCAAGGACTTCAGGGAGGGTGCTCGCAATGCGCAGGCTGGGGGAGCGCATTGTGCGGTGGACAGCCCGCGTCTTGGTGTGCGTTCTAATTATTGATGCGCTTGTTCTGCACCTTCCGGTCGTGGTTAATTCCCCGGTGCCGCCAACGGCCCTCGCCGCGTCGGGCATCGCCGACCGCGACCGTTTGGGGCTCGAGCCGTACTGGGGCTATTTCCGCTTCGGGTTGGGCGCGGGCTGGCAGCTCTCTGTGAATACCTTCACCGGGAACCTCGTGCTGCAAGAGGAACTTGTGAAGATCCCCGGCCGCGGCCCGGCCCTTGCTGAAACCCTCACGTACAACAGCCTCTCCCAACGGAACGAAGGCGTTGGGCCAGGGTGGGTGCTTGCCAACGACCCCTACCTCCGCGAAAACGCGGACGGCAGCGTCACCCTCCGCGACGAGGACGCGACGAATCACACCTTTACCCGCAACGCCGACGGAAGCTACACGAGCCCACCGGGCGTATACCTGACCCTCCGCAAGGAGGCCCAGGGCGTCTTTACGATCACGGATCGCGCCCAGACGGTTTACCGCTTCGAGAACGGCCAGCTCGTTCGTGTCACGGACGAAAAAGGGAATGTGCTCACCATCCAGCGTGACACGGCGGGACGGCCGACCCAGGTCACCGATGTGTCGGGCCGGAGCCTTCGTTACACCTGGGACACGAGCGGCCGGCTGACCGGCCTGACCGATCCGGCGAACCGGACCATCACCCTGGGCTACGATGCAAGTGGCCGCCTGGCCTGGGTCAAGGATGCCCGGGGCAACACCACCCGGTTTGGCTATGACGGAAACGGCCGGCTAGCCGCCTTCACCAACTCCAAAGGCGAAGTCACCCGGTTCGAGTATGACGCTTCGGGCCGGATCGCCCGGATCGTCGACGCCCGCAGCACCAGCTCGCAAACCTTCGCGACCACCTTCAGTTACGATGCGACCACGCGCACCACGGTCATCACGGACCCGGCGGGGAAGAAGAACACGTTCATCCACAATGAGGCCGGGAATGTCATCGAATATCGGGACGGGAACGGCAACAGCGTCAAGCAGACCTGGAGCGCCAACAATCTGGTCAAAGAAGAGGACGCCAAGGGAAGCCTGAGCCTGACGTACGACAGCCGAGGCAATGTCACCCGGGCCGAAGAGACGCTGAGCAGCACGCAATCGGCTGTAGAGAGCTGGAGCTACGACGCCCGCAACAACCCCACGGCCTACGCCGATCCCCGGAACAACCGCTTCCAGTTCATCTACGACGGGACGTCGAACCTCCTGTCCTCGACCGCGGTCGCGCGGCGTGAGGCGGACGCCAACACGTACGACGCCTACGGCAACCTGACCTCCGTGACGGAGGCGGGGGCGCCCACCTTCAGCCTGGTGGAGAACGGGAGCTTCGAGCGGGTCGACTCCACCACCGGCCAGCCGGTCGCGTGGTATTACGGGGGAACGTCGGAGGCCTTTTCCCTCGATTCGTCGGTCGCACGCTATGGGTATCAAAGCCTGAAGTTCACAAGCCCAAGCTCGGCCACCGCGTATGCGTTCACCGATGCCGCCGCCGTCAGTCCGGGCCAGCTGCTGACGCTCTCGGCCTTCGTCCGGCTGGAGGACCTCGTGGGCGACGGGGCGGCCGTTGGGCTTGAGTTCTACGATGCGAACGGCAACGCCGTCGGATCGGAGTACTCCAACCTGTACAGCGGAACCGGCAACACCTCGCTCGTCGTCACGGCCACCGCGCCGGCGGGGGCGGCGTGGGTCTACGCGGTTCTCATCGTTCAGAATAGTGCGGGTTCGGCGTGGTTCGACGGCGTCCAGCTCGAAAGCCCTGTGCTGGCCGGTGAGGGGCACATCCTGAGCCGGTTCGATTACGTGGACAACTCGAGTTTTGAATGGGGCGGCCTCGACTGGTACGCCGGCGGCGTGAGCGGGGCGGTGAGCATCACCAACGAAACGGCCTGGGGCGGGCAGTACGCGGCCAAGGTGACGCTGAGCACGAGCGGCACCGCGTACCTCATCAGTGAGCGGGCGGGCGTGTACGGCGGCGAGCCCTTGACGCTGTCCGGCATGCTCAAGACCGCCGGCGTCAATGGGAGCGGCGCCTGGATTCAGGTGCAGTATTACGATGGGGCGGGCAACTACCTCGGCGCCAGCCGGACACCGCCGGTTACTGGCACCACCGACTGGACGCGCTATGCCGTGATCACCACCCCGCCGGCCGGGGCCGTGGAGGCCCGCGTCTTCGCCGTGCTGAATGCCTCAGCCGGGACGGCGTACTTTGACAATCTCAAGCTCGTCCCCCGCGCAACGACCTGGTTCGGTTACGACGCCGGCGGGAACTACGTGACCTCCATCCGTGACCCGCTGGGCAACACGACGTCGCTGACGTACGACGCGGCGGGCAACCTGACGAGCCTCACGGACCCCAAGGGCAACAAGACGACCTACAGCTACGATGCGAACAACAACCTGACCGCCGTGACGGATGCCGCCGGCCGGACGACGTGGGTCGAATACGACGCCCTGGACCTGGCCGTCACGGTTCGCGACCCACGCTCGGCGGGGAATACGGACAACACGTACCGAACGACCTACACGTACGACCCGCTGCAGAATCGCACGAGCATCACGGACCCGCTGGGGCGGAAGCTGTCCTACAGCTACGATCCCTCGGTCAACCTGGCCCGCGTGACGAACCCGGACGGCACGGCGGTCAGCTTCGAGTATGATGCGGGCAACCGGCTGGTGCGGAAGTGGTACAGCCAGGGCGGCATCAGCTACACGTTCCAGTATGACGCCGCGGACAACCTGACCGGCGTCACCGACGACAAGCAGCGGTCGTACAGCTTCGGCTACGATGCCGCCAACCGGCTGATCCAGGGCACCGACGTGTGGGGGTACCGGCTCGACTACACCCTCGACGCGGCGGGCAACATCACCCGGGTCACAGACTCCGAAGGCAAGACGGTCACGTACGAGTACGGGACGAAGAACCAGCTCCTCGCGGTCACTGACCCCGCGGGGCGGTCGACGCGGTACCGCTACGACGATGCCGGGCGGGTCTTCGAGGTGATCCGCGGCAACGGCATCAAGTCGGTCCAGGTCTATGACGAAAACGGGCGGCTGCACCAGATCGCCGACCCCGGCAACCCGGACAACTCGCTGATCGCGTACTGGTATGACGCTAACGGCAATATCGTCGCGATCGACACGCTAAGCGGCCGGCAGACCTTCGAGTACGACGCCCTGAACCGGCTCGTGCGCTGGACGGACGAGACGGGGAAGGTGACGGAGTACGCCTACGACGCGGCGGGCAACCTGGTCCGAAAGGGCAGCGAGACCTTCACCTACGACGCGGCGAACCAGATCACGAACCCCGGGTTCAGCTACGATGCGAACGGCAATCTGACCAGCGACGGCACGTATCGCTATGAGTACGACGCGGAGAACCGACTGGTGAAGGTCACGCGGGTTGCGGACGGGTCCCTGGTGGCGCAATACGAGTACGACTACCGGGGCCTGCGGATCCGGAAGGTGACGCCCAGCGGCGAGGTTCGCTACCACTGGGACAGCCGGGGCCGGCTGGTGCGGGAGAGCGACGGTTCGGGCAAGACCCTGGCGCGGTACATCTGGAACGACCGGGACGAACTGGTGGCCATTGAAAAGGACGGGCAGGTCTATTATCCGCACCTGGGGCACCGGGGCGACGTGCTGGCAGTGACGGATGCGGCGGGGAACCGGGTGGTGGCGTACCGCTATGGGCCGTGGGGCGAGCTTTTGGGCCAAACGGGGAGCTTCAAGCAACCGTGGCGGTACGCGGGCTATTATTACGACGAGGAGACGGGGCTGTATTACCTGAAGGGACGGTATTACAGCCCGCGGCTGGGGCGGTTTTTGACAAAGGACCCGGTGCTGGAGTTTGCGGAGAAGAAGCCGCTGGATCCGTATGCGGGGTTTGTGGCGCTGCAGGATGCGTTAGCGGATCCCCAGAGGCTGAACCCCTATACTTATGCACGTGGGAACCCCGTGCAATACGTGGATCCGGACGGCCGGTGGGCGAACATTGTGCTGGGCGCATTGATCGGTGCAGCAGGGGCCACATGGCAATATCACCTCAACCATAGAAATGATAAGAAAAAGTGGATTGGTGGATACGTAGGCGCTGCCATCGTCGGTGCAGCAACTGGAGCATTAGGGGGTATCACAGCAGGGGCCGTGAAATCTGCTCCGTTGGCGGCACGGCTAATCGCCAATATTACCCGACAAGTCGGCAACTACTTTATGGTCACCGCGGTCACCGGTTCGAAGCTGAGCGTTAGAGGTGCTGTAAATTCAGTTGTGAGCGGAATAAGAAGCTCAGTTAACCTGCCGGAACTACGTCGACGCCGGTGACCCAGTGAGGGAATCGCGAACATGCTTCAGATAGTGTTGCAAATATTGAGCGATGTCATTAAGGCACTTCTTTGGGGAAGCATCATAAGCGACGTAACATGGCAAGGTATTCGCATTATAGGTGTTCTCTTAATAGCTCTAGCAGTTGTGTGGTTTATACAAACGCATTTTGGCATGGATGTCTTCCCGGGGGTGGAGACGAACGATAATGGAACTTTGTTGTCAGGAGCACTAGTCCTGGGAGGGCTATTCCTATACTTGGTAGGTAAGTGTGGGGAGAACTGGAAGAAAAAGCGGCGAATGTCGTAGAATGCAGGTGTGGCATTGGCTGATCGTGAATTAACTAAGTAACGGGATATAGAAGGCATAAACTGGATTCTCCTTGGGTTGGCTCCTCTCTTGCCCGTGCTGGCAGGGGAGAGGCTGTCTGTGTTTACGGGCGACCGATGGGTCACATGGCGGTACTAGAAAAGGAGAAAGCGAAGACCGACTGGAGAGGAGCGGGCTGTGCTCTCGCTTCGCGCTCTGCGCACAGCTTTTTATTGAAGAACGGGATACGTCTTGGAGGGCTGCATCGCTCGAGGGGCTACGCGGGGGATCAGGACCACGGGGGTGACAAGGCGCCAGCCAACCCCTTGCTTAACGGAAAACCCACATAAAGGCCGCCATTGAGCGGTCCTTGCGACGGCAATGACACTGTGTCGGGCCACTGGCCGTTGGGCTGTGCAGCACATCATGATAAAACTCGGACCCAGTGTAATTGCGACCAATGTCACCGGGATTGACGGACGCGTCCGGGAACCAGGTGGTGGCGTACCCCTATTGGCCGTGGGGAGACCTTTGGGGCCAAACGGGGAGCTTTAAGCAACCGTGGCGGTATGCGGGGTATTGTTACGACGAGGAGACGGGGCTGTATTACCTGAACGGCCGATATTAGAGCCCGCGGCTGGGGCGATTTTTGATGAAGACCCCGGTGCTGGAGATTGCGGAGAAGAGCCCGCTTGATCCGTATACGGTGTGCGTCACGTTACGCGCAATGTTAACTACACCCGCGGCACTAATTCCCTATGATTAGGCGTACAATAATCCCACCCTTTATTATATTGAGCCACACGGCAGATTAGCAATATTCCACGGTATATGAGTCTGTGCCGGATTGATGATCAGCCCCTACGGATCGTATGCGGTAAGACGTCGGACTCGTAACGTCAGTCCCGGCGGGTCATTCGGTGCCTACTATCCCCCCTTCGCTTCGGCATTGGCTGTACGCACGTTTTACAGAGACACATCTTCCATTACGGGTTTCGGCGTCACCGTGACCGGCGGTGTTGGATTTGGCGCTCACTGGGGGTTATCGATATCTAGGAGGAGCACGTCGGCGTACGGTGGTTACGGTTTATATTCGCCACAATTTGGTGTATCTGTTTCATACACATGGAGACTGAATAAGAGGTGACCTTGTATGAACCCGACATACATCCTAACAGGGTTAATCGCGATGATAGTATTTGCGGTTACAGTGTTGCTGGTTCTTATGGGATGGCTTCCAGGGGGCGTGATCGGAGTAATGATAATAGCGGGAGGCATCATAAATGTATTCTTTCCAAAATGGCTATACCGTTTTGCTTTTGGGAAAGAGGTTGATCCACCCTGGTTTATTCTGGCGTTATCTTTCCTGGCTGGATCGGGACTAATTGTTTTCGGACTTGCGATTTTAATCGGAAGAATTGAGTTTCCTTCCGGAATATTGTTAACACATTGAGAAAACAACAGTTTACTCGGCAGGTAACCAGCTTCAAAATTTGAGCAGCCGGTACGGCTCCAAGAGCCGACCGAGGACACGCTTGTCAAGGTGCAGACGGCGCGAACTGTGGTAGCTTAACTTTAAAGTTGGGGGCACTCCTACGGGGAGCTGGGTGGCTCAGCCGACCCGAACGTTCTCCCCCGGGTGCCCTTTACGATTGCGGCGGGCGCGCCGTACGGAGTCGGGAACGGTGTACGCCTGTGCCAGGCGCCGAGCCGTTTCCCGGTCTACGGGCGTGCCGTGTGCATCACGCCGGGCGTACAGCCTTCCGTCCCTTCGCACGGCATACAGCCGGTCGGCAAGGTGCACCGCCACGACGCACACGGCCTGCGTGTGGTGATGGCCCTTCTCGACAAGACAGCGCTGATAGATCTGGGCGAGCTGGGGGTCTTGGCGACGTGCCACCTCGGCGGCCAGATACAGCGCCCGTCGCAACCAGGCGGGTCCGGCCTTGGTGCTCCGGGTCCCCTTGGCCCGGAGAATACCCGACTGGTCGACGCGAGGGATGAGGCCCGTATAGGCCCGAAAGGCCTTGCTGCCCGGGAAGCGGTGGGGATCCGGCAACCCGGCCAGCAAGGCGGGAGCCAGCACCTTCCCCACGCCGGGCAGCGACTGGACATGCCCCTCCGGGTCCAGAGCCCGGTAAAGGGCGAGGTTCCGCTGTCGAACCTGCCGCAACTGGGCGATGAGCGTGTCCAGGATGGCGTAATCCTCGGCCACGTCTTGCGTGAGGTCCTAGGCCTTCAGATCGCCGGGTCCCCAGAACGCAGCGGCGGCCTCGTAGCATGCCCAGGGGCGGCGGAACCATCCCTCCGGCACGGGACGGCGCCGGGCACCGGCCACGCGATCCCGGAACGCCTCGGGTCCCATGGCGAGGACCTGCTGCGGGTCGAGGTAGCCGCCGTAGAGCGCCCGCGCCAGGCGGGAGGCGGGGTCCCCGACCAGGGCCGCGAGTCCAGGAACCGCGAGGTCCACCTTGGCGCAGATGGACTGCTTGAGTTCCGCCACCAGCCGCGCCAGCTTGGCCTCCTTTTTCACACCCCGGCGGAGGGCCAGCCAGCGAACGTCCAGGACCTCGGAGGTGAACAAGGCCTTAGGATCGACCAGGGGCATGCGGGCCAGCGTCAGGGCGTCGAGGGGGTCCGTCTTTGCGTGGCGGCGGTAGAAGCGCCGCAGATCGTGCACCTTCTGCGGCGCTACCAGGGCGAACCGGCAGCCGCGCCGCAGGCAGTGCCGTCCGATGGGGATCCACACGGTGCCGGTGGGCTCGGCGACCACCTGCACCTCGGCCTCAGGGAAGCGCTGCCAGAGCTGTTCGAGCAGAGCATCTAGCTCACGCATGTCCGTGCACAGGCGGCGTTCGGGCATGACAACGGTGCCTCGGTCATCGACCACGGCGGAACGGTGTAGCCCCCGAAGGGCGAGGTCGATGCCGAGGTACAGTTTCATGCGGATCCCCCCAAGGCAGTGTGGTGGTGGCCGGAGGGCACTCCGAGGAGGCGAACCTACACCTGCGGTTCATGCGGGTCGGCCCCCTACACGCAGTGGGGGTACCCCATTTCCCAAACCAGGACTCTTCGCCATCCCGGAGGTTAGCCATCCCACCCGCTGGGCCTAAGCCCAATCAGTTTCGTTCCGCGAACCCTCCGGCTAAGACTAGCTTCATCCCTCGGTGGGAGAAGGGGTGCCCCTACGGAAGCTGATACAGGTCAATTCGATCCCGGGTCAGTTTAACATCGGCGATGACACCTCTCGGAAGCGCTTTCTGTCGAAGCATGGGAACGCGTGTCGACAAGTTATCTGCTTCACATAGAAGGCTTCGCCAATTGTGCGGTGAATATCCGTTATGGGGTAAGAAAGACGCCAACCCACGAGGGGGGATCCAGCGGACACTGGTACGGCACCAACTTTTCCTCTTTTGGCGGCAGATACGGTTTGGCGGAAGAAGGGTTCCCGTTCAGCTGTGAGCTCATGCAGTACTACGATTCCCACTGACCGGTCTACCTCCTCGCTCTCATTCTTACGCAGCTGTGAGTAGCTGGCACCTGTTGGCGCGTGTTAAGGGGGTGGGGCACCACGCATCCAGGCCTTATGTATCCTAGCCCGGCGTTTCCCAGGTTGGCGGGTCATTGTAGCTCGCGGTGGTGACATTGTAACGGGCGCCACCTGTTCTCACTCGGGAGGGACTTCCCGTGGCACATCGATTTCTCCGGCTAATGGTCCTTCTGACCATCGGCGCTATTGCGTTGTGTCTCGTGATACCGGTATACGCCAGTCATACACCATCCCCCCCTCCGTGGACTAGTGCATATTACTTGAGCACGGTAAACCAAACGGCAATGTACGATCTCGGTTGTGAATGGGGGACAAAGGACCGAAACACCGACGGAACACAGTACCGGCTCATGATTCTCGCTTATGGCATGCCTAAGTACCAGAACGGCGCATATGGGGCGAGCGCCTTCAATGGCTTCGTATCTACCAGCCAAATTGCCGCCGCAGTTCAGGAACTAGGACGCGGCTATTATGTTTGTACAGGCTATGACACGTCGTCCCAGCTCCAAATCGCCGTTGGCACAAGCAACTACGGCTCGTCCGTAACGTACGGGCATGGACAGGCATGGGCCAACATGGTCAACTCCATCAACGACTGGTTCAAGAGCCGAGGATATAGCTCACAGGTTTATGCAGTAGGCGCAAGCGATATGGAGCTTGGATGGAACAGCCCAAGCGTCACGAAAAATTGGGTCAACGGATACGATTCAGTAAACTTGCATCCTCTCTATAATTTTGGAGATGCAGCGGGGTGCCCCAGCACCGAGACCTCCGGCAACGCGTATTGTTCCAACGGATGGTACCAAGCGGATGTCTACTACATTTCGTGGGCTGCACCCCCCGCAGTGCCGACTCCACAAATCTACCGTAACGATGGCATCCAGGCAAGGCAGTGGTGGTCTATCTCGTTGTATGGCTACAAGTACGGGAGTGGGTCCATGCGCTTCCGTGCATCGCTGACTCAGTACCAAGCGTGCCAACAGAATGGTTGCGATCCGTCGATCGACAATACTCCTGAGCAGGGATGGAAACAGCTGTGGGACGCGCTAAACCACGATAGCCGTACAACGAGTACGGTAACGTACGCCACGGATATCCGGTGGTATCCGTAGGTTGATACGACATCCCAAAGGGGGGCTATGCCTTGCGAAGGTGGATTGGCGTTGCGGCCGCGTTGGTGGTAGTCGGTTCTGCCCTGTTCATCATTCTCTCCAATTCTCGGGCGTCGAGCCCGTGGTGGGCCGATTTGCCGCCAGGAGAGAAGAGGGACCTGTTTGCCCGGCAGGAAGCAGAGCGGTACTCCGTCCCGCCAGCGCCGAAGGATCAGGAGCAGCCCGGGCCCCTGGGGTCGCAGCAGGATCCCCAGCGGCCCGTGGGCGTCATTCCTGAAGGCGAATACCCTGACAGTAGTGTCGTCATTCAAAACCGATGGCAAGGTCCTTTCGGCAATGGCGTCGTTCAAATCTTCGCGGGCGCCACCGCCGATGACCCGTCCCAGGGATTGGTCATTGTTCACTGGCTGGATAAAGACTGGCGCTTTGTCCGCGGCCAAAGGTTCCTGGCTCCAGCGAAGGTCGGGAGCCTTGAAATCGTGGCCGCCAACAACGGTGCGTTTACCCTTCGCAGTTCTAGTGGCAGGACATTGACATTCGATCTTCGGAAACTGTCCTTCGAAGAATAAAACAGAGTTTAGACTAAGACGGCTTGGCGATGGAGAGGCTCGGTCGGTCCGGGCCTCTTTTCTCAGCTCCCTCGAAAATGCGGCGTGGGCTTAGGCGGCGGACATGGGCTTCTCGAGTGTGACCTTGTGACCCAGCGTCTCAAGACGTGCCACGGTCCGCCGGACGGTGGCCTGCTCGTTGAGCCGTTCGAAATGCGCCGCCCCAAGATCGTTATAGCGTGTGCCGTGCTTGATCATGTGGTCGATGATCACCAAGATGCTGTGGGCGACGGCCACTTTGGCACGGTTCTTGCCCCGCCGCGCAGCGAGGCGGCGGAATTGGGCCGCCAAGTAGGTGTCGCGTGTCCGCGCCGCAGCCTGAGCCGCGCGGACCAGGGCCGCCCGTAGATAGGCGTTCCCTTGCCCCGTGTTCCCGCTCCGGCGCTTTCCGGCACTCTGGTTGTTGCCCGGACAGATCTTGGCCCACGAGGCCAGGTGACGATGCGTCGGGAAGCGGCTCATGTCGACGCCATCTCCGCCAGGATCTCCTCGCTTGTGCGCCGGGCCAGGCCATCCAGCGCATCCATCCGCTCCAGGATGGCTTCATAAGGTCGCATGCGCTCAGCGATCTCGCGGTCCAAGGCGGCAATCTGCTCATCCAGGAACTCAACGTGGGCCAGCTGTGCAGCCAGCATCCGCCGTTGGTGCGGGCCGATCCAACCCGTCAGCGCTTGGACCAAGCGCTCCCGCTTGCTCCGCAGGCGACCCCGGGCCAAATCCGCCAGCTTCTCCGCATCGGTTTCTCCGGCAATGTGTCATCGCCGGTGTTAAACTGACCCGGGATCGCCGGGTAAGAATTGACCCACCCCCCAGCAAAGACACCTTCCGAATCCAGCCACGGAGCGGGAGGTGTCCTCGGCAACATGCTGGGAGGTGGGAAGGTGAAACGCCTATACGAGCTTCATGGCGAGGGCCGGTCCATCCGGGAGATCGCACGAATCCTCGGGATCTCCCGGAACACGGTGCGGCGGTACTTGCGTGCCACCGAGGTGCCCAAGCCGGCCCCTCGGGCGGCCCGCGGCTCCAAGCTCGACCCCTACAAGGAGTTTATCCTGCAACGGGTGGCGGAGGGAGTGGAAAACTGCGTCGTCCTTCTTCGCGAGCTGCGGACCCAGGGTTACGAGGGGGGCTACACCATCCTCAAGGAGTTCGTCCGGCCCCTGCGTCGCCCCCGCTCCATGCCGGGCACCGTCCGGTTCGAGACGCAGCCGGGCCAGCAGGCGCAAGTGGATTGGGGCAGCTGTGCCTATACGCTGCCGGACGGCACGGACCGGCGAAAGTGGGTCTTCGCGATGGTGCTCAGCTGGTCCCGGGCCCTGTACGTGGAGTTTGTCGACCGGGCCGACACCGCGGCGTTCATCCGGTGCCATCTGAACGCGTTCCGGTACTTCGGCGGGGTACCGGAAACGTGCCTGTACGACCGGACCAAGCTGGTGGTGTTGGGGCTGGACGAGAACGGCGAGCCCAAGTGGAATGAACGCTTTGTGGACTTTGCCCTGCGGCTGGGTTTTGCCATCCGGCACTGCCAGGGCTACCGCCCCCAGACCAAGGGCCGGGTGGAAAGCGGCATCAAGTACGTCAAGGGCAACTTCACTGGCGCATTTGCCCTTTCACCGCACCCTGGAGCAGTTCGACTTCGGGTTCCAGCCCTCCGTCGACGAGCGCCAGATTCGCGAGCTGGCTACCCTCGCCTTCGTCGCCGACGCCGCCAATGTGATCTTCCTCGGACCACCAGGCGTGGGCAAAAGGTCACGTCCCGTCAAGAGGTGTAAAATTTCTCCCCCCTTCGGGTTGGATGAATCACACAGCCAGCGCCTTCAGTGCCGTCCTGTCGCCGGATCGCTGAGAGCCCTCGCGGGGTGGGTTCGCATCGATCTTGGCCATGGACTCCAGGCTGAAGTACCGCCTGGACACCAGCCACTCATCCTGCTGCTCCTCCAGAAGAGCCCCCAGCAGCCGCAGGGCCGCGGCCACGTTCGGGAAGATCCCCACCACGTCGCAGCGCCGGGCCAGTTCCCGATTCAGCCGCTCCAGAACGTTCGTCGAGTGGATCCGGCGCTAGTGCTCGGCCGGGAACGACAGGTAGGCCAGCACGTCCTCCATCGCGTCACGGAGCAGAGCAGCAGCTTGCGGGAATCGACGGTCCAGGTTGGCGGCCACCTGTTCGAGCTGCTCCCGGGTGGATGCCAGGTCGGGCTGGGCGAAGATCGTCCGCACCTGGGCCGCCACCATCGGCTGGGCGTGCTTGGGCACCCGGGCCAGCAGGTTCCGCATGAAGTGCACGCGGCACCGCTGCCAGCTGGCGCCCGCCAGCACCTCGCTGATTGCGCGCTTGAGTCCCTCGTGAGCATCCGAGATGACCAGGCGAACGCCCTTGAGCCCTCGGGCCACCAGGCTGCGGAGAAACGCGAGCCAGAACTCGTACGTCTCGGCCGCTCCCACGTCAAAGCCCAGCACCTCGCGCTCGCCGGTTCGCTTCACCCCCACAGCGATGACCGCCGCCATGTTGACCACGCGGTGGTCCTGCCGCACCTTGATCGGCTTGGCATCCAGCCATAGGTAGGGGTACTCGCCCTCCAGGGGGCGGTTCCGGAAACGCTCCATCTGTTCGTCCAGTTCCGCACAAAGCCGGGAGACTTCACTTTTGCTGATGCCGTCCAGGCCCAACGCCCGGACCAGGTCGTCGACCTTCCGAGTGCTGACGCCCTGCACATACGCTTCCTGCACCACGGCGACCAGGGCCCGTTCTGCCCGCCGGCGGGGCTCGAGCAGGCTGGGGAAGTCGCTGCCTTGGAGAAGTTTGGGGATCCGCAGCTCGATAGTCCCCACGCGGGTGTCCCAGGGCCGCGAGCGATAGCCGTTCCGGTACGTCTTGCGCGTTTCCGTGCGTTCGTACCGCTGAGCGCCGATCAGCTCACTGACCTCGAGCTCCATGAGCTGCTGAGCCAGCCAGCGCAATCCTTCCCGCAGGGCATCGACTTCCGGCTCCCCCTGGTATTTGCGCAAAAGCTCGAGAAGTGCCATCTTGAACTCAGCGGTCACCGGTGAGCGGACCTCCCTTCGCGCTGTTTTGCGTCCAACCCGAAGGGGAGCCGCCGGTGGCCTTTCTTGTCAAGCGCCACCAGACCCGGGCCTTACAGCCCGGCGATTTCCACCACCACCTGGGACACTAACGTTTCGGTGCGCTCGGCCCGTTCGGCGCCCACAAGCTCGCTCACTTCAAGCTCCATGAGCTCTTGGACCAGCCAGCGCAGCCCTTCGCGCAAGGCATCGGCTTCCGGTTTGCCTTGATGTTTGCGCAGAAGCTCGAATCATGCCATCCTCAAGTCAGTGGTCGCTGGTGGGTGCCCTCCCCTCGTGCGGTCTCGTTCAACCCGAAGGGGAGCCACCGGTGACCTGTTTGTAAATGTTCAGCAGGACCGGCCGGTCCGGCCACAAACTCTTCCACCACCACCTGGGACTCTAGCACCGTAGACGCAGAGGTGGCACCGTGCCTGACACACCGGCCGCGACCGCTGGGCCACGGATCACCGTGGCGCTACTTCCCACCTTGCACCGGCTACACCTGGAGCCGGCCTTTGCCCATTACGACTTCACGGTGATCCGTCGCATCATCCTTGCGTTCGGGCCGGATGCCATCTGTGGCGAGGTGCGGCCCATCGACTGGCAACGGACCGCGGGCGGCACGCGCCCCGGTTACTGCGGGCCTTTGGAATACCGGCGGCTCATCTTGCCCCTGTGCCGTGAGAGGGGAATCCCTTTTCACCCCATCGATGATTACACGGACGAACCCGACGCCGGTTCGGGTGAACGAGCCGGTCCGGCGCACCCTGGTGATCCGAAGCCGGAGCCGCGGCCGGTGGGCGGCGGGGGCATGCCCTTGGCTTCTGTGGCCAGGCCGCCTGTGCCGGCGGCTTGGCAGACCGCCGCGGAGGCGACGTTGCAGGACGTGACCCAGACCTTTCTCCAGTGGATCGGGCGTCGCGAGCTGGGACTTCGGGCCATCTTCGATCAGGGGGTGATGGACCTTATCCGGGCCAAGCACCGACTGCAACTCCAACTGGACGCCACGGAAGAGATTCGAACCTGGTCGGTGCGGAACATCCGCATGGCGGCAAACATTCTCGCCGCCTGCGCTTCGCTTCTTCGTGCCAGCAACCATGCCAGCACCCGCCACCTGAGGCGGCGGGTGCTGGTGACCGTCGGTTGGAGCACGTGCCCTTCCTATGGGATCTTTTGCAAGCCAGTGACGCCGTGGACCTCTGGCCGGTGGACTGGCCGCTCCACCTGGTCCAGGACCGGCTGGAGCCTACCGTCCCGTCCGAATAATGGGTCCAATGAAGCCCTCACCCAGGACCAAGTCAAGCTGCGCGGATTTCCAGGCAACGCGTGACCCAGGTATCCGTTGGTGTATTGGGGCTGCGTCATAAGGAGGGAACTGTGTTGCAGCACCTCCGCACCGGTCGGCGTGTATACGGGAAAGACGCCTTGACGGTCGCGATCGCGTCCATGCAACTCCTTGCGCTAATCCTGGGAGGATGTGCAGGTCAGGCCGGCCAAGCTGAGACAAAGGCCGGCACCGCATCACTTCCAAGCGACATCTTTCCACCGCCGGTTCCGGCCCAGCATGACGGGTTTTCTCTCGCCGCCGCGTGCCCCAATCCTGCCGGACTCGAACGCGTAAGCCATGCCGATGTTTCCGACCTGATCGATTCCGTTTCGGATCACCTGATGGCTATAGCTCGAGGCGACAAGGACGCAGCCCGCAAGACGGCGGACCAGTCGTTTTGGCCGATCCTCGATTCCATGCTGGCCAATCAGAACCATGCCGCCGATGAAGCCGAGGGTCTGGACAAGAGCCGCGTCGCGGAATTCGGCCCTGCGAGCGAGGCACCGCATACGGAACTCATCCGAAACCACTGCGGTGAGGATACGCTAGAGGCCAGCTGGTGGATTCAAACGCTTCCTCGCGAGGCCGATGGAGCCACCGCCTCGATGTCGCTACGGGGGAACTTCTACCTCATCCGCCGCAATGGCCACTGGTTGGTGTGGGGGGCCGAATGACGCAGCGGCAATTATCGCAACAGCGCAACCAGCGCCGCCCACCACCGGCTGAGGGTCGCGAGCAGACCGGCCCACCACCCTTCCGCAGGGGCTGGGGCGCCGTTCCCGGGAGCGGGCTCCCAGGTGGTCGCCGCACCCGAGTCCGCGGCCCCCGGAGCCGGCGCGACGGTGGCGGCTGGACCGCCCTCGGCCCCAAGAAGCTGGGCGGGCTGGGCGGCCACCACCTCGATGGCGTCCGCCCCGGGAAGGCTCTGGATCGCGGCCCGGGCTTCGGCGACGGAGCTCGAGACCCCCAGCGTCACCCGGTTCGTCCGAACGTCCACCCCGGTCCACACCACTTCGACTCCCTGGGCCTGCAGGCGGGCCATGTTTTGGTTCAGCGTCGCCTGCACTTGCTCGAGTTCCCTCAGCGTGTACTGGCCTTCCTCGAACCGCAGCTGGTGTCCAGCGAGGCGATCCCGCAGCGCCTGCTCACCGGCGGGGTCGAGGGGTCGCGTCAGCACGACCACCACCGCCGCTTGGCCGTTGCCCGCCTCTTCCACGTAGAGGCCACCGAACCGGTCGGCGAAGCGCTCCCGGAGGTAGGCTTCCGCGGCCTGAACGTCGTCCGGCGCGACCACCCAGGACACGGGTCGATCCGGGGAGCCGGCGGGTTCCGGGGGCTTCCCCGGAGCGCCACGTCCCGTGGAAGCCTGGAGGGCACCTGCGAACCCGGCCATGGCCACGGTCAACAAGGCCACCCATCCCACCACCCATCCCACGCGCCGCACTGCTGCCCGGGCTCGACGGCCTTTTGCACGGGGACCCCGCGTTCGTCGCCCGCTCCCCGTCACCCCTCGGCTGTCCCTCCCCGTCACCTTGATTGGGATCATCGGCCGGCCCAAGGATCCTCCATCTGCGAACAGCAAAGTCCTCGCCTCCTCCAGATTCGGTTTGCCCGGGAGTCCGCCCTTGACACCTTCGCGTCCGCCCCTGCATCGGTCTGGACGGTCCTGCCCTTCGACTGCCCCTCTGGAATTCCGCTTGGAGGCGGCCTTGAGAGTCGGGTTTGAAGCGGCCTTGACGGTCGAGACAGCCTGACTCCCCCTGGCACCGTGACCCTTTGAACGCTCCTCCTCCGGTGTACCGTCGCCCTTTGGACGCCGCCGCGCCGAACGGGGTTCCCGCGACCGCCGGCGTCGGTGCGATTGCATCGTTCGGGCCTGGCAGGAGGTCGGGGCTCCTTTCGGGTAGGAATCCAAGGGCAATTCGGTGGCTCGGGCGCGGTTCCGGCCGCGCGCCCGCTGATCATCCTCCCAAAGGGGTGGCGTCATGGAGAACCAGGAGTATCGCCCCGGCCTCGAGGGCGTGATCGCCGCCGAGACCCGCATCTCCTACCTCGACGTGGAGAACGAGGAGATCGTGGTCCGCGGCTACAACCTGCTCGACCTCATCACCCAGAAGACCTACGTGGACGTGCTCGGCCTGCTGATCAACGAGCGGCTGCCCGACGAGGCCGAGCGCAAGGACCTGGAGCGGCAGCTCCTCGCCGCCGAGGTCCCCCAGGCCGTGTGGGACATCCTCGCCAAGCTGCCGGCGTCGATGCACGCAATGGACCGGCTGCGCACCGCCGTCTCGGCCCTGGCCGGGTTCGACCCCGAGGCCGACTCGCCGGACCCCGAGGCCGAGCGGGCCAAGGGCGTCCGCCTGGTGGGCCAGGTTTCCACCATCGTGGCCAACCTGACCCGGGTGGCCCAGGGGGGGAAGCCGGTTCTTCCCGATCCCCAGCTGGGCTTCGCCGAGAACTTCGTGTACATGATCACCGGCCGCCGGCCGGACCCCGCCGGGGCCCGGGCCTTCGACCAGGCGCTGATCGCCTACAGCGAGCACGAGATGCCCAACTCCACTTTCACGGCGCGGATCATCGCCTCGACCCTGTCCGACGTGTACGGCGCCCTGACGGGGGCGGTGGCGTCCTTGAAGGGGCCCCTGCACGGCGGCGCCAACGAGGCCGTGGCCCACATGATGCTGGAGGCCGGCGACGTGGAGGGCCTCGACCGCCTGATCCGCGAGAAGCTGGCCCGCAAGGAGCGCATCATGGGCTTCGGGCACCGGGTCTACATGCGCAAGTTCGACCCGCGGGCCTGGATCCTCAAGCAGACCCTGGCCCGGCTGGTGGACGAACGCGGCGACGAGGAGGGCCGCCGCTGGGTGGCCATGTGCCAGCGGGGCGAGGACATCATGCGGGAGGAGAAGGGCCTCTACCCGAACCTGGACTACTACGCCGCGCCGATCTACTACGTGCTCGGCATCCCCATCGAGCTGTACACGCCCATCTTCTTCGCCGCGCGGACGGCGGGCCTGGTGGCCCACGTGGTGGAGCAGCACGCGGAGAACCGGCTCTTCCGGCCGCGGGTACGCTATCTGGGGCCGCGGGGGCTCAAGGCCTGAGCGGTCGTGGCCATTCCGCGGCGGACCGCCATGGCGGCGCCTGTGGCGGCGATGCGCCATGGGTGCCCCGGGCATGGCGACGGCCGTGAAGGCGATGGCGAGAGCCGCCAAGGCGATACCGGCGACGGTTGAATGCCGTGGCGATGGCAGCTGAATCCCGCGGCGATCATCGCAGGGGAGGTCGCAGGACGGCACCATGGCAAGCCACGACGCAAGCGCCCCGGCCGGCGGGGCCACGAAACCCCAGGAACCGGACCGGGTCCTGGTGGAGATCGCCGACTATGTGCTGAACCAGGCCATCGACAGCGACCTGGCCTACCGCACCGCCCGCTGGGTGCTGATGGACTCCCTGGCGGCGGCCTTCTACGCCCTGGCCTATCCCGAGTGCACGAAGCTGCTCGGCCCTACGGTGCCGGGGACCATCGTGCCCCATGGGGTCAAGGTGCCGGGCACGCCCTACGTTCTGGATCCCGTGGAGGGCGCCTTCAACATCACCGCCCTGATCCGCTGGCTGGACTACAACGACACCTTCCTGGCCAAGGAGTGGGGGCACCCGTCGGACAACCTGGGCGCCATCCTGGCGGTGGCGGATCACGTCAGCCGGGTGCGGCGCAGCCGCGGCGAGGCGCCCTACACCGTCCGCGACGTGCTGACCATGGCCATCAAGGCCCACGAGATCCAGGGCGTGCTCTCGCTGGAGAACAGCCTCAACCGCTTCGGCTTCGACCACGTGCACTTCGTCAAGGTGGCGTCGGCGGCGGTGGCCACCGCCCTGTGGGGCGGCGGGCGCGACGAGGTGGTCAACGCCCTCTCGAACGCCTGGATCGACGGGGCCGCCCTGCGCACCTACCGGCACTTCCCCAACACGGGCTCCCGCAAGTCTTGGGCGGCGGCCGATGCGGTGAGCCGGGCCGTGCGGCTGGCGCTCTTCGCCGTCAAGGGCGAGATGGGCTACCCCACCGCCCTGAGCGCCCCCCGCTGGGGCTTCGAAGACGTGGTCTTCCGGGGCGAGAAGGTGGTCCTGGCGCGGCCCCTGGGGTCCTACGTGATGGAGAACGTGCTCTTCAAGATCGCCTACCCGGCCGAGTTCCATGGGCAGACGGCGGTGGAGGCGGGCCTGCGCCTGCACCCCCAGGTCAAGGACCGGCTGGACGAGATCGAGCGCATCGTCATCGAGACCCAGGAATCGGCCGTCCGCATCATCGACAAGAAGGGCCCGCTGACGAACCCGGCCGACCGCGACCACTCCCTCCAGTACATGACCGCCGTGGCCCTGATCTACGGGGAGCTGACCTACCAGCACTACGAGGAGCCCATCGCCTCCGACCCCCGCATCGACGCCCTGCGGGAGAAGATGGTGGTGGTGGAGAACGAGCGGTACAGCCGCGACTACCTGGACCCCGAGAAGCGGTCCATCGCCAACGCCGTGCAGGTGTTCTTCCGCGACGGTACCGCCACCGAAAAGGTGGAGGTGGAGTACCCCCTGGGCCACCGGCGCCGGCGGGACGAAGCCCTGCCGCGGCTGCACGAGAAGGTGCGGGGCGCCTTGCGGGAGGTCTTCCCGGCCAAGCGGGCGGAGCGGCTGTTCCACCTGCTGGCCGAAGACCCCGCCCTGCCGGAGATGCCCGTGGACCGCTTCATGGACGAGCTGCACCGGCCCTGAAGGCCCGGGAGGCCGGCGCCTGTGGCACCGTTGGCGCCTTGGGCGCCGTTCGGGGACGGCGGATTCCCCGGCCCTCCGGCGCAAGGTGGGCCGGCCAGGGACGGCTACGGCCCGTCCGGGACGGACCGACCCGCCCGGGCGGGCCGGTCCGTCCCGTGAGCCCGGGAGGTTGTGAGGAGGGATTCCCATGGCCTGGTTGCTGCAGAAGGAAACGCCCCAGCCCGAGCTGGCCGAGCGTTTCCGCCAGCTGGTGCGGAAGGGGCCGGTTGTGCTGCCGGGCGCCCACGATGCCATGGCCGCGCTCCTGGCCCGGCGCGCCGGGTTCGAGGCGGTCTACCTGTCCGGGGCCGCCTATACCGCCAGCCGCGGCCTGCCCGACCTGGGCCTGGTCACCAGCCAGGAGGTGGCCGACCGGGCCCGGGACATCGTCCGCGCCACGGACCTGCCGCTGATCGTGGACATCGACACGGGCTTCGGCGGGGTGCTGAACGTGGCCCGCACGGGCCGGGAGATGGTGGAGGCGCGGGTGGCGGGGGTCCAGATCGAAGACCAGGAGATGCCCAAGAAGTGCGGCCACCTGAGCGGCAAGAGCCTGGTCACGGCCGACGAGATGGTGCAGAAGATCCGGGCCCTCAAGGAGACGGCGCCGTCCCTTTACGTCATCGCCCGCACCGACGCCCACGGGGTGGAGGGGCTGGAAGCCGCCATCGCCCGGGCCCGGCGCTACGTGGAGGCCGGGGCCGATGCCATCTTCCCCGAGGCCCTGACCACCGAGGAGGAATTCCGCGCCGTGCGGGAGGCGCTGCCCGGCGTGCCGCTCCTGGCCAACCTGACGGAGTTCGGCAAGACTCCGTATTACAGCGCGGCGGATCTGGCGGCGTGGGGCTACGACATCATTCTCTTCCCGGTCTCTTCCCTGCGGGTGGCGGCGCGGGCCGTGGAGCGGCTGTACCGGCACCTGCGGCAGGCCGGTTCGACCCGCGAGCTCCTGGGTGAGATGCAGGACCGGGCCGAGCTCTACGAGACCATCCGCTACTTCGACTACGAGGAGCTGGACAAGACCATCGCCCGGTCGAGCCTGCCGCCGCTGGCCCGGCAACGGGAGGGCGACGCCTGAACCTGGCGCCGGTGGAACCCGGCGCACCCCGGGGACCCGGCGGCCCCAGCCCGGCGCACCCCGGGGCCCGCCGGCCCCATAGCAGGCCGATCCCTTCAGCTGTCGAACAGGACGATCCCGTCCCGGGTCATCCGCTCCAGCACGGCGGCGACGGCCTGCGCCTCGGAGACGCTGTAGACGTGGGGCTCGAGGGCCCGCAGCGGGATGGCCCGCCGTACCCGCTGGAAGGCGTCGGCCACCGGAGGGTCGTGGTAGACCACCAGCAAGTCGATGTCGCTGCGGGCCGTAAACCGCCCCCGGGCATAGGACCCGAAGAGGACCACCCGCTGGAGCGGCAGTTGCTGCGCCAGCCGGGGAAGGCTGTCCCTGATGCGCTGTACGACCTCCTCAAGGCTCAGAGACGGAAAGGTAACGCGCACAGAATTCCAGGATGACCCGTGCATGATCCAGCATCCTCCTGGCTTCGGAAGCCGTGTAGAGTCGCCTCGGCGCTCCAACAGGATGAGCATCAGGGTACCGGGTGGGAATATGCGCCTTATCGAGCTCGAGGGCCCGATCCCGAAGGTCGTCGGGTACGGGAACCTGCTCCGCCAGCGCCTCGAGGAGGGCATAGACCGAATGTCCCCAGGCCTCGCCCCCGAATCGCTGGCAGACAGCCTTTACGGCCTTGTCGGCAGCCTGGTGGGCTGAGAAGCAGGCCCAGTTATAAAAGCCGCGTTCCAGGTCGTCGCTTTCCGCATGGGCAAGGTCTCCCAGAGCCTCGTCCCACCAGTCCTGGCTCCGGTCCAAACTTCTCACCTCGTTGCGGCGGCTACTCTCATGATGCCACGGCCCCCGCTCCTTGGGCACTCCGCTTTACACTGCGGTTCGCCCGGCTCTGACGTGGGCGGCATGGGGCCCGCCCATGTCCAACCGGGGAATTCCAGAGATGGATGGTGCGGCCGGATAAATGGCTTCATATGCCGTAACTTGACATCGATCACAAGCCAGGGCTATATTCCAATTGCTTGTTAGCACTCATTGCTGCAGCCTGCTAATAGCAGGCGGCCCCGGTACGGCGCCATGCGGGGCAACCTTCGCCATCCTTCCAGCACCGTTCACGTTCAGAAAAGCGACCAGCACAAACGGGTGAGGAACAGGCGGGCAAGACCGCGGTGACGGCGCTTGTGGTGCGGCGGGGCGGCGGCACTGCGGGAAGGCGATGCCCCTGCCAGGGGCGCCTCCGGGCTCCCCGGGAGGAGGTGCCGCCATGAGGGGCGGAACCGCCCCAGACCGGCCGCGTGCCCGGGCGGTCAAGCCGGGGTGAGGCGGTGGGACTGGGGCCTGGCCCTTACCCTGCGGGATGCCGCCCCTCGGCGAGCCGTCAGCAGGAGTCCGCGGCGAGCGACGAGCAAGGGGAGGTGACCGTCCTGTGCGTGCTGGCTGGTGGAACCGTTGTCTGGAACGCCGGAGCGGTAGCGAGCGGAGGCCTGGCTTAGAGGGTGGCCCGCGGCGTCAGGGGCGCCAGGACCGCAACCGGTCGGGTGCCCGGCTGCTGGCGGCCCTGCTGGCCCTCAGCCTGGTGCTGCTGGCCGGATGCGGCAGCGGGGGAAGCTCTCCGGGCGCGGCGGGCGGCGGTACGGGCGAGGACGGTTCGTCCGGAGAGCAGGGCGTCCAGACCGTCACCCTGCGCGCCATGACCATCGGCAAGCCCACCGAGCACTGGCGGTTTGACAACCTCAGGGAAGCCGTGGACCGGCTGAACGAGAAGCTGGAGCAGGAGGGCGCCAGCGTTCGCGTCCAGTTGGAGGGCTCCCACGAGGACCGGCCCTGGGACGAGTACAAGCAGCGCTTCATCCTGGCGGCCGAGGCCGGGAAGGCGCCGGACATCATCCTCAGC
Organism: Thermaerobacter litoralis; assembly: GCF_054654595.1. Classification (NCBI taxonomy): domain Bacteria; kingdom Bacillati; phylum Bacillota; class Clostridia; order Eubacteriales; family Clostridiales Family XVII. Incertae Sedis; genus Thermaerobacter; species Thermaerobacter litoralis. The sequence goes on along the minus strand of NZ_BAAIES010000009.1, from coordinate 312,938 downwards.
GGCCACGAGGACGTGGCGCCGTGGGCCGCAGCCGGGCACATCATCCCGCTGGACGAGTACGTCAAGGATAGCCCGGTGTACCAGGACGTGTTCCCGACGCTGTGGGAGTCGGTGACCCTGGACGGGAAGATCTGGGGCATCCCGCAGGATACCGAGGCGCGGCCCCTCTACTTCTGGAAGTCGCATCTGAAGCAGCTGGGCTGGTCCGACGAGCAGATCGCCCGGTTGCCGGAACAGATCGAGAAGGGCGAGTTTACCCTGGATGACCTGCTCACCGTGGCCCGGCAGCTTCAGGACCGGGGCATCGTGCCGGCGGGGCAGGGCTTCTGGACGCGGCCGCAGCCGGGTGTGGACTTCTACATGTTCTACCTGGCCTACGGCGGCCAGATGCAGGATCCCGCAACGGGCAAGCTGGTGCTGGACAAGGAGGCGCTTCTGAAGGAATACCAGTTCTTCGCACGGGCGCGGGAGCTGGGCGTGCTCAAGCCGTCCCTGCTGGGTACCGACTGGTCCATCTGGCACCGGACGGTGACGGGCAAGCAGGTGGGCCTCTGGGTCGGCGGCTCCTGGCAGGTGGCCGAGTGGCAGGACCAGTACGGCCTGAGTGACGCCGACGTCCAGGATCTGGGCTACGCGCTGCTGCCCGCGGGCGAGAAGGGCAAGCCGGGGGTCACCCTCTCGCACCCGCTGGTGTACATGGTGACGAAGTACTCGCAGCACCCCGAGCTGGCGGCGCGGCTGATCCTCGAGGCGACGAATCCCGAGTTCAACACGCGCCACGCGGTGGAGAGCAACCACCTGGCGATCATGAAGTCGCAGCTGGACCAGCCGGCGTACCAGGAGAACCGGCTGCTGGGTGACCTCGCGTACATGGTCGAGCATGCCGGCTTCGTCCCGCTGCACGAGCAGTTCGGCAACTACGACCAGGCCATCTACCGCGGCCTGTCGGCGGTGGTGGCCGGGCAGATGACGCCCGAACAGGCCGTCGACACGGTGGTCCGGCAGCTGCAGTCGCAGCTCCGGGACGAGGTGATCATCCGGTGAGCCGGGCGGCCGAGGTCCTCGCGGCCGCCCGGCCGGCCGCGCCGTGGCGGCTGGGGGCAGGGTTCCTCCTGCCCTTCGCCCTGGTGGTGGCCGTGTTCTTCCTGGTCCCGGCGGTGCTGACGGTGATCCTCAGCCTGACCGACCTCAGCGTCGCCACGGGCCTGGAGGGCTTCCGCTGGGTCGGCCTGGAGAACTACCGGCGCATCCTCACCGACCCGGTGGCGGGCCTGGTGCTGCGCAACACGCTGCTCTACGTGGGCGCCACCCTGACGCTGTTCAACGTGGGGCTTGCCCTGGTGCTGGCGCTGGCCACGGCCTTCCTGCCCCGGCGCTGGGGCGGGTTCTTCCGGGCGGTGTGGCTGCTGCCCAGGATCACGCCGTCGGTGGTGTACGTCCTCATGTGGAAGTACTTCGCGGCGGAGCCGCCCTACGGCGTGATCAACCAGGTGCTGGGCGCGCTGGGCCTGCCGGCGGGCGGCAACTGGCTCTACGAGCACCCATGGCCCGTTGTCATCGCCATCAACGGCTTCGTCGGGGCGTCCATGGGGATGATCATCTTCAGCGCCGCCATCCAGGCCATCCCGCGGGAACAGCTGGTCGCGGCCCAGGTGGACGGCGCGGGCACCTGGGCGCTGGTGCGGCGGGTGGTGCTGCCCCAGCTGCGGTGGCCGGCGCTGTTCGTCGCCGCGTACCAGACCCTGTCGCTGCTGGCGTCCTACGAGTACATCCTGCTGGCCACCGACGGCGGGCCGGGCTTCTACACCACCGAGGTCTGGGCCCTCTACGCCTTCCACACGGCGCTGTCCAATTACTTCGGCAACGCCCAGTACGGCCTGGGTGCCGCCCTGGCCACGGTGCTGGTGGTCATCGGGCTGGTGGCGTCGGTGCTCTACCTGCGCTTCTTCAACTTCCGCCAGTTGACCCAGCCGCCGCGGATCGAGGTGAGCTGAACCCGGCGGGTGCGCCTCGGCCAAGAGGCGTGGGGAACGCGCAAGAGGCGTGGGGAGCGCGGCGCAGCCCCTGGGCGTCGTGGCGGTTGGAGCGCGAGGGGCTCAAGGTGTCCAGGTGAACGGATCGCGGCACCGGTCGCGGGAAGGGAGGTGGCGGCGTGCTCGGCAGCCTGAGCGAGACCCAGCGCCCGGCGCGCTGGGCGTGGCTTCTGCTGGTGCCGGTGACGGCGCCGGTGCTGCTGCTCTACGCGTGGCTGCTGGTGGCGTCCTGGAGCGATGGGATGGAAGGGTTCCGGCCGCTGGGGTGGACCTGGGAGAACTGGTCGTTCCTTTGGCAGCCCGACCCCTTCGGCCCGTCCATAGTGCAGCTGACCATCAACACGCTGCTTTTTGCCCTTCTGGTGGCCCTGGGCGAGGTCCTGCTGGCCAGCACGGCCGCCTACGCCCTGTCGCGCCTGGCCGTGCCGGGCCGGCGGCTGTGGCTGGCCATGCTGATCGTGCTCCACGCCTTCCCGGGGATCACCCTGCTGGTGGCGCTGTTCCTCTTGCTCCGGCAACTGGGCCTGTATGACACCCTGGCGGGCGTGGTGCTGGCCAAGATCGCCCTGGAGCTGCCGTTCCACGTGTGGGTGCTCAAGGGCTTCTACGACCAGGTGTCCTGGGACCACGAGATGGCGGCCCTGCTGGACGGGGCCAGCCGCCTGGCCGCCTGGTGGCGGGTGGTGCTGCCCATCATCCGCCCCGGCCTGATGGCATCGGCGGTCTTTGCTTTCCTGTCCGGGTGGAGCGAGTTCCTGCTGCCCTACGTGCTGGCGCCCGGCGCCGGTGTGCAGACGCTGCCGGTGTACCTGGGGGCGCTGCTCTCCCAGGCCGACGTGGCCCGCTACGGCACCGTGACCGCCGTCGCCGTGTTCTACATGATCCCGGTGATGCTGGTCTACCTGTTCCTCCAGCGCTACCTGATGGTGCTGTACACGGGGGGTGTAAAGCGGTGAGGATCCGGCTGGAAGGGGTCACCAAGCGCTTCGGCACCGTAACGGCCGTCGACCGCCTGACCCTGGAACTGGAACCCGGCCGGCTGGTGGCGCTGCTGGGGCCGTCCGGGTGCGGCAAGTCGACCACCCTGTACATGCTGGCCGGCGTGCTGCGGCCTACGGAGGGTGACATCTTCTTCGACGGCGTGCGGGTCAACGACGTGCCGCCCCAGCGGCGCAACGTGGGCATGGTCTTCCAGAGCTACGCCCTCTACCCACACATGACGGTGTTCGAGAACATCGCCTTCCCCTTGCGGATGCAGCGGCTTCCCGAGCCGGAGATCCGCCGCCGGGTCCATGAGATGGCCGAGCTGGTGCAGGTGGGCAGCCTCCTGGACCGGCGGCCGGAGCAGCTCTCCGGCGGCCAGCAGCAGCGGGTGGCCCTGGCCCGGGCGCTGGTCAAGCGGCCGGCCCTGCTCCTGCTGGATGAACCCCTCTCCAACCTGGATGCCCAGCTCCGGCAGGCCATGCGCGCCGAGATCCGGCGGATCCAGCGGGAACTGGGTGTGACGGCGGTGCTGGTCACCCATGACCAGACCGAGGCGATGAGCATCGCCGACTGGGTGGTGCTGATGAACGGGGGCCGCTGCGTCGCCCAGGGCACCCCCTACGACCTCTACCAGACGCCGCCCAACCGCTTTACCGCCTCCTTCATCGGCCACCCGCCCATGAACTGGGTGCAGGGGCGGGTCAGCGGGTCGCGGCTGCAGGTGGACGGCCTGCCCGTGTACCTGCCGCTGCCGGCGACGGCACGGGAAGGCGAGGTGGCCATCGGCATCCGCCCGCAGCACGTGCAGCTGGTGGCGCCCGGTCGCGGGCACCTGGACGGGCGGGTGACCATGATCGAGCTGCTGGGCCACGAGAAGCTGGTGACGGTGGAAGCCGGCCGCGTCCCCGGCGGGGCGGCCCCTTCCGGTCCTGCCGGCCCCACGGCCGGGAACGGCTTGAGGCTGCAGGCCCTGGTGCCCGCCGACGCCGCCGTGGTCGAGGGGGAGGCGGTGGGCGTCCGGCTGCCGGTGTCGCGCCTTCACCTGTTCCGGCTCTCCGACGGCAACCGCCTGGCCCTGCCGGGTGCAGCGCGCCGGCCGCTGGCTGGAGCGCTGGCGACCGCAGCGGGCGACGCCGTGGCGGACGAAGCGGCCGGGGAGAGCGCGGGGACGGCCGGGTGAGGCGGAGGGAGGCCGCGGGTTCCTACACCCGTGGCCGGGCCGTCAACCTTCGACGGTTGCGACGATGAGGTGCCGGCCGGATTCCATGTCGCCGGTCGCCACGTGGGCGTCCTCGGAGGACCTCTCCTAGAGCCGGTGCGCCAACTTGCCGCACACCGACGGGGCGATGCGCCGCTAATCGCTCCACACGTGCCACCCTCGACTCCTCACGGGTAGAGGGACGGGGGGCTCCAGCGCTTCCATGCGGACGGGCGTCACCTGCTCCGTCCAGACGCGCCAGCGCGGGGTCTGTTGGGGATCGGAGAACCGATCCCGGCGTTTGATGGGCCCATCCTCGCCTGTCGTGGCTATGCTATGCTCTTCTCACAGCGGTTTGGGAGGCGGTACCATGCACCACGAAACGGCAGCGTCCAAAGACGCCGACATGCCCCCTACGACCCCCGACACGTCGTGGTTGATCCTCCAGCGCTTGGACGATGTCCGCCGGGAACAGGACCGCCTGTACAACTACATTGAGCAACGGGCTGACCGCATCGAACAGCGCATCGACCGCCTCGAACAGCGCTTGGACCGCCTAACGGGATGGTTCATTGCCGGCCTGATCGCTGTGCTGGGCGCACTGGCAGGTGTCGCCGTGGCCGGGCGGCTTTGAAACGGCGACCCGGCGGCACAAGATTCGCCTACGGCTGATAAGAGATGACGATGGAATGGTAGGCAGCTACGAGCCCTCGATCACGGCCCCTGCGCGGGTGCCAGCTCCTCCATGGGGACCCAGCGGACGCCCGGTGCCTCCAGGCGCTCCAGGGCCCGCCGGTAAGCCCGCTCCAGCAGGGGCACATCGGCCTGGGGCACCTGGTACCGGGCCGGATCGCCGGCCGCCTCCCGGGCCGGCAGGGGGCGCCAGAGCCAGCGCCCGTCCACCCTCCCCTTGTGGATGTAAAGGGGCACGTAACGGATTCCCGTGACCCCTGCCCGGCCGGTGAGGGGGTCGCGGGCCAGGTCGAGCCAGAACAGGGCGGAGGTCATGCGGTCTTCCCCGATCTGCCCGGCCAGGAAGTTGCCCTGGGAGAACAGCACCGCCTTATAAAGGCAGGGACGGCCTCCGGTGGACCCGGTGTACCCGGCAGGCTGCCCGGACCCGGATCCGGGCCTGGTGCAGGAACGGTCTGGCCCGGCAGCGGCGGCCCCTGCGCCGGGGGCACCGGCTGCCGTGGCGCCCCCCTCGGGACCGGCGCGATCCTCCTGCCCCGCACTCTCCTGCCCCGGCTCTGCCGGCCCCGACGCTCCCGGGGCCAGCGCTCCCGGTGCCGCCTCGCCCCCCGCCTGCCCCGCCGGGCGCAACTCGGCCCGCTGCAGCACGTGGGGATGGTGGCCCAGCACGATGTCGGCGCCTGCCGCCAGGACCTGATCGACCATGTCCTCCTGCTGTCTGTTGGGCTCGGTCTCGTACTCGTTGCCGAAATGCAGGGAGACCGACACCAGGTCGGCGCCCGCCCGCCGCGCCCGAGCGATGTCCGCCGCGATCTGCCGGGGATCGATCAGATTGACCAGATAGGGCGCCGGCAGGGGGATGCCGTTGGTGCCGTAGGTGTAGGCCAGGAAGGCGATGCGGATGCCGCCCGCCTCGGCGATGGCGATGCGGTCCCGTTCCTCCGGGGTGCGGGCGGTGCCGGCATGGATGAAGCCGAACCGCTCCAGGTTGGCATAGGTGCGCTCCACCCCCCGCCGGCCACGGTCCAGGGTGTGGTTGTTGGCATTGGTCAGGACGTCGAAGCCGGCCTGGCGCAGGGCCGCCAGCAGTTCCGGGGGCGAGTTGAACCGGGGATACCCCGTGTAGCCTCCCAGGTCGGCGCCCGTGACGGGCTGTTCCAGGTTGCCCACCGCCAGGTCCGCGGCCCGCAAGGCCGGCGCCACAGCCGCCAGGGCCGGCCCGAAATCGTAGGTCCCGTCCCCTTGCCGGGCCGCCGCCAGCAGGGTGTTGTGGATCAGCACGTCCCCCACGCTGGCCAGGCTGGCCCGCTGCCAGTGGAGGCCGGCCGGCCCGTCTCCGGGGCCGGGTTCGTCCTCCTCGCCGGGAAGAACCCGGCCGCCGCCGGTGCTACCCCGGGGGCCGGCGGCATGACCGGCAGGATCCGTGGCGGAAGGATTCCCCCACGGCGCCAGGCCTGCCCATTCGGCCAGGGGACCGCACCCGCTGCCCAACACCAGCAGGGCCGCCGCGAAGAGGACGGCCAGACGCCTCATGGGGGTCCGCACCCGCCGTCGTGCCACGTCCACCCTCCTTGCCGGTCGCCGGGCCGGGGGGGACAGGCCGCCCCGGAAGGCCCGATCGCCTGCCCCTTCCATGACGGAGCCGGCCGTGCGGATCGCGCAGTGGGGATCCGGTAGTGTCGATCCGGCCGTACGGATCCGGCAGCGCAGATCCGGTGCTGCGCATCCGGCAGCGCGGATCCGGCGGTGCCGCAGCCGGCACTACGACTCCGGCCGGTGCCCGGAGCCCCCCTGCGCCGGACGCCGGCGCCTTCGGGCCACCTGCCTCAAGCGGGGCTGTTCTTCAGCGCGGTGCGGCGCTCTTCCTCCCGGTTCTTCAAGGAAAGGGCCGCCAGGATGCCCAGGGCGGCCAGGACGCCGAGGACCACGTACGCCTGCTCGTATCCCGCCACGTCGCCGGCGTGGGAGGCCACGATGGCGCCCATGGCGGCGCTGCCCACGATCTGGCCCATGTTGCTGGCCACGGTGAGCAGGGACTGGGCGGCCGCCCGGTGGCCGGCCCCGGCTTCGTTGAGGACCACATACCGCAGGGGTGCGCCCGTCAGGCTGGCCAGGCCGAGGCCCACCACGACGCCGTCCGCCACGAAGAGGCCCATGCTGCGGGTGACCGCGGGGATCAGCAAGAGCCCGGCGGCCAGCACGGCCGTTCCGACCGTGAGGACCACCCGGGAGCCCGCCTGGTCCAGCAGGCGGCCCACCAGCGGCGCCCCTACGGCACTGGCCAGCACCGCCGGCCCGAGCAGGTACGCAGCGGTGGAGGGTTCGACCCCGAAGGCGGCCACGGCCAGGGAGGGGACGAAGACCAGCCCCGCCTGGAGCAGGCCGCTCAGGCCGGAAAGGGCGTTGGCCACCGCCAGCTGGCGGTTGGCCAGCAGCCCAGGGTCGATCAGCGGCGCGGGCGAAGCGGCCTCGACCCGCTGGAAGGCCACCAGCAGCACCAGCCCGGCCGCCAGCAGGGGCCAGACCTGGGCCGAGGCCAGGCTGGCCAGCACCGCCTGGCTGTCGATGCGGTTGATGGCCAGGGCCAGGGCCACCAGGCCCGACCCCAGCAGGACCATGCCGGGGAAGTCGAAGGCTGTGCGAGCCGCCGGCCGCGGCGCCGGCAGGACCCGCCGGCTCCAGGCCAGCACCAGGGCGGCCAGGGGCACGTTGATCAGAAACAGCCACTGCCAGCCGAAGGGCAGCAGCACGCCGCCGATCACGGGCCCCAGCAGGAAGGCGAGGCCGAACATGGCGCCCGTCATGCCCAGGGCACGGCCGCGGCGCTCCGGCGGGAAGGTCTCGCCGATGGTGGCGCTGGCCACCGGGAAGATGCCGCCCGAGGCGAGACCCTGGATCGCCCGCCCGGCCAGGAGGACGGGGAAGGAGGGCGCGGCGGCCACCACCACCGAACCCAGGCCGAAGAGCGCCACATCCAGCATGTAGACCGGCCGGCGTCCCCGCAGGTCGGAGAGCCGGGCCATCAGCGGATTCCCCACCAGATTGCACAGCACGTAGATGGTGAAGACCCAGCTGAGCTGCCGCTCGCTGACGGCGAAGTCCCGGCCGATGGCGCTCAGGGCCGGGCCGACGATGGCGATGTCCAGCGCCCCCAGGAACACGCCGAGCAGCAGGACGCCCAGGACGCGCTGTCCCTGGGGATCGGCGACGCCTTCGCGGCCGGCGGCACCGGCGGGAGTCGAGGACCGGGCGGACGTGGAGGAGCCGCGGGCAGTGCCGGGACCCGCCGGCTGGGTGGGTCCGGTCGGAGCCTTCGGCTGGCCGCCGCTACCGGATTGGGCCCCATGACCGGGCTCTGGCAGGCCGCCCCCGGCGGCGTTCGGCCGGGACGAACCGGCGCCCGAGGCCGCACCGGCGCTTCGCCGGCCGCTTGGCTGGCGGTGGGACACGGCAGGTCAACTCCTGTCGTCGGGCTGGCTTGCCCGGCCCCCCTTTCGACCGTGGCCGCCGCCGGCTGGGCCGAGTCCGGTCGGGCCGCGGCCGGCGGGACCACGCGGCCGGGCAAGCAGACGGGCAAGCACTACAAAGGGAGTGTAGCACGACGGGCCGGAGCCGGTGCCGTGCCGTAGAAAAGGGGACGGCGTCATGCACCTGCGGTGCACTCACCGGTCCCACCGCTGCACGAAGGCGGCCGCCGCTCCGCCCGGGTCGGCCGCCCGGGCGATGGCCGAGGCGACGGCGACCCCGGCCAGGCCGGCCCCGCGCAGGGCCGGGAGGTCATCCAGGGTGATGCCGCCGATGGCCACCACGGGCAGGCGGGTGGCGGCCACCACCGCCTTCAACCCCTTCAGGCCGATGACGCGGGCATCGTCCTTGGTGGAGGTGGAACGGAGCGCCCCGGCGCCCACGTAGTCCGCCCCGGCGGCCTCGGCCGCCCGCGCCTCCTCGGGGCTCCGGACGGAAACGCCCAGCAGGCCTTCGGGCCAGAGCCGGCGCACCACCTCCGCCGGCAGGTCGTCCTGTCCCACGTGCAGGCCGTCGGCACCCACCGCCAGCGCCAGGTCCAGCCGGTCGTTGACCACCAGCAGGGCGCCGTAGCGGGCCGTGATCCGGCGGGCGGCCTCGGCCAGTTCGTAGGCCACCCGGTCGGCCGCCGCCTTGGCCCGGAACTGCACCGCCCGGACCCCGGCCGCCAGCACCGGCTCCAGCAGAGGGGCCGGGTCGGCGGTGCCCACAAGGCCCAGGTCGTAGATGAAGTAGACCTTGAGCAGGCCGGTTGCGGGGCGGGCGGGATCCGCACCCCCGGCAGGGATGCCCGCGGGCAACGGGAGGCGGGCGCCGCCCCGGCCAGACCCGTCCTTACCGTTCCTTGAACCCTCCGTCATGGGATCACCTCCCGCCGTCTCCGCGCGGTTCACCGTTCCCGGGATCCGTGTGGCGGCCCCGGGAGAATGGAAAGCCCTTCGGCATCCCCTGTGCCCCCCGCCCCCAGCCGGTACAGCTCGTCCAGGAAGGCCGCCTGGAACGAGCCCGGCCCCGAGGTGCGCTCCGCCGCCCGCTGGGCGGCCAGGCCGTAGACGGCCATGGCCAGGGTGGCATCCTTGAGAGGGGTCTCCGAGCCCGCCAGGAACACCGCTACCGCGGTGGTCGCCCCGCACCCGCCGCCGGTCACCGCCGCCAGCCAGGGGTGGCCGTTGGCCACCCGCCAGGCCTGGCGGCCGTCGGTGACCAGGTCCACCGGTCCGCTGGCCACCACCACGCAGCGGTAACGCCGGGCCAGCGCCTGGGCTGCCTCCAGCACCTCCCCTTCCTCCACCGCGCCGCTGTCCACGCCCCGGGTGCGGCCGGTGCCCGCCCCGGCCAGGGCCAGGATCTCGCCGCCGTTGCCGCGCACGGCCGTCGCGCCGCCGGCCAGCAGGTCCAGGGCCAGCCGGGTGCGCAAGGGGGTGAAACCGGCCCCCACGGGGTCGACCACCACGGCGCGCCCGTGGCGGAGGGCCTCCGCCTGCGCCGCCTTGAAGACGGCTTCATCCCCTGCCCGCAGGCTGCCGATGTTCAGGACCAGGGCCTCCGCCGCCGCAGCAATGGCGGGGAACTCCTCCGGTTCCGGCGCCATCAAGGGGGATGCCCCCAGCGCCAGGGTGATGTTGGCCGTCCAGTTCATCACCACGTAGTTGGTCAGGTGGTGGACCAGCGGTCGCCGGTGGCGGATCCGGGCCAGGACCCGGGCGGCTTCCGCCGCCCAGCTCGCGGGCGCCGGGCCGGTGGAGGAGTTGGAGGCTTCCGGAGCCGGCGGCTGGGGAGCGCCCATGTTCGTCACGGGGATCCCTCCTCTGGAATGCCTGTGGAACGCCTGATCGTCCTGCCAGGCCAGGGCGAGACGCGCGTCCAGGGGCCGGGCGGAGCCGGCTCATGCCGGCCCGGCGCGGGTCCGGGCGAACCGCCGGGTTCATGGCGAACCGGGCAGCGCCCCGGTCATGCCGGCCCACGGCGGGCCAGGGTGGGCCACGAGCCCCGGGCGGGGCGGAACCTTGTCACGTCGCCCGGCCGTAGTCCGGGGCGAGCTACGGACCCACGGCCCCGGTGGAACCGAGGCATGCCGGCCTACCGCGGGTCGGGGCGAGCCACGGCGCACGGCCCCGGTGGCGGCCCGGTCCGCGCGTTCCCCGCGGGGGCGATTGCCGCCCCTCTGAAGGCGCGGGGTCACCTGCGGGACGAGGGCGGGCTCTGGCTGGACCCCGGGCCCGGGCCGGGAACCGGCCCCCCGTCGCCCTCCGGGGCCGGGGCGGGGAGCCAACGCAGCAGCAGGCCGCCCACCAGGGCGCCCAGCAGGCTGCTGACGGTAAAAGGCACCACGTAGAAGAACCAGGCCGCCTCGGCCTGGCCCAGCAGCCACCGGGCCACGGGGAAGGCGGCCAGGCCGCCCAAGAGGCCCGTGCCCACCACCTCCCCCGCCATGGCCGCGGCGGGGCGCCGGGCGGCCCGGTAGGCGAGCCCGGCCAGGGCGGCGCCGAAGAGGCTTCCCGGGAAGGCCAGCAGGGTGCCCAGCCCCAGCAGGTTGCGCAGCAGGCTGATGAGCAAGGCCACGGTCACGGCGCCCGCGGGGCCGAACCAGGCGGCGGCCAGCACGTTGACGGCATGCTGCACCGGCGTGGCGGTGGCCACTCCGACGGGGACCCGGATCATGCCCGCCAGGACGGTGCCCAGGGCGATCAGCATCGCGGCCCGGACCAGCCGCCGGGTGCGGTGGGGGGGCGCGCCGGGCTGAGGTGCCGTCATCCCTCTTCACCTCCGTCGAGCTGCCGGCCCTCAGGGCCCGCGGCCCCGGATGCGGCCTGGTCCACGGGCGCGCCGTTCGGCGCGCCGCCCTCCCCGGCCGCCGCTCCCAACGGGTCACCCAACGGGTCATCGGGCGCAGCCTCCCAGGGGTAAAAGGAGCAGGTCGGGCCGTGGCCGCGCCCGATGGCGGGGGCATGGCGGATGGCCCCGGTGATGTAGATCTTGGCGGCTCGCAGGGCGTCCAGCACCCCGTACCCCCTGGCCAGGTAGGCGGTGATGGCGGCGGAGAAGGTGCAGCCCGTCCCGTGGGTCGAGCGGGTGGCGATGCGGGGCGCCCGCAAGAGGTGCCAGTCGCGGCCGTCGTAGACCACGTCCACGGCGTCGGCCGAATCTTCCGCCACGTGGCCGCCCTTGACCACCACCCAGGCCGGCCCCAGCCCGTGGAGGACCTGGGCCGCCCGGCGGGCGTCGTCCAGCGTCCGGATGGGGACGCCGGCCAGTTCCTCCGCCTCGTGGCGGTTCGGCGTGATCACCGTCGCCAGGGGCAGGAGCAGCCGCCGCACCGCCTCCCGGGCCGGTTCGTCCAGGAGGGGGGCCCCGCTCTTGGCGATCATCACCGGGTCGACCACCAGGGGGAAGGGACCCAGCCGGTCCCGCCAGTAGCCGATGCGCTCCGCCACGGCCTCCACGATGGCGGTGGTGCCCAGCATGCCCGTCTTGGCGGCGTCGGTGCCGATGTCGTCCAGCACGGCATCGATCTGGGCGGCCACCATCCCGGGGGGCACCAGGTGGACGTCCCGCACTCCCTCGGTGTTCTGAGCCGTCAGGGCGGTGATGGCCGAGGTGCCGAAGACCCGCAGGGCGTTGAAGGTCTTGAGGTCCGCCTGGATCCCGGCGCCGCCGCCGCTGTCGGAACCGGCGATGGTCATGGCGCGGGGCGGCGGCACCTGGGGCGGGGTGCCCGGGTGGGGCGCATCCGGGCGCCCATCCGGGCGGGGAGCCCCCGGACGGGGCTCGGCAGGGGTGGGCATGGTGGATCGCTCCCTTCCCACAGGTGGTACGGGCTGGCGGGGGCTGCCGCGGCAGGGCAAGGTGCGGCCGGCAACGAAAAAGGCCGCGGGACGAACGCGGCCCAGGCGCCAGGAAGCGATCCAGAGGCTTCGTTGGAGCGGGACCGCACCGTTCCCTCCGGTGGCATTACCCACGTCAGGTTCGAGGGGTTCGAGCCGGTTGGCTCGTCTCAGCCGGCGTGGCGCCAGCACCCCCACGGTGCTACCATCTCCAGTATCCGGCCCGCACGAGAACAGGTCAACGGGTGGGCGAAACGGGGGAACCAGCTTGCGCGAGCGATTGAAGCCCGTGGTCCGGGCGATGGCCCTGGGACTGTTTGTGGTGATCGCCGCCATGTGGCAGCGCCGCACGGGCGGGTCGGTGGCGGGGCTGCTGGGGTTCACCGCGGCGCTGGCGGGCGCCGTCCTGCTGGGCGCCCTGGGGTTTGCGCGGCTCATGGGCGTGCTGGAAAGCGGCCGGCGCGGCGATGCCGCCCGCGGTGGGGCCGCCCGCGGCGACACCGGCGGCGGTGGCCGCGGCGGGGCCGGCGGCACGACCGGAGCGGCCGGCCGCCTTGTGGCCGCCACCAGCAGGGGTCCGGCGGGTCGACCGCGCCGGTCCGGGGCCCGTGCCGGGGAAACCGCCGGAGCGGGCCCCGCCCAGGGGCGAGGCCGGCCGTGACCGCGGTCCTGGTGGCCCTGGCCGCCGGCATGGCCGCGGGGCTGAGCGGCCTGGGTGGCCGGCTGCCGGCAGCCTGGTGGGATGCGGCATCCCGGTGGACGCTGCGGGCGCTGCTCTTTCTCATGGGCCTGCGGCTGGGCCTGGATCCCCAGGTAGGGTCCGGTTTGGCCCGGCTGGGCGGGCGGGCTGCCGCCTTTGCCGTGGCCACGGCGGGCGGGGCGCTGCTGGCGGGACTGCTGGGCTCGGCCCTGGGGGCCGCATGGCGTGCTCGTACGGCCTTTCGGCAGGGCGCCCCCAGCACCAGGCGCCGGCGCGCCCCCGGCGCCTGGTGCCGGCGTATCCGCATGGCCTGGTGCCAGGCCACCCCCATCACCCGGCGGCTTGGATCCAGGGCCGCGGGCGGGGCCGGCGAGGTGGCGGGACGCACCCGCCAGGGCCCGATCACGCTCTCGGGCGGGGCGGCAGGACCCCACCTTCTCCCTTCGGATCCCGTCCCCCGGGGAAACCTCGGCCCGGAGGCCCCGAGGACCCGGCCGGACCCGGCCCGCCACGATCCCGCCGCGGGGGACCCGGCCACGGCCGCCGGGGGGGCTGGCCGGTCCGGCGAAGCCCTGCGCCTCAGCGCCGCAGCCGTCCTGGCGGTGGCCGGCGGCTGGCTGGCGGGAGCCGTGTTCGTCCACTGGCTGGGCGGCCTGCCGGGAGGCAGCGTGGGGGCGGCGGTGGCCGGAGAAGCGGCGGCCATGGCCGGCGGGCTGGAGGCGCCGGTGGAGGCGCCGGCGAGCGGCGGGACGGGAGGGGTGGCCGGCGGGCCGGAAGGATCGGCCCCCCTGGTGGCCGCTGCCGGGCGGCTGGCCGCCGCCGGCTCCGGGTACGCCTTGCTCCTCCTCATGGCCCTTTACGGGTACGAGTTCGGCCGGCAGTGGCCGGCCACCCGGGAGAGCCTCCGGGCCGTCCGGGGCAAGGCCCTCCTGTTGCCCTTGCTGGGTGCGGCGGGGAGCCTGGCTGGGGGCTGGCTGGCGGGGCGGCTGACCGGCGAGCCGCCTGCCCTGGCCCTGGCGGTGGCGGCCGCCTTCGGCTGGTACAGCATGGCCGGGGTGCTGGTGGCCCAGCTCTGGGGACCGGCCGCCGGTGCCCTGGCCTTCCTGGCCAACGTGATGCGGGAGCTTCTGACGGTGGTGGCGGTGCCCTTCCTGGCGCGCCTGGCGGGCCGGCGGTCCTGGCTGGCCGTCCTGCCGGGAGGCGCCACCACCATGGACACCACCCTGCCCGTCATCGCCGCGGCGGCGCGGGATGCGGGCACCACGGCCCTGGCCTTCGTCCACGGCCTCATCCTCACCTTGCTGGCCCCTGCCCTGATCAGCTGGCTGGCGAGCCTTTGACCGTTTCCCCCCTCCGTGACACCTGCCCGGGGCATGCGACATACGCCTATCGGGGAACCCCAAACGGGGGGGTTGAACCATTACCATGGCGCTGGATGTCGTTCCGCTGCTGCAGGGGCTGTCGTTTTCCCTGTCCGGCGAGCCGCTGCCTCCTTGGGTCGGCGAGATCCGCTCCCACTCCGCCCGGGTCGAACCCGGCGACCTGTTCGTGGCCATTCCCGGGCGCCGGCACGACGGCGCCGCCTTCGCCGGCGAGGCGCTGCGCCGGGGGGCCCGGGTGGTGGTGGCCCAGCAGCCCCCGGGGCAGCCGCTGCCTCCCGGGGTCAGCTGGCTTCAGGTTCCCTGTGCCCGCTCGGCCCTCTCCCGCCTGGCGGCCAACCGCTACGGTCACCCGTCCCGCCGGCTGGTGGTGGTGGGTGTCACCGGGACCACCGGCAAGACGACCACCACCCTTCTCCTCCACCATCTGCTGAGCGCCACAGGAATCCCGGCCGGCCTCATCGGGTCGCTGGAGGTGCGCGCCGGAGGGCACCGCTGGCCGGGCAACCTGACCACCCCCGACCCGCTGGACCTCCACCGGTACCTCAGGGTGATGGCCGATGCCGGTTGCCGGGTGGCGGTGATGGAGGTCTCGTCCCAGGGTGCCGACCAGCGGCGGGTGGATGACGTGGCCTTCGACCTGGGCGTGGTGACGAACCTGGCTCCCCTGGAACATCTGGAGTACCACCCCACCTACGAGGACTACGCGGCCGCCAAGGGCCGTTTCGTCGCCATGATCCCGCCCGGCGGCGGCGTGCTGATGCACGAGGGCGAGGCCGCCCTGCGCCTGGGCCCTTATGCCCGGGCGCCGGTGGTCCTGTTCGGGCGCGGTCGCGCCTGCCACCTGCGGCTGGCGGCCGAGCAGGTGGCCGCGCCCGCCGCGCCGCTCTCCGGCCGAGCGGGTCCCGATCTCTGGACGAACCGGCTGCATCTGGAACTCCCGCCGGCCTGGCCGCCGGGGCCCGCCCTGCGGCTGAGCCGGGATCGTCCCGGGGGGAACGGACACTTTCGGGCCGTACCGGCTGTCGCGCCACCTCCCGCCGCCGGCGTTCGGGTGGCTCCCGAGGGGCCGGGACCGGCCCGGCCGGGCGTCTGGCTGGAGACTCAGCTCATGGGCCCCCACCATGCCCTCAACGTGGTGGCGGCCGTGGGAGCTGCCCTGTGGCTGGGCCTGGATCCGGGCACG
The DNA here is from genome assembly GCF_054654595.1 of Thermaerobacter litoralis. Classification (NCBI taxonomy): domain Bacteria; kingdom Bacillati; phylum Bacillota; class Clostridia; order Eubacteriales; family Clostridiales Family XVII. Incertae Sedis; genus Thermaerobacter; species Thermaerobacter litoralis. The sequence continues at coordinate 297,416 of NZ_BAAIES010000009.1, read as the reverse complement.
GTCGCCCGCGCCCTGCCGGGTTTTGCCGCACCCCGGCGCCGCACCCAGGTGCTGATGCGCCGCCCCTTCACCGTCATCGACGATACCGCCGGGCGGCCCGACAGCCTGGCCGCCTGCTTCGCCGTGGCCGCCCGGATCCCCCACCGGCGGGCGGTGGTGGTCTATGCCGTGCGGGGAGGGCGGGGTGCGGCCATCAACTATGCCAACGGCCTCCAACTGGCCTGCGAGGCCCGCCGCCTCGGGGCGGCGGTGCTGGTGACCGCCAGCGCGGGGGATACCACGGCGCGGGATATGGTGCGGCCCGCGGAGTGGGAGGCGTGCCTGGCCGGGCTCGAGACGGGCGGGCTCAAGCCCCCCCAGGTCGGCACCTTCACCCGGCTGGGGGATGCGGTGGCGGCGGCGGTCTCCTTGCTGGGGGAAGGCGATCTCCTGCTCCTGCTGGGGACCCAGGGCATGGATGCGGGCGCGCTGTACCTGCAGCGGATTCTGGCCCGGCCGGTTCTTCCCGTGCGGCCGGCCTTGTCCGTGCGGCATCCGGCGCCCCTGGAGCGGGCGGGCCCCACGGTCTCGGCCGGCCCCACGGCCCCGGCCGGTCCCGGGCTCTCACCGGAGGGACTGCCGGCGGCCGCGGGCAGGGCCGGCCGGGCGGAGGAACTGCCCGAAGGGGCCGTCTTCCCCGGGGGCGCCCTGTGATCCCTGAGCGGCCGGCCAGCAGGGGCGGCGACGGGCACCCGGCTGCGGGTCCTGGCGGGTCGTGGCCGGCGGGCCGGGCCGGCCGCCCGGGTGCCGGATGGGGTGGCGTTGTCTCCGCCCGGGCGCTCCTGTGCTATGATTAATCGCTAGCCGGCCATCGCCGGGCGAGCCCGCCATCGTGGCCGGCCCGTCAGAGCAAGCGAGGCGACTGCCATGGAGCGCAATCACCGGCCCGGCCCCGGCGGGCCGTCCGATCCCCAGGAAGAGAAGGGCCCGGCTCCCGGCGGCACCGGACCCGGCAGCGCCGGACCTGGTTCCGGACCCGGCGCCGGACCCGGAGGTGCCCGGCCTGGCCATCCTGCCCCGGCCCGGCCACCGGCCCGCTCGGGCGGTACCGGCCGGGCGCCGGAACCGCCCGGCACGCCGGCAGCGGCCGGCCCGTCCGGCTCGCCCGGGGCCCCGGAGGGCGATCGGCGAGCCGCTCGCCCGCGCCCCTTGCGCCAGGGCTACTCCCGGCCGCGGCGAGACCACCCGTACGACACCCGGGTCCTGGACGACCTGGCCCGGGTCTTCATGGAAACCACCCTGCGCGAAGACGGCACCGTGATCTGCCCCGACCGGCGGGAGGCCCTGGCCCTGGCCGAGCAGGTGCTGGACATCCTGTACTATTCCGGCTTCTACAACGCAGCCGACGTAGCCGGGCTGCGCTTCCACCTCTACCCCCGGCTGGAGGCGGACGGCCAGCCCGATCTGATCTACGCCAACACCTGGATGGACGGGCGGTGGATGGAGATCGCGGTGGTGGAGGTGCCCCGGCCCAACGCCCGGCCTCCCGAAGAGGAAGGCCCGCACCCGGTACGCGGCCTGGCCCGGCCGTTGCCGGCGGGCGAACCCGGCCGCAACGGGCTCACCCACCCGGGCCGGCCGGGCGCCCGCCGCCCGGAGGGTTAGGCCGGGCCCGGGGCAGGGAGCCTCTTGCGCCGGGCGCCGGCCATGGAGCCCCGAGGAACGGCGATGGTAGCCCAGGCCGCGGGGCTGTGTCCCGCCGGGCCACCTCTTGCAAGGGGGACCGCTGCCCGGACTCCGCCTCCCCGGTGGAGAAGCTGCCGCCGGGCCTGAACTGCCGCCCGAGGAAGGGGCGCCGCTCTGTACCCTGGTTTTGCATTTATGCAAAAATGTTGTTGGCTAACAACTAGCAGGGTGTGGCTGCGCCGGTTCGTCCGGATCGCGCCGGGCTGAACCGGCCCGGTCCCCCAGGGGGGACGGAACATGGCTGGTGAGAGCGAGGCCGCCGTGGCCGTGCGCAACCTCTATGTGGCGTACGATCACCGGCCCGTCCTGCGGGGCGTGCGGCTGGCGGTGCCGGCGGGCTTGCTGGTCGCCTTGGTGGGGCCGAACGGGGCCGGCAAGTCGACCTTGTTCAAGGCGATTTTGGGGCTGGTGCGGCCCGCCGCCGGCACGGTGCGGGTCTTCGGCCAGCCGGTGGAGCGCCAGCGGCGCCGCATCGCCTACGTGCCCCAGCGGGAGCTGATCGACTGGGATTTCCCGGCCACCGTGTCCGACGTGGTGATGATGGGGCGCGTGCCCCGCCTGGGCTGGTTGCGGCGCCCGGGGCCGGAGGACCGCCGCCGGGTGGCGGAGGCCCTGGAGGAGGTCGGCATGGCGGCCTACGCCCGGCGCCCCCTGGCGGCCCTTTCGGGCGGGCAGCAGCAGCGGGTCTTCATCGCCCGGGCCCTGGCCCAGGATGCCGACCTGATCCTGCTGGACGAACCCTATGCCGGCGTGGACGCCGCCACCCAGGAGGTGGTGCGGCGGCTGCTGGGCCGGCTGCGGGACGCGGGCAAGACCATCCTGGTGGTCGACCACGATCTTGCGGGGATCGGCCACTACGACCGGGTGGCACTGATCAACGGCCGGGTCATCGCCTTCGGCCCGCCGGCGGACGTCATGACGGCCGAGCGGCTGCGGGAGACCTACGGCGGCCGGCTGACCTACCTGGACCGGGTGGTCCTGCCGGTACCGGGAGGGGTGCGGGCATGACGGGCGATCCGGGCTGGCTCGACATACTGGCTGAGCCGCTGCGCTACCCCTTCATGGTCCGGGCCCTGGCCGCGGGGGTGCTGGTGGCCGTGGCCGGAGCGGTGACGGGCAGCTTCCTCCTGGTGCGCCGCTGGTCGCTGCTGGGCGATGCCATCTCCCACGCCGTGCTGCCGGGCGTGGCCGTCGCCTACCTGCTGGGCTGGCCTTACTTTACCGGCGCCCTGGCCAGCGCCCTGCTGACGGCGGCCGGCATCGGCTTTCTCGAGCGGAACACCCGCCTCAAGTCCGACGCCGCCACGGGCCTGCTCTTCCTCGGCGCCTTCGCCCTGGGGCTGGCCATCCTCAGCCGCGCCCGCAGCAGCGTGGACGTGTTCCACATCCTGTTCGGCAACGTCCTGGGCGTCTCCCGCGCCGACCTGGTGCTCATGGCCGTGGTGGCGGCGGTGGCGGCCGGGCTGGTGGCGCTCCTCTTCAAGGAGCTCCAGTTGTGGGCGTTCGATCCCGTCACCGCGGAGGTGGCGGGACTGCCCGTCCGTGCCCTCCACTACCTGATGATGGTGCTGGTGTCGGCGACCCTGGTGGCGGCGCTGCAGGCAGTCGGGGTGGTGCTGGCCCTGGCCATGCTGGTGACCCCGCCGGCCACCGCCTACCTGCTGGTGCGCCGCTTCCCGGCCCTGATCGGCCTGGCCGTGGTGCTGGGCACGGTGGCGGCGGTGACCGGCCTCTACCTGTCCTTCTACCTGGACGTGGCCTCGGGACCCGCCATGGTGCTGGTGGCCATGGCGGGTTTCGTGGTGGCCCTGGTGCTGGCTCCCGAGCAGGGGCTCCTGGCCCGGCTCCTGCAGCGGCGCCGGACCGCCCGGCTGGTGGCCGCCGAGGACGTTCTCAAGGCCCTGCACGAGCTGGGGGTGGAAGGCGGCGAGGCGGTCGCCCGGGGGGCAGGACCCGCGGCAGGACCCGCTGCAGCCGCGGCCGCGTCCCCGCGGGGCGTGCCGCTGGACGTTCTGGCCGGTTGGACCGGCTTGACCCGCCGGGAGGTACGGGCGGCCCTGGCCCGGCTGGTGGCCCGGGGCCTGGCGGCCTGGGATCCGGAACCCGAGGCCGGGGACCCCGGACCGCAGGCGCCGCAGCCGGCCGGTGACGGCGCAGGCGGCGGCCCGCAGCCTGCGGGGGCCGGCTTCCGGGAGGGCCGCGGGCCCCGGGCGCAAGGACCGGCCCTGGGTGCGCGCCTCACCGCAGCCGGGGTGCGGGAAGCCCGCCGGCTGATCCGGACCCACCGGCTGTGGGAGCGGTACCTGACCGACGTGGCCGGCATGGCCTGGGAAGACGTTCACCAGGTGGCCCACGAGCTCGAGCACGCCACCCCGCCCCACCTGGCGGAAGAGATGGCCGAAGCCCTGGGCCATCCCGCCCGCGACCCCCACGGCGCACCCATTCCCACCCCCGCCGGCGAGGTGCCGGCGGAGCCCGGCCCGCCGCCGGTGGCCCTGGACCAGCTGCCGGCGGGGACCCGGGCGGTGGTCGCCCGGGTCGACGACGAGGACCCGGACCTTCTCGGCCGGCTGCGCCGGGCGGGACTGGTGCCGGGCACCCGCCTGGAGGTGCTCGGCCGCGCCCGGGACGGGCTCTGGGTGCGCCGCGAAGAAGCCTCCCAGGTTCGGGTTCCGGGGCCACCGGCGGAGGAACCGGCCGGGCGCCGGGGCCCACGGCCAGAGCCGCCCGCACCGGTGGCTGCGGAGCAGGGGGCGGGGCGGAGCGAAGCGCCGGGGGAGGCCTCCAGCCCCGAGGGGCAGTGGCTGGACGCCGCCGCCGCGGCAGCCCTGCGGGTTCATCCCCTGGAACCGGACGGGACCCTGACGCAGCCCGGCCCGCGTGAGGAGGAGCCGGCATGAGGCGTTCCCAACCCCTACCGGCCGCGATCCTGGTGGTGGTGCTGGTGCTCCTCCTGAGCGCCGGCTCGGTGCTGGCGGCCGGCCGGTACTGGTGGCGCCAGCTGATGGGCCCCGGCGACCCGCGGCCCCTGGTGGTGGCCAGCACCACCATCCTGGCCGACCTGGCGGCCCGCATCGGCGGCCCGCGGGTGCGGGTCCATAGCCTGCTGGCCCCGGGCCAGGATCCCCACAGCTACGAGCCCGTGCCGCGGGACGCCCTGGCCCTGGCCCGGGCCCGGGTGGTGCTGCTCAACGGCCACGGGATCGACCTGTGGGCCGAGCGGCTGCTGGAGGGGATGCCCCAGGCTCCCGCCACCGGCTCGGCGCCAGGGACGGCTACAGGCTCCGGCCTGCCGCCCGCCCCGCCCAGCCTTGACGGGCCTGCACCGGCGACCCGGCTTCCGGACCCAGAGGGACCCCCGGACCCCCCGGCGGCACCCGGCTCCGCGGCGGCCTGGCCCGGTGCCCCGCGGGCGGCATCCCCGGACCCGGTGGCCCCTGCCCTGCCGACGGGCGGCCCTCTGGTGGTGCGGGTGGCGGAAACCCTTCCCCCCGCCGTCCTGCTGCCCTGGCCGGGCGATCCGGCGAAGGTCGATCCGCACCTCTGGATGGATCCCGTGCTGGTCATGGGCTACGTGGACGCCATTGGCGCGGCCCTGAGCGCTGCCGATCCGGCGGGGGCCGGGTTCTACCGGCAGCGGGCGGCCTCCCTCCAGGAAGAGCTGAGGGCGCTGGATGCCTGGATCGCCCGCCAGGTGACCGCCGTCCCGCCGGATCGCCGCCTGCTGGTGACCACCCACGACGCCTACCGCTACTTCGGTCGCCGCTACGGCGTCCGGGTCGTGGACAGCGTGTGGGGCATAAGCACCGAGGAAGAACCGGCGGCCGCCGAGCTGGCCCGCCTGCTGGGGCACCTGCGGCGTTACGGCGTGCCGGCCTTCGTGGAGTCGACCATCAATCCCAAGCTCATGGAGGAACTGGCCGCCCAGGCGGGCGTGCCCATCGGCGGCCAGCTCTACGCCGACTCTGTGGGCCCTCCGGGCAGCGGGGCCGAAACCTACCTGGACATGATGCGCCACAACGTGCGGGTCATCACCGGGGCGCTGCGGGAGGCGCCGCGGCCTCAGGACCCTTCCGGCCCTCCGCCCCGTTGAGCCGGGGCCGGGCGGGCTGCACGCCGCGGCGGACGAAGGGGTTGCGCACCGGGGCGCCGAGGCCGCCCCAGCCCCGGTGAGGGCGAACCGGGTAGGGCGTGGCCGGGTCTTCCCCCGGCGCGTCCTTCCGGGTACCATGGAACTGGTAACTTATGCCTGCCGGGGTTCCCGGCAGGGGCGGCGTCCCATGCGGGAGGAGGGGAAAGGTGCGGCAGGGGTGGCGCCGGCTGGCGGCCGGCGTGGCCGTGGCGGTGGTGGCGGCGGGTGTGGTGGCCTGGTCCCTGACGCCGGCAGGAAGCCAGTGGTGGCAGGCCACCCTGGAGGGGCTGGGACGACCCCAAGCCCCCGATCCCCAGCAACTGGAGCAGGTCGGCCGCCACCTGGCGGCGTCGACGGGCGAGGAACTGGAGCGGGCGAAGGGCAACGTGCACGGGGTCCACGAGCGGATGAACCAGATCGCCGGCTGGGGGCACCTGGCGGCGCTGCGGGACGCCCACAGCCCCGCGTGGAACGACGTCCAGCAGGTGCTGGAAAGCGCGAGCCTACAGTTCTTGCGGGACGTGGCAGCGCGGTTGCAACCGCCCACCGCCGGCCAGGACCTCAAGGCCTTCATTCTGGCGCTGGAGGAGGGCTACCGCCGGCGGGACCCCGGCCGGGTCCGCACGGCCCACCGGATCATCCACGACCTGGACTACTTCGTGTTCAACCACCAGACGGTGCCCGGGGGCAGCCGGGACTACTGGGGGGCCACCCTGACGCTGGAAGGGGACGGCTCCCTGGCGGCCGAGGTGCTGGGAGCTGCCGCCGGGGAGTCGGGCCGGGAAGCGGGCCAGGGAACGGGGGCCGGGGAGTAGGGGGTTGGGGAGTAGGGGGCCGGCGCGGCGGAGGGGACCGGGTCCCGGTGGGCACCGGCAGGCGGCAAGGCCCTTCGGCCGGTCCCGGCCCCGTGCACCCAGGGACGACCCCGGCGGGCGAGGTTCCCTCTTCAGCGGCGGGCCGCACCCGCCACCCCCGCCCGCTTGCGCTCCAGCACCCGGCGGGCCGCGGCGGCGATGGCCTCCGGGGTCAGCCCGTACTTGCGCATGAGCTCCTCCGGGGCGCCCGATTCGGCATAGGTGTCCTGCAGGGCGACGAACTCCGCCGGCACCGGCACCGTCTCCGCCAGGGCCAGGGCGATGGCGCTGCCCAGGCCGCCGGCTTTGAGGTGCTCTTCCGCCACCACCAGGGCGCCTGTTTCTTCCGCCGCCGCCCGCACGGCGTCCCGGTCCAGCGGCTTGACACAGGCAAAATCCAGCACCCGGGCTTCGATGCCCTCGGCCGCCAGCGGCTCGGCCGCGGCCAGGGCCGCCGCCACCATCAGCCCGTTGGCGGCGATGGTCAGGTCGCCGCCGTCCCGCACCCGGATGGCCCGCCCGATGGCGAAGTCGCAGGGACGGGTGTCGTAGACCAGGGGAGCCTTGGGCCGGCCCACCCGGATGTACACCGGGCCCGGGTGCGCCACGGCCGCTTCCACCGCCCGGCGGGTGGCGTGTTCGTCCGCGGGAACCAGCACCACGAAGCCGGGCAGCGCCTGGGCCAGGGCCACATCCTCCACGGCCATCTGGGACACGCCGTCTTCGCCGATGCTGATGCCGCCGTGGCTGCCGACGAACTTCACGTTGAGGCCCGCGTAGTTCACGCCGATGCGCATCTGGTCGAAGGCCTTGCACATTAGAAAGGCCGCAAAGCTGGCACAGACGGGAACCTTTCCGCACGACGCCAGCCCCGCCGCCAGGCCGACCATGTTGGCCTCGGCGATGCCGGCGTTGAAGAACCGGTCGGGAAACTCCTGGGCGAAGTAACGGGTGTAGGTCGACTTGGACAGGTCGCCGTCCAGCACCACCAGCTCGGGATGCCGGCGGCCCAGCTCCACCAGTGCCTCGCCGAAGGCCTGGCGGGTTGGCTTGCCTGTGGGAAGCCCGAACATGGCAGGATCCTCCTCGCGCTCGTCAGCGGACTGCACCCGGTCAGCGGGCCGCGGCCGGTTCGTCCCCCAGCTCCGCCAGGGCCTTTTCGGTCTCCTCGGGGGTCGGCGCCCGGCCGTGGAACTCGTTGTTGTTCTCCATGAAGGACACGCCCTTGCCCTTGACGGTGTGGGCGATGATCATCACCGGGCGCCCGGTGCCGGCCCGGGCCCGTTCCAGCGCCGGCACCACCTGGCCGAGGTCGTGGCCGTCGATCTCCTCCACGTCCCAGCCGAAGGCGCGCCACTTGTCGGCCAGCGGCTCCACGCGCACGATGGCGTCCACCGCGTCGTCCAGCTGGTAGCGGTTGTAGTCGAGGATGGCGATCAGGTTGTCCAGGCGGTGATGGGCCGCGAACATGGCCGCCTCCCAGACCTGGCCCTCCTGGATCTCCCCGTCGCCCAGGAGCACGAACACGCGGTAGTCCTTGCCGTCCAGCTTGCCCGCCAGGGCCATTCCCGCGGCGATGGAGAGGCCCTGGCCCAGGGAACCGGTCGAGGCCTCGATCCCCGGGCAGTCCCGCCGGGAAGGGTGTCCCTGCAGCGGGCTGTCCAGCTGGCGCAGCCGCTCCAGCCAGGCCTCGGGGAAATAGCCCGCCTCCGCCAGGGCGGCGTACACGATGGGCACGCCGTGCCCCTTGCTCAGGACGAACCGGTCCCGATCGTCCCAGCTGGGGCGGGCCGGGTCATGGCGCATCACATGGAAGTACAGCGCGGTGACGATCTCCGCAGTGGACAAGGAGCCGCCCGGGTGACCCGAGCCCGCCCGGGCGATCATGCGGATGACGTGGCGGCGCAGCTGGCGCGCCCGTTCTTCCAGCGACGCCAGCGTCTCTGCCGGAACGGTCGGTGCAGGCACGTGCATCGCCTCCTGCGGCCGCGCGCCGCAGAGCGCCGGCCGGTACGGGAATCTGGGGTGGATGCTGCAAACTTCCCCTACAACCTTCCCCTAGGATACACGAACGGGACCGCCCGTGAGGCGATGCGGTATCCTTAAGGTTGAGCCTGGGGTAGGGCCGGTTGCCTCCGGTGGAGCCGGTTCGGCCCCCGGCAGCGGGAGGTGATCCCATGGCGAAGGTGACGGAAGAACAGGTCCGCGAGGCCCTGACCGACGTCATCGATCCGGAGATCGGGCTCAACGTGGTCGACCTGGGCCTGGTCTACCGGTGCGAGGTGGACGACGAGGGCGTGGTCGAGGTCGACATGACCCTGACGGCCATCGGCTGCCCCCTGGGCGACCAGATCGTCAGCCAGGCCAAGCAGGCCATCGAGCGGCTGGAGGGCGTGAAGGAAGCCCGGGTCCGGCTGGTCTGGAGCCCGCCCTGGCGGCCCGAGATGATGTCGGAGCGGGCGCGGATGCTGCTGGGGTTCTGACGGGGCCCCTGGGCGTAGTACCCGGCAGCGGGGCGCGGCGCGGGGACCGGGCCAGGTGGTGCGGCGCCAGCGCGGGATGGAGGCGGAGGCGAGGGATCGACTTGGGCGATCGGCCTTTGGACCGGCCTGCGTCCGAGGAGACCGGGCGCGTGGTGCGTTCCCCCCTGCGGGTCCGCTTCGCGGAGACGGACGCGCAGGGGGTGGTCTATTACGGGAACTACTTCGTCTACTTCGAGGTCGGGCGGGTCGACCTGCTGCGGGAGGCGCAGGGGGCCGGGCTGCAGGGAGCGACGGCCCAGGGAGCGGGGAGCGCCGGCGAGCCGGAAGGCGGGCGGGAAGCGGCGGTGGAGCCCGGCGGCGGCGTCCACGCCCTGATGGTGGTCCACGCCGAGTGCGACTACCGGGCCTCCGCCCGGTTCGACGACCGGCTGGAGGTGGAGACCTGGATCGAAGCCCTCGGCCGGACCAGCATTACCTTCGGCCACCGGGTGGTGCGGCTGCCTGGCCGGGAGGAGCTGGTGCGCGGCCGGGTGGTGGCCGTCCACGTGGGGCGGGAGGGTCGTCCCGAACCCCTTCCTGCATCCTGGCGGCAAGCGCTGGAGCGGTACATGCCCCCCGCGCCCGACCCCGGCCAGCCCGCCCGGGCTCTGGCGGAGGCGGGCCCTTATCTTACCAGCCGCAAGGTCAGCGGATAGCGGTAGGCCTCGCCCTTGCTGGCCCGGACGGCGGCCACGATCACCAGCACGAGCCACCCCAGGGACACGGCCGCCGCCAGCAAAGCCAGCAGCACGAAGAGGAGGAAGGTGAGGGCCCGCGGGCCCGGGCCGCCCATGGGGCCCACCAGGATGTCGGCCATGCCCATGGGCACCAGGGCCAGAAGGCCCAGGGCAATCAGGGCGATGAAGTACAGGGTGACGCTGAGCTGAAAGTTGACGGCTTCCTTGCCCTGCTGGTCGACAAAGGGGTCGTCGTTCCGCTTGACCAGCCAGACCACCAGCGGGCCCAGCAGGTTGCCTAGGGGAATCCAGATGCCGGCCAGGGCCGCCAGGTGGCAGGCTACCGCCCAGCTCCGGGATTCACTGCCTCCGTTGACCATGGGTCCCCCTCCTCCTCTCCCCCTGTGCACCAGGAGCCTGCCCGGGCGCCTGCACGGGTACCCTCGTGATCCGGCCTGCCGGCCCACGGGCGGGTCCCCACACCGGATGCTGTGAACGCATGGGCCGGCATCCGCACGGCCGCCGGGCAGGCCGGCCCAACCGCTCCCGGCGGGGCCGCCGGGCCGGCCGGCGGGCCGGCGGGCCGGTGGGCCGGGACCAGGCTCTGGGGCGAGCCCTGGGGCGGGTTCCCAGTCTTGGCCGCGGGCCTACGAATCGCCGCCCGGCCGGGCCTGCTGGATGTACCGTTCCATCTGCTCGGCCGTCATGGGCCCGATGTGCCGCGCCCGCACCACCCCATCCGGGTCGATGAAGTAGCTGGTCGGCAGGTAGACGATGCGGTATTGCCGCCCCACCCGGCTGCCCTCGTCGTAGACGAAGACCCAGTCGTACCCGTTCTCTTCCACGTAGGCCTTGATCTCGTCGGGGCTGGCCGGGTCACTGGTGGTGACACCCACCACCACAACGTCGTCGGGCATCCGGTCGACCAGCTTGCGGATTTCCGGCATCTCCTGCCGGCACGGGTAGCACCAGCTGGCCCAGAAATTGAGGAAGACCACCTTTCCCCGAAAATTCGACAGGCTGACCGGCCGGCCCTCCAGTTCCCGCAGGGTGAAGTCGGGGGCCGGGGTGCCGGGGGCTACCACAGGCCCTTCGGGGGGAGCCGGTACCTGTCCGGACGAACCCGGCGGGTTCTGCCCGGCTCCCGGGGTGCCGGCGCCCGGAGCGCCCGCGCCCGGGGCGCCGGGCGGCGATGCCTGCCCACTGGGCGGGCTTCCGCCCGGGCCCGGCGCGGCCGGTTCGTCCCGGTTCAGGACGGCGATACCGGCGGCCAGACCCGCCACAACGAGCAACAACCCGGCGACGAGCGCGATACGGCGGCGGCTGTCCATGGTGGTCCCCCTTTGCCGCCCGGCGTGCAGGCGCGGGAGCTGGCCGGGCGGCCGGTTCGTCCCCGCCGGACCTGCGGCCAGTCCGCCGGTACCGGCGCGGCCGGGGCGCCATGCGGCTGCCGGCACCCGTGTCCCGGCTCCGGTCCCCGTGGTTCCGGCATGGGTTCCCATACCCTCGGCCGGTCCCCCGCACCCGGTTCCGGTCCCAGTATATCGCCGGGGTCTGCCCCATCTGTATCCGGAGGGGAATCGGGGGATCATCCGGTGGAGATCGGGTGCGCCACCGGGGCGGCGGGCCGAGCGCAAGGAGGCATGGAAGCCAAGGCCCGTGCCAGGACCGTGACCCGGGGGAGGCGGTGCAGGGAAGGTGAGGGAAAGGAGCAGGTCCCGCGCGGCCGACCGGCCCTTCCGATCCCCCATCCGCCGGCATGTGCCGGGACGCCCATCCGCCGGCATGTTAGGATGGGAATACGAAGGTCGCGGCGGTCGCGGCAGGATCCGTTGCGGGATGAACGCAGCGGGTTGCAGGCCGGCGGGTTTCAGGCCCCGGCATGAAGGGCTGAGGGACCGGCCCGAAGGGATCGCATGAAGGCTGGGCATGAAGGCGCCGGCACCCAGGCACCCGGTATGACGGTAGCCGGCACCAAGGCGCCGGCATGACGGTACCGGTACGGCCGTGACGGCCCGCCCCACGGCGGTGACGGCCCGCCCCGGTACCGGCGGTCCGGGAGGAACCCGGCGAAGGGAGGCACCCCCTATGGGTAGCAGCGACCGCCGGCCCAACCGGCTGATCCACCAGGCCTCGCCCTACCTGCAGCAGCACGCCTACAACCCCGTCGACTGGTACCCCTGGGGGCCGGAGGCGCTGGAGCGGGCGCGGCGGGAAGACCGGCCCATCCTGCTCAGCATCGGCTACGCGGCCTGCCACTGGTGCCACGTGATGGAGCGGGAATGCTTCGAAGACCCGGCCATCGCGGCCCGGATGAACGCCGGGTTCGTCAACGTGAAGGTCGACCGGGAGGAGCGGCCGGACCTGGACCAGGTCTACCAGACGGCGGCGCAGATCCTGGGTTCCGGGGGCGGCTGGCCGCTGACGGTGTTCCTGACGCCGGACCTCAAGCCCTTCTTCGCCGGCACCTACTTCCCGCCGGAAGACCGCCACGGCCTGCCGGGGTTCCCAAAGGTGCTGGAGGCGGTGCTGGACGCTTACCGCCACCGCCGGGACGAAGTGGAGCGGGTGGCCGGCCAGGTGGCGGAGGTGCTGCGCCGTTCGGTGAGCGGTGCCGGCCTGCTGGACCGGGGGACGGCCGAGCCGGCCCGCCGTTCCGGGGGTCTGGGACCGGACGGTGCAGCCAGCGGTGACGCAGGCGAGGCCGGCGGCGCCGGGGAGGCCGGCGGGGTTCCGGCCCCGGGGCCCGGCGAGGCCTCCGGGCAAGGGGAAGAGGCCTGGGAGGCGGGCGTGGCCCCTGGGCGCGGCGGGGCCGGGACTCGGGCGCCCGGGGCGGGCGGCGTGGCCTTGGGTCTGGCGCCTGAGGGTGCTGCAGGCCGGGAGGCGGCACGGCGTTGGTTGGAACAGGCTGCCGCCCGCATCGCCCGCAGCTATGACCCGCAGTACGGTGGCTTCGGCCGGGCCCCCAAGTTCCCCCAGGCCACGGCGGTGGCGGTGCTGCTGCGGGCCGGCGCCGGGAGCGGCTTGAACCAACCCGGCGGATCCGGGACGGGGACCGGACGGCATACTGAGGAGGGAACCGGGGACAGCCGGGCGCCGGCGGCCGAGGCGGGTGCAGCCGAGGCGGGCCGAGAGGGCGGCTCCGGTGCGGGCCCGGCGGCCGCCCCGGCAGCCCGGGATCCGGCCGGGGGAGGCCAAGGGCCAGGCCCGGGCTCCCGGCGCTACCTGGACATGGCCCTGCACACCCTGCAGGCCATGGCCCTGGGGGGCCTGTTCGACCACCTGGCGGGCGGGTTCCACCGTTACGCCACGGACCGGGCGTGGCTGATCCCCCACTTCGAGAAGATGCTCTACGACCAGGCCCAGCTGGTCCCCCTGTACCTCGACGCCTACCGGATCACGGGGGATCCCTTCTACGCCGGGGTGGCGCGGCGCACCCTGGATTTCGTCCGCGAGGAGATGACGGCCCCCGAGGGCGGGTTCATCAGCACCCTGGATGCCGACAGCGACGGCCGCGAGGGAGCCTACTACGTCTGGACGCCTGCTCAGCTCCGGGAGGCCCTGGAGGGTTCGGCCGCGTCCGGGACCCGTAGGGGGCCCGCCGGAGGGGAGCCTGCGAGGAACCCCCTCGCCGCCACGGGGCTCGCGAACAGCCCCACGGGACCGGTCGAACCCGCCGAGGCGGCGCCCGCCGCTGCCGCCTCGGTCGACGTCGCCCTGGCGGCCCGCTGGTTCGGCGTGACCGAGGAGGGCAACTTCGAGGACGGCACCACGGTGCTCTACCGGGCGGTGGCCGACGAGGAACGCCCGGCCCTGGCCCGCAGCCTGGGCCTGGATCCTGCCGAGCTGGACCGCCGGCTGGAGTCCATCCGCCGGCGGCTGCTGGAAGCCCGGCGCCGCCGTACCCCGCCGGCCCGGGACGACAAGATCCTAGCGGGCTGGAACGGCCTGATGATCGCCGCCTTCGCCCAGGCCGCACCGGTGCTGGACGAACCCGGCTACGCGGAGGCGGCCCGCCGGGCGGCCGAGTTCGTCCTGGGGGCCCTGCGCCGGCCCGACGGGCGGCTGCTCCACGCCTACCGGGGCCGGGCCCTGGATGTGCCCGGGTTTCTGCAGGATTACGCCTTCCTCATCGAGGGGCTTCTGGCGTTGCACGCCGCCGGCGGCGACCTCCGCTGGCTGGACGAGGCGGACCGGCTGGCGGGGGCCATGATCGAGGCCTTCTGGGACGAGGACAGCGGCCTCTTCTACGACGCGCCCCTGGAGGCCGAGACCCCCCTGGCCCGGCCCGTGGAGCTGTTCGACCAGGCGGTGCCGGCTGCGCCGGCAGCAGCGGCCGGGGTCCTGGCGCGGCTGGCGGTGATCACCGGCGACGAGCGCTACCACCGCGTGGCCGGCCGGTTTCTCGACCGGGTGAGGGCCCTGGCGGCGGAGCAGCCGCTGGCCATGGCCCGGACGGTGTGGGTCGAGGCCGACCGGCTGGAGGGGTATACGGAGGTGACCCTGGTGGGTGATCCTGACGCCCCCGTGATGGCGGAGTGGCGCCGGCGGCTGGCCGGGTTCTACCTGCCGGGGCTCCTCTTGACGATCCGGCCGCCCGGTGCCGGCACCGAGCGCCGGGCGGTGTGGCAAGGCCGTGATCCGGTGGGCGGGCGTCCCGTGGCCTATGTCTGCCGGGACTTCACCTGCTCCCTGCCCCTCGTGGACTGGGAGGGGCTGCGGCGGGAGCTGGAACGGGCGCATGGGTAAAGACTGGTCTGCTTTACGGTGACACCGATACGGCAGCGGTTGGTGGCCTATTGACCATCATTGGTGCTGGTATTTTGGTCTGGACACGTCGCCTGCCCAAAAATAAAGAGGCAGGCGAAGCAGACGAAGCTTAAATACAAGGGCGAGCGGCCTTGCCTATTGCTGATCCCGGGCCAGAGCCAGCAGTTCCGCCAACGGTTTCGGCTCCGGCCACGGCACCCGCACCCCCTGCAGGCGGGGCGCCCGCCAGCGGAAGCCCCGGGCCTGGACCAGCACCCAGAAGGACTCGCCGAGCCCTTCCGGGGCGTACAGGGCGTAGACCCGCTGCAGCGCCTGGTCAGCCTCCAGATCCCCCTGCCAGGCCCGCCGCGCCAGGGGCAGGGCCTCTTCTTCCTCGATGCCAAGGTTCAGGAGGAAGGCCCCCTGGGGCAGCAGCCCCAGATCCCGCAGCCCCAGCCGCCGGCCCAGCCGCTGCAGGTAAGTGAAGTCCAGGTCGGCGGTGATGTCCTGCTCGCCAGGCCGGGCGAAAGGGTCGTCCAGCAGTCGCTGGCGGTAGTAGCCGCGGACGGTGCCCCGGGGGCGCTGGGGGCTGTAGACCACCTCCGCTGGGCCACCGTAGTCGATGGTGATGACGAAAGCCCGCCGGGCCAGGACGCCCGCAATGGCCCGCAGCATGTCCCCCGCTCCCACGTTGACGTCGACGATCTGGCCCGGCTGCGGGTCGATCCCCTCTTCCCGCAGAATGGTCACGGCCCGCGGCTCGCTGACTGGTCCTTCCACCTGGACGAACCGGCCGTCCTGCACCGTGACGTAGAGTTCTCGCCACTCGAAAGGATGCTGGTGACCACCACGGCGCGCGGGTCGCCACGGGGCCGCCCCCTGGTCGCCACCGGAGGCGGACCCCAGACTGCCGCTGCCGCCGCCGTTCCCCCCACCGGTCGCGGCCGGCACGGCTTGGCCGCCGGCCGGGACCTCGGTATCTGCAGGCGGAGGGGTGGCCGAGGCAACCTGCCCCGCCGGCCTGCGCACCAGGCGGTGGACGGGAAAGGCGCTCATCAGCTCGTTCATCAGCACCACATGGACCGGGCCGGCCTGTTCGACCCGGGGGACCCAGCGCACTGGAGCCTCCGGCCAGGCCGCGGTGATGAAATCCCGCTGCCGCTCCTGCAGCTGGCGGCTCTCGTCGACGATCACGTACTCCAGGTGGCCGGGGCCGTAGCCGTCGGACCGGGCCGCCAGCAGCAGGTCCCGGGCCAGGTGGCCGCCTCCGGCGCCGATCTCCAGGATGCGGGCGGGGTTGGCCGGCAGGCCCCGCCGGGGCGAAAAGCCAAGGATGTGGAGCATCTCCCGGACCTGGCGCCAGATGGTGCGGCCGAAGGCCGGGTGGAAGGAGGGGGCGGTGAGGAAGTCCCCTTCCCGGCCGATGAGCGGGCGGGCCTGGGCGTAGTAGCCGTGCTCGGGGTGGTGCAGGGCCAGGTTCATGTACCGGGCGAAGGGAATCGCCCCCTGGCGCCGGATCTCGTCCAGCAGCAGCCGGATCAATTCGGGGTTGCCCTGCACCTTCACCTGCACCTTGCAGCTCTCCTTCCCGCGGCCGGCACGGCAAGGAGTCCCGGGCCAGCCCACGAAACCATTGCCATGATACCCGATCTCCGGTCCCGCACCGGCCCTGGATCGGCAGCCCGGAGGGGTGAAAGCGTTGCGGACGCGCTTTACCGAGCGTTTTGGAGTGGAGTTGCCCATCGTCCAGGGAGGACTGGCCTATCTGGCCCGCAGCGAGCTCTGCGCCGCCGTCTCCGCAGCAGGGGGCCTGGGCCAGCTTACCGCCGCCACCATGGAATCGCCCGAGGTGTTGCGCCAGGAGATCCGGCGCGTCCGGGAGCGGACCGACCGGCCCTTTGGCGTCAACTTCGCCATCGGACACCGGGATCTGTCGGAGTTCGTCCGGGTCACCATTGAGGAACAGGTTCCCGTCATCAGCGTGACGGGCGGCAACCCGGAACCCCTGTTCAAGGCCTTCGAGGGCCACCCCGTGCTCAAGATGGTGCTGGTGGCCGGTGTCCGGCAGGCCCAGAAGGCCGAGGCTCTTGGCGCCGACGCCGTGATCGCCGTGGGGGTCGAGGGGGGCGGCCACATCGGCCGGGACGACATCGGCACCCTGGTGCTGGTGCGGCGGGTGGTGGAGAGCGTCCAGATCCCCGTGCTGGCCAGCGGCGGGATCGTCGACGGCCGGGGGCTGGCGGCGGCCCTGGTGCTGGGGGCCGACGGCATCGAGATGGGAACGCGCTTCGTGGCCACGGTGGAGTGCCCGGCCCACCCCGCCTACAAGAAGGCGCTGGTGGAGGCGCGGGAGACCGACACGGTGGTCATCGAGCGGAGCCTCGGCCGGCCGGGTCGAGTGCTTCGGGGTCCCTGGTCGGAGCGCATTCTGGAAGCCGAGGCCCGCGGGGCCGGGCTCGACGAGCTCTTGCCCCTGATCTCCGGCAAGGCCAACACCCGGGCAGCCCTGGAGGGCAAGCTGGACGAGGGCTTCGTCTGGGCGGGCCAGGGGGTGGGCCTGATCCGCGACATCCCCACGGTGGCCGAGCTGCTGCGGCGCATGGTGGACGAGGCCGCTGCGGCCTTGCGGGAGGCCACGGAGCGGCTGCAGGCGTCGGCGGGGGAAGCCGCCAGCCGCCTCGCCGGCCAGGAACCGGGCGCGGGTTCCGCAGGGGCGTGAAGGTGCGGTCCGCAGGGGGTGAAGGTGCGGAACGTTGCCTGCCTGGGGGCGTCCCGCGCCGAGCAGCCGGGCGGGGGATCTTCCTCCTGCCCCGCACCTTCTGTGGCCCATGGCGTCCCAGGGCCTCCTGCGCCCGGGTGCGGTGCGCTGGGTGTGCGTAGCCGGCCCGGTGCGCACCGTGGTCGCCAAGCAGTTGCCGGTTCCTCCCCTGCCACCACCCTCAGCGCCTGCTACCAACGGAAGCGGGCCGCAACCCGTCGCAGGCGCGGCCCGGGAGGTGCCTGGGACGACCTTGAGACAACGGCTCTTGATGCCGCTTGCAGTGATGCTCGCCCTCGCCCAGTGGGCGGCCTTGGGCCTCGTCGTGAGGCTGCAGCTGGCCATCGCCTTCGTCCTGCTCAAGCCCCTCCTGGTCCGCGACCGCGTCGGGTGGGGCTACCTCGCCCTCGCGCTGGCTCTCGTAGTGCTGGACGTCGCCCTTTACCTGCGCCTGCCGGGCGAGCTCACCGATTCCCGGAAGCTAGCCCGGCGGCTCCTGCGGCTGCCCGATTGACCCCGGGCGGGTTCCGCGTCGCTGGGCCGACGCCTCGCGCACGGCCGGCGGACCGGTGCGCGGGAACCCGGGCCCGCCTCGCCTTGCCATGCCGGTCGCCGCCATGGAGGAATGCCGTCCAAATCTTCACATAGCCTTCGCCCGCCCTCCGCGGCCGTAACGGTCACGGCGTGGTTGTCCTGGGCGCCACGCCGCCACGACGGCGGTTGCGGCGATCTGCGGTGCGCGTCGCAGGCCGTTCCGCAGACGGCCCCGGTGATTGCGGAGGAGCGGTGTCGGACGCAGGGGCGGCGGGCGGAGAGAGCTGCGTGCCATCCGTCAAGCCGGCGAACACGGGCAGTGGGGCGGGCACGGAGTGCGCGCGGTTCCCTGTTCCGGCCCCGGCCAACCGCTCGAGCCCGTGGCCGAGCACCGGGTATACCTGCTGCCGCACCGGGTCGATCAGGGCCGTCGGCCGCTCGTAGACCCGGGGCGTCGTGCACACCAGCCACAGGGCGCGCCAGTGCGGCATCTCGTGGTAGCGATCCGGCCACAGGGTCTTGCACCACCGCTTAACCAGCGGCGCGTACTTGCTGCTGAGGCCGGGGAACACGTGGTGCTCCGTGTGGTGCGAGAAGTTGAAGTGCAGGACGTCGACCCACCTTGGGACCGTGACCGAAAGGCTGTTGGCCAGGGGATCGTTGACCGGCGTCAGCGGGCTCAGCAGGTGATTGGTCACGATGTAGCTCATGACGGCGAAGTTGGCGACCAGCAGCGGCACGAGGTAGGCGAACACCCAGTCACCGAACCCGATCCAGGCGCCGAGGGCCACCCAGCTCGCCACCGGCAGGAGGAACTGGGCCACCACCACCGGCCGCTCGCGGCGTGGCATCTCGGGCAGGAAGCGCCGCAGCATCTGGACGGAGTGCAGCGAGAACCACACGCTGAGGGAGAGCAGCGTCAGCACCGCCCGCACTGGCGGCGCGATGCGGTAGACGTACTGCAGGGCCGGGCGGGCGTGGAACTCCTCCAGGGTGTGCATGGCGTCGGGGTCCTCGCCGTGCTCCTGGGTATGGCCGTGATGCTCGACGTTGTGCCACCGCCGCCAGAGCCGCGGGCCGATGGCGAAGGGCCAGAGGCAGATCTGGCCGGCCAGGTTGCGCAGCCAGGGCGTGCGCACCACGCTGCCGTGCAGCACCTCGTGGCCGAACAGGCCTAGGCTCGCGAAAGCCTGGCCGATGACCACCGCCAGGGCGAGATCCATGCCCCAGTGCAGGTCGAACCGGGCGACCGCGACGATGCCTGCCACGGCGACGGCCACCAGGGGGAGCAACCAGAGGATGCGCCACGGCTCGGGCTGGAAGATGTGGCGGGGCAAGACACGCTTCAATGTGCGCGTGTACTCGCCCAGGGGTTGGAGGGTTGGTTCGGGCGAAGTCGCGGCCGTTGCGTCGGGTGCGAGAGGATCTCCGTCGTCGGGGTGGGATCCGGCAGAGGACGGGATGCCCTCGGGGGATCCGTAGGGGCGGCGCCGTGGTTCCGGCGTCGTCAGCATGTCTCGGCGTCCTTTCGTCTGCAGCGCAGGCCTGGCGGGCTCGACTCCCGGCGTGCTTCCCGCACCGCGTCTCCCTCGCCCGGCCAGCCTGGTGAAAGCAGGCGACTGGTGCGAGTTCCTCCATCATATGCGGGATCGGCGCCGCTGTCGAGGTTTTGCTGTTGAGACCATATAGCCGGAACGCGGCGAACCGCCAGCCGGTCGGGGCCGCGGATCCGTAGCGCGCCAGCCACGCCGAGCCGGCTGGCCCCCGGGGGGACCGGCGAATCCGGCTTACCCGTCCGGTGACCGGGGATGGCAACCCGAAACGGCAACCGGCGCCGGCAACCACCGGCCTCCACCGCTCGTGCCCACCGTTGCGGACGCCGCCGGATGGACCCGGCGTTCAAACGGGTGCTACCCTCAAACGGGTGTTACCACGGAGGCGTGCTGGATGGACCCGCCGTCGTCAGCCAGGGCACGGTGCAACCGGCCGCCCCATGCAACCGCCCGCCCCACCGGTGGATTCCCGTTGCAGTGGATTCCCGTTCCGGGCCACAGGCGAGCCCGCGGTGCAAGGAGGTGCTCCCATGCCCGCCGCCATCGTTATCCGCGGGCTGACCAAGTACTACGGCAGGAGGCGCGGCGTCGAGGACCTCGACCTGGAGGTGGAAGAGGGCGAGATCTTCGGCTTCATTGGCCCCAACGGCGCCGGCAAGACCACCACCATCCGCACGCTGCTGGGACTGGTTCGTCCCACGTCGGGCAGGGTGGAGGTGTTCGGGCGGCCGGTCCGGCCGGGCGGCGGGCCCTGGCTGGCCCAGGTGGGGTACCTGCCCAGCGAGGTCGGCTACTACCCGGACATGACGGGCCAGGCGCTCCTGGACTACGCCGCCGGCTTCTACCGGGTCGTCGACTGGCGGTGAGTGGCCCAGCTGGCCGAGCGCCTCCAGCTGGATCTCTCCCGACCCGTCCGCACCTACTCCCTGGGCAACCGCAAGAAGCTGGGCATCGTCCAGGCCCTCCTGCACCGGCCGCGGCTGCTCATCCTGGACGAACCCTCCAGTGGCCTGGACCCGCTGATCCGGGCGGAGCTGTTCGAGATCCTGCGCGAGGTGAACGCGGCCGGTACGACCATCTTCTTCTCCACCCACGTCCTCGACGAGGTCGACCGGCTCTGCCACCGGGTGGCGATGATCCGCGACGGGCGCCTGCTGCGGGTGTCGACCGTCGACGATCTGCCCGGGCGGCACATGAAGATCGTGACCCTGCGGCTGGAGGGGGGTGCGCCGCTGCCGGGTGAGCTGCTGGCCCGATTGGGCGACCCGCGGCCCGAGCCGGTGCCCGGCAAGCCCGGCACGTACCGCCTCCTGGTACGGGCGCCGGTGCAGGAGCTGGTGGCGGCCCTCGCCCCGCTGACGCTCGAGGATCTGAATATCGCCGAGCCGGGCATCGAGGACGTGTTCCTCACCCTCTACCGGTCGGGGAACGGCGAACCGGATGGTGCCCCGACCGCCACGATGGGAGGACGACGGGATGAACAGCCGTAGCGGCCTGGGGATGATCCTTCACGTGGCCCGGATGGAGCTGCGCCTGTCCCGCCGCGCGCTGCTGATCTGGACCGCCGTGCTGGTCGGCATCGTCGCGCTCTACCTGGGCCTGTTCGAGTCCATCCAGGACCCGGTGATGGTGGAAGCGCTCAAGGCCATGCCCGAGAGCCTGCTCAAGGCCTTCAGCTTCACCCCGGCGATGATCGCCGACGTCAACAGCTACTATGGCGTGTACATCATGGGCTACCTGGTGCTCCTGGCGACCATCTACGGCCTGATGCAGGCGGGCGGCAGCGTCGCCCGGGAACCGGATCTGGGGGCGGTGGAGTTCCTCTACACGCGGCCCGTGACCCGGCGTCAGGTGACGGTCGCCAAGATCGCCGCCTTCGTCGGGGGGGCGGTCGCCCTCTGGGTGGCGATCCTGGTCGTCAGCACGCTGGTGGGGTGGGCGGTGGCCGGCGACGCCTACGACCTCGGGCGCCAGCGGTGGACGCACCTGGCGGGGTTCTGCGCTACCCTGGCTGCTGGCGGCGCCGGGTTCGTCCTCGCGCCCTTCTTCCCCCGCGCCCAGACCGCCATCTCCGCCGGGGTCGGCGTCGGGCTGGCCTCCTTCGTCCTCCACGCCTTGAGCCAGGTCGCCGACCGCCTACGCCCCATCGGCTACCTCAGCCTGCAGCGCTACGCCGCCATCGACCGGGCGGCGGCGGGGGATCCCGACGTGGGCGGCCTGCTCGTCCTGGTCGCGGTCTTCCTGGTGGGCTCGCTGGCCGGTACGATGATCCTCGAGCGGAAGGACTTCTCGTGAAAGGGCTAGACGGGGGTTCGTCCATGCCAGGCGACGCCACTTCCCAGGGTGACGGCACGTCCCACGGCGGGAGCGGTGGTGGGACTGCCGGCGGCAGCACTGGTGGCGGGATTCCCCGCGACGGGAACGGAGACGGGACGACCCGCCAGCGCAGCGGCGGTGGGCCTCCTAGCAGCGGCACCGCCGGCCGAGGCCGTCTCGCGGGCGGCGACCGCCTCGTGAGCCGTGGCCGTCGGCGCGCGGCTCCACCATCGGCGCGGCGGGGCCGGGATGGGACCGTCCCGGCGAGTACGGCCGATGCCAGTCCCCGCGAGCGCATCCTCGACGCGGCGGTGGCCGAGTTCGCGGACCACGGCTACCTGCGGGCGTCCCTGAGCCGCATCGCCCGGCGGGCCGGCGTCGCCAAGAGCCTGGTGCTCTACTATTTCGGCAGCAAGGACGAACTCTACTCGGCGGCGGTGGACCGTGCCCTGCAGCCCATCGAAGCGGCCCTCGAGGAGGCGGAGCCGGACCTGCCGCGGGATCTCTTCGAGCGGCTCCGCCGGCTGGGGGCGATCAAGCTCCAGGTCTACCGGGACCGCCCGGACGCCTACCGGTTGATCGTCCGGTCGATGGTCGACCCGGCCGTGTCCGCCGAGTTCCGCCAGCGGCTGGCCGAAGCGGCGGCCCGGAGCCAGGAGCTGCTCTACCGTGACGTCGATACCAGCCGCCTGCGGCCGGGGGTGACGGTGGAGCAGGCCGTCGAGCTGCTGGTGCTGGTCGGCGACGGCCTCCTGCCGCGCATCTTCGCTGCCATCCGCCAGCGCCCCGACCTCGGCTACGCCGACCTCGACCAATGGGTCCAGAAGTGGGAACGCTATCTCGCGCTGGTCCGCGACGGTCTCTACAAGCCGTCCCGAGGGTCTTGAGGGGACCTGCGGTCCCGCAGCACTTGGAGAGAGGGCGTCCTGCCGTCTGGGTTTATGCCGGTCAACGGACCTCCAGCCGCGACAGAATTCGCGCGAAGGTGTTGGGGGGAGGGGGCGTGCTGCCAACCTGCTCTTGGAGAGTGGGTCCCGGTCCCCTTTCTGACCCCGTCCCGGCCCCTAACGGGCGACCCACGCTGGGAGCCCGATGCGGACGAACCCGGCGCCGCGCGTCACCGCCGGGCGCGCCTTGTCGTATTCGCCGGCGGCGGAGCCGAAGGACGTCCTCTGCGAACATCTTCCCAGCCCCGCCGCGTGACGTCCCTCGTCTTCCTGCGTTCTTCCCCTTGGAGGTACCTCCTCAAGGCCACAGTTGGGAAAGCAGGTGCAGGAATGCCCGAACGAGCGAATGCCGGATCGCCGCCTGCAGCCGGCGAGGATGCGGTCCGGCAGTGGTACGACGCGACGTGGCCCTGGCTCTACCGGTTCGTCTACGCCCGGGTCCAGAACCGCGAGGAGGCCGAGGACGTGACCCAGGAGACCGTCCTGCGCGTCCTGCGGGGTGGGCGGGCGACGGGCCGTGGTGGCTCCGGAGCGTCGGGTTGCGCCGCAGGAGCCGGCGGACCCAGCACTTCCGATCGCGCCGCCTGTGGTGCCGACCCCTCCGGTTCCGACGCCCATGGGCCGGCGATGGCGGACGCGGTGGCGGAGGCGGGACGGACGGGCTTCCCTCCGCCTGACGCCCTGGTCCGCACCGTCGCCCTCAACCTGATCCGCGACCGCTGGCGGCGGCAGCGCCGGGACGGGGCGACCGTGCATCTCGAGGCGGCCCTGTTGCAGGGGTCCGCCCCAACCCGCGACGGGACGGCAACAGACGCCGACGCGGCCGCCGTCGTCGACCGCGTCTGGCTGGAGGAACGGCTGCGCCGGTTGCCGCCCGCCTACCGCGAGGTGCTGCACTGGCGCATCGTGGTCGGGCTGTCGAGGGCCGAGACCGCCCGCCAGATGCGGCGCAGCGAGGCCGCCGTCCGCGGTTTGCAGTATCGGGCTCTGCAGGCGCTGCGGCATCTGGTGCGGGAGGTGGACCGATGATGAACGACAAGAACCGCAAGAACCGCCTAGACGGCAAGAGCCGGCCGGGGGCCGGCACGGGCCCGCTGTCGATGTGGAACGACTGGAACCGGCGTCGCTGGCGGGCCCTCCGCGAGGAGCGGCTGGACCGGATGATCGACGCCCTGAACGAGGAGCGGCGTCCCCCGGCGCCCGCGGAGCCCGAGGAGGCGGAGCTGCTGGCGGTGGCCCGCATGCTCAAGAGCCTCCGCGGTGTGCCGGAGCCGGCGGAGGGGTGGAGGCCGCGGGTCGTCGCCGGGTGGACGGGTTCGTCCGCGCAGGGGCCGGCGGTTTCCGGGCGTGGGAGCGCAGAAGCCCCGTCGGGACCCCCGTCGGCGTACGGTGGGGGCGCCAGCGGAAGAGGGCAGAACGCCGCCGGCGACGTCATCGGCACCCGCGACGCCCTTGACGCCCTCCATGCCGTTGACGCCGGAGTCAAGGAACGCTGCCGCAAAGGCGCCGGGGAGGGGGAGGGGACCGATTCCCTGGGCGCCGCCGCCCTTGGCGCGAGAGAAACGGGGGCCACCGGCGCCGGGCAGCGGAAGGGCGCTTGGACGCGCAGCCGCCGGCGGCGGGTGGGGATCGCCACCGCGGGCCTGGTCGCCGGGCTGGCGCTGGCCGCGGTCTTCGCGCCGTGGCCCGGCATCCCCGGCCTCGGAGGATGGCTCCAGGCGCAGCTGGGGCTCAGACCGGCCGCCGAGACCGATGTGGTCCACGCCATGGAGCGGGCCGTCGCCCAGCTCCGCAGCTACCATGGGGTGCTCGCGAAGCGTGCCACCAACGCCGACGGCGAGACCTGGCTGGTGCGCCGGGTCGAGATCTGGGTCGACGGCGACCGTTACGTGACGCGGGACGACACGGGCGTGGTCACGGTGCACGACGGCCGGCGCAAGTGGCAGGTTCGTCCCGCCGATCGGGTGGTGGCGGCGCTGCCCCCGCTGCCTGACGTGCGGCCCTTCGACCTGGAGGACGAGGCGCGCGCCGCCCTACGCTACCCCCACCGGGTGGTGGGCCGCGAGCAGGTCGCGGGTCGCGAGGCGATCCGGCTGCGCATCGAACCGCCGGGCGGGCTGCCCTACGACCTCTGGGTCGACGCCGAGACCCACCTGCCCCTGCGCCTGCGGACGGCGATGCAGAACGCGATCCAGACCGAGACCACCTTCGTCCGGTTCGAGGCCAATGTGGCGGTCGACCCGTCCCGCTTTCGCTTCCACGTGCCGGCGGGCTACCGCGTGGAGGAGGAGAACCCCGGGCAGCTGGTGGACACGCCCGCGGAGGCGGCGGCCATCGCCGGCTTCACCCCGCTGCTGCCGGACGAGGCGCCCCGTCGGATCCTGGCGGCTCGGGACCGGGTGGTCCTGGATTACGGCGAGACGGTGATCGTGGAAGAACCGGCCCAGGGCCCGTTCGAGCCCCAGCCGAACGCCGCCCTCGGCTCCGTCGGCCAGGACGGCGTGCTCGAGGTGTTCGGCGAGCGGCTGCGCTGGCGCCAGCAGGAACTCGAGATCACCGTCGAGGGGCCGCAGCGGGTGGAACTGGCCCGCGCCTTGGCACCGGACCTCCAGCTCCCGGACGCCGGCGGAGATCCCGGCGCCGGGCCCGGCTTCGACCCCCAAGTCGAGGTCTCCGTCGATATGGAGGTGGAGCGCAACTCCCAGCAACAGGTCGACGGCGGCCACTTTCCGTGGATGCTGGATCCCGTGCAGGTGGCGGGTGCCTTCCTCCTCGGGCGGTTCGGCGAGCAGATGGGCGGCCCCGGAGCCCTGGTCGACGAGCACATCCGCGTCGTGCACAACGACGGCGGGCGGGCCATCGTCGAGGTCCAGGTCGGCCCGGTGGCGCGGGTGTACCTGGAGCGGCTGGTGCGCCAGGACGAGACGGGGATCTGGACGGTGGTGGGTTACGATCCGCGCGGGTCGTAAGGAAGCGGACAAGAGGAACGGACGAGGCGGGACAAAAAGGGCCGGGACGAGTCAAGGCCAAGGCGGCACAACCGGCACGCCGGCCTTGCAAGTCAGGGTGGCTGCGGCGCGACCGGGACGCTCGAGCGCGGGCGGCCGGATTCCGGCGGGGCCGGAATCCGGCCGCCCGCCCCGCTTTCGTTGCCCCACCGGCGAATGCGGTCAGCGTCGTCTCCCTGCCGGAGCAGGCGGCCGTGCGCGTTTCCCGCTGGCCACGGCGGAGGTATGATCTGGATGAGGGACGCTGGCCGCCGGGAGGGGTGAGGCAGGTGCCGCTGGATGCGTTGGACACACTGCTGCTTGGCGCCCTGCTGGGGATTCCCGGCTGGGTGCTGACCATCGGGTGCGGGCTGGCGGCGCTGGTGACCCGTCGGGCAGGGTGGGTCTATGCGGCAGCGCTGTTCGCCATCGGACCCCTTGTCTACTTTGCCGCCACGCCGCGCTTTCAGTACGTGGCACCGGTGGGCATCGTGCTGGCCATCGTGGCGGTGCTGGTGCTCCGCAGGAAGGGGGACGTGCGGGCCGCCGCGGCCCTGGCGACGGTACCGCTGGTCGCTATCCTGGCGTGGATGCTGGTTTTGGCCGTGATCACGGGCCAGATCTAGGCCGATAAGGGTCGACCAGTGCGACGTCATCTACGGATCCGGTCGTAGCCCGGTCCGTAAGCGCGAAAGCAGAGGGTAGTACGGGACGCGGTAACGGACCGAGTGCCGACGGTGTTTGCACCACAGACCCTCGGCGTGGTGCGGTCCGGACCACGGGGGCAGGAACATCGCGGGGGCAGGCAACATCATGGGCATCGAGATTCGCCGGGCGATGCCGGCCGATGCGGCCGGCATCGCCCGGGTGCAGGTGGCCACGTGGCGCAGCACCTACCGGGGGGTGATCCCGGACGCGTATCTGGATGCCATGGAGGAGGAACCCCGGGCCCGGTGGTGGCAGGACGTCATCGCCCGCGACGCGGGAGATGCCGGTTCGTCCTTCGTGGTGGTGGCGGTGGATGGGGTGACCCTTGGCGGCGATGCTGGGGCCGCCGACGGGGGCGGCTCGGGCCGGGAGGCCGGTGGTGGTGCCTCCGGCGACGAATTCCGGGCGGGCAGGACGGGTGCGCACCAGGAAGGGATCGCACCGGATGCGGAACGACGGCCGGTGGCGAAACACCCGGCGGGAGCGGCCCGGACATTGACGCGGAAGGGCGATGCTCCGGTGGAAACGGCGGGGCGGGTGGTGGGCTTCGCCGCCGCCGGCCCGGAGCGGTCGGGGGACCCCGAGTTTAGCGGGGAGCTGGGCGCCATCTACGTGCTGAAGGACTACCAGGGGCGCGGCGTGGGCCGGCGCCTAGTGGCGGCGGCCGTCCGGGAACTGCTGGCCCGCGGTCATCGGTCGATGCTGGTGTGGGTGCTGGCCCAAAACCCTTACCGGCGTTTCTACGAGACCCTGGGTGGCACTCGCGTCCGTACCCGGACCATTGCGATCGGCGGGGTGGACCTGGAGGAGTGGGGGTACGGATGGGCGAACCTCGAGGGGTTGTTGCGAAGGCTGGAGGGACAGGGCTCCTGAGGAGGTCGGCGCAGCCACTGGGGTGAGACCTTACGCCATGATGGGCCGTGGTTCGACGGCGGAAATGGGTGGGATCGGATTCACCCGACCACTGGCAAACGGGCAAGCAGCAGCGAGCCGTAGAAGACAAGGGGCGTTGTACGGATCACGAACGAAGGCGGTGGGGGATGGATGTCTGTATCGTATGCCGCGCCGGGCGGACCGCTCTTGTGGGTGACCCTTTGGCTCGCGGTGGCCGTCCTTGGGCTGGTCGCGGCCGCCCGGCTTTCGGCCGGTGGGAACCGCGGCGGCCGGGGCGTCCTGTGGTGGGTGGTGGCGACGCCCCTGGCGCTCGTAGCCGCGGCCATCGTTCTCGTCCTGGTGAACGCCGTCATCGCGGTGCTGACGATGTCGTGACGCGATGAGGCCCAGGCGGGCATTGGTGCGTCGGACCACGCACCGGGGTCGGACGGCCGTCCGTTCGTGGACTGCTCCGGATCGACCGGGGCTTTCTGGGGTCCGACGGGGTTCCGACGGGGGAGAGCGGGTTAATGGGTCATGAGGTCGCCATGGCACCCCGCCATGGCACCCTTCGACCTTTAGGGCCCGTTGAACCCGTCGCCCTTGAGAGCCCGTTGAAGCAAAGGAGATGATCCCATGCTTGCCCCGGGTCACCCCGCCCCCGACTTCACCGCCGTCGACGATGCGGGCCGGCCGGCTCGCCTCTCGGATTTCCGCGGAAGGCCCGTCGTCCTGTACTTCTACCCCAAGGATTACACGCCCGGCTGCACGGCGGAAGCCTGCCACTTCCGGGACCGCCATGCCGACCTGGAAGCCCTGGGGGCCGTGGTGCTGGGCGTCAGTCCGGACCCGCCCCAAACCCACCAGGGCTTCCGCCAGCGGCACCGCCTGCCGTTCCGCCTCCTTGCGGACCCCGACCGGAGCCTGGCCGCCGCGTACGGGGTGCGGCGGGACCTACCCGTCATCGGCCGGTTCGTCCCCCTGGTGGACCGGGTGACCTTCGTGATCGGGCCCGACGGGCGGATCCTTGGGGTGCTTCGGGGGATCCCGCCCAACCGTCATGCGGAGAAGGCGCTCGAGCTGCTTCAAGGCGAGTTGCAGGTTCCAACGAAACGCGGATGAGACTGCGACCCCCACTCCCGCGACGTCGCCCCCAGTCTGCCGTTCCACTCATCTCACTGCTTACTTACTTTCTTTGACTTACTTATTCGACTACGTGTCGGTCGGAATGGGGGAGGAAAGGGGCGACCGCTTTGAAGATTGTTCGGGTTGAACGGGCGAAGATCACTCGTTACCGCGATGGCATCCTAAAGGTCTATCGGGAGGCATTCTCTGCCCCGCCCTATTGTGAAGGACCGGAGCACTTCGAGCGGTTCAACACCTCACTGGCTTCGCACCTGGAACGCCCGGGGTTTCACTGCTATGTTGCTTTGGAACCCGACGGTGACAAGGTAGTGGGGTTCGCCTACGGGTACAGTGGACTCCCCGGTGGCTGGTGGTGGGACACAGTAGCTTGCGCCCTGGACAAGGAGAGCGTCGTACGCTGGTTGGAAGGCTGCTTCGAGTTTGTCGAGTTGGCCGTCATGCCGGCATACCAGAGGAAAGGAATCGGGACACTGCTGCACAACGCCCTTCTCGACGGCATCCCGAACCGAAAGGCGGTACTCTCCACCCTGGATGCGGATACCCCCGCCCGTCGATTGTACGAGCGCATGAACTGGACAACTTTGCTGAAGGACTTCCGCTTCCCGAGCGGAACCACTCCGTACGTGATCATGGCTCGGGATCTGACAGCGCGGAATGATGGGTGAGGCTGCCCATGAGGAGAGCACTGCTCGGCCTCGGGAGGGCGCGGGCTTGAACCGGTCACGGTCGGTGCGACGTCGGTTTGATGTCGGTTTCGCCGGGGCTTGGGTGACGAACTTCCTCCCGTCCAATCTCGTGATGGGGGCAAGGTGGCGGTCACCGTCACAGGTCAGGCCTTGCCCGGCAGCCTAGCTACTGACTCCGCGGTCCGATCGGGTGCGAACCCGGACGGCCGCCAGCGCCGTGACGGCATGGACCACCGCCAGGATCCCGAACAGGACTCCCAGCCCCCACCGCTCCCCTGCATAGCCCAACACGGGGAAGGAGGTCAGCGACAACGCCGCCCAGAGCGTGTTGGCGGCGGACAGCACCGTGCCCCGAAGGTGGGCGGGTGCCGCCTCCAGTAACCGCGCGTTGAAGGTCACCTGGCTGGCTCCACCCGCCAGGCGGTGCAGCACGAGGCCCCCCACGGCCAACGCCAGAGCTGGGTTCAAGAGCGCCAATCCGCCGTCCGGTTCTGCGGGGCCCGTGACGACGCGATGCGCACCGACGCTCGGCACCGCAGCCAGGGCCCGCAGCAGGGCCCCGGCTGCCAAAAGCCACGGAATCAGTACGAACACGGCCCGCCGCGGCCCGCGCCACGCCCCGGCCAGCCGGGCCCCGGCCATGGTGACCAGCGAGGCACCGGCCAGAAGGGTCGAGACGGCACCCGGACTGGCGCCGAGGGCCAGGAGCAAGGGCTGGGTATATTCGGTGGCCGCGGCCGATCCCGCCCAGGTCAGGGCGACCACGACAACCAGGGCCAAGGTTTGCCAATGCCGGCTCGCGACGGTCCATGTGGACCGGGCCAGGGACCATCGCGATGCGAGCGATGCCAGCAAGTCGCCGCGCCTCACCCCGGCCCCGCCCGCCCCGTGGAGAACGGGACCGGAACCCCCACCCGTGCGGGGGAGTCCTGCCGCCACGATCATCCCCGTCGCCGCCACCGCCGCTTCCAGGGCGTAGAGCCATTGGAAGGACCGACCGGCGACCAGGCCGCCGACCCATCCGGCCAGCAGCGTGCCCGTGGCAGTCAGGGTGACGTAGGTGGCCAGCAGCCGGTCGAAGGCGGCAACCTCGCGCGGATGGCCGTCAGGGCCGGTTCTTCCGGGCGGGGATGGCGACTCGGCCGGGTCCCGGTTTTGAGCCGCCTCGGCCGCCGCCCCAGCCACCTTCTCGGCCACCTCCCGGAAATAGGCCAGGTTCGTCCCGGAAGGAAGGGTCCGCGCCAGGCCCGTCAGGGCTGCCGACGCCAGCACGACCCCCAGGTTCACCGGATAGAGCAAGAGCAGGGCGGCTGTCGCCTTGCAGGCCATCCCGGCCACCAGGAAGGTGCGGCGTCCCAGGCGGTCGGCCAGGTACCCCGACGGCACCTCGGTGGTGAACATGGTCGCCTGGTAGACCACGTACACCAGGGATACCTGCGCCAGGGAGAACCCGTGGCCCAGCAGGTAGAGCATCCACACGAACTGGTCGAACTGCACGGCTTCCAAGAGCCCGTAGACGTAGAATCGGTAAAGGGGGAGCCGGTGCCGGTCCGGGCGGATGCGGAAGAACCGGCGCCGGTGGGGGCCCTTGGCGGTGACCTGCCCCGGATGGTAGGGCTCCACGTCCATCGACCGCTTCCCCTTCGAATCACGAACCGGCCGAATGCGAATCTACGCACCACCCGAATACGAACAACGCCGAACGTCAAACAACATTGGAATTGGCCGCAGACCTGCGGGAACCTGCCGCGCCATCGCCCGGTACTGGGTGCCACGAAGTGATTGCTTCCAAGGAACGGACATGGCAAGCCTCCTCGATAACGTGGAGGGTTGGCTCCGAGGGTTGGCTCCGGCGGCGATTGCAGGCGGGCAGGTTTACGGGCCTGCCCATCTCTGGACACCGCACGTCGGCCTACCGATTACTTCCCGTAGATCCGGGGTCACTACAGGCGGTCCTGTTCCCGTGGCGAACCGGTTCTCCGTGGCAGTTCATACCACAAGATGCAAGGAGGAGCCGACATGTCGCCGGATGCCGAATCCCGCCAACCCACCCTCTTCGCCACCGGCTACGGAAGGGTCTCGGTCACGCCCGACGTGGCGGTGCTGCGGTTCTACGTCTACAGGACGCATCCCACGAACCACATGGTCGCCTACCGGGAGGCGGTCGCTGCGGCGCAGCAGGTCATCGCCGCCCTTCGGGATGAGGGGCTCGCCGACGACGACTTGCGAACTGTGGACATCGAAACCAACACCCATTACCACACCGACCGCCAGGGCCGCCGGCACCTGATCGAACACGAGGTCCGGTACGTCCTGGAAGCCCGGGCGCGGGACTTCGAGCTGGCAGGCAAGCTGATCGGACGCGCCCTGGCGGTGGGGGCCAGCGAGGCCACCTTGTGGGGGCTTGAGGTCTCCGACGTGCGGGACCTAGAGCTGCAGGCCGTTGCAGAGGCCGTCCGGCACGCCCGGGAGCGTGCCGAGGCAGCCGCGCGGGCGGCCGGGGTCCGGCTCGGCCCGCCCCTCCGGATGAACCTGCGCCTGAGCGGCCACGGTGGCCGCTACGGCTACCGCGATTCGTACGCGGTGTATGCGGCGGGACCCGCGGACGAAGCTTCGGCGCCCATCACCCCCGGTAAACGGGACATCGGCGCCGAGGTGGAGGTGACCTTCGCCCTCGAGCCAAACAGGTGACGCCCCGATGAACAGGTCGAAGTCCCCCAGGTGACGGACCAGGATCCCATGAACCCCTTCGGGCGAGATCGTGTCGTACAGGGGCACCGCGGGCGAGACCGCGTCTTACAGGTGACCTTGGTCCCTTCCAACCCTTTCGCTTCGCCCCTGGATCCACGCCCTTCGCCGCCAGATCCCCAACCGGCCGCCGGGAGGCACCGAACCGTCGAGTCCTGGCCCAGGGCGAGCCTCTTACCGAAAATTCCCGCTCGTTTGTTGCATTCAAATCGCAAATTTTTGTCCGGCGCAGCAGGACTCGTCCGCCGGCTACCGAATCTCCTTGGCCATACACCCGGGCCGGATGGCGCGTGCTGGCGCACGGGCGGGCATTGCGGCCCAAAAGGGGAGGGAACGCGGTGGCGCTGTGGGGTCGATGGGGCCGGCGTTGGGCCACGGCGGTGGCCGCCCTGGCGGCCGCGGCGGTCCTGGTGACGGGCTGTGGCGGCTCGGCGGGCCAGGCCGGCGGATCGGGCGGATCGGGCGGCGGGAGCACCGGAAGCGGCAAGAGCGGGGACGGGGCCGCCGACGTGGCGGTTTACGCCAGTTCTTCCGAGGTCATGGTCTTCTGGGATCCGGCCGACAGCTTCTCCAACGAGATCATCGCCATGAACAACATGTACGAGACCCTGGTGCGGGCGAAGCCCGACGGCACCGTGGAGCCCCTGCTGGCCACCTCGTACGAGAGCTCTCCCGACGGCCTGACGTGGACCTTCCACCTCCGGCAGGGGGTCAAGTTCCACGGTTCGGGCGACGAGATGACTGCCGAGGACGTGAAGAAGTCCATCGAGCGGACCATCCAGCGGGGGCAGGGGGCCTCCTTCATCTGGGCGCCGGTGGATTCCATCGAGGTGGCGGACAAGTACACGGTGGTCTTCCACCTGAAGTACGCCGCGCCACTGGACCTGATCGCCTCGGCGGGCTACGGCGCCTTCATCTACGACGTGGACTACGCCGAGTCCCAGGGCGGCACCGACTGGTTCAACGCCGGCCACGACGCGGGCACCGGCCCCTACACCGTCCAGTCCTGGACCAAGGGCGGGGACCTGGTCCTGACCCGGTTTGACGACTACTGGCGGGGCTGGGACGGCCCTCACTTCAGCCACATCGTCTTCCGGACCATTGAAGAACCCGGCACGCGCCGGCAGGCGGTGGAGGCGGGCGAGGTCGACTTCGTCAACCAGCTGCCCTACGACAGCCTGCAGGCCCTGTCCAACCACCCCCAGGTGGAGGTGGTGACGGCGCCCTCCTTCCAGAACCTGCTGGCGCTGGTGAACGTGCAGAAGCTCGACCGCCGGGAGGTGCGGGAGGCCCTTGCCTGGGCCTTCCCCTATGAGGCGGCGGTGCAGGACGTGGCGGCGGGGTACGCGACCCAATCCCGCGGCGTGGTGCCCACGGGTCTCTGGGGCCACTCGGCCGACCTGCCAGCCCGCACCCAGGATCTCGACAAGGCGCGGCAACTGCTGGAGCAAGCCGGGGGCGTCGATCACGAGCTTCTGATCACCTACACCTCGGGCGACGACGCCCAGCGGCAGATCGCCGAGCTCTACGCCGCCAACCTGCGCAGCTTGGGCCTTGAGGTCGAGGTCCGGGGCATGCCGTGGGAGGCCCAGTGGGATCTGGCCAAGTCGCCTCAGCCGGAGCAGCGCCAGGACATCCTGCTGTTCTACTGGTGGCCGGAATATCCGACGCCGGATACCTTCTTCCGCAGCATGTTCCACAGCGAGGACGAGATCGTCTTCAACCTGTCGTATTACAGCAATCCGGAGTTCGATCAGTTGATCGACCAGGCGGCGACCCTGGCGGCCACCGATCGCGACCGGGCGGCGGCCCTGTACCGGCAGGCCGACCAGATCCTGTTCGACGAGGTGCCGGTCATCCCCATCTACGACCTCAAGTACGCCCGGGTCAAGAAGCGCTCGCTGAAGGGCTACGTGGACAACCCGGCCTATCCCAACGTGGTCTTCTGGTACGACGTGCACCGCGAGTGATGCCCGGCTCACGAACCAAAATCGGGGCAGGCAGGTGGACGGGTTGAGTTCGGGGTTCGGGCGCTACATCTTAAGACGCCTCCTCCTGGCCGCGGGTGTGCTGGCCGGGGTGACGGTGGTCACCTTCCTGGCCGCCCAGGTCATCCCGGCCGACCCGGCGGCCCGCTGGGTGGGCCCCCACGCCACGGCGGAACAGATCGCCCGGGCACGGGAAGAACTCGGCCTGGACCGGCCGCTGCCCATCCAGTACGCCGACTACATCGGCCGGCTGCTGCGGGGCGACTGGGGGACGGCGGTGGTCACCCACCAGCCGGTGCTCTCCGACCTGCTGGCCTTCCTGCCGCCGACCCTGGAGCTGGTGGTGGCCAGCACCCTGCTGGCCCTGGTGATCGGCGTGCCCCTGGGCGTGGTGGGGGCACGCTACCGCGACCGCGTCCCCGATCACCTGTCCCGGATGCTGGCCATCGCCGGGGTCTCCATGCCGACCTTCTGGCTGGCGCTGCTCTTGCAGCTGGTGTTCTTCCGGAAACTGGGCTGGTTCCCGCTGCAGGGGCGGCTCGACACCACGTTCCAGCTGCTCCATCCCGTGCCGTCCATCACCGGCGCCTACGTGCTGGACGGCCTCTTGACCGGCGACTGGGCGCTGGTCGTCGAGGCGGGCCGGCACCTGGTGCTGCCGGCCCTGGCCCTGGCTGCCTACCCCATCGGCCTGGTGATGCGTATGGTCCGGGCGGCCATGAGCGAGGTGCTGGCGGAAGACCACGTGCGCAACGCCCGGGCGCTGGGCGTCGGCGAGGGAACGATCCTCTTCCGCTACGCCTTGAAGCCGGCGCTGGGCCCGGTGCTGACGGTGGTGGGCCTGTCCTTCGGCTACTCGCTGACGGGGGCCTTCCTGGTGGAGGCCGTGTTCGGCTGGCCGGGATTGGGCCGCTACGCGGCCAGCGCCCTGGTGGCCGGCGATTACCCGGCCATCATGGGCGTGACGATCCTGGTGGCCACGGCCTACGTGCTGATCAACCTGGTGGTCGACGTGGTGCAGGCGTGGCTCGACCCGCGCATCGCCTTGCGGTGAGGCGGCCTTCGGGGGAGGTGGCGGACGGATGGCACTCTGGCGTCAACTCTGGAAGAACCCGCTCACCGCGGCGGGCCTCTTGCTGGCTTGCCTGCTGCTGGCAGCCGCCCTGCTGGCTCCGGTCCTGGCTCCCTACCCCGGCGATGCGGGCGATGCCGTCCACCCCGACCAGCGGCTGCAGCCGCCGGGTGGAGCCCACCTCCTGGGTACCGACGACCTGGGGCGCGATCTCTTGTCCCGGATCCTTTTCGGCGCCCGGCTGTCGCTGCGGGCGGGGCTCTTCGCCATCCTCCTGGCGGTGCTGATCGGCGTCCCCTTGGGCGCCCTGGCCGGCTATGCGGGCGGCTGGCTCGATGAGGCCATCATGCGGGTGACCGACGTGTTCCTGAGCTTCCCGCCCCTTTTGCTGGCCATCGTCTTCGCGGCCATGCTGGAGCCTTCGATCAACAGCGCCACCCTGGCCATCGCCCTGTCGTGGTGGCCCTGGTACACCCGGCTGGTGCGGGGCGAGGCCGTCAGCCTGCGGGAGCGCCCCTTCGTCGAGGCGGCCCGGGCCGCGGGTGTCCGGCCCCTGGCCATCATCGCCCGCCACATCCTGCCCAACGCCTGGGTGCCGGTGGTGGTGCAGGCGTCGCTGGATTTCGGGTCGGTGATCCTCACCTTTGCTGCGCTGTCCTTCCTCGGCCTGGGCGCCCAGCCGCCCGAACCCGAGTGGGGCCTGATGATCAACACCGGCCGCACCTTCTTCCTCGACCACCCCTGGTACGTGACCTTCCCGGGGCTGGCGATCTTCCTGACGGTGCTCGCCTTCAACCTTCTGGGCGACGGGCTGCGGGAAGTCCTCGACCCCAAGGGGATCCGGCGGGTGGGGTTGTGACGCGGCGGGCGGGTTGGGGTTTGGATTCGGGTTTGACCCACGGCTTCGCGGTAGCTGCATACGAGGCGCGGGAGGAGGTCGACCCGTGGGGGCGCTGCTGGAGATCGAGAACCTGACCGTGGATTACCGGGTGCCCGGCGGGTGGCTCAGGGCCCTGGAGCTGGAGGCCCTGGAGGTTGACCGCGGCCAGGTGGCCGGCTTGGTCGGGGAGTCGGGCTGCGGCAAGTCCAGCGCCGGCCTTGCCCTGTTGCGCTTGCTGCCCCCGGGCCTGACCCGCGTGGGCGGCGTGGCCCGCTTTGCTGGGGTGAACCTGATCCGCCTGCCCGACGCCCAGATGCGCCGGATCCGCGGGCGGCGGATCGCCATGGTGTTCCAGGATCCGGCCACCGCCCTCAATCCCGTGTTCACCGTGGGCGAGCAGGTGGCCCGGGTGGTGCGCCTGCACCACCGGGTGCCCTGGCGGGAGGCTTACCGGCGGGCCCAGGCGGTGTTCGAGCTCGTCGGTTTGCCCGATCCGGAAGCGATGCTGCGCCGCTACCCCCACCAGTTGTCGGGGGGCCAGCGCCAGCGGGTGGCCATCGCCGCCGCCGTGGCCTGCGAGCCCGAACTCCTCATTGCCGACGAACCCACCACCGCCCTGGACGTCACCGTGGAGGCCCAGGTGCTGGAGCTCTTAGCCGGCCTGCAGCGGCGGCTGGGCATGGCGATGATCCTGATCAGCCACGACCTGGAGCTGGTGGCCCGCTACTGCCAGCGGGTGGCCGTCCTCTACGCGGGTCGCGTGGTGGAACAGGGCCCGGCGGCGGACCTGTTCGCCGAGCCGTGGCATCCCTACACCCGGGGCCTGCTAGCCTCGGTGCCCCGGCGGGGCCGGCCCCTCAAGCCCATCCCGGGGACGGTGCCGGACCTGCGGCAGCCGCCGCCCGGGTGCCGGTTTGCCAGCCGCTGCCCCCTGGCCCAGCCGGCCTGTCACCGCCACGACCCGCGGCTGCAACCGGTGGGGAGCCGGGGTGTCGCTTGCCCCGTGGTGCTGGAAGGGGGGCTGGCCGGTGCCTGAGGCAAGATCCGGGTCGGCAGAGCCAGAGGCCCCGCAACGGGCACTCCCCGAGCCGCCGTTCCTCGAGGTGCGGGGCCTGGTCAAGGCGTTTTCTGTGCGGCGGGGCGGGTTCTTCGGCTTGGGAAACCGGCTGCAAGGCCGGCGGGCCCGCCTGGGTACACGGGGGACCGGTGCTGGAATCGGACAGGCCGGCACGGGAATGCGGCAGGCGGGTCCCGAGACCGGGCAGGGTCGAACGGGGATCGGGCGGGCCGGCGGTGAGGTGGAGCGGGCAGGAGCCGGGGGTGTACGGGCAAGTGCCCGGCCGGCCCCGGTGGGCGCCTCCGGCCAGGGGCCCGTACCGGGTTCCACCCTGGCTCCCGCCGGTGCGCTCCGCGCGGTGGACGGCGTCGACCTGCTGGTCCCCTACCCCGGGGAGACGGTGGGGATCGCCGGCGAATCCGGGTCCGGCAAGTCGACCCTGGCCCGGCTGATCCTGCGGCTCATCGAGCCCACGGCGGGGTCCGTCTGGATGGAGGGCGTGGAGGTGACCGCCCTCCGCGGCGAGCGGCTGCGGCAGTGGCGGCAGCAGGCCCAGATGGTGTTCCAGGACCCCTGGTGGTCCCTGGATCCGCGCCAGCGCCTGGGCGACGCGGTGACCGAGCCCCTGGCCGCCCACCGCCGCCTGACCCGGTCCGAGCGCCGCCGGGTGGCCGAAGATTTGCTTGAGCAGGTAGGCTTGCCGGCAGCCTTTGCCGCCCGCTACCCCCACGAGCTCTCGGGCGGCCAGCGCCAGCGGGTCGGCATCGCCCGGGCCCTTTCGGTCCGGCCCAAGCTTCTAATCCTGGACGAACCCACCTCGGCCCTGGACGTGTCGGTCCAGGCCCAGATCCTGCAGCTGCTTGAGCAGCTGCGCGAGCAGCACCGGTTGACGTACCTATTTATCTCCCACGATCTGCGGGTGCTGGAGTACCTGTGCGACCGGCTGGTGGTGATGTACCGGGGCGTGGTGGTGGAAGAGGCGCCGGTGGACGAGCTCTTTGCCCGCCCCCGGCACCCGTACACCCGCACCCTGCTGGCGGCCCGCCATGGGGGGCCTGGTATCCCGCCCAGCGGCGTCCCAAGCCTTGCGCCCGGTGTGCCGGCCATCTTGCCACCGGGCGCCCCGCAGAGCCTGTGGCCCGGCGTCCCACCCATCTCGCCGCCCGGTGCCGCGCCCGGTGTGCCCGCCGCCGTCCCGCCCGGTCCTGCGCCCGGCGGGCCACCTGGTGTCTCGCCTAGCGCCGGGCCCGGCGTCCCGATCGGCGGCCCGGTCCCCGCCGGGCTGAATGGGGCCGGGACCGCCACCCTAATCGGGCAGCCCGGTGCGGGGTGCCGCTACGCCGGCCGCTGCCCCTGGGCCCGGCCTCGCTGCTTCGCAGAGGCGCCGGCGCTCCGGCCTCTGGAACGGCCTCCGGCAGGGGACGGTTCCACCGTCACGGGAGCATCCGGGCCTCCTGCTGGCGGGGGGCTCCCGGCCGGCCTCGGCCAGCCCGATGCCGCCCTGGCGGTCAAGGCCTACCGGCCGGTGCACCGGGTGGCCTGCCACTACGCCGAGGAATTTTGACGGGGGAGGAATGCCGCGGTGTGGCGCATGGCCACCGACGTGGGGGGCACCTTTACCGACCTGGTGGCGGTGGATGAGACCTCAGGCCAGGTGGTGACGGCCAAGGCACCGTCCACCCCGCCCGACTTCAGCCGCGGCACCCTGGAGGTGGTGGCCCGCTCGGGGATCGACCCGGGCACGGTGGCCACCTTCGTCCACGGCACCACCGTGGTCATTAACGCCATCACCCAGCGGCGCGGGGCCCGGGTCGGCCTGATCACCACCCGGGGGTTCCGGGACGTGCTGGAGATCGGCCGCGGCAACCGCCCCGACCTGTACAACTTCGCCTTCGTCAAGCCGGAGCCCCTGGTGCCCCGCCACCTGCGGCTGGAGGTCACCGAGCGGGTCGATCCGGCCGGCCGGATCGTCACCCCCCTGGCTGCCGACGAGGTGCGATCCGCCGCACGCCGGCTCCGGGAGGCCGGCGTGCAAGCCGTGGCCATCGCCTTCCTCCACTCCTATATCAACCCTGCGCACGAGCGGGCCGCCGCCCGCCTGGTCCAGGAAGAGTGGCCGGACGTCGAGGTCTGCACCTCGTCCGAGATTAGCCGGGAGTGGCGGGAGTACGAGCGCACGTCCACGGCGGTGCTGAACGCCTACGTGCGGCCGGTGGGCCGCCGGTACCTGGAGGGGCTCGAGGCCCAACTGCGGCAGCGGGGGCTGGGGGGGCGCGCCTACGCCATGCTCTCCGGTGGCGGCCTGGCGCCCTTTGCCCGGGCGGCGGCGGCGCCGATCCACCTCTTGGAGTCGGGGCCGGTGGCCGGGGTGACGGGAGCCGCCATGCTGGGGCGGCTCATCGGCCGGCCCAACATCATCGCCTTCGACGTCGGCGGCACCACGGCCAAGGCCTCCCTAGTGCAGGAGGGTCGTCCCTCCATCCGCACCGACTACCGGGTCGAGGCCACCCCGACCTGGCCCGGATACCCCGTCCAGGTCCCCGTGGTCGACATCGTGGAGGTGGGGGCGGGCGGCGGGTCCATCGCCTGGGTCGACCCGGCCGGGGCGGCCCGCGTGGGGCCCATCAGCGCGGGCGCGGACCCCGGGCCCGTAGCCTACGGCCGGGGTGGAACGGAGCCGACCCTGGCCGACGCCAACCTGGTGGCGGGCCGCTACAACCCCTTCAACTACCTGGGGGGCGAGCTGGCCCTGGACGTCGATGCCTCCCGGGCGGCCATCTCGGCCCTGGGCCGGCGGCTGGGTCTTGACCGGGATGCCTGCACCCTGGGCATCCTGCGCCTGGCCGAGGCCGTGATGGCCAAGGCGTTGCGCCTCGTCTCCCTGGAGCGGGGCCTCGATCCCCGGGATTTTACCCTGATTGCCTTTGGCGGCACGGGACCGGCCCACGCCGCCGCCCTGGCCGCCGAGCTGCGGATCCCCGAGGTGGTGATCCCGCGGCATCCCGCGGTGTTTTCGGCCTGGGGCATGGCCATGGCGGATCTGCGGGTCGACCGGGTCCAGACCCTGCTGGCGCCCATGGAGCCGGGCGCCCTGCCCCTCCTCAACGGCACCTGGCGGGAACTGGAGCGGGAGGTGCGGGAGGCGCTGCGCCACGAGGGCGTCCGCCGGCCCGTGCTGTACCGGCAGGCCGCCATGCGCTACGCCGGCCAGGAGCACACGGTGACCGTCCCGGCGACCGCCGGCACCTGGACGGCGGTCCACCTGCAGCGGATGGTCAACCGGTTCCACCGCGCCCACCGCCACCGCTACGGCTTTCGCCTCGACGCCCCGGTGGAGGTGGTGCGGCTGCATGTCACCGGGGTGGTGATGTCGGAACGCCACCTGCCGGCGATCAATGTGCCCATGGCCGACCTGCCGCCCGCCACCCTGCCGGCGGTGGCGGGGGCTGCCCTGCCCGCTGCCGGCGGGTCCGGGGCCGGTATGCGGGACGGGCGCCGGGCCGGAGCGGAAGCCGCCGGGGGGAAGCTCCCCGGCGGCGTGGTGGCCCGCGGGGCGGTCCCCGGCAACGTGGTGGCCCGCGGGGCGCTCCGGGGAGAGATGGCGTCCGGCGGGGCGGCATCGGGCGGGATCCTGGGCGGTGGCAGCCTGGCCTCCGCTGCCCTGGCCGAAGCGACCCTCTCCGCCCGCCTTGGCAGCCGGCCTTGCCTGCTGCCCGGCGGGTGGCGCGACGTCCCCGTCTACGACCGGGACCGGCTGCCGCCCGGCGCCCGGCTGGAGGGCCCCGTTTTGATCGAAGAACCGGCCACGGTGACGGTGGTTCTTCCCGGGCAGACGGTCACCGTGGACGTCCTGGGCAACCTCTGGATCGCCACGGGGGTGTGACGGGCGGTGGATCCCTTCACGATCGAGGTCATCAAGGAGGGCTTGCAGGCCACGGCCCAGGAGATGTTCATCGCCCTGGGACAGTCCAGCCAGAGCCCGATCATCTACGAGGTGCTGGACTACGCCACCGGCGTCACCGACGGGCAGGGGCGCCTGGTCGCCCAGGGGCAGGGCGTGCCCGGGTTCATCGGCTGCCTGGACTTCGCCGTGCGGGAGGCGCTGTCCCGGTTCGGCGACCAGCTGCACCCCGGCGACATCGTGGCCTTGAACGACCCCTTCCTGGGCGGCGGCACCCACCTGTCCGACGTCACCCTGCTGATGCCCGTCTTCGCGGGGGGCCGGCGGGTGGCCTTCGTGGCCAGCAAGGCCCACTGGACGGAAGTGGGCGGGATGCACCCCGGGTCCTGGAGCCCCGACGCCACGGAGGTCT
Organism: Thermaerobacter litoralis; assembly: GCF_054654595.1. Classification (NCBI taxonomy): domain Bacteria; kingdom Bacillati; phylum Bacillota; class Clostridia; order Eubacteriales; family Clostridiales Family XVII. Incertae Sedis; genus Thermaerobacter; species Thermaerobacter litoralis. The sequence continues at coordinate 256,191 of NZ_BAAIES010000009.1, read as the reverse complement.
ACCAGGAGGGCCTGCAGCTGCCCTGCGTCAAGGTGGTGGAACGCGGCCGGACGAACCACGCCCTGCTGGACGTCATCGCGGCCAACGTGCGCCTGCCCGAGCAGACCCTGGGCGACTTCTGGGCGCAGGTGGCCGCCCTCAAGGCCGGAGCCCGGCGCCTGGACGACCTGTGCCACCGCTACGGCGTCGACGGGGTGCTGGAGGCCATGGACGCCCTCCAGCGCCAGGGGCTGGCCATCACCCGCCAGGCCCTGGCCGCCATCCCTGAAGGCGTATACGAAGCCGAGGACTTCATCGACGGGGACGAACTGGCCGGCGCCGACCGCCTGCCCGTCCGGGTGCGGGTGACGGTGCGAGACGGCCGCATGATCTGCGATTTCACCGGTTCGGCGCCCCAGGTGCCCGGACCCCTCAACTGCACCCGCTCGGTGCTGATCTCGTCGGTCCGGGCCGCCTTCAAGGCGGTGACCGATCCCGCCTTTCCCGCCTGCGACGGCTGTTTTGAGCCCCTGGAGGTGGTCTGCCCGCCGGGCACCATCTTCACGGCCCGGCGGCCGGCGGCGACGTCCACCTATTTCGAGGTGGACCAGATGGCCTGCGACCTGGTCCTCAAGGCCCTGGCCCCGGTGGTTCCCCACCGGCTGACGGCCGGCCACTACCTGTCGGTCTGCGGCACCCTGCTGGCCGGGCGGGGGGACGACGGCGCCGACTGGCTTCTGGTCGAACCCCAGGTGGGGGGATGGGGCGCCGCGGCCCACCGGGACGGCACCGCGGCCCTGTTCAACATCGGGGACGGCGAGACCTACATCCTGCCCGCGGAGGTGGCCGAGGCCCGGTATCCCGTCCGCCTCGAGCGCTTTGCCCTCAACACCGAACCGGGCGGCGAAGGCCGTTACCGGGGCGGCTTCGGCTGCGTGCGGGAGTACCGGGTCCTCGCCCCGGCTTTCCTGACGGCCAGCTTTGGGCGCCACCGCACCCCGCCCTGGGGCGTGGCCGGCGGGCGGCCGGGCACGCCCAACCGCATCCGGGTGCTGGATGCTGCGGGGCGGCTGCGCTGGGAGGGGGGCCGGGTGGCCCGCCTCCCTCTGGAACCCGGCGACCGGGTGGTGCTGATCACCGGCGTGGGCGGCGGCTGGGGCCCGCCCGAGGCCCGCGACCCCGCGGACATCGCCCGGGATGCCGCCTGCGGGTACGAGCGCGAGCCGGTGGAATAGGGGAGGATGACCGTTGCGCATCGGCATCGACGTGGGAGGAACCAACACCGACGCCGTGCTGCTGGACGGTAGCCGGGTGGTGGCCTGGCACAAGGCGCCCACCAGCCCCGACGTCACGGCGGGCATCGCCGCCGCGGTGCGGGGGGTGCTGCAGGCTGCCGGCTGCCGGCCCGGTGCGGTGCAGGCGGTGATGATCGGCACCACCCACTTTGCCAACGCGGTGGTGGAACGCCGGCTGGAACCGGTGGGGGTGATCCGCATCGGCCTCCCGGCTACGGCGGCCCTGCCGCCGCTGGTCGACTGGCCCCGCGATCTGGCCGCCTGCGTGGGCGATCAGGTCTTCCTGGTCCGGGGAGGGCACGAGTTCGACGGCCGGCCCATCGCCCCCCTGGACGAACCGGCCCTGCGGGCCGCCGCCCGCCGGCTCAAGGCGGAGGGTCTCAAGGCGGCCGCTGTGACGGCCGTCTTCTCCCCCGTCGACCCGTCGGCGGAAGAACGGGCCCGGGCCATCCTGGAGGAGGAATACCCCGGCCTGCGGGTCACCCTCTCCCATGCCATCGGCCGCGTGGGGCTGCTGGAGCGGGAGAATGCGACCGTTCTCAACGCCAGCCTGACGGCGCTGGCGGGCCGGCTGGTGGAGGGGTTCCGCGAGGCCCTGAGGGAGCTGGGCCTCCACTGCCCGTTCTACTTCACCCAGAACGACGGCACCCTGCTGTCCGCCGATGCGCTGCAGCGCTACCCCGTCCGCACCGTGTCCTCTGGGCCCACCAATTCCATGCGGGGCGCAGCCTTCCTTAGCGGCCTGCGGGATGCCGTGGTCATCGACATCGGCGGCACCACCACCGACGTGGGCGTGCTGGTGCGCGGCTTTCCGCGGCCCGCGGCGGCCACGGTGACCATCGGCGGCGTGCGGACCAACTTCCCCATGCCGGACGTCCTGTCGGTGGGGCTGGGCGGCGGCAGTTATGTCGAGCCGGAACCGCTGCGCATCGGCCCCCGTAGCGCCGGCTTCCGCATCCGGGCCGAGGCCCGGGTCTTCGGCGGGGAGCGCCTGACCGCCACGGACCTGGTGGTGGCGGCGGGGCGGGCGGAGGTGGGCGACCCGGCCCGGGTGCGCGACCTCCCTCCGCAACTGGTGGCGGACGGACTGGAGCGGATGGCCCGCATGATCGCCGACGCCGTCGACCGGGTGAAGACCAGCGCCGAGCCCGTCCCGGTCATCGCCGTGGGGGGAGGCTCCATCCTCATGCCGGACCACCTGCCGGGCGCCGCCCGGGTGGTTCGTCCGGATCACTATGCCGTGGCCAACGCCGTGGGCGCGGCCATGGCCCAGGTGGCGGGCGAGGTGGAGCGGGTGGTGTCCTTGGAGGGGATCCGCCGCGAGCAGGCCCTGGCCGCCATCCGCGGCGAGGCGGTGGAACGGGCCCGGGCCGCCGGCGCCCGGCCCGAGACCATCGAGGTGGTCGACCAGGACGAGGTGTCCCTCGCCTACCTGCCGGGCAATGCGGTGCGGTTCCGGGTCAAGGCCGTCGGGGACTTGACGCTGGCGCCGGCTCGCCCGGCGTGAGGCCCGGCGCCCGTGGCCCTGGGACCGCCGCCGGGCAGGCCGCGAAGGCCACGAAGGCCACGGGGCAGCCGCCGGGGTTCCCCGGCCGGAGGGCGCCGTGGAACCCGCCCGCCGAACGACCTTTGTGAGATCGGTTGGGTGGGTTTGTTGGGTTGGCGCTGTTTGAGCGAGCTAGTGGGGAGTGAACGGGCATGGAAGCCATGGGTGATGGGGCGACCGGCACGAACCCGGCGGGGACGAACCGGCCCGCCGCCGCAGCGGCTCCGTGGGTGGCCGGCGGCTGGGAGGTGACCCCGGACGATGTGGAAGCCATCGCCGTGGGCGCCGGCATCCTCGGCACGGGCGGCGGCGGCAACCCCTACCTCGGCAAGCTGCAGCTTTTGCGGTACCTGCGGGCCGGGCGGCGGGTGCGGGTTCTTCCGGCCGATGAGGTGCCCGACGACGCCCTGGGTTGCGGGATCGGGGGCATGGGGGCCCCGACCGTGGGCTATGAGAAACTTCCCGCGGGCACGGAGATGACCGGCGCGGTGGAGGCCCTGGCCCGCTTCGCCGGCCGGCCGCTGGACTTCGTTCTGCCGGGGGAGATCGGCGGCGCCAACGGGCTCGTGCCGCTGATCGTCGGGGCGCTGCTGGACTTGCCGGTGATCGACGCCGACCCCATGGGCCGGGCGTTCCCGGAGCTGCAGATGGACACCTTCATGATCAACGGCGTCTCGCCCTCGCCCTTCGCCCTGGCCGACGTCCACGGCCACGCGGTGATCTTCGACCGGATCCGCGACCCCTACTGGGCCGAGCGCCTGGCCCGGGCCACCACCATTGCCATGGGTGGCTCGGCGGGACTGGCCATGCCGCTGGTGGAGGGCCGGCAGGTGAAGGCCTTCGGCATCCCCGGCACCCTTTCCCTGGCCCGCCGCCTGGGGCAGGCGGTACTGGCGGCCCGGGCGGCCCACACCTCGCCCGTGGAGGCCATCCTGAAGGAGGTGCCCGGTGTCCACCTGCTGGACGGCAAGGTGGTCGACGTGGCCCGCCGCACCGTCCAGGGCTTCGCCCGCGGCGCCGTGCGCATTGAGGGCTTGGGGGCCTTCGACGGCCAGGTAGTGGTCATCGAGTTCCAGAATGAATACCTGGTGGCGCGGGGAACGGGTGGCGAAGCAGGGGATGGCCCGGAGGGGAACGACGGCCAGCCGCTGGCCTGCACCCCGGACCTGATCTGCATTGTCGATACGGAGACCGGCGAGCCCGTGGCCACGGAGGTCTTGCGGTACGGGCTGCGGGTCAGCGTGCTGGGCCTGGCGGCGCCGCGCCAGCTCAAGACTCCCGCGGCCCTGGCGGTGGTTGGGCCCCGGGCCTTCGGTTACGACGTGGAGTTCCGGCCCTTGCCGGGGGATCTGCTGGACCGTCCCGGAGACTCTGCGTAAACGCTTGGGCAGACCCGTGATGAGGGGCGCTCGGTCTGCACGGGTAAGCTGGGACAGGCACGGCGTGACGCCAGTCCATGGGATCAGGCTGGGACCGGGGCGGGGGCCCGACCAAGACTTGACGGGCTGCGGCTGAGTCGGGAGGCGGGTACCCGCGACATCACCGCAAGACATCGACGAGATGTCGGCGAACGAGGTGGGAGGTCCCATGCCTTTGCGCCGTGTGGGATGGATCGGCCTTGGCGCCATGGGGAGTCGCATGGCGCGCAACCTGATCAAGGCGGGTTTCGAGGTGGCCGTGTGGAACCGGACGCCCGCCCGGGCGGAAGAACTCGGCCGATCCGGGGCCGTGGTGAAGGCCTCGCCGGCCGAGGTGGCGGCCGGGTCCGACGTGGTGGTGACCATGGTCGCCGATCCGGCGGCGGTGGCTGCGGTGGCGCGGGGCTCGCAGGGCCTGCTGGCCGCAGCGGAAAGCGGGCGCCGGTTCGTCTGGGTCGACATGAGCACCATCGGGCCGCAGGCCGCCCGGGAGTTCGCCGCGGAAGCTCGGGAGCGGGGCATCCCCTTCGTCGATGCGCCCGTCAGCGGCAGCCTGGGGGCGGCGGAAGAGGCGCAGCTGGTGATCCTGGCCGGCGGTGACCCGGCCGTGGTACGCGAGCTCGAACCCCTCTTCACGGCCTTGGGCCGCAAGACCATCTACTTCGGCGAGGCGGGCCAGGGCCAGGCGGCCAAGATCGCGGTCAACCTCGTGCTGGCGGGGCTTTTGCAGGTGGCGGCGGAGGGCCTGGTCCTGGCGGAGCGCCTGGGGGTCGACCGGGAGGCGTTCCTCGACCTGCTGGAATCCGGCCCGGCCGCGGCGCCGCTGATCAAGATGAAGCTGCCCGCCTGGCGCAGCGGGGAGTTCCCGCCCCAGTTCCAGCTGGCCCTGATGCACAAGGACCTCGGCTTGGCCGTGGCGGCGGCTCACGAGGCGCGCGTGCCGATGCCCGCCACCGCCCAGGTGGCCCAGACCTACGCCGCCGCCACGGCCGGCGGGTTAGGGCATCTCGACTTTAGCGCCATCCTACGCGAGATCGAACGGCGGGCGGCTTTGGAACCGAATCCAGGGAACGGGCCGGCGGCAACTTGAAGGTCTTTGTGCCCGTAGGCGCTTGGGGCGTCCGCGCCCTCGTGGTTCGAACTGCTCGCGCTGGGGGATGCGTGGGTGTTGGGCCTGGGGACGATCCTGGGCCTCCTCTTCGTGGCGATGCAAATCGGCATTGCCCTGTTCCTCCCCGAATGGTTGCCGTGGTCCACGTGCGGTATCTGACCCGGCCCGTGCTGCTGGCGGGGGTGTGGGGGATCGGGCTCCTCCTGGGTTGGGGATAGTGGTTCACCGGCAGCATGGCTGGACCGCGGTGTGGGCCCATTGCCGGCCCTTTGCATCAGGTCTGACCGCCAGGTCCATCATGATGCTTCCGGCCTCCTTAAGCTGGCCGAGCTGCGGCCGTCGGTTGGCCGCCTCGAGGCCGCAGCGGGGGCATGAGCGACGGAAGGCATTGCGCGTATGCGAATCGAGCAAGTGCGCGAAAAAACTCGAACTTCCCACTGGCACCAAAGGCCAATCGGACAAATCGTACGTAATTGGCTTGCGGAACCGCAGAAAAGAAAGGACGGCCGGGTGGTCAAGGCCCCCAATACCGTGGCATCCGCAATCCCCCTCGATGGTTTTGAGCGCAGGGGCGGCGATGTCGGACAGCGTGCGTGCATCCACTTGTTCGGGTTCACGGGCGTACCCGCCCACTCCCATGTGGGCGGTGCCGCGGGAGGGGGCCACTCCACCCACCACCTCGAGCTCAACGGCCCATGTGTAAATGCCGCGCACCCTCCTGCCTGCGCTCCGCTGCCGCCTCCGCCCACCTGTTCCCCTCGACAACAAACCGAACCCGGTCGCCGACCACGAGCGGCACGCGGGTCAGGCTCGCGTAGCACCGCTCACCCGCCATCACAACACGGATGTCGCTGCGCACCTCGCAAACAACGCCTATCGACGCATCATCTGAAACCGCCAACGGCGCATCATCTCCACCTGGCTCTGGCGTACCCGCCTCCTCTCGTTCCAGGCGTGCTCGGTACTTCGCTGAGCGCCTCTCCCTCGCTCTCAGCGCCCGGCGGTTCTTCCACTTCCGGTCGAACCAGTTCTCCCGCGCTCTCCGCAACAGCCTATCCCTCCTACCCCTGCCTCCGCCTTGCCGCAGCGCTCGATTGGAGCCCGCTCGCTACAGGGGGTCCTGTCCCCGGGTGACGGCACCGGGGAAACCGGATTAGAACAACCGGCGGACGACAGCCCCGATGAACAGGTCGAAGTCGCCCAGACGATGGGCCAGGATCCCATGAACCTCTTCGGGCGAGATCGTGTCGTAAAGGTGCACCGCGCGATTGCGGAAGCGGACCATCCGGTGGAAGGTGGCCCGGTGCTCCGCAGGAAGGATCCCAGCTTCCACCAGCAGGTCAATGGCTTCGCGGTACGACTTGGGAACCCCCAGGCCCAGGCGGGCCACAATGTGGTTGGCCACGTCGATCATCGCCTCGATGGAGGTCTGTAGCATGTGGACGGCCGCGGCCTCGGCGATCTTGTCGTCGCGCAAGGCAGCGGGCCCGCGCCGGGCGAGGGCCTCCAGTTGCACCAGGTTCCTCCGAATGAAGTCGATCTTGTCCCGTACCTTCTCCCGGTCGATGACGCCCAACGTCGTGGTCGGGGGTTCGCCGTTCATTGCCGGCCGGGTTTCCGGCACACCTTCCGCGCCGTTCCTGGGCGGATCTGCCGCCGGCCGGCCGGGTTCGTCCGGCGTTGTGGGGCCGCCGGGATCCGGATCTTCTCCCTTGGCCCTGCCCCTGATCCTGGCCCTGGCCGAATCCTGGGACTCGCCAGACGAATGGGAAGGCGGTACCTCGTCCATCGGAGCGCAGGCCTCCTTGAGCAGGGTGCAGGCCTCCTTCAGCGGGGCATAGGCCTCCTTCAGCGCCCGGTCGTAGTCCAGCGCTAGGCGCCGGTAGTCGGGCTCGAAATCCCCGTAGAGCTTGCACACGCGTTCCCGGAAGTCCGCCAGGGCCACGGGATCGGCGACGTAGAGCACTCGGCCGTCGGTCAGGACGCGCAACTGAAAGGGCAAAGGCGTCCGGTTGAGGACGGTGACGGACACGTCTTCGAGGCCCAGGGCGTCTTCCACGTCGCCCTGGAGGTTCGCGAGTTCCCGCAGGTCCGGAAGCCGCTCCGGCCGGTAGACCACGGCCAGGTCCACGTCGCTCAGGGGCGTCTGGTGCGGGGTGCCGTAACTTCCGTGGAGGAACGCGGCCACCAGGCCGTCGAACCGGGCGAAGACGCCCGGAAGGCGGCCGAGCCGCTCGTCGACGCGGAGGAACTCGCCAGTCACCCGCAGCTTACGGACCACGGCTGCGAACCTCCCGTATCAGTATGATGTTACCACCGGCGAAGGCCCACCGGCCGATGGAGTGGCCCGCCAGGGAAGGAAGGACGAGGGAAATTCGAAAACGAGGCGGGGTGATAGTAGGTGTTGCCGTCACGCCGCGCGAAACCCTGCGACGGCGGCCTGCGCCCGGTCGAACCGGCACGGTGCCGTGCGTAGCCCGTGATGAGGGGCGGTGACCGCTCGTGTGGGGCGCCTGGTTTGGAGCCGGGACGATGGTCTTTGCCGTCAGCGTGCTCGCCCTGAGCCACCGCATGGCGCCGGCGACCGCCCGCCGGTGGGGCTGGGCGGCGGTGGCGGCGTTGTTCGCCTTCGCCCTGATCAGTGTCTTCTCGATCGGACGCTACGTCATGCTCCTCACCCTGGCGGCGGTCGCGGCCGTGGCCGCCCGGGAGGCGGGGCGAGCGGCCGCCATGCGGCTGCTGGCCGTCCTGGGGGCCACGTGGGTGGCCGTCTCCCTGGGCCTGGTGGCGGTGTTCCCGGCCATGGCGGGCGTCCAGGAGCTGGTGCTCGAGTTCGCCCTGGCCCTGCTGGCGTACCGCTGGGCCGTAGAGCGGCCCACTCTACGAAGAGGATGAGGCCGGGAGGCCGGCCGGGTCGTACGGGCGCCCGCTCTCGCGCGGTGTGGTCGGGGTCCGCAGTATGGTCCGGGGCCGGCTGCACGGGCGGCCCGCGCCCGAGCAGCGTGGCGCGCCGCCGAGGCCGTGAGGGCGGCGCCCCGTCGGGTAGGGTGAGCTCGGCGGCCGGGCCCGATGCGGCCAAAGTCTCGCCGGAAGGACGCTCGGTCTGCACGGGTGAGCTGGGACGAGGACGGCGTGACGCCAGTTCCCCACCGGATCAGGCTGGGATCGCGACAGGGTCCCGCCCAAGACTCGACGGGATGCGGCTGAGTCGGGAGGCGGGTACCCGCGACATCCCCGCAAGACATCGACGAGATGTCGGCGAACGAGGTGGGAGGTCCCATGCCTTTGCGCCGTGTGGGATGGATCGGCCTTGGCGCCATGGGGAGTCGCATGGCGCGCCACCTGATCAAGGCGGGTTTTGAGGTGGCCGTGTGGAACCGGACGCCGGCCCGGGCGGAAGAACTCGGCCGGTCTGGGGCCGTGGTGAAGGCCTCGCCGGTCGAGGTGGCGGCCGGGTCCGACGTGGTGGTGACCATGGTCGCCGATCCGGCGGCGGTAGCTGCGGTGGCGCGGGGCTCGCAGGGCCTGCTGGCCGCAGCGGAAACCGGGCGCCGGTTCGTCTGGGTCGACATGAGCACCATCGGACCGCAGGCCGCCCGGGAGTTCGCCGCGGAAGCCCGGGAGCGGGGCATCCCCTTCGTCGATGCGCCGGTCAGCGGCAGCCTGGGAGCGGCGGAAGAAGCGCAGCTGGTGATCCTGGCCGGCGGTGACCCGGCCGTGGTACGCGAGCTCGAACCCCTCTTCACGGCCTTGGGCCGCAAGACCATCTACTTCGGCGAGGCGGGCCAGGGCCAGGCGGCCAAGATCGCGGTCAACCTCGTGCTGGCGGGGCTTTTGCAGGTGGCGGCGGAGGGCCTGGTCCTGGCGGAGCGCCTGGGGGTCAACCGGGAGGCGTTCCTCGACCTGCTGGAATCCGGGCCGGTCGCGGCGCCGCTGATCAAGATGAAGCTGCCCGCCTGGCGCAGCGGGGAGTTCCCGCCCCAGTTCCAGCTGGCCCTGATGCACAAGGACCTTGGCTTGGCCTTGGCGGCGGCTCACGAGGCGCGCGTGCCGATGCCCGCCACCGCCCAGGTGGCCCAGACCTACGCCGCCGCCACGGCCGGCGGGTTAGGGCATCTCGACTTCAGCGCCATCCTACGCGAGATCGAACGGCGGGCGGCTTTGGAACCGAATCCAGGGAACGGGCCGGCGGCAACTTGAAGGCCTTCGTGCCCGAAGGTGCTTGGGGCGTGCGGGCCCGTGGTCCCCATTGCTGGCGCGGGGGGATGCGCGGCAGGTGTGGGGCCTGGGGACGATCCTGGGCCTCGTCGTCGTGGCGGTGCAGATCGGCATTGCCGTGTTCCTCCCCGAACGGTGGCCGTGATCGAAGGTTGCCGAGACCGGCGTTGTGCAGGTTGCGGTCATCGCAGCGGTCGCAGAGCGCGATGGATTGACCAGCAAACACACCCCGCCCCGGAGTCCGGGGCGGGGTGTCGACCATCGAAGTTGCGACATGCTCGATGTCATGTTCGGATGGACAGGGTAGGCCAGTGAGCCCGGCGACCCCGGGGCTCGGCGGCCTCCGACCCGGCCCGCCGGCGCCGCCGCTCCGCGACCCCACGGCCGTCGCGGCCCCGTACCGGCGCCGCTCGGACCCGCGATTACCCCACCCGTGGCCCCGCGGCCCGGATCTCCTCCGACACGCCCTCGAAGCGCCGGAAGTTCTCGACGAACCGGGCGGCCAGCTCCCGGGCCTGGCGGTCGTAGGCCTCGGGGTCGGCCCAGGTGCCCCGCGGGTCCAGCACCTCCGTCGGCACGCCCGGGCAGGCCGCCGGCACGGCAAACCCGAAGACCGGGTCGACCCGGTGCTCCACGCCGTCCAGCTCGCCCCGCAGCGCCGCCCGGATCATCGCCCGCGTGTAGGGCAGCTTCATCCGGCTGCCGACGCCGTAGGGCCCGCCGGTCCAGCCCGTGTTGACCAGGTACACCCGCGTCCCGTGCTGCCGCAACCGCTCGCCCAGCATGCGGGCGTATTCGACCGGCCGGCGCGGCAGGAACGGCTCGCCGAAGCAGGTCGAGAAGGTGGCCTCGGGCGAGGTCACGCCCCGCTCGGTTCCCGCCAGCTTGCTGGTGTAACCCGACAGGAAGTAGTACATGGCCTGCTCGGGTGTCAGCCGGGCGATGGGCGGCAGCACGCCGAAGGCGTCGGCGCTCAGGAAGAACACGGTCTGTGCGTGGCCCGCCACGCCGGGGATCACCGCCCCGTCGATGAACTCCACGGGATAGGCGGCCCGGGTGTTCTCGGTCAGATCGGCCCGGTCATAGAGGGGCTGCCGGGTCTGCGGGTCGAGGATCACGTTCTCCAGCACGGCGCCGAAGCGGATGGCGTTCCAGATCTGGGGCTCGTACTCGCGGGAGAGGTTGATGCACTTGGCGTAGCAGCCGCCCTCGAAGTTGAAGATCCCCCGCTCCGACCAGCCGTGCTCGTCATCGCCGATGAGACGCCGCTCCGGGTCGGCCGACAGCGTGGTCTTGCCCGTCCCCGACAGGCCGAAGAACAGGGCCACGTCGCCCTCTGGCCCCACGTTGGCCGAGCAGTGCATGGGCAGCACGCCCCGCTCGGGCAGCAGGTAGTTGAGCACGCTGAAGATCGACTTCTTGATCTCGCCGGCGTACTCGGTGCCCCCGATCAGGACGACCCGGCGCTCGAAGCTGACCAGGATGAAGGTCTCCGAGCGCGTCCCGTCGGTGCGCGGGTCGGCGTGGAAGGTGGGCGCGTAGAGCACGGTGAAGTCGGGCTCGAAACCGCGCAGCTCCTCGGGCTCGGGGCGGAGGAACAGCTGCCGGGCGAAGAGGCTGTGCCAGGCGTACTCCGTGACCACCCGGACCCGCAGCCGGTAGGCCGGGTCGGCGCCGGCGAAGCCGTCGAAGATGAAGTGGTTGCGCTGGCGCAGGTACTGCTGGACCCGCTCGTAGAGCCGGTCGAACCTGTCCCGCGGGAAGGGCTGGTTGACGGCGCCCCAGGCGATGTGCGGGCGCACCGCCGGCTCGTCGACGATGAACTTGTCCTTCGGCGAGCGGCCGGTGTACTTGCCGGTGGTGACCACCAGCGCCCCGGTGTCGCTGAGCTGCCCCTCGCCCCGGGCCAGGGCCAGTTCCACCAGCTGGGCGGCGGGCAGGTTGCGGTGGACCACCGGCGCCACCTTGCGGCTGGCGTGGGGCGCGGGCTCGTAGTCGTCCCGGAAGCGTGCGTCCATGGCGGGTTCTGACCCCCAGTACGGCCGGGCGTCGCGCATCACGGCCTGGCATCGCGGCCGCGCAGGCACCGCTCCCGCCGCGGCCCCTCCCACTCCCGATCCGGACGAACCGGCCCGCGGCCGGCCCCTGGCCGGCCTGCGGGTGGGGTGGGGCGGGCTGCGGGGCGAGGGTGCCTTGCGCTGCGCGTCCCCTTGACGGCCTGTTGCCGGTTGCGGCGCCCCAACCATGCTCCCGCCAGACCCGGACGGTCCCTGGGGTCCCCGGCGGTCCCGGCCGGTGCCAGGGGAGAACCCTGGGCCGGCGGCGGGAAGCAAGATTGCCTGCGCCGCTTGGGCGTTGTTGCAGGTTCCATTTCAGCACATTTGGGCGGTGGCGGCAATGGCGAACGGGTGACCGGCGCCACGCCGTCGTCGCCGCCGGGACCGGCGGGGGGAGCGGGAACCGGCCCGGGGGCCCGCCGCCCCCCGCCCGGCCGTCGATCCAGTAAGCCAGGAAGGGCCGCGGATCCGGTAACGTTAAAGGGAGGCAAAGGAGGACGCGCCCATGCCCGCCGCCGTCTTCGAACGGTACCGCGCCATCGTCGACGACTGGGACGCCTTCCAGGCCAGCCTGGCCCGCCCGCAGCCCACCACCCTGCGGGTCAACCGGCTCAAAGCGGACCCAGAGGCCCTGCGCGCCCGGCTGGAAGAACGTGGCTTCCGCCTTGAGCCGTACGAGTGGTACCCCGACCTGTGGCGGGTGACGGCCGAGCCCTTCTCCCCCGCCCTGACCCTGGACCACTGGCTCGGCCGGTTCTACCTGCAGGAGGCCGCGGCTGCCGTCCCGGTGCTGGCCCTGGATCCCCAGCCCGGCGAGACGGTGCTCGACCTGAGCGCCGCGCCGGGGGGCAAGTCGACCCAGATGGCCGAGCGCATGGGCGACCGGGGGATGGTGGTGGCCAACGATCCCGACCCGCGGCGGCTCGCCGCCCTTTCCCACAACCTGCAGCGCCTGGGGGTGACGTCGGCGGTCGTCACCCGGGCCGACGGGCGGGAGTTTCCCGGCGGCGTCGCCTTCGACCGGGTCCTGGTGGACGCCCCCTGCTCGGCCGAGGGCAACGCCCGGCGCAGCGCCAGGGCCCGGCAGGGCGCCGGGCGGCACCAGCGGCGCCGCCTGCCGGCCGTCCAGGCCGCCCTGCTGCGACGAGGCCTGGCGCTGGTCCGGGCCGGCGGGGTGGTGGTCTATTCCACCTGCACCTTTGCCCCCGAGGAGAACGAAGGGGTAGTCGATCTCGTCCTCCAGGAGGCCGAGGGTGCCGTGACCGTGGAGCCCTTGCCCGAGGCCCTGCCCGGCGTGGCCGGCGTGACGGCCTGGGAGGGGCGGCGGTTCCGGCCGGAGGTGGAGGCGTGCCGCCGGATCTACCCGCACCACCTGGATTCGGGCGGGATGTTCGTGGCCCGCCTGCGCAAGCAGGGCCCCGTTCCCTGGGAGGGCGCCGGCGGTGATGGGGCCGGCACCGGTCCAGGGCGGCGGGCTCCTGCTGGGGCCGGGACGCGGTCACCGGCACCGTCCGAGACGGACGGGTCCACCGCCCGCCCGGAGGCCCGTTGGGTGGAGGCCGATGCCGCCTTGCGCCGGCGGGTGGCGGCGTGGCTCCGTGAAGCCTTCGGCCTGGACGAGGGGGTCCTGGACGGTGTCCACGCCTTCGGCAACGAGGACCAGGGGATCTGGCTGGCCGCCCTGAACCGGATCCCCGGCTGGGCGGCGGTGTGGTCGGCAGGGATCCGGCTCGTCCGGGGCCACGGGGCGACGTGGAAGCCCACCAGCTTTGGCCTGATGCACTGGGCGTCGGGCGCCACCCGCAACGTGGTCGACCTGGACCGGGCGGGGCTGCGGGCCCTGCTAGAGGGCCGGCAGATCGCCGCGCCGCCGGGCGCGCCCCTGGCCCGGCGGGGCTGGGTCGTCCTGCGGTATCAGGGCCACGCCGTGGGCTGCGGGTTCTGGGACGGCCAGCGGCTGCGCTCGGCCCTGCCCCAGGAACGGGCCGGCGAGCTGCTCAGCATCCTGCGGCGGGAGGATCCGGAGACGTAGGGTCCGCCGAGCCGTTGCGGAGCACCCACCGCCATGCCACCAGCGCTCCCGTGGCGGCCAGGCCCAGGGACACCGCGGGGACCGCCCCGAGTCCTGCCAGGTCCGCCACCAGCCCGCCGGCCACGCTGCCCAGGGAGGCCGCCAGGGCCGCGCTGCCTTCGTAGATGCCGACCCCCTCCCCGCGGCGGGCGGGCGGGATGGTCCGGCTGATCACGCCGGTGGCGCCGGTGGCCGTCAAGGGGTAGAGGGGCAGGGCAAAGGCCGCCACGGTGGCCAGGGGCGTGCGGAAGGCCGTGATCAGGCCGTACATCGCCACGTAACCGGCGATCCCCAGGGTGAAGACCCGCCGCGGCCCCCACCGGTCGGCCAGCCGACCCACCGGCGCCATGATGAGGATGCCCAGGGTGCTGGCCACCCCCAGGGCCCAGCCGACCTGCCCGGTGCTGCCGTCCAGGTATTCGGTGAGGTAGGGGCCGAAGACGGCGAAGAAGGCCTCGTTCCCAGAGGCGGTGAAGAGCACGGCGGCGGCGATGGCCACCACCGCCGGATAGCGCCAGATGGGCCGGCCCTCCAGCCCCCCGGGGTGGGCGGGCGCCGGCAGGGGGACGGCAGGGGATGGCGCCCCCACCGCCGCCGGAGCCGCCTGGGGCGCCCCGCCGTTAGGGACCCGGCCGGACGAACCGGCCGCGCCGGCCGCCTCGGGCGCGGGGCCGGCAGCGTCCCCGGCCGCGGGCGTAGAGCCGGCCGGCAGGTGGGTCGCCGCCAGCGCCCCCCTTGCCTTCGGGGTGCGGGTGCCGGCGGCTGCCACCGTCCGGGCCACCACCGCCGCCGCCAGCAAGGCCAAGGCCGCGCACAAGAAGAAAGAAAGCCGGATCCCCGCCATGCCCGCCGCATCCGCCAGCCAGCCGCTGCCGAAGCTGCCGGCGGCCCAGCCCACCGACCGCGCCCGGTAGAGCCGGGCCGCCGCCTCGCCGGGCCGGTCGGGATGGCGCACGGTCAGCCAGGCGACGGACAGGGGCATCACCGCGGCCAGGAAGGCGGTGGTGGCCACCATCAGGCCGGCAAAGGCGGCGGACGAGGGCACCAGCGGTAGCAGGGCGAGGGCCGCGGCGCCGCCTGCCAATCCGGCCGCTACCAGCCGGCCCGGGCGCCCCGTCAAGTCCCCCCACCGCCCCCACCGGCCCGCCATGACGAAGGTGGCCAGGGAGGCCAGGGCCAGGGCAAAGGTGACCACCGCCAGGCGCGGCTCCCCCAGTCCCTGCCGCATGAAGACCGGCGCATAGGCGTAAACGGCCACGCCGGCTGTCCCCTCGACCGCCGCGGCCAGCAACAAGGCGTTCGCTGCAGAGCGGGCATCCCGGGCGATACCACCCCGGGCATCCACAGGACGGCGGGTCATGACCGGCGGACGGCCTCCCGGTACCGGAGCTGGCAAATCCAAACAGACGTCCGCTATTCTAGCCGAGCCTTGACCCGCGGTCAAGATGACCCGTCCCGGTGCCGGTTAAGGCGCCTGCCAACGGGCAGGCGATGCTGGTGTCGAGCACGCGCCCGGGCGGAGGCGGCGAGCCCCGAAGCCGGCGATGGCACGTCAGGGCGCGGCCAAGGTTAAGACGGCGGCGCCGGGGTGGTGCAGGACGCCGCCGCCGTCGAGGCGACGCGAAACGGCACGGATGTTCAGGGGTTGCCATGGTAAGCCCGGTCAAGACCGGCGCGGTGGCCGGCGGGGCATGGTTCTACATGGACGGCGACGGGGACGACGCGGGCTCCCCGGGGTCACCGGTGGTGCCGGGGGCCGGCCGGAGGGAGCGGTCGAGCCACTGCTCCGCCCATTCTTCGAGGCGCTCCTGCTTCCGGCGGGCCTGTTCCTCCGTCAGCCGCCCGGCGGCGACGGCAGCGTCCAGGCGCGCCTTGATGGGGGCGACCAGGGCGTCCACCAGGGCCTCCCGGGAGACACCCCGTTCCTGGGCGATGGCCGCCAGGGTCTGGCCCTGCAGCAGCCGGTCCAGGACCTGGCCCGGGGTCAGTCCCATGGCCTCACCGGCCGCTTCCAGGAGGCCGGGCAGGCCTGCCCCCAGCCCCCGGCCGGGGACGAACCCGCCATGCCACCGGTCCCCGCGACCGCGACCCGGTGCAGCCCGCTCGGGGCGGCCGAAGGGCGGCAGGAGGCGGTAGGCACCCTGGTCGATCCGCTGCCGGAGGGCTTGCGCCCTCTCCTCGGTCATCTGGCCTTGCTGGGCGGCTTGGTCGACCATGCCGGTCAGCACGTGCCGGACGGCTGCCTCCAGCCGGTCGCGGGGCAATCCCAGGGCGGCGGCCAGCCGGTCGAGGAACAGCGACGTGGCCGGCGACGGATCCTGTGCCGTGCCCGCGGGGACCTGGGGGGTTCCCGCCCGGGCCGCCAGGGTCCCGCCGGTTGCGGCGGCGGTCAGGGACGGTGCCGCGGCGGCCGCCGCCAGGGCCAGGCCGCACGCCAGCAGGGCGCCCAGCCACCGCCGGGGTCCTCCGGGGCGGCGCCCCCGGGCCGGGCTCCCCTCACCCGTAGCGTTCATCCCGTTCATCCGACCCCTCCTCTCGAGCCCGCCGTTGGCCAAGGCGGGCGCTGGCACCACCGTACCCCACCGGTGTTGCGGCCGTTTAAGGAACCCGTAAAGGATGTGTAAACGAATGGCGCCAGGCCGCCCGTCTAC
Source organism: Thermaerobacter litoralis (assembly GCF_054654595.1). NCBI lineage: Bacteria > Bacillati > Bacillota > Clostridia > Eubacteriales > Clostridiales Family XVII. Incertae Sedis > Thermaerobacter > Thermaerobacter litoralis. Next base: position 239,845 of record NZ_BAAIES010000009.1, on the reverse strand, counting down.
TGCGAGGGGTCGATGTGCCGGCGGACCCGCTCTGCCGCCCGGTGACGGGAGCGCAGGCGGGCCGCTTGGAGCCGGGCCAGGGCCGGGTCGACGGACGTTGGAGGGCTACCGGCGGAAGAGGGGCCGTTACCGGCGGGCGCGCCGGGGCCGGGTGGAACCGAGCCCGGCATCGCCCCGCCCGACGGGGCTTCACCGGGCGGACCGCCGGATGACTGAACGCCCGGCCCGGCCGCACCGGCTGCCACGGTGCCGGGGCTGTCCTGGGCGGGCCCGGGCTTTGTGGGGCTGGACGGGCCGGAGCCGGCGGCCGCGCTTGAGCCTTCCGGGACGAACACGCCCCCGACGGGGCCGGGTTCCCGGGCGGGCCGTCGTTCCGGCTCACGGAGGGGGGAGGGGGTAGCGGGTCCGCCAGGCAGCGTGGGCTCCCACGGCCCGGTTGGCGAACCCTGCGGCGCTTCCGGCGTCCCGGTCCAGGCTTTCCGCGACGGGCCGGGGCGGGCCGCCACCCGCCGCCGCACCGGCGACAGCCGCCACACCGCCGCCATCCGCCGCAACGGCGACAGCCGCCGCACCGCCGCCGGGATGAGCCCCCGCAGGCGCAACCGCCCATCCCAGCCCAGCCGGCGAGCCGCCACGTCGGCGGGCAGCAGCAGGGCTGCCAGCAACAAAAGGAACGGCCAGAGGGGGCGCCGCCCGGGCGGCGCTGGCAGGCCCGACGGGTCCAGGGCCGCCGGCAGGTCGAAGTCCTCCCACGCCCAGAAGCGGCCGCCCGTCACCGCGGCCACCGCCTCCAGCACCGCCCTGCCGGATCCGTCGGGTGCTCCGGGCAGCAGTTCCGCCGGATAGGGGACGGCGACGGTGGTGGTGAGGACCCGGTCCGGCTCGGCTTCCACCACCACGGGGTGGACCCCGGCCTTCGCCACCGGGACCATGGCCTGGGATTGCCCCGCCCCCACCGGCCGCAGGGGCGCCGCCGCCTCCCCGATCCGCACGCGCCCGGCCGGAGGCGGCGAGCCGTAGACCGTCACCGCCACCAGGCCCGAACCGGTGGGGCGGGCTTCGACCCGCCACGGGGTGGCGCCCCGGCCTTCCTCGTGAGCACCGCCTCCGCCCTGCGGGCGCTCAAGGCCCTCCCGACCCCCAGAGCCCGCCGTCGCCGCCGGCCCGGCGCCGGCCGGACCGCTGCCCCCACCGGGTCCCGTTCCTTCCCCGGCGAGCCAGTCGGCCACGTTGGCCCAGAGGCGGGCGTAGGGGCGGGGTTCTTCCAGCCAGGCCGCCACGCCGGGGCCGGCCGTGGGACCGGTCCAGGCCACCGCCCGGCCGAGGCCGTAGTACCAGGCGGCCAGCACCGGGTCGCCGTCGGGTCCGGTCAGCAGGACCTCGGCCCGGTCCTTGGGGCTGGTGAGCACGTACCCGCCCAGGGGCGGCAAGGTGATGTCGCCAGGGCCGCGGCCACCCCCGTTCCCCGGCGGCGCGGAACCCCTCGCCCCGGATCCCGCCGGCCCGAGACCCGCCAGCAGGGCGCCCGGCCCGCCGGCCGCGCCCAACGCCGTGACGGTGGGGAGGAAGGGCTCGTCGACGACCAGGGGCCGGGCCTTCAGGACCGCGTCCCGCACAAGCAGGGAAGGCAGCTGGCCGGGGTCGCGGGCCACGTACATGGCACCGCCCCCGTGCCGCGCCAGCTGGTCCAGGACCCCCAGGTCGGCGTCGGGACCGATGGCCACCGTCGACAGGGTGATCCCTGCGTCCCGGAAGGCCTCCGCCGTCCCCGTCACGTCAAAGGGTTCGGAAACGCCGTCGGTCAGGGCGATGACGTGCCGGACGTCCGCCTCGACGCCCTTCATGAGGTTCAGGGCCGCGGCGAGCCCGGCGCCCAGGGACGTCCCCCCGCCGGCCTGGGCCGGAAAGGCGGCCAGCACCTGGTCGGGGTCGGTGACCGGCTCGAGGTTCCGGGTCACGGAGGCCTGCTGGTCGAAGAGGACGACGCCCAGCCGGTCGAAGGAGGTGAGCAGCTGGGCCACCCGCCGGGCCGCCTCCACCGCCATGGCCAGTTTGGTGCCCTCCATGCTGCCCGAGCGGTCGATGACCAGGGTCAGGGCCACGGTGGGCAGGTTCTTCCGCGCCCGGACGTCGGTGTGGACGGGCAGGGCCCGCTCCACGGGGGTTCCCGCGTAGCCCCCCGGCCCGAAGGTGTCGGGCATGCCGGCCAGGGCCAGGCCGCCGCCCAGGTCCCGGACGAACCGCTCCAAGTCGGCCATGGCCCCTTCGCCCAGCGCGGGGGCGGGCACGTTGTCCAGGATGACGGCGCCATAGCGGGCCCAGCCGGCCAGGTCGGCGGGGCGCTGGGCCAGGGTGCGGTGCTCGACGGCGAGGCCCTGGGCGGCCAGGGCCCGGGCCAGCAGGGACCCCTCGTCCTGGCTCAGGACCAGCACGGGGCGGGGACCTTCCACCTGGATCACCGCGTCGAAGGCGTTGTTGGCCGCCTCGCCGTCGGAGGCGGGGTCGAGGGCCTCGACCACCGCCTGCAGGGGCCACGGCCCCGGCCGGGAGGGCGTTGCCGTCAGGACGAACCGGCTGTCCCCGGCGGCCAGGTCGACGGTCCGGCTGGCCACCGCCGTCCCGTCCGCCATGAGGTGGAGGCGGGCCTGGACGGGGTGGGTGGCGCGCACGGTGATCTCGACGGCCACGGGCCGGCCCGGTTGGGCGGTGGCCGGTGGGCGGACCCCGATGACGGCCACGTCCGGACCGGGGAGCGGGTCGACATGCACCGTGTCGACGGTGATGCCGGCGGCGGCCAGGGCGCGGGCCTCGGTCACCACGTCGCCCTGGGTGGCCCGGCCGTCGCTGATCACCACCACCCGGCGCCAGTGATCGGAGGGCAACAGGGCGGCGGCCACCCGCAGCGCGGCCGCCAGGTCGGTGGCCTCCCGGTGGGCGGGGGTGGTCCACGCGGGGAAGGGCGGTTGAGGAAGGGGCGCCGGGGAGCGCTCGACCTCCGCCGCCCCGCCGGCCGAGATCAGGGCGACCTGCACCGGTCCTCCGCCGGCCGCCCGCTGGGGGGGATCCTGGAGGAACGCGGCGACGGCCGCCGTCACCGGCCCCAGGGCCGGTTCCATGCTGGCCGAGCGGTCGACGACCACGGCCACCGCCAGGCCGCGGGCACCCAGGGGCAGGGTGGGCTCGGCCAGGGCCACGATCACGCAGGCCATGGTCAGGGCCCGCAACCACCGGGCGGGCCGGCGGGAAGGAAGCCGTGCGGCGTAGGCCCCCGGTTTCCCAGTGACCCCCCTGACGGATCCGGCGACCAGAAGGGGAATCACCAGCAGCAGCAGGACCCAGGGGCGGTCAAAGCTCATGGCGCACCACCCACGTTCCGGCCGCCAGGGCGGCCAGGACCGCCCAGGCCGCCCACCGCCAGGCTTCGGTGGTCCCGGCGGGCGCGGGGGCCGGGGAGGAGGACCCCGGCGGGGGCGGCGCGGACCCCGGGGGATCGCCGGCGGCGGCCGGGGTTCCGGGCTGGGACCCGGCCCCCAGGCCGGCATCGGCACCGGGCTGGACCCCTCCAGGGGTTCCGGCAGCCGCGTCGCTGGTCCCGGTCCGGGCCGCCTCCGCCAGCGAGGACTGGGCCACCGCCGCCGACTCCAGGGGGTCGGGGCGCACCCACACGGCCGCCTGCAGGGTCCCGGGGCCGCCTTGCGAGCCGGCCCCATCGGGCCCGGCCGCCGGTTCCTCCGCGGGGAACCCGGAACCAGGCGGTGATGCGGAACCGGACCCGGACCCCGCCGCGGCGCCCGGCCCACCCTGGGCTGCGGCGTTGCCTCGTTCCACGGCCCGGGCCGTGATGCGGTAGAGGCCGGGTTCGTCCGCCACCGCACCCGCGGGGAGGACCCGGCCCGACGGCGTGCGCACCGTGACCGCCGTCACCCAGGGGGAGGGCGCCAGGGGAAGGGGGTGGCCGGCCACGGCGCCGGTCGGGGCACCCAGGCCGCCAGGGGCCAGGTCGTCCACCAGCGCCTGGACCAGCAAGGGCCACACCGGCCGCAACAGCAGGGTTCCCTGATAGGGGTCGAACCCCAACACGACCCGGCCCCCCTGCCCCGGTGCAGGAGCCCGGTAGGTGGCGATGGGCCGGCCGTCTCCGAGAAGCAGGGGCTCCTCTCCCGGACCTGGTACCAGGGGACGGGCGGACAGGAGGGTGACGCCCTCCAGGGGCACCAGGGCCAGGAGCCGGGCGGCGCGACCTCCCGGCGGTACGGCCAGGGACTGGGGCCGGAAGGGGCGGGAGGAACCCGGCGAGACCTGCGGAGTCCCCGGCTGCGATCCCAGCCCGCTGGGTGCTCCTGGCGCCCCCGGTGCTGTGGGTGCTCCCCGCGCTCCCGGCCCGCCGGGCGCTCCTGGCGCCCCCGGCGCCCCGGCCGCTCCTCGTCCCCCCGGTGCCCCGGGCGCTTCTGGCCCCGCCGGCTCCCCCGGCGGCGGGCCGGCGTCTGCCGGCGGCGGGCCGCCGCCGTCCGGCGAACCGGTGGGTGAACCGCTGGCGCCGGCCGCTGGACGGGCCTGGCCGGCGAGCTCGGGCGCCGTTGGGCCGGGCGGGTCGATCCAGATCACCGGCAGGGTTTCGGGAAGGCCCGCGGGCAAGGGGTGCCCGGCCACCACCAGCAAGTCGAGGGAGGCCAGAGCGGGCCGGCTGCCGGGGGCGCCTTCCTCCAGCAGGCGCACCACCGTGGCGCCGGGTCGCAGGGCCAGGGCCCGCTCGATCAGCCCCGCCTGGCCTGCGGCCAGCAGCCCGATGCGCACGCCCGGGCGGGCGGCGGGCACCGCCCAGGCCACGTCGTCCAGCGGATAGGCGTCGCCGGGCACCAGGGCGACCCGGTAGAGGGGGGCGCCCGCGGGGACGGTAAAGCGGTGTTCGGCCGGCCGGCCCGGTTCCAGCCGTACCCGCTGGGATGGGGCGTTCCCGAAGCCGGCCCCGGGGCTCCCGCCGGCCGGCGGCGGCCCGGGATCCGGCCCCGTCCAGGGCGTGCCGGCCAGGGTTGCCGGCTCGACCAGCACGTCCACCTCCGCCGGCGCCCGGCCGTAGTGGACCAGGGTGACGGTGATGGTCGCGGTTTGGGGCCCGGAAGGCCCCGCGCCGGATCCCGCCGGCCCTGGCCCTTCGGTGGCCCCTTCTGGTAGGGCGGCGGCGGGGACGGGCGGGCCGGCGGCGACGATGGCCGTGTTCTCCTCCGGTTGCCCCACGGTCAGGATCTGCAGGGGGTGCAGGCCGGCGGGGGGCCTTGCCAGCTGGGCGGCCAGGGCCGGATCGCTGCCGTCGGTGACCACCCGCACCGGGCTCTCGGGCGGCAGGCCGGCGGCGGCTCCGTAGGCGAGGGCCAGGGCCGCGGCCCAGTCGGTGGTGCCGCCGGAGGGCCGGTTCGTCCGGTCGAGGGCGGCGGCGATGGCCGCGGGGGACGCCCCCGGCCCGGCCAGCCAGCGGAGCTCCGGGCCCGCCCAGAGGAGGGCGCCGCGGAAGCCCGGGCCTGCGTGGCGCAGATCTTCCCGGATCGTCGCCAGGGCCTGTTCCCAGCGGTCCCCTGCGGCCATGCTGGCGGTGGCGTCGAGGACCCAGACGGCCCCGGCCGCGGCCGGGGCTCCGCCGGGAAGAAGGGGCCGGGCCAGGGCCAGCGCCAGGGCCAGGGCGGCCAGCAGTTCGAGCCAGAAGGAGAGGCGTGAGCGGAACCGCTGCCACGGGTGCCGGGCCACCGTGTCGCGGGCGGCCAGCCGCCAGAGGAGGGTCGATGGTACCACCTGCTGGCGGGGCCGCCGGCGCAGGAGATACAGGACCAGGATGGCCGCAGCTCCCAGGACGGCTACCAGCGGGGCCAGCCAGCCCCAGCCGGCGGCACCCCAGCCCCAGGCCGCGGCCCAGACCGGGCCGGCACCGGTGTACGGAAATTCGTTCGCGACCGGCCGGCGGCCGCCAACGCCCGTCTCGTCCAACGGCCCGTCCCCCCGTCGTGGCCCTCCCCTTGCCGTCGACCCGGCCCCTGCCCGCAGCCTCAACCGCGCCGCGGCCCTTGCCGTTGCGTTTGCCCTCGACGGGCCCTCACCCTGGCCCTGCCGTCGCCGTCGCCCCTATCGCGGTCCTGCCGTCGCCGTGTCCCTTGTCGCGGCCCTGCCGCCGCGATGGCCCTTGCCTGGCCCTTGCTCGGCCCTAGCCCGCACCCCTGCCCTTGTCCGGTGTCCCCGGCGCCATCCCCTTCCCCCGGGGCTCGCGGGCCCGGCACCGGCGGCACCCAAGACGCGGAGGCAGCCGAAACTCAGCTCAGCACCCCGGCCGGAACCAGGTGTTCGACCACCAGCGGGCGCAGGGGGTAGGGCGCGGGTGCCACCACGTGGACGACCCCATGGGCGTGGCAGGCCCGCCGCCAGCCCTCGACCCAGCGGGCCACCCCCTGGAGATAGGCCTCCAGCACCCGGGCGTCGATGGTGATCTCCACGGCGGCACCCGTCTCGGCATCCACCAGGGTCCACTCCCCCGGGGGCGGCGGCAGGGGAAGGACCGGATCGCCGTCCAGGCTCGCCGCCCCACCGGATGCCGTCCCCGGCGCCTGGCGGTGGCCCCGGGCAACCACCGGTCCTGGGCTGGCAAGGGCTTGAAGGCCCGGGGCGCCGGTTCCTCCACGGTTCGGGCCTCCCAGCGGCGTCCTGCGGTTCCGGCCACCGGCCGGTCCCCCGGCCCTCCCTGCGAGGGCCCCCAGCTCCCAGGGCGCCAGCAGGTGGATGATTACCCCTTGCCCGGCACCGGCCAGCAGGGCCGCCACCTGCCGGGCGTACGGGCCGGGATCGCCGTCCCTTCCCCAGGCGGCGGGGTCCAGCAGGTCGCTGATCAGCACCGCCAGGCCGCCCCGCCGCCGCGGTGCACCCGCCGGTCCCACGGCGGCGGCGCCGGGCGGGCCGGTGTCCCCCTCCCGCCACCGGCTCAGGGCGGGCAGGAGGGCCGTGGCGGCGGGACCCGGGAGGTGCCCGGCGCTCGGGTCCCCCGTTTCCCGGGATGCGGGCCGGGACGCGGGGGAAGCCTGCCCATCCGGGCCCCGCCCATGGGCGGCGGGGGTGCCGTGGGTTCCACCGGCGAGGACGGCAGCCGCCTCCAGCCAGGCGGCCAGGCGGGACAGGCTGGCCCGCCCCCGGCCCGCTCCCAGCCGGCGGGCCCCCGTCCCTTCCAGCCACACCACCTCGAGCCGGTCGCCCTGGCGCAATCCGCAATAGCCGAGGGCTGCGGCGATCCCAAGGGCCGCCGGCCCCTTGCCGCCGGCCGCCATGGAGGCCGATCCGTCCAGCAACAGGCTGACCAGCCTCTCCTGCTCGGCGGTGTACTCCCGCACGAAGGGCCGGTCGAACCGGGCCAGGGCCTGCCAGTCCAGGAAGCGGGGATCGTCGCCCGGCACGTACTCCCGGAAGCCGGCGTACTCGAGGGATCGGCCCTTGCGCCGGGTGCGGTAGGGCCCGGCCCCTGCCGCGGGGGCCGCCGGCCCGCCCCGCAGTTGCAGCCGGTCCAGCACCGCCCGCACCGATCCGTCGATCCACCGCGCCAGCCCCTCGCCCACGGTCCCTCCGCCCTCCGTCATCGCCAGGGGGCCGGTTCGTCCAGCACGGCGGCCAGCTCGGACAGGACCTGGTCGGGCCCGACGCCCGCCGCCTCGGCCTCGAAGTTCAGGATCAACCGGTGGCGCAGGGCGGGGTAAAGAACCGCCTTCAGGTCCTCGTAGGCCACGTTGAGCCGGCCGGCTGCCAGGGCCCTGGCCTTGGCCCCCAGGATCAGGGCCTGCAGCCCGCGGGGGCTGGCACCATACCGGACGAACCGGCGCACCGCGGGCGGGGCCTGGGGGTGGTCCGGGTGGGTGACGGCCACCAGGTGGGCAGCCCGGCGGAGGACCTCGTCCGCCAGCAACACCCCCCGCGTCAGGGCCATCCACTCCCGCACTTCGGCCTCTCCCGCCGCCACGGGCGCGGGCTCGGGCGGCTGCACGCCCGTGGTCAGGCGGCCGATGTGGACCAGGGTCTCCTCCGAGGGGTACGGCACCAGGACCTTGAAGAGAAACCGGTCCAGCTGCGCCTCCGGCAGGGGGAAGGTGCCCTCCATCTCCAGGGGGTTCTGGGTCGCCAGGACGAGAAAGGGGCGGGGGAGGGGCCGGGTGGCGCCGCCCGCCGTCACCTGGCCTTCGGCCATGGCTTCCAGCAGCGCGCTCTGGGTCTTGGGGGTGGCCCGGTTGACCTCGTCCGCCAGCACCAGGTGGGCCCAGATGGGGCCCGGTTCCCAGCGCCAGCCGCGGCGGCCGCCGGGTTGCTCTTCCAGGACCAGGGTGCCCAGCAGGTCGGCGGGCATCAGGTCGGGGGTGAACTGAACCCTTGCGAACGTCAGCCCGAGGACCCGGCCCAGGGCGCGCACCAGGGCGGTCTTGCCCAGGCCCGGCACCCCCTCCAGCAGCACGTGGCCGCCGGCCAGAAGGGCCCAGAGCACCTGATCGACCACGTCCTCCTGGCCGACGATCACCCGTTGAACCTCGGCCCGGACCCGGGACAGCCCGGCGGCCAGGTCGTCGAGCCGGCGGGCCAGTGGCTCGGGGTCCGGAGCGGGCCCGCCCTGGCGCTCGGCGGATGGGGCGCCGTCGGGCCCACCCCCGGGCTCGGAGGCGGCACCGGGCCCGCTCTGGAGGGTGGAGGCGGCACCGGCACCAGGACCGGGAACGGGACCGGGTTCGGGGACCGGCGGGGGCCGGTCGGCCGGGTCGGACTCCCTCATCATCGAACCTCCTCAACCACCGGGCGTGGGGGATGGCCCGCGGCGGCCGGACGGGCGGAGGGCGCCGGGTACGGCAGCCGGGCTTCTGGATCCAGGGACCGGCCTCATCGCGCCGGTTCGCCGCCGGCGCCGAAATACGCCCGGATGAGCCAGCGCAGTTCGGGGGGCAGGTGACCGAGGCCGGTGTCCAGGTCCTGGGCGGCCTCGGCACCCCAGGGACCCTGCAGGTTCTGGGCCGGCACCGCTTGACCCGGTGCCACGACGACGGCCTCCGGGCCCCAGCCGGGGAGCTGGACGGAACCGGGGGTCTGGGCGCCAGGAAGCCAGGCAGCGTAACCGCCGGTCAGGCCCGGGGGCTGCGCACCGGCCAGCGGCGAACCCGCGGTCTCGGTTCCCCAGCTGGAGCCACCCGCCGCCGGGGAGGACCCGCCACCCTGGCCGGCGGTGCCGGCCGTTCCGCCGCCTCCAGCTCCGCCACCAGCTCCGCCACCGCCTCCCGCGAAGGAACCATCCCCGAAACCGGCGCCGCCGGAACCGTTCGCTGGTCCCCGACCGCTTCCCTGGCCGGATCCCGCACCGGCCTCCGCACCGGAGCCGGCCGCGTTGGGGCTCGTCCCGGTACCGCTGGCGGAGCCGCCGGGTTCGGTGGCGGCGCCGGATCCGGGAGGGGATCCGAAGGGGGAGGGATCGCCCGCGAGGGGGAGGCCGTCCATTCCTGACGGCCCCGGGCGGGTTCCCGCCGCCGCCGGGACGCCGGTCAAGTCAGCCTCCAGGGCCGCGGCGTCCCATGCCAGCTGCTGCAGGCCGGAGGCCAGCTCCGCGAGGCGGGCCGCAAGACCTGCCAGGTCTTCCCCGGCAGGGACGGGATCGGCGTCGGGGCGGCCTCCCGTGTCGCCCGAAACCCGGCCGCCCGCGGCGGACGAACCAGCGCGCTGGGCACCGGCTGCCGGGGCCGGTCCCGCCCCTGCCGAGCCGCCCGCGGCGGGGGAGCCTGGCGAGCCTGGCGAACCGCCGCCCCAGGGGCCGCCGTGGCCGGCCGCCACCTGGGCCACATCGGCTGCCCGGCGTGCCGCTTCGGCGGCCTGGGCCAGGCGTTCGGGCCGGGGATCGGCCTCGGCCTGCCGGAGCCGTTCCTCCAGCCCGGCCAGGGCCTGTTCCAAGGCCGCGGCCTGGCCAAGACCCGGCGCCGGGGACCCCGCCCCGCTGGAACCCTCCGGCCCTGCTGGGCCGTGAGACCCCTTCTGGCCGGAACCTTCTGACCCTGCCGGGCCGTGACGTCCGGCATCGCCGGTCTGCGGGGTGGCGCCGGGTGCCGGAACCGTCGCGGGGTCTGCCGCCGGCGGCCGGATCGCGTGGCGGGCGGCTGCCACCTGTTCCCGTGCTTCGGCCAGCTGCGCTCGCCACTGGGCCCGCTGGGCCCGCAGGGGGGCCAGGGGATGGGGAGCCAGCCAGAGGGCGAGATCCACGGCCAGGGCCAGGACCAGCACGGTCGCCCACGACCGCCAGCCCGCGGGGGCCAGGGGGAGCCGCCGGGGATCGGCACCGGCCAGGGCTGCGAGCGCCCGCTGGCGTTGAGCCAGGACGAAGGCGCCGGGGTCCCGCGACGCCGCCTCCGGTTCTCGCCGGGGCCCCGGTGGCGACGGGGCGGACGAGCGACCCAGCGGGGTTCTCCGCCCCGCCCCGGCCCGGACGGCGCGGCCCTTGCCCCGGGCCCCCAGGTCCCCGGCGGCGTACTCCCAGGCCGTGACGGCCTGCTGCCCGAGACCGGCGGCGGCGTCGGCGGCCCGGGCCGCCGACGCCCAGCCGGGCCGGGTTCGTCCCAGGTGAAGGACCGTTCCGGCCAGGATGACGACCCCCAGCCCCAGGGCCGCCCGGCGGCCCCAGGGGTCGACGGCCCACCGGTCGAGCAGAAGGGGCAGGACGGCGGCGACGGCGGCCAGGGTCAACCCGCGCACCAGCCCGCCCAGCACGTGGCGCGCCAGCAGCCGGCGCCGCCACGGGGACAGGGCGGCACACAGGGCGGCGGCCGAAGGGACCAACGGGTTGGCTCGAACCTGCCGCATCGCTCTCATAGCCTGCGTCCCCTCTCCATCCCCCACCGGTCATCCCCTCGGGCCCCCACCGGTCTGCACGGCCCCTTCCGGTCCTTCCCCCCACGTTCCGGGTCCCGCGGAGGGCCCGCGGCCCCTGCGCAGGTCCCCCGCCGCTGCTGCCGCGGGGTCGCTCAGGCCCTCCGGCGGGTGATCAGCCGGGTGGTCGCGACCACCAGCAGCACCGTGAAGGCCAGCGTCCAGAGGACATACGCCCAGAAGTATCCATCGGGCCCCAGCAGGCCGGCCACCCGGGCGGCCGTGGTGAGGCGGACGCCGGGCGGCGGCAGGGATCCCCGACCAAGGACGATGGCGCCAGCAATCCAGTTCCAGGCCTCGATCACCGGCGAGCGCAGGGCGTAGAGCAGGCTGAGCACCGGGCTGGCCAGTTCGACGGCCAGCGGGCCCAGGGGGCGGGGGGAAACCGCGCCGGCCTGCGGCCCCGGCGGGTTCAGGGCGTCCAGCACGGGCCGGGCCAGCAGGGTGAACGCCACCCAGGCCATGGCGACGCCGTAGGTGGCGATCACCGCGGCCACCGTCCGCCGCAGGACGGTGGAGAAGAACAGGCCCAGGGCGGCCCAGGCCAGGGCGCTGACGGTGAAGTGGATCAGCAGGCGCACCAGGGCGTCGGGCTGGACCGCGTTGAACCGAAAGAGGGGCAAGAACACCGGCAGCGACGCCACCACCAGCCACAGGGCCAGGGCGACGGCGGCCAGCAGCTTGCCCGTCACCATGCGCCAGGCGGGCAGCTTCGTCACCAGGAGGACCTCCCAGGTCTGCCGCTCCCGCTCGCCGCTGATGCTGCCGGCCCCGGTGGCGCCCGCCACCGCCCCGATCAGGACCAGTTCCGCCAGCATGAGCACCTGGAAGATGATCCAGGTGATCTCGTAGGCCGCGGCCCCCGCCCGCGCCGGGTCGGTGACGCCCGAGAGCACCACCGCCAGGAGGAACAAGGCGGCGACGGCACCGGTGTAACCGAGAAGGAGCAGCACCGTCCGGTTCCGGCGCATCCGGGCGCGGAACTCCAGCTCCAGGATCGGATTGAGGGCTGTGGGCACCAGGACCCGGTGGAACCGGCCCAACCCCGCAAACCCCCGCCGTTCGGTCACCGCCCGTCCCCCCTTCCCCCGTCCACCCTGGCCGGCAGACCGGCCAGGCTCTCGACGGCGTACAAGAAGGCCTCCTCCAGGCTCCCGCCCACTTCCGCCAGGTGGCTGACCAGGAATCCCGCCTCCACCAGCCGGGCGTTGATTCCCGCCAGGGCGGCGGGACCACCCGCGAAATCGACGATGAGCTCGACCCGGCCGTCCCCGCCCGGCCCCGCCGGGCCGGCCGGTCCCCCAGCCCCCGCCCCGCCGCTCTCTTCGCCGGCACCATCGCCTGCCCGCTCCACGTGGGTCACCGCCGGCAAGGCCTCGAGGAGCCGCCGCGCCCGGGCCGCCAGGGCGGCCGGTTCCTCCCCCGGGGGCAGGACCAGGTGCAGCCGGGCCGAGCGGCGGCGAACGGCGGCCAGGACCTCGGCCATGGTGCCGGCCAGGAGGAGCCGGCCGCCGTGGATGATGCCCACGTGGGTGCAGAAGTCCGCCAGCTCGCTGAGGATGTGGGAGCTGACGATCAGGGTCTTCCCCATGGCAGCCAGTTCCTTCATCAGCTCCCGGAACTCGATCCGGGCCGCCGGGTCCAGGCCGCTGGCCGGTTCGTCCAAGAGGAGGACCTGGGGATCGTGGATCAGGGCCCGGGCCAGGCCCAGGCGCTGCTTCATGCCGCGGGAGAGGGTGTGGACCATCGCCCCCGCCTTGCTAGCCAGGCCCACCAGGTCCAGCAGGGCGTCCCGGCGCCGGCGGGCGGCGGGGCCGCGCAAGCCGTAGCAGGCGGCGTAGAAGTCCAGGTACTCGGTCACCGTCAGGTCGTCGTAGACGCCGAAGAAATCGGGCATGTAGCCCAGCACCCCAGGCAGGGCGTCCCGCTGGCGGACCACGTCGATCCCGCAGACCCGGGCCTCGCCGCCCGTGGGCTCCAGCAGGCCCGCCAGGATCCGCAGGCAGGTGGTCTTGCCGGCTCCGTTGGGTCCGATGAACCCGTAGACCGCGCCGTGGGGCACCACCAGGTCGATGCCGCCCAGGGCCTGAACCCTGCCGAAGGTGCGCCGCAGGTCGCGGGTGACGACGGCGGGTTCACCGTGGGAGGCTGGAACGCCGCTGGGCTGGGGGCTCACGGGGTCACCTCCAGTTCCACGCGGGGAAGGACCGCCATCACCGGTGCGCCGTCAGGTCCCCGCAGGCGCAGGCTGAGGCGCCCTCCCGGCGGGAGGAACCGGCCCAGGGCCGGGCCTTCCAGCTCCAACCGGGCCGGGCCGAAGGTGATCCCGGCGGTCGCGGCCGGGGGCGCCTCCCCGGGGGCTTCCCACACCCCCGGTGCCTTGACCGTCACCCAGCGGGCGGCGGTGAAGTCGTAGAGGTCCAGGGACGCCTCGACCAGCGGGGATCCCGGCCCGCGGGACGGCAGGTGATCGAAGGTCAGGCGAAGCCGCCGGGCCCGGGCCGCCACGGCCTCGGGAGGCCGCCACTCCAGCTCCACCGTCCCGTTCTCCAGCACGACCGCTTGGGGGTCGGCCGAGATCACCTGCTGGGCCCGGATCTGGGTGGCCTCCAGCGGCCACAGGCCGGTGCCGGCGAGGGACGTGCGGCTAGAGGGCCCACCTGAAGGCGGCCCCGGCGCCGCTCCTTCCCGCGATGCCGGGGGCGCGCCCGCTCCGCCCAGGGGGTCGACCTGCACCGGCGCCACCACCAGGGTGAACCCGTGCCGGTCCCAGGTGGAGGGCGGGTGGAGGGGAAGGGCGGGCGCTCCGGCCGCGGCCGGGGCCGGCCGGTCCGCCCCGGCAGACCCCGCCCGTTCACCGCTTTCCGCCTCGCCTGCGGCATCTTGCCCGCCGGCCCCGTGCCCGCCAGCCGCCTGCCCCAGCAGGACCGGGGTGCCCTCAACCCCGGCCACCAGGACCACGCCGCCCTGGGTGGCGCCGGCGAGGCTCTGGATGGCCTGTCGCAGGTGGTTGTGCTGGCGCTGGGCCTGGGCCCCGCTCCCGCCGCCCGAGCCGGCGGGGAGGGTGGGCCCGCCGAAGCCGGGGGGCCACGAGGGTGGAGGGGGCGTGGGGTCGATCCGGACGACGGCCTCGGCCGCCTGTCCGGGGGCCAGATCACCGACGTGGTGGACGACCCGATCCCCCTGGAGGACCGCGACTTGGGCCAGCGGCACGTCAAGACCGTTGACCACCTGCAGCCGCCAGCGGTCCTCGCCGGCCGGCCTCGCGCGGGCGACGAGGCCCGGTCCCTCTTCCGTCCTCTTCAGGGCCAGGTCGAACTGCACCGTCACCGGGTCGACCCGTCCGGCCCCCGGCCGGGCCCAGCGCACCCGCTGGCCGGCGGCCGCCGGTTCCACCTCGACGGTGGGGGCCAGGGCGGAGGGCGGGCTGAAGAGGGATGCGCCCTGCGGGCGAAAGACCGGCACGACCAGGGCGCCGGCGGGAGCGGTGACCGCGGCGGTCGCCCCCGGCCGGTAGGCGGCGACCAGGCCGGACCAGGATCCCCGGGTGCCCCCGGCATCCAGCAGGAGGAACCCGGCGGCTGTGCGGGGCGTGTCCCGGGAGGCCAGGATGCCGCTGACGTAGGAACCTGCGATGACGGCCCCGGCCAGGGCGGGGACCACGATCCACGCCAGGGGCCGGCGGCGGCGCAGGATCCCGTGGAAGGTGACCGGCCCCACCAGGACCAGGTAGGCGGCGAACCCCAGCAGGAGGACAGCAGGCCCAGGGAACTGCAAGCCGGGAAGGTCGCCCACGGCCGTCAGCAGGGCATCGGTGTGGGGAGTGTAGATGTTGAGCTGGACGAGCCCGCCCAGCACCGTCCGGAACAGGAAAGGCGGGCCGCCGGCATCCAGCGCCGTGGCGTAGGGAACCGGGTTGGTGCGGCCGGAGGTGCCCGGAACGGGACCCGACCCCATGCCGTAACTCGCCCAGACCAGGTCGGCCTGGCGCATGGTGGCCGGCCGGAGATCGGCGCCCAGCCAGGCCGCCAGGGCGGCCGGGGTCCCGCTCCAGCTGAGCCAGGGTTCGGCGTCCAGCCGGGTCGACCAGGCGTAGACGCGACCGGCGCCGGCCTGGGCCACGTACCCGGCAGGGGCGGCCCCCTGCGGGCCTGCCAGAGCCAGGCTCGGGGGCGGGGTGGCGCCCGGGGATGGGGCGCGGGCCCGCTGGTCCTCATCCGATTCCCCCTGACCTTCGCTCGAACCCGGAGCGGAGGACCGATCCCCCGACGCCCCCGTGCCGGGCTCGGCTCCGCCAAGCGGGCGCAGGATCGCGGCGACGGCGCTGGTTCGTCCCGGTGGGGGGACGTCGGGCTCAAGGCGCCGCGCCCAGGTGACCGCCCCTGGAAAGGTGTCGACGGTGACGGAGCCCGCGACCTTCCAGGGGAAGAGTTCGGGGCCCAGGCTGGCCGCGACGGTGCCTGCGTCAGGGCCGGTGCCGACCAGCAGCGTTCCGCCCAGTTGGACCCAGAGGGCCAGGGTGGCTTGCTGGGCGGCATCCAGGTCGCGCCAGGAGGCCGCCCCGTCCAGGACCACCAGGTCGAAGTTGGCCCAGCCCGCCGCGGTCCGGGGAGCGAGCTGGGGGTCGATCCGGTCCACCGTCACGTGGCCGCCGCGCGGAGCGGGCAGGGCCGCCAGGTACGGGATGTCCCGGGGGGCCAAGAGGGCCACCCGGATGTCGGTCGCCGCGCCCCCCGGGACGGGAACGGTGGACCAGGCCGCCACGTCGCCGTCTTCATCCAGGAGCCGGGCTTCCAGGGACATGACGGTGATCCCACCCTGGGTGGGGACGGGCACCGTCAAGGTGCGGCGGGCCCCGGCCGGGACCTCCACGGGATGCCTCCATCGCACCAGATCCCGGGTCAGGGCGGAGGGGCTGGCGGCGGGCGGCATGCCAGCGAACGGCCCCTGGAGGATGACCTCCACCCCGGCGACCTCCAGGGTGCCGCGGAAGGGCGCGGATCCCGAGTTGGTGATGGTTATGCTCGCTGGAATCCAGGGGCCGCCGGCCGGCTGCTGGCCGTACCCCGCCAGGACCTCCAGGGAGAGGGGGGAACCGGAGGCGGGGGCGGAGCCGGAGCCGGGAGCCGGCGAACCGCCGGTCTCAGCCTGTGCGCGGGAGATGGGCAACCCGGCCCCGATCAGGGCAGCGAGAAGGGTCGCGACCACCGCCAGCGCGGCGAGGGCCCGTGGGAGAAAGCGGCGCCGCCGGGGCGCGGGTCCTGGGGGGGTGGTGGCATCGTCTTGCCTGCTCCGGGTGTCCGCCACGGGCATGCCGGCGGTGATCGGCGCCAGGAGCAACGACCCACCCCCTTGAGGGGGTGTGCCCTCACTACGCCGGACGATCCGGCCCGTCGACCCGCTCTGTGGCTCCACCTTGACCACCGCCCCCATTCATCCATCGACGATGGACGCCCCGCACCGGTTCCGTCCTTCGGAGGCATCGCACCTGCCGAGTTGGTGAGGCGCCACCTTGTTACTTGTGGTTCCTTGTGTCGTTGGTGTCGTTCGGTGGGAAAGACTGGGATTCCTTTTGCGCAGCGGGCCGCCCCGACACGATCTGCCCCCTCGACTCGCCATGTAGCGGGACGACGCCTGTGCCCATCCGGGAGAAGGGTGGCAACGGCGCCCCAGGACACGGAGCCGTTCGCAGCGGCGGGGCGACGCGACGACGCGATACCCACCCATCCGGAAGGCTATGCTTCGTAAACCCGCTGGCCGGCCATGTAGGTCGCCAGCACCTGCACCGTATCGATCTCCTCCGGTTCGACGGCCAGGGGATCCCGGTCGAGGACGACGAAGTCCGCGGCGAAACCCGGGGCCAGCCGGCCCACGCCCGGGAGGCGCAGGACCCGGGCAGCCTCCCGGGTGTACAGGGCCAGGGCGGTGGCCGGCGGGATGGCCTCGCCCGGCCCCACCTGGCGCCCGTCGGAGGCCGTCCGGGTGACAGCCATCTTCACGTTGACGAAGGGATTGGCCGGGTCGGACCACGAGGTGGCCGGCGCGTCGGACGAGAGGGCGACGCGGACGCCCGCGTCGAGCATTGACCGCAGCGGGTAGGCGCACCCGGCCCGTTCCTCCCCCAGGTTGTTGACATAACTCTCGATCTCCGCGAACAGGAAGATCGGTTGGGGGACAAAGGCCATCCCCGCCTGGGCCGCCTGGACCATCGCCTCGGGACCGGCCAGGGTGGCGTGCTCGATGCGGATGGAGGGGCCGTCGGCGAGCCATGCCGGGAGGCCCACCAGGGTGCCGGCCACCTGCTCGATGGCGCGATTCCCCATGGCGTGGACGGCCAGCTGCACGCCGGCTCCCCGGGCCGCGGCGGCCGCGGCCCGCAGTTCCTGGGAAGTGACCATGGGGAGGCCGTGGCTACCATCCCCTCGATAGGGCGGATCGACCCAGGCGGTACGTCCTGAAATGCTGCCGTCGGCGAAGACCTTGATCCCGGCGACGAAGACCGGCTGGCGGGGGTCCAGATCGATCGGCTCATAGGGCAGGAGGACAGGGGCCCCGCCCCTTGCTGCGCCTCCCCCTTGGGGATCGGGGTCCACGCCCAGACCACCGGTTGCGCCGCCCTCCTCGCCGTCCTTCTGCAGGTGGTCCCAGAGGACGTAAAGGGCCACCCGCTGCTGCAACCCCCGGGTCCGAGCCATGCGGTACAGTTCCAGGTCGTCCACCGGATGGCGCCGGGCCATCATGTCGGTGATCCCGGTGATCCCCCGCGCGAAGAGGTAGGGGCTGAGGCCGGCCAGCATCTCCGCCCAGGCCTCGGGGGAGGGATTGGGGATGCGGTCGAGGACCAGATGGCGGGCCGATTCCCGCAGGATGCCCGTCGGTTCGCCGCGTTCGTCCCGGTCGATCCGGCCACCCGGCGGGTCCGGTGTCTCCCGGGTGATCCCCGCCAGTTCCAGGGCTTTGCTGTTCACCGCCACCACGTGGTAACAGATGCGGGTGATGACCACCGGCACGTCGGCGGCCCCCCGGTCCAGGTCCCAGCGGGTGGGGGCACGCCCTTCGGCCAGCTTCCCCTCGTCGTAGCCCCAGCCCAGGATCCACGGCGGGTTTGGCTGATGCCCCGGGTTACGCGCCAGGTCCTCCCGTCGCCGGCGTACGGCCGCGACGATGTCGTCGACGGAGTGGACGGCCGGCGGCAGGCAGGCGATCTGCTCCGCGGTCTGGGCGAGGAACAGGGGATGCATGTGGGCGTCGACGATGCCGGGAATCACCCGCCGTCCTTGGAGGTCGACGGTGGCCAATCCCGAGCCGGGATTGGCATCCTCTTGGCGGCCGATCCAGCGGATGCGACCGTGTTCCACGACCATGGCCGTCGCTTCCGGTAGCTGCGGATCGGCGGTGAAGATGCGGGCGTTGAAGAGGAAGAAAGACGGTAAATTGCGTAATCCTGGCATGAGAAGCCTCCTTCAGTGGAACGGCCAAGGCTGATTTCACTCTCTTGTTTGACCTTTTTGACCTTGAACCTTCCGGTTCCTGTGGCCGGGCGGCTCAGTTCAACCCGGTTGCCCATCATTGCCTCTGGGGTCCCTTTCGCCGGTTGTTTGGAGACGTAGACGGCTGCACCGCAAAGGGGGCATGAAGAGCGTGAAAGCGATGATCGTACAGCATGAAACATACTCCTTTCAGTTGCGCGTCTGGCTGGGCGATATATCAGAGGGAGAGGCGCGAAAGCTTATCGCGACCTGTGGATGGCGGTTCAAGGGACCGTATGAAAGTTATTCCCAAGGGTATTCATACTTTTTCTTCGTCTACAAGCCGTGGGGAAAGAACGACCTCCGAGCCGTCGACTTTGCCGGAATTGTGAAACAGGCTGCGTGGGAGTTAGATATTGGAGTCAGCCAGATATTGTACGGGGACGAAGTGCCAGATCAGGAATATGACCTCGGTCTTACGTCTCAAGATGACGATCAAGACGAAGAAGACCAGGAGGATGGATTCGACGAACCGATCGATGAACAGGACGATGAATTGAATGACGAAGACGAGGAACCTTGCGAAGACGGTGACGAGGATTATGAGGCTAACACCGATGACCATGAAGACGATAGTGACGATGAATACGAAGACGGTGAAGAAGAGGACGAAGACGCTTTCCCGCTAAGACAAAACGATG
This sequence comes from Thermaerobacter litoralis, assembly GCF_054654595.1. Classification (NCBI taxonomy): domain Bacteria; kingdom Bacillati; phylum Bacillota; class Clostridia; order Eubacteriales; family Clostridiales Family XVII. Incertae Sedis; genus Thermaerobacter; species Thermaerobacter litoralis. The sequence goes on along the minus strand of NZ_BAAIES010000009.1, from coordinate 220,767 downwards.
TACCAATGGATGAGTCTGCACTGGACGTCATTGTTGACCACGAAGGGGGCGATGGTCATACCATCGACCGCCCCGCCGCCGGCCAGCATATGAAACCCCATATAGATGGTCATCACCTTGAGGAGATTGCGGACCGGATGGAGGAGCTTCACTCTGCCCTTCAACCGCTAATTCATCAGGTTGGACGATCCAAGTTGGATAATTATGGTGGACCGATTATGCGAATACGGCGGTTGGCTGGGGATATTTTTGCTGAGACAACCTTGAGTCTGATTTCTCTCCATCTTCTTTCCCCGACGGAAGAGACCTTACGGACGGCAATCCAGATCTCCCCTAACGCGTTATTGCGCTTGGATGAGAGCAGCGTAGACCGCCTTGCGCAGTGGGCCGTTCATGTTCTGCAGAACCACCCTGACCTCGTTGTCCGGTTACTTGAACCGGTGCCACAAAAGACTAACGAAATGAAGCTTCATCTGGCCCAGGCCTATCTTGAGCTTGGGCAGGTTGAGGACCTGATGGTCATCGCCAAACAGCTAGAAGATCAAGGATATCGTCTGAGCGAGGTCTATCATCTATTGGCATTGGCCTTCAAAGATCTTGAGCCGCATTTGGCGGAATCATATATCAAGAAAGCTGTTCAAGCAAATCCTAACAATCGCCAAGCTGTTAAGGATGCCGTAGAGATCATTCGGCTCCGTGATGAACTTCTTGCATTTTTGGACCAGCATCTTGAAAGGTTGTCGTCGGGAATTGAAATGTACCGGTCGAGGGACCTCTACGAGGAGAAGGTCAGGTGCCTCGTCGAGTATAGCGGTGTTTCAAATCGGGCATTGGTAGACGCGATCCTAGACTTAATGGAGGCCTATGGATTTGCGGAAGAACGATGCTGGTCGTTTTATGAGCAATATGCACGGAAGTCCAACCTGTCCTCCCGGGATCTCATGGACATTCTCACATCGATGGGGTCCGGGAACCGTGTGCTGAAGGAAATTGAAAACCTGGCATTGTCTGAGATTGGCAAGTCCGCCGGTGCCGATGCGACTGTTATCGAGGATGCTTGTATCGCCCTACAGGCATCGGGGCGGGAAGATGGCGCCCGGGAACTTTGGGAGCTTTACATGAACGAGCGTTGCGAGCTGGAGAAGAAGGGTATGTTTGGATCCAGGGCGGAACCGGCACAGCTTTTCCAGCACCTTGCGGGCGTCGATCAATGGCCCAGTCTTATGGATCACCGGGTGGCCATCGTGGGCGGAACCCAGAGGGTGCGAGAGAAGGTGGTGGACATCCTTAAACGCCATTGCCACCTGCGCTCGGTGGCAGAGGTCCCGCCTTCATGGGAGAGGAATCTGTCCCAGAGCGATGTCGATCGCTTGCTCCGTGGGGCGACCTTTGTGGTGGTCATTACAGGTGCGATGAAGCATCTCACGAGCAACATGGTATCCAATTGGGAAAAAAGGCAGCGCCATAATCCCCGCATGGTATTCCCCCGCGGTCGCGGGGTGTCCGGCATCATCGCCTCCATCCTTCACCATGCAGCGCAGCCGTAGCGATCTTATCTTGCAGTTCGGCCCGGCACCAGGCCCACCAGCTGCGGTGCCGGGCCGCCCCCTTCACCCAACCCAACGACCACCCTCCGGGCGGCGGACCCCTGCCGGCCTTCCCGAAGGGAAACCCTTCAATCGCCTCCGGTTAGCACCTTACCGCGAAGGACGTGCTTGAGCACCTTGCCCGTGGCGTTGCGCGGCAACTGTTCGACAATGAAAAGCCGCTTGGGGATCTTGAAGCGGGCCAGCTTGCCTTCGCAGAACGCGGCCAGTTCCTCCAGGGTCAGGGTCTGGCCGGGCTTGACCGCCACGAAGGCCACCGGTACCTCGCCCCAGCGGTCGTCCGGGGCCCCGACTACCGCCACCTCCATCACCTTGGGGTGCTGGACGATGACCTGTTCCACCTCGACGGGGTAGACGTTCTCGCCACCGGAGATCAACATGTCCTTCTTGCGGTCGACGATGTAGTAGAAGCCCTCCTCGTCCTGCCGGGCCAGGTCGCCCGTGTGGAACCAGCCGTCGCGGAAGGCCTCGCGGGTGGCCTCGGCGTTGTTCCAGTAGCCCGCACAGACGTTGGGCCCGCGGACGACCAGCTCGCCCACCTCGCCGGGCGGCACATCCTGCCCGGCCTCGTCGACGATGCGCAGCTCGACGGTATGGACCGGCAGGCCGATGGACCCGTTCTTCCGCTCGGCGTCGCGGCTGTTCAGGATGGCCACGTCCGGCGCGGTCTCCGTCATGCCGAAACCCTCGAGGAACCGGAATCCCCTGGACTGGAAGAACCGGATCACCGTCAGCGGGCACGGGGCCCCACCGGCCACCAGGCTGCGAAGGCTGGAGAGGTCATAGCGGTCGAACTCGGGATGATACATGAGGGCCTGCCACATGGCCGGCACGAGGAAGAGGACGGTGATCCGCTCGCGCTGTACCAGCTCCAGGGTTCGTCCCGGGTCGAACTGGCGCTCCAGCACCACCGTGCAGCCCTTGAACAGGGCCGGCAGGGTGTAGACGCTCAACCCGCCGATGTGGAACATGGGCGCCACGGTGAGGACCACATCCCGGGTCTCCAGCCCCTCCTCGTTCAAGAGCATGTTGACGGCATTCCAGACGGAGTTGCTGTGAGTCAGGACCGCCCCTTTCGGCCGGCCTGTGGTGCCCGAGGTATACATCATCAGGTGGGGATCGAAGAAGCTGACGATGGCCTGCGGCTCGGCCGTCCCGTGAGCCAGGTGTCCCTCGAGCCACGCGTCGTAGGCCAGCTGCGCCGGCACCGGGTGGGCGGGATCCGGCGCCCCGGGGGCCATGGCCGTCCCCGTCGCCGGCGGGAGTGGGCCGGGCGCCGCCGTCGCCCCGGTCCCGCCGGGCCAGCCCGCTGGCGAGGGGGCGGTTCCTCCCATCCGGACTCCCAGCCCCGGTCCCCCCGGGCCCGGGGCCTGGGCAGCTGGGGAAGGAGCGCCAGCCGCGGACCTGCCCGCCTCCATCCCGGGCCCGCGGGTTACCACGACCGTTCGCACCCCGGTTCCCTGTACCGCGGCCTGGGCCAGCGGGGCCAGGATCGGGTCGTAGAACAGCACCGTGGCACCCGAGTCATCTAGGATGAACCGGACCTCCGGCGGCGCCAGCCGCACGTTGATGGGTACCGCCACGGCCCCGATCTTCGCCGCGGCGAAGAGCACCTCGAGGAACTCGATCCGGTTGGGCATCAGGATGGCCACCCGGTCGCCCTTGCGCACCCCCAGGTCGACAAGGCCGCGGGCCAGGGCGTTGACCCGCCCGTTCAGCTCCCGGTAGGAAAGGCGCCGGTCCCCGTCGACCAAGGCCGTCTTGTTCGGGTGGAGCAAGGCCGCCCGGGCCAGTAACGCCCCCACCGTGGGCGGCTCCATCACCACACCGCCCGATACGTACGCCGGCATCGACCGCACCCCCCATGCGATCCAAGACGCATCCCCACGATTCTGGCACTATCAGTTCAGCTCAGGATCGTGGCGTGCTTGCGCCGCGGCAGTTCCACCTCCCGGTTCTCGAACTGCTCGAAGTAGCGGCTCACCTCCCGGCGCAGATCCCGGGGCGGGATCAGGTCGTCGACCACCATCTCCGCGGCCAGCTTGGTGATCTCGTACCCCTTGCGATACTCCTCCCGCAGTGCGGCCACCACCCGCGCCCGCTCGGCGGGATCGGGGATCGCCTGCAACCGGTTGTAGAACACGGCGTTGATCGCGGCTTCCGGCCCCATGACGGCGATCTCCGCCGACGGCAGGGCCAGGGTGACGTCGGGATTGTAGGCCGGCCCGGCCATGGCGTAGATCCCCGCCCCGTAGGCCTTCCGCACCACCACGCAGACCTTGGGCACCGTGGCCGACGAGGTGGCGAAGATGAACTTGCGGCCCCGCCGCAGGATCCCGGCCCGTTCCACCGCCGAACCGGCCATGAAGCCGGGGGTGTCGCACAGGTACAGCAACGGGATGTTGTAGGCGTCGCAGATCCAGACGAACTCGGCCCCCTTGTCCGACGACTCGGGGAAGATGGCCCCGCCCCGGACCGCCGGCTGGTTCGCCACGACGCCCACCACCCGGCCGTCGATGCGGGCGAACCCCGTCACCAGCTCGCCCGCGTAGGCCGCCTTGACCTCCAGGAAGCTGCCCTCGTCCACCAGGGCCTCGATCAGCCGCCGGACGTCGTAGGGCTGGTTGGGATCCCGGGGGATGATGGCGTCGATCTCGGCAGGGTCGCGGGCCGGGGGCCGCGGCTCGGCCCGGGCCGGGCGGCCGTCGCAGTTGTCCGGCAGGTAGGTCAGGAGCCGCTTGACCAGCTCGGCCGCCTCTTCCTCCGTCTCGACGACGAAGTCGGCCGAGCCGCTGACGGTGGCGTGCATCCGGGCGCCGCCCAGGTCTTCCGGCGTCACCTTCTCCCCGGTGACCATCTGCACCATCCGCGGCGAGGCGATGGCCATGGCCGCGTTGGCCAGCATGATCACGAAATCGCAGAAGACCGGCGTGTAGGCCGTCCCGGCAAAGCACGGGCCGTACAGCACCCCGATCTGGGGGACGGCGCCCGACATGATGCTGTGGTAGTAGAACAGCCGGCCGCCGCTGTAGCGGTCGACGTGGTAGCCGCCCGCCTCGTCGATCCGCGCCCCCGAGGAGTCGATGAGGTAGAGGATGGGCCGCCGGGCCCGAATGGCCGCCTCCTGGACCCGGATCATCTTCTCCCCGTGGTAGCGGCCGATGGACCCCGCCTTGACCGTGTAATCGCTGGCCGCAAAGAAGACGAGCCGGCCCCCGATCCGCCCGCTGCCCGTCACCACGCCGTCGGCCGCCAGCTCCGGGTCCCCCGCCCGGGCGAACTCGCCGAACTCGGTGTAGGGTTCGCCGTCGTCGAAGAACAGGCGCAGCCGGTCGCGAACGAAGAGCTTGCCCGCCTCCCGCTGCTTCTGATGGCCCCGTTCGGGGCCTCCCCGCTTGATGCGTTCCAGTTCCCGGAGGACCCGTTCCTCCCGCTCCATCGGACGTGACCTCCTGTTCATACCATGGGCCGTGATCATGGGCCGTGAACCCGCCCGCACCACCGCCGCTGCGGTGCCTTCCTCCGCCGGCTGGTGCCCGCCGCGCAGGGATGGAACACCGCTCCAAAGCCCTGAGGGCGTTCGCCCCTCACAAGGCCCCGAAGAGGGTGGCGCCCCCGTCCAGGGTCAAACCCCCGTCGCAGACCAGCGTCTGGCCGCAGAGCCAGCCGGCGTCGTCGGTGCAGAGGAACCGGACGATGCGGGCCACGTCCTCGGGGGTCGCCACCCGCTTGCGGGGCGTGGCCGCCACCAGCCGGGCCTCCACTTCGGCCCAGCGGTCCCCGGCGTAGAAACGGGCGGAGTCGGTGGCCACCGGCCCGGGGCAGACGGCGTTCACGTTGATCCCGTGGGGGGCCAGTTCCACCGCCAGGTAACGGACCAGGGACTCCATGGCGGCCTTGGCCGCCCCCAGGACGCCGTGGCCCGGGATGTAGCGGATGCTGTCGTAGCCTGAAACGGCGACGATCTTGCCGCCCCGCAGACCGGGGCTAGGACGGGCCGTCTCGGGGCCCGCCGCCGGCCAGCTTCCCCCGGCGCGGCTGTCCCTGGCTTGGCCGGCCGGCGTCGGGCCCGCCCTGCGGGCCGTCATCAGCGGCACCGCCGCCTGGACCATCTGCAAGAAGGCCTGGATCGTGATGGCGAAAGTCCGCTCGACGTTGTGGGGACCCACCGCGAGAAGAGGCTTGAAGGCGGTCGCGGCGGCATTGGCCACCAGAAGGTCGAGGACGCCGGCCTCCTCCCGGATCCGGTCCATCATGGCCGCCACGGCCTGCCGGTCCTCCAGGTCAGCCTGCACCGGGATGCCGCGGCCGCCGACGGCGTCGATGGCGGAGGCCACCTGCCGGGCCTCGTCCTCCCGCCGCTTGTAATGGACGAACACGGTCGCCCCTTCGGCGCCCAGGGTGCGGGCCACCGCCGCGCCGATCCCCCGGGAGGCGCCGGTCACCAGGGCCACCTGGCCTGCAAAGGTCATGCCCATCTCCCTCTCCTCCGTCCGCCCTGCGCCCGGCGGCCCCGCCAGGCGGCCGGTTTGCGCCGGGTCCTCAGTAGGACCGGGGCAGGTCCAGCTCGTGCTCGGCGATGAAGTTCAGCACCATCTCGTTGTTGATGGGGGCCGTCCGCAGCAGCCGCGCCGAGGTCCACAGGTGGATAAGCTGGTTCTCCTTGACGAAGCCCTGGCCGCCGAAGGTCTGGATCGCCCGGTCGACCGCCTCGATGGCCGTCTCCGAGGCCAGGTACTTGGCCATGTTGGCCCAGGTGCCGACCCGTTCGGGCGAGACCTGCCGGTCGAAGGCCTGGGCCGCCCGGTAGGTGAGCAGCCGGGCCCCCTCCTGCATGACCCGGATCCGGGCCAGGGGGTGCTGGACGGCCTGGTAAGCGCCGATGGGCCGGTCGCCGAAGACCTTGCGCTGCCGGGCGTATTCGGCTGCCCGCCGTAGCACATGCTCCGTCAGGCCGATGCCCGTGGCCGCGGCCAGGATCCGCTCGGGGTTGAGGGCGAAGAACAGCACCTGCGCCCCCATGTGCTCGGCCCCGATGCGGTGGTCCTCCGGCACCTCCACGTCGTCGAAGACCAGGCGGAACTGGCGGTAGCCCTCGATGCCCGCCGTGTTCATCGGGTAGAGGTGGAGGCCCGGGGCGTGGCGGTCGACCAGGAAGAGCCCCAGGCCGTAGGTGCGGGGCAGGCCCTGTTCCTTCAGGACGGCGTAGGGGATGGTCCGGGCCACCACCAGGATCATGTCGGCCACGTCGGCGCCGGTGATCCACCCCTTCTCGCCCCGCAGGCGGTAGACCCCGCCCTCCTTGCGGGCCTCGGTCTTCATGCGGAAGCTGTTGGTGCCGCTCTCGGGCTCGGTGATGGCGAAGGCCAGCTTGAGGCTGCCGTCGGCAATCCGGGGCAGCCAGCGGCGCTTCTGCTCCTCCGTGCCCCCGCGGAGGATGCAGGTGGTGTCCATGCTGGTCACCACCACCAGGGCGTTGCCGTAGCCGGCGCTGGCCAGTTCCTCCATCACCAGGGTCATGGCCAGCAAGCCGAGCCCGGTGCCGCCGTACTCCTCCGGGATCAGCAGGCCCAGCAGGCCGGCCTCGGCCAGCTGCTCCCACATGGCCTCGGGGAACCGCTGCTCTTCAAAGATCTGGCGGAGGAACTCGGCCCGCTGGGGCTCCAGCCGCTTGATCAGGTCGCGGGTGATCTCCACCACCTGGCGGTACTCGTCGCCCAGGTCGAGGAGGTTCAGTTGGGTCGCCTGCATGATGGCTCCTCCCTTCAGCGAGGGGTTGGGATCGCCGCCCGCGGTGGCCGCATGAAGGGCGTCTCGGCCAGGACCGCGTCGGGCACCTCGACCTCCATGCGCAACATGGCCGCCGCCAGGGACTTGCCCTGGGCGTCGAGCCGCAGCGAGGCCGGACCGCCGCCCCCCAGGGCCTGGCGGATGACGATCTTGATCCCCCGGACCTTGGGCAGCGGGTAGACCTCGGCCGGGCCCCGGGCCAGGCCCCGGAAGTGCTGGAGGACGGCCGCCGGCGTCAGCTGCTCCGCCAGGGCTTGATAGAAGCCGTCGTTGGGGGCAAAGACCGTCAGATCCAGGGTGTCGCCCTTGTCCCCCGAGCGAACCTGGCAGTAGCCCCGCAGGGCAACCCGGGCCATGGGAATCCCTCCTTTTTTGGTCTGCTGTGATTCTGAAGTGCCCACGTTTTCCGGACGGCTGGCGTTGGCTGGGCCCGGCGTCCGCCGGTTGCCCCCGGCCCCCTCCCCCGGTCCCCTGCTTAAGACCCTCCCGAAGACCCTGCTTAAAGCCGTTCCTTAAGCCCTTCCTTAAGGACCTCCCTCAAGACCCGGCCTGCTGCCCCAGCCCGGCCTGGTCCAGCCCTTGGAGGTCGTCGACCCCCAGCACCTCGACCCGCACCGCCTGTTCGACCCAGGCCCGGGGCACCGCGGTGGACCAGATCCCCAGGAGCTGGCGGGAGCGGCTCAGGCCGGCCAGGGCGCCGCCGATGTAGGGCGGCCCGTTGAGGGCCAGGGGCGGGAAGAGCCGGGACAGCCGCTCCGCCTCCTCCCGGCTCTGGGTGCGGATGACGAAGCGCAGGTAGACCTCGTTGGGCTCGTCGGGGATGGGGGCCAGGGGGCCGTGGAGGGCGTTGACGCCCAGGTACTCCACGTGGACCTCCTGGGGGTTGAGGCCGGCCCGCGCCATCTGCCGCCGGATGATCTGCTCCGCCGCCTGGGCCTTCTCCAGGGCGTCGGGCCAGGAGTAGCCGATGATGGCCTGGCCGAGCCAGCCGTCCTCATACCCGGCGGTCACCTTGAGGGTTTCGGGCCGCGGCCGCCCCCGGGTGCCGGTCACCGCCACGCGGTCGGGCCCCACCGGATGGAGCTCGATCTGGGAGAAGTCGGCGACCACGTCGGGGTTAACATAATGCGCCGGATCGTGCACTTCGTAATAGAGCTGCTCCTTCACCGTGTCCGGGGTGACCAGGCCGCCGGTGCCGGCCGGCTTGGTGATCACCAGCCCGCCGTCTTCGTCCACCTCCGCCACGGGGTAGCCGATGCGGTCCATGTCCGGCACCTCCCACCAGCGGCCGCTGAAGTTGCCGCCGGTGGCCTGGGCCGAACACTCGCCGATGTGGCCCGCCACCACGCCGGTGGCCAGCCGGTCCCAGTCGTCCCAGCCCCAGCCGAACTCGTAGACCAGGGGCGCCAGGAACAGCGAGGCGTCGGCGACCCGCCCCGTGATGACCACGTGGGCCCCCGTGGCCAGGGCCCGCACCACGGGTTCGGCCCCCAGGTAGGCGTTGGCGAAGAGCAGCCGGTGACGGACCTCGTCGTAGGATGGGCCGCCGTCCAGGGGCTCCAGGGCGGCCCCCTGTTGCCGGAAGGCGTCGAGGCGGCCCAGGACGTCGTCCCCCGTGACGACGGCGACCTTGAGATCCCGGAGGCCCAGCCGGGCCGCCACCTGCAACACCTCCCGGGCGGCACCGTAGGGGTTGAGCCCGCCGGCGTTGCTAATGAGCCGCACACCCCGGGCCATGGCGACTGGCAGCACCATCTGGCAGAGGAGGCCGATGTCCCGGGTGTAGCCCCTTCGGGGGTCCCGCTGCCGGTCTTTGTGGAGGATGGCCATGGTCAGCTCGGCCAAGTGGTCACAGCACAGATACTTGATATCGCCCGCCCGCACCGCCTCGGCCGCGGCGAAGGGGAGATCGCCGTAGAACCCGAGCCCGGCTCCGATGCGGACAGTCCGCCGGGAAGGCGTAGACGGCGCCCGGTGGGCTGCCGGCTCGGGGCGGGTTGCCGGTTCCATGCGGGCCGCCTGGTTCAGGGAGGCTGCCGGTTGCGAGGGGGCCGCCCGATCCACGGGGGCTGTTGGCTCCAGGCTGGCTATAGGCTCCAGGCGGGCCACCGGCTCCCGAGGGGCTCCCGGTTCCGGGCGCTCTAGAGGGGCTGGCGCCTCCGGGCGGCTGGTTCCGCTGGTCACTGGGGTCACCTCCTGTTGGGCATCGGGCCAGGGTTGGGGGCACCGGGCGGGGGCCCGCAAGCCGTGGGGCGGCGGCCGGTTCGACCAACCGGTCGGTCGAACCGGCCCATGGGAAAGCCCCGCCTAGCGATGGGTCCACTGGGGCGCCCGGCGCTCGAGGAAGGCGGTCGCCCCTTCCTTCAGGTCGGCGCTGAGGAAGGTGCTGACCCGCAGGCTGTTGGCGTGGTCGACGGCCGCCGGCCAGGGCAGTTCCAGGGCCGCTGCATAGGCCCGGAGCCCCACGCTTACCGCCGCCCCGCTGCGCCCCGCCAGCTCCCGGGCCACCGCCTGGGCCCGTTCCACCGCCTGGCCGGCCGGCACCACCTCCGTCACCAGGCCGAGCCGCTGGGCTTCCCGGGCGTCGACCCGCCGGCCCGACAGGCCCAGGGCCAGGGCCTGCCGCGGCCCCATGACCTGCATCATCAGAGGCAGGATCACCAGCGGGAACAGCCCCAGGTTGATCTCGGGGGTGGCGAAGACCGCATCCTCCGCGGCCACCACCCAGTGGCAGAGACAGACGAGCCCCAGGCCCCCGCCCATGGCCGGCCCGTTGACCGCCCCGATCAGGGGCTTGGTCAGCCAGCGGGGTGCCTTGAAGAGCTCGGTGGACCGCTCCCCCTGCTCCAGCACCTCGGGGCCCGTCAGCCGGTCGAGGCCGGCGAATTCCCGGATGTCCCCCCCGGCCGAGAAGGCCGCCCCCGCCCCGGTCAGGACCAGGGCCCGCACCTGGGGATCCTGGCAGCCCCGCCGCAGGGCGGCCACCAGCTCCTGGGCCATAGCGGTGGAGAGCGGGTTCCTCCGCTCGGGGTCGTTGAGGGTGAGGGTGGCGACGGGCCCGTCGACGGTGTACAGGACGAGCCGGGACTCCCTTTCGGGCATGGTGCCCACCTCCTTTGCAACGCGCCCTGTACGTGCGGGGCCCCTGGCCACGCATCCGCGCCGCCCCGCGGATCGCGGAGGGGCGATCGAGGCGATCGCCCCCATCACCGGACCCTGTGCCCGGGAAGGCGGCTGCCCTCAGCCCGTGGCCGGAGGGGGGCTTGCCCCCATCGCCCTGGGCCGGGCGAGGATGGCCCGCGCCCTGGCCGCCGGGGACGGCGGGGCGCCGCCGGCCTGCTTACCCGTGGCCGGCCGGCCCCGCGTACAGCCCCTGGTGCTCCTGGCGCAGGACGTGCTTCTGGATCTTGCCGGTGCCCGTCCGCGGGAAGCCGTCGACGAAGACCACCCGCTTGGGCACCTTGAACCCGGCCAGCCGCTCCCGGCAGTGGGCGATGAGCTCCGCTTCGGCGGCGCGGGCGCCGGGTTTGAGCAGGACGAAGGCGGTCACCGCTTCGCCCCAGCGCTCGTGGGGCAGCCCCACCACCGCGCACTCGGCCACCGCCGGATGGGCCAGGAGGGCCCGTTCCACCTCAATGGAGGCGACGTTCTCGCCGCCGGTCTTGACCATGTCCTTCTTGCGGTCGGTGAACCAGACGACCCCTTCCTCATCCATCCAGCCCACGTCACCGCTGTGGAACCAGCCGTGGCGGAAGGCCTCGGCCGTCGCCTCCGGGTTGTTCCAGTAGGCCGTCATGCACTGGGGACCGCGGTAGACGATCTCCCCCACCTGCCCGCGGGGCAGCAGGTTGCCCTGGTCGTCCATGATGCGGACGTCGGTCATCACCGTGGGGAGGCCCCAGGAAGCCGGCTTGGTGTCCTGGTGGTGGGGGCGCTGGAAGACCGTCGGCGGGGTGAACTCCGTCTGCCCGGACCCCAGGACCACATCGGCGTTGGGGAAGAACCGGCGGATCTCGGCGATCCGCTCGGGCGCCATGGGGGCCATGGCATAGAGGCAGCGGCGGACGCTGCCGAAATCGCGCCGGCCCGCGTCGGGCTGCTGGATGAGCTCCTGCCACATCATCGGCAGCAGGAGCACGTGGGTGACGCGGTACCGCTCGAGGGCGTCCATCACGTCCCGGACGTCGTACTTGCGGAGGAACACGGCCGTCCCGCCCACCAGCAGGGTGGGGATCAGGATGGCGTTGAGGGCCGCACAGTGGAAGATGGGCAGGACCAGCAGGAAGACGTCGTCGGGATCGGCCCGGTTCGTCACCGCCGCCGAGAGGGCCGTGATGGTGACGGCCAGGTGACTGGTGAGGACGCCCTTGGGCATCGACGTGGTCCCGGAGGTGTAGAGGCACTGGACGATGTCCCGGTCGTCGATGAAGACCTCCAGGTCGGCGTCAGGGTCGAAGGCGCCTGGGGTGGGGCGGTGCACGCCATCTGGTCCCGCCCCGGTGAGGTGGTGGGCACCATCAGGTCCCGCCGCCGCAAGGGCTCCCGGTGGCGATGCCGGAGGCAGGGGCCCCGAAGGGGGCGCTGGTGGTCCTTCGAGCAGGCGCTCAAAGTCCAGCAGGCGCTCAAAAGCTTGGAAGCGCCGGCCGGCCACCTCGGTGTCGGTGGCCGGGTCGACCTCGGTGAGGAAGACCCGCTCCACCGCCGGGAGGGCGGCCACGGCCGCCTCCAGGGCGGGCCGGAAGATCCCCTCCGCTACGATCACCCGGACCCCCGCGTCCCGGAGCACGTAGGCGATCTCCTGGGGCTTGAGGCCCAGGTTGACCGGCAGCGCCACCAGCCCCGCCTTGGCACAGGCGAAGTAGGTGACGACGAACTGCCACATGTTGCGGGCCAGGATGGCCACCTTTTCCTGGCGCCCCAGACCCAGGGCCAGGAGGGCCCGGCCCACCCGGTTGGCCCGCCGGTTGAGCTCGGCGTAGGTCAGCAAGACCCCGCCGTGGACGTCGACGACGGCGGTCTTGGTGGGATACCGCTGGGCCGTGCGGGTCAGGATGTCCCCCACGCAGACCCGCTGGATCAGATTGAGGGCCAGGTCGAAGGACGGGGCGTCCCCCTCCCGCACCCGTGACGCCGTCCCCCCCATGGACGGTCACCCCCAGAAGGTGTTGGGGACGGGGATTCGACGGGGTGGGGGGAGGGTCCTTCCGGGCACCATTTCGCCGGGCAACGGACGTTGGGGGTTCGGTTTGGGGGCATGGCTGTTGGGTTTGGGCTGCGTCTTACCTATTGGCTGTCACGCATTCATCGAGCGCTGGCCGGGTCGTTTACCTTGGAAGTAGCCGTTAGGAACGAGGGGAGCGAGGACCTGACTCGACGCCCCGCGGAGAATCTCTGGATCGTGAGCGACGCGACGACGGGCTGGCGGAGCTGATGGAGGCCGACAAGAAGGCCGCGGAGGCGGAGGGGCGGTGAACGCAAGACGGCCTCCCCTGTTCGCCAGTACAATTGAAGCAATCGGAAGCGTTTGTTGGATCCTGGGCCTGGCACAGCCGGGCCGAGGGGGGATGGCCGGATGAAGAAGAAGGTCTTGGCCCTGGTCATGATTGGAACAGTGTTGATCGGGGTGACGGGCTGCCGCTGGGGGCGGTCAGAACCGTCGGCGCTGGAATCTTCGGCCCCCAAGGTGGTCGATAACCCGGAACCTGCCTCGGAACCGGTGCAGGAGGCGGCGGTGAAGCCACTGGAGCTACCCATGTACGAGGTTATTGACCAGGCAGAGATGAAGGTCCCCACGGCGAGGCTAGGGGAAGAACTCCGCATTGGTCCGATTACAGTAACGGCTTGGTTAAAAGGTGCAAGCAACTTCCCTATTGACGAGGTAAAAGAGGCTCTTTTCCAGATTCGCGTTCGCATTCAGAATACGGCAGAATATGGGTGACGGCTATATTGATCTCAATCCCCAGAAGGTACTTTGGATTGCAGATGACGGCAACCTTGTTACTAAGAAAATAGACCCCCAAAATGAATTGGTATGTGATCAGTCGCGTGCCAGAAAACTCGCCGATCCGCCGTTTGTTGATTATCCCGGATCCATATTTCTTGCGTGACTTGGGGTACCCGAATCACTGGTTGCTCAGTCGGCCTGGGCCAAGATTGCACAGGGCATGCAATTGTTGCCGCACCGGATTGAACCTGGGCAGGTTGCAGAAGGCGACATTCTATTCCAGAATGTGGGTAATCCTGAAGTGATTAAGCGGGGTGGGGACGATCCGAATGCAGATTGGTATCTATTTTTCGGGAATTGGATGCGAGGGCAGGCCTGGAGCCGCATTAACCTAGGTACCTTACCCGATTTGTATGACCAGCTGGCGGAAATGATGCACGATGACCCTCCGATGCCGTGGATATCAATAAGGCCAGGAAGCGCGGGAGGACCACCTCCCGGAACACGTGGTGTGCCGAGCTGGGCGCGGCCTGATCCTCCGGTGCCGACGCCAATTCCGGGTGGTGCGTAACGGGTACGGGCTCTGTTATCTGGGCAGGACCTTATATGATGCACTACAGGAATGAGGGAGCCACCCGCCTCCTTACTTCGAGGTGCGAACGAGGTACAATTTCATGGCAGGCAATTACGAGAAGGTTATCGGGAACGTACGGGCGCCCGGTAAGCGACGGTTCGAAGGGAGTCCTCCAGTTTTCCTGCTTCCGCAACCAAGCCAGAAGTACGACGGACCGCACCCGATTCGGGTGCGGTCCGTCATGAGCTGCCGAGGAACTCCCCAATAAGGGATTTTGCCGTGTTGGCCGAGGTCCTGACTCACCGCTTCAGGTACTCGTCCAGCCGCCGCAGGAACTCGCGCATGAAGCCCGGCAGATCCGGCCAAGCGTGGGCGGAAACCAGGTTCCCGTCGACGTGGAGCGGCTCGGTCACGTAGGTGGCGCCCAGCGATTCGACGTCCGGCTGGCAGGCCGTGTAGGCCGTGAGCTGACGCCCCTTGAGGTGGTCCCGGACCCGCGAGAAGATCAGCGCCGCGTGGCAGATGGCGCCCACGGGCTTATTCGCCTCAAAGAAGTGGCCGACGATGCGCGGGATGTGCTCGTTAAGCCGGATGTATTCCGGCGCCCGGCCGCCCGGCAGGATCAGGCCGTCGTACTCCTCCGGCCGGACGTCGGCGAAGGCCAGGTCCGCCTCGAGCTTGTAGCCCTGCTTCTCGGTGAAGGTCTCCCACCCCGGCTCGAAGTCGTGCACGACGGTCCGCAGCGTCTTCTTGGTGGGGGCTGCCACGTGGACCTCGTGGCCAGCTTCCTTCAACCGGTAGAGCGGGTAGTAGACTTCAAGGGCTTCGACGGCATCGCCGGTGAGGATCAGCACCTTGGCCACGATGGATCCTCCTTCCCCTATAACGCCTCCGACATAACGCCTCCGACGCCGGTACCCCGGTCCCGTCGCGTTCGAGACGACACCACCAGGCCACGACGTCGGGGTCCAACCTCAACTCTAGTCCCATCTGGGCGGCACTGTCCAGGCAGGTCCCAAGCCACGTCCCCTCGTCCTAAATCCTCCTGTCCCACACCCCCCGAGGGCGGCAGGAGCAGAACCCGGGGGTAGCAGGAGCGGGCAGCAGAGGCGACCCGGGCAAGGGTTAGCCCGCGTCGGTGGTGATCTGTCCAGCAGCCGCGCGGCACCCGTCTCCCGTCGCTCACGAGGTGATCTCTCGAGACAATTGTCCTTGACCAGGGGCGCCTGGGCCAGACCCTCCTACCTGCTCAAATCGCCACGGCCGGGCATGTTTGGCTATTGAGTATAGCTGTACCGAGCAAATATAATCATAAGTGAGCAAAATCACCTAACCGTTTGGCCAAGAGGGGTCACCGTGTTCGCAGAGCAACGCAGACGTCAGATCATTGCCCTATTGACGTCGGACCGGGCCGTGTCCGTGACGGAACTAGCGGCGCGGTTCGGGGTGTCGGAATCCACCATCCGCCGGGATCTGCGCGAGATGGAAGAGTTAGGTCTCGTCGAACGGACCCATGGAGGCGCCGTCCTACCGGACCTCCGGCGTTACGAACCTGCCTTCCACCAAAAAGAAGCCGAGAGGCGTGCCGAGAAGGACGCTATTGCTCGTATGGCGGCGCAGCTCGTAGAAACCGGTGACACCATCATCCTGGACAGTGGAACGACCACGCTGGCACTCGCACGGTTGTTGCGGAGCTGTACAGATCTGACTGTGGTGACCAACAGCATCGTCATTGCCGGCGAGCTGGCTGCCGCGCCTGGTGTGGAGGTCGTGGTCACGGGTGGGACCGTGAAAGGCAGAACGATGGCTCTGGTCGGTGCCGAGGTGGTCCGCTTCCTGAGCAGGGTTAACGTGGATCGCGTGTTCCTCGGTATTAACGGCATCGATCTTGAGGCCGGCTTGACGACCCCGACCCTGGCGGAGGCAGAGACCAAGCGGGCGATGATGCGGGCCGCCCGCGAGGTCGTCCTACTCGCCGATCACTCGAAGCTCGGTCGCGTGACCTTCGCGCATGTAGCTGACCTAAAAGAGGTAGACCGTTTGATCACTGACTCGGGTGCCCCGCCCCAATTCGTCTCCCAGTTGCGCGAGTCCGGTCTAGAGGTGCATGTCGCACCAGTAGAAGTGCAGGCCGCGGAGGAGGACTTCCGCGCCCGCGGGCGTGGCGGGAATGCGAAGGACGTGAGCGGATGAAACCGCTGGTGGCGACAGTGACCCTCAATCCCGCCCTCGACCGTACGGTGGCAGTCGACCGGCTCACGGTCGGGGGAACGAACCGCGTAGCGTCTGTGCGCGTAGATCCCGGGGGCAAGGGGCTCAATGTGGCGCGGGTGGTGCGCCGGCTCGGCCTCGGTGCGGTCGCCCTTGGTTTCGTTGGCGAGGAGAACAGCCACATCTTCCACCGCGTCCTTGCCAGCGAGGCAGTTGAGGACCGACTGGTCGAGGTTCCGGGCGAAACCCGTACCAATCTGAAGATCGTCGACCGCCACACGGGCACGGAGACCGAGATCAATGACGCTGGCTTCCACGTGCCAGCGAAGTACCTTGAACAACTACTCGCGGGGCTCGACGCGATACTAGAGCGGTGTGGGGCACTGGTGGTGACCGGGAGCCTGCCACCCGGGGTGCCAGCCGAATTCTACGCTCGCCTCATCTCCCGTGCCAACGAAGCCGGTGTCCTGACGGTTCTGGATGCTGCAGGAGAAGCCCTCCTCCGGGGGATTGAGGCCGGCCCTCGTGTCGTCAAGCCGAACAGGGCGGAACTGGAGGAAGTCACTGGAGAACGTCTGCCTGACCTAGAGGCGGTGCATCGTGCCGCGACGGCCTTGCGTACCGCCGGTGCAGGTTGCGTGCTGGCGTCCCTGGGCTCCGAGGGGGCCCTCCTGGTGACTCCGGAGGGCTCATGGTACGGCCGGGCTCAACCAGTGGCGGCCGGGAGCACGACAGGAGCCGGTGACTCCATGGTTGCTGCCACGGTGTACGGCCTACTGTCAGGCCGGGCTCCCCGCGACATCCTGCGCTTGGCGGTGGCTGCTGGGGCCGCCACTGCAGCACTACCCGGCACGCAGCTCTGCACCGCCGACGGGATCGAGGCGATGCAGGCCACCGTCACCGTGTGGGCGTTTCGTGCCCTTACTACCGGCAGAATCGATGGCAGGGTCCCGCCCGGTTCCCCAAGTCGTCGCGATATGGATCCCGCTGTACCAGAGGGTGATACAGAGTGAACTGCGCTCTGAACGACCTACTCGATGAGAGTCTTGTAACCCTAGAGCTAAAAGCCAGCCACCGCGAGGCGGCCATTTGGGAGCTGGCCGGCTTACTGGACCGCGCCGGCAAGCTCGTGGACATAGAGAAGTACGTGGCAGCCGTTATGGCGAGAGAAGCCCTGGGCACCACGGCCGTTGGCATGGGCGTGGCCATTCCCCATGGCAAGAGTGCCGCCGTGCGTACGGCGGCGGTTGCTTTTGGGCGTGCGCCGGCCGGGGTCGATTTCGGGGCGCCCGATGGTGCGCCGGTTGACCTCATCTTCTTGATTGCAGCCCCAGAGGGAGCTCATGACGTTCATCTGCAGGCCCTTGCCAACCTGGCCCGCCGGTTGATGCACGACGAGGTGCGGGCGGCCCTCCGTCAGGCCAGGACTTCTGGGGAGGTGATTAAGGCACTGGTGACGACTTGAACCGCCGATTTGCCGCCAGAGGCGGGTCAACATCAGCGCAGGAGGTGCGCACGATGAGCCGCAAGGTTGTTGCGGTGACGGCGTGTCCGACCGGGATCGCCCACACGTATATGGCGGCGGAAGCGTTGGAGAAGGCAGCGCGGCAGAAGGGTATTCAAATACGCGTTGAGACGCGCGGGTCCGTAGGCGTAGAGAATCCATTGACTCCGGAGGAGATCGCATCGGCCGACGTGGTGATCATTGCCGCCGATGCCAAGGTTGACACAGGTCGGTTTGCGGGTAAGCCCCTGATCGAAACCAGTGTGGGCGAGGCCATCAAAGACGCCGGAGGTCTCCTTGACCGGGCTCTGGCCGCTGCGGTTACCCAGGGCGCGGGCGAGACTGGCACGGAATCTGGAACTGGCGTAAAACTGACAAAGGTGCCCGAAGGGGGTTACCTGGAGCGTGTTGAGGCGGAACGGGCGGCGCGGGCGGCACGGCGTGCGGGTCCGTATAAGCATCTGATGACCGGGGTCTCGTTCATGATCCCCTTCGTCGTAGCCGGTGGCATCCTGATAGCCCTGTCCTTCGTTTTCGGTATTGAGGCTTTCAAACAACCCGGCACGTTGGCGGCAGCCTTGATGGACATCGGTGGGGGTTCTGCCTTCGCCTTGATGATACCGGTCCTTTCGGGTTATATCGCCTACTCCATTGCGGACCGGCCCGGCATTGCACCCGGTATGGTGGGTGGCATGCTGGCCAGTAAACTGGGAGCCGGTTTTCTGGGCGGAATCGTGAGCGGCTTCCTCGCCGGGTATCTGGCCGCGTGGCTAGTTCGGTCGATTCGGCTTCCGAGAACGCTGGAAGGACTCAAACCCGTTCTCATCGTTCCCCTCGTGGCTACCGGTGCCACCGGCCTACTGATGATCTATGTGGTCGGCAGCCCGCTTCAGGCCACCATGAATGGCCTAACGGATTGGTTACAGGGGTTGAGCCGCGGCAATGCCGTTATCCTTGGTTTGATCCTTGGTGCAATGATGGCCTTTGACATGGGAGGACCGGTCAACAAGGCGGCCTACACTTTTGCCACCGGACTCCTTGCCTCGCAGGTGTTCACGCCCATGGCTGCGGTCATGGCGGCGGGCATGACACCGCCGTTGGGTCTAGCACTAGCCACCTGGCTCGCGCCGAAGAAGTTCACTCCGGAGGAACGCGAGGCAGGCAAAGCGGCCGCCGTCCTCGGCATTTCCTTTATCACCGAAGGCGCCATTCCCTTCGCAGCAGCCGATCCCTTGCGGGTCATTCCGTCCATTATGGCAGGCTCGGCAGTTACCGGTGCGCTCTCCATGGCCTTCGGTGCGACCTTGCGCGCGCCGCATGGCGGGATCTTCGTCCTGCCCATCCCGGGCGTTGTTGGGAACCTTGGTCTCTATGCTCTCAGCATCCTCGTGGGGACGGTCATCACGGCTGCGGTAGTCATCGCCCTCAAGCCCCAGATAGCCCAGTCCGAGAACTACGGCCAGTTAGAGCTACCCGCTACCCGAGCGATGTGAATGCACGAAGTAGGACGGTGTCCCGGGCCAACAGGTCCGGGACACCGTTCGTTGTCGGCAGCCTGCTGCATACGGCTGAAAGGCGCGGCTGCCCGTCGCACCGCTGTGCTTCGCGACGAAGGTCTCCTCACCGGCAACCGGCATCAAGAGGCCGTGAAGGAAGACCGAGCGAAACGTCCGGGGCCCACAGCCTCCAGCCACCCGCTGTAGCCTGCCTGCCCACTCCTATGGCTATGGGGATGGGCCGAGCCTTTCCCCCCGCATAACTCCGCGACGATCCGCGCCGTCAGCGGCGCCAGCAGGATCCCGTTTCGGTAGTGGCCCGCCGCCACCACGGCATTGACGAACCCCGGCACCTCGCCGATGATCGGCCGCTTGTCCGGCGTCCCCGGCCGTAGCCCAGCCCGGGCCTCCAGCCACCGGGCTGCGCCCAAATCCGGCAGGAGCCGCTGGGCCGCGGTGGCCAGCCGGCCGACGGCGTCCAGCGTGACGCCGGTGTCGTAGCCGGCTTCCGGTTCCTCCGTGGCGCCGATCAGCAGCCGGCCGTCCCGCCGGGGCACCAGGTACACGCCTCCGGCGAACACCGGCACCTGGCCGCGGACGAACGCAGCCACCGAGGCCGGCGGCTCCACCGCCAGGATCTGGCCCTTCACGGGCACGACGGGCAGCGCAAACCCGGCCTGGGCGGCCAGGGTTGCGTTGTAGACGCCCCCTGCCAGGACGAACCGGCCGCCGCGCACCTCCCCCGCCGGCGTGAGGGCGGCGACCAGCCGGCGGCCGCCGGAGGCTGGTTCGTCCCGCCAGCCGTTGACCCGGGTTCCGGTCAGCAGGGTTGCCCCTGACGCAGCCAGCGCAACCACCAGGGCACGGACGGTGGCCACCGGGTCCACATGGCCCCCTTCGGGGAAGTATAAGGCGCCCAGGACCCGGGGGAAGACGGACAGGTGGGTGGGAAGGTCGTCGCGGCTTAACCAGACGGGAGGGCGAAAGGGGGCACCCGCCTCATGCCAGTCCTGATGCCCGCCTTCATCCTCCTCCCCGGACCCGCCCCGAGGGCGGGTACCGAGTGAAGACGGGGAGGGCTCGGGCGTTTCCGGTCGACCGGGACCGGGTGCGGCGATCCCGCCGATCCCACCGATCCCTCCATTCCCACTGTGTCCTCCGTTTCCTCCGTTCCCTCCGCTTCCTCCGATCCGTGTGTTCCCACCGTTCCCACCGTTCCCACCGTTCCCTCCGTTCCTGCCGTCACCCCGTTCGTCTTCCCCACCGCCTGTTGAAGCGCGGTGGGCCAGTTCGGCAGCCTCGCCAGGCTCGGTGGCCAGGACGGCGATGCCGTGCCCCACGTATCCGGTCTCGACACCCGAGGCCCGTTCCACCTCGGCCGCGAAGGTGGCCCAGAGCCGGTTGCTGTACAGGCCCAGCTCCCGCAGCAGGGGGTCCGCCTTGGCTTCGTGCCCCGGGGCGAGCATGCCTGCGGCCACGGTCGACGCGCCGCTGCCGGGCCGGCCGGCTTCGACCACAGCCACGCGGGCGCCTTGCCTGGCGAGCTCGAAGGCCGTGGCCAGGCCGATGAGGCCCGCCCCCACCACGACGACGTCGTAACGGGGCTGAAGGACGCCGATGGGGCCCGCATCCCGCAGGTTGGTTTGCGGTGGTCCCGCATCCGCGTCCCGCGGGCCGGGACCGGGGCGGTGGGACAGAGCATCCGAGGGAACACCCTTCACCGGGATCACCCGACCTTTCGGCCCTGAAGGGCCCTTCACCGACCCGGGGCCGTCATCCCCCGGGTTCTGTCACGGTTTCGACCGGTAAGTCGCTTGACCGGGGCGCCCCGGCGCGGGTGGGGCAATGTCCCGCGGCGGGGCATTGCGCGGGGATGGGGGGCGGCCGGGTTCCTCACGTCCCCACCCGCACGTGGGGCACGCCCTGTCAGGTAATCCCTCCACGGGTTTGCGGGCGCCGATCCAGCTCACCAGGCCGGGCGGCACAGTCGATCCAGGTGTACGTACACCAAATCCAGGACCTGCTTGTTCATATATCTGGAAGCCGTCGAGTCGACCCCCTTCCGCCGCACTCGGTCGTGCGCTTTGACGTTCCGTCGCACCCGCCTTGGCTCCCTTCCGTCGCACACGCCGTGACGCCCTTCCGTTGCATGAGCCTTGACGCCCCTCCGTCACACCCTCCGTCACACCCTCCGTTACACCTGGTCGCACGCTTCGGCTCCCTTGCGCCCGATCGGGTCGCCAGAATGAACGGCATCGCCGGCGACCCGGGCCGTTCCAGGAGAAGGGAGCTCCGCTGCCGAAACAGTCCCCGTGCACCGGTGGCGCGGGGGTTTGAAGCCCTAAAGGGGGGTGGGACCATGGTGGTTCTGGTGGCGGAATACAGGGCCAAGCCGGGCATGGGGGACCGGGTGGAGGCGGCGTTGCGGGAGATGATCCGGCTGACCCGGCAGGAGCCGGGATGCCGGCTGTACCAGGTCAACCGGTCCGTCGACGACCCCGACCGCTTCCTCCTCTATGAGGTCTACGAGGACGAAGCGGCCCTGGAAGCCCATCGCCGGACCGATCATTTCCGGCGCATCGTGGAGGAGACGGTGGTTCCGCTGCTCGAACAGCGGGAGCGCCGGTTCTTCCGGTTGGTCGAGCCCTGAGGGGCGGGTCACAACGGGGCCGGTCCCCCGGCGCCGGCCTGCATCCCATGCGACCGGCCTACGCCGTTCCGGCCGCATCACGCCGCGGCCCCCGCGGCCCTGGTGGCGCTGGCGGCCCCCGCGGCCCTCGCGGCGCTGGCGGCCCTGGCAGCCCTGGCGGCCCCGGCGACCCTGGCAACCTACCCTGGCGACCTTTTGAAACCTTTTACCCGTTTACCCGCGCGGTGCGTTTTACCGGGGGCGGGTTCGTCCGCGAAGGGGGACCGCTGGTGCGTCACCAATCGTACGCCTACGGGCAGAACCACTGGGATCTGGACCCGGACCTGCGCCACGTGCTGGCCGCCTACTGGCCAGCCTACGCCGCCCACGAGGACGAGCTGCGCCGCTTCGGCGCCCTGGCGGGAAGGGAGGTCTACGAGGTCGCCTATCACGTCGACCACGATGCCCCGCCGGTGCTGATCATGCACGACCTGGATGGCAACCGGGTCGACCGGGTTCGCTTGTCGCCGGCCCAGGAGGCGCTGCTGCGGGAGCTGGCACCGATGAACCGGCCGCCCTACGAAGGGGGCAGCTGGCACCACCACTACGCCCTCAGCTACCTGGTCGCCGACCCCGGGATCGACTGCATCCTGACCATCACGAACCAGACGGCCTACGTCATCCACAAGTACGCGCCGGCCTTCGGCGCCTGGAAGGAGCGGCTGCTCCGCGGTGAGTTCTGGGGCGCCACCTGGATGACCGAATCCCAGGGCGGCAGCGACCTGGGGGCCAACACCTTGAAGGCGAGCCCCGCCGGCAGCGAGCCACCAGCCTGGCGTCTGGACGGCGAGAAGTACTTTTGCAGCGGGGCCGGGCTGACGGATGTGGCGGTCGTCACCGCCCGGCCGGAGGGGGCGCCGCCGGGTCCCAAGGGGCTGGCCCTCTTCCTGGTGCCCCGGCTCAACGGGGCCGGCGAGCTCAACTACCACGTGCGGCGCCTGAAGGACAAGAGTGCCACCCGGGCCGTCCCCTCAGGCGAGGTCGACTTCCGCGGCAGCGAGGCCCACCTGGTCGGGGAGGCGGAGCAGGGGATCTACTACACCCTGGAGGTCCTCACCGTCTCCCGCCTGGCCAACGCCATCGCCGGCATGGGCATCGCCCGCAAGGCGCACCTGGAGGTGCTGGAGCGGGTGCGGCGGCGACGGGCCTTCGGCCGGGCCCTGACCGAGCACCCCTTGATCCGCCGCGACCTGACCGACCTGGCCGTGCGCCTCGCCGGCGGGCTGGTGCTGGGATTCCACGCCGCCGACCGCTTCGAGCAGGCCTGGGACGAGCGGCCGCCTTACACGGCCCGCTACCACTACGCCCGGTTCCTCTCCCATCTGGCCAAGAACCGCACCGCCGACCACGCCGCCGAGGTGACACGGCTGGCCATGGAGCTCTTCGGCGGGCTCGGCTTCCTCGAAGAGTATGCCGTGGCCCGCTGGCACCGGGAGGCGCTGATCACGCCCATTTGGGAGGGGCCCAGCAACATCCAGGCCCTGGACCTGCTGGAGGCCATGCACAAGAAGCAGGCCCACGAGCCGTTCCTGGCCGAGTTCGTCCCGATGCTGGAGGAGGCCGGGACGGGAGAGGCTCGCGCCGCCCAGGAGGCCATGGAGCGGACCATCGCCCGCCTGATCCAGCTGGGGACGAACCGGCCCGCCGAGGCCCAGTGGTACGCCAAGGAGGCTGCGGCCCGGCTGGCCGATGCCGCCCAGGTGGCCCTGCTCTACCGGCTTGCCGCGGTAACGTCGGGCTCCCCTGCAGACGTCGAGGTGGCGGCGGCTAAAGGGCAGGGGATGTCCCGCGGGACGCCCGCCGGGTCCGACCGCACCGCTGCGTGCACGAATGGAAGAACCCGGGCGGCCGGCGACCGGTACGCCATGCTGGCAGCCCTGTACGCCCGCCGGTTCCTCCTGGGGGAGGACTATCCGTCCTGGGCGGCCGGCGAAGCGGCGGTCTGGTCGGGAACCGTCGCCCTCTTGTCATGAGCCGGCGCCTGCCGGAGGGCGGCCGCCGGACGGGGCCGAGCCCCACGAAGCCGACCTGTGGCGGGCCCTGCCACAGGAGACCGAGCTGCGGGAAGCCGAGCCGCAGGGGGCCGAGTTGCAGGAAGCCAAGCGGGGGAGGCCGAGTTGCAGGGGGCCGAGTCGCAGGAGGCCAAGCGGGGGAGGCCGAAGAGCTGAACCGCGCTGCGCCGGGTCCTGCCGGCAGCGGGTCCGCAAAGGAGAGGATCGCCGATGGACATCACCCATCCAGCCGGGTTCTGGCGGCGGCTGGCGGCGCTCATCCTTGATTCCGCGGTGGTCGGCGTGCCGGTGGCCACCCTGGTCTACCTCTTCACCGGGACCTGGGACATGGACACGCCCTTGAACCAGGTGGCCGCCACCCTCTACCAGATGATCGTGCCGGTCATGTGGACCGGCTACACGGTGGGCAAGCGCATCATGGGCATCCGCATCGTCAAGGTCGACGGCAGCGAGGTTGGCCTCGGTACCATGGCGCTTCGTACCCTGGTTGGCGGCCTCGTCTACTTCATCACCTTGGGCATCGCCCTGATCGTCAGCGTGATCCTGGTGGCGGTTCGGGAGGACAAGCGGTCCATCCACGACTTGATCGCAGGGACCTACGTGACGAGAGAATCCTTCAAGGAATCCTTCCAGGTGTAGTCCCAGCCGGGGACGGGGGCCGGTTCGTCCGGAACCTTGGGGAACCTTGGCGCAGGACTGTGGGACGAACCGGCCCCGGGACGGACGGTGACGCCGACACGCCCAACGACCGGGCAGCACTCCTCCCTTTAGAGCAGTCTTTAGAGCAGTTCGAACCACCGCTTGATGCGGAGGGCCATCAGGCGGCGGCGCTCGGCCAGAAACGTTCCGTAGTCCGGCACCTCGCCCTCCAGCAACGACAGGGGGATGCAGTTCTCCTCGAAGTTCTGGCGCAGGGTGTCGGGGTCCGTAATTCCCCCATACTTCTTGCGGCCTCCATGGACCTGATCCCGCAACTCCTTGAAATATACTTGGGGTGGCGTGTCCCCGATGGCGATGTTGATCTCACTCTGGGCCATGACGAAATTGGCGATTTGGTTGTAGCGGCCCCGGCTGAGCCCAAGCTGTTGCAGGTACTTCCTGGGAAAGATGTGGTGATGGTCACCCTGGTTCAGGAGAAGATCACGAACCGTGATGTTGGTTGAAAGAAAGCCCCTGTCGCCAAGGCAAACTTGTGCCGCCTTAAAGGCGACGAAATAGGGACTTTGGACAGAAGATGTCTCCATCAGTTGGGGAAGAAGCGTGGTCCAAAAGCTGTCCGAAAGCTCACTGCTCAGGACGGCTTCCGTGTAGCGCGCGATGCCGTGGCTTTCAAGCTGACGGATGTCGAGATCGAAGACGGTTTCCGTCTGGGTCGTATACCGTCCTGTCAGGATGGACATCGCATACCAACGCCGGACGATGCGTTCCAGCTCACTGGCCGGCACGCCCTCGGACCGCCCTCGCAGGTAAAGGATGTACGCGAAGTTCACCGCGTTGTGACCGGTGATCATTTTGCTGGTGATGAAGCCGGCCGAGCGAAGGATCATCACGAAGCGCTTGAAATTGGTCTCGTTGATGAAGGCGTGAATACCGTCCTTGAGCTTCGCGAAGGATTCCTCGACGATGGATTCCTCGTATTGACGGGTCTCGAAGTTGCGCCCCGACAGCAGGGCTACCAGGTCCTGTAAGCGGCCTCGACCAAAGCCGGAGGTGAAGGCCACCCGCAACATGTCGGTGTAGTTAGGATCATAAAGGTCGTCGTTGACGTTGTTGAGCCATTTCATCTTTGGCCAGAACTCGCTGCGGACGAACTCGGGATCGTTCTTCTCGATGTGGACGTAGAAGTCCGGGTTGCGGGCCAGATGGCAGAAGTAGTCGATGGCCTTCCGGAGCAGGTGACCGCCATGCGTTTCGTTGACGGCGATCTTCGACATGGCGAAGTCCGCCTGGGATAGCTCCACTCCGGCGGAGTTCACCCGGATGAAGATCTCCGTCACCGTCTCGATGTCCAGGTCTTCCGCGAGCTCGATGAGACCGATGTGGTTGTTGACGATCTTCTTCAGCCGTTCCAGTACGCGGCCGACCTGCTTGCGGTCGGTGTCCGGGTTCTTCTGTACGTAGTCGTCGACGAAGTCTCCCAAATAGGCGTCCGGGGCAAAGAGGCGGCTGATGTCGTCGATCCACGCCGGATCCCGGGCGATGGCGGAGTTGCGGACCTCAAATCGTTCGTCCTTCGGATTGAAGGCGATCTGGATCCGCTTTTGGGCATAGTTCTCGTCCAGGACCTCTTCACCCAGCAGGGCGGCCCGCAGCGCCGTGACCCGCTGCTGGCCGTCGATGAGGATCCGTTTACCCGCCGATAAGGTGCCGTCCTTCAGCCGGACCGTCGGGTTCCGCCAGGCGATGAGGTACCCTACGGGATAGCCCTGGTAGAGGGAGTCCAAGAAGTCGCGCACCTTGGTCGCATTCCAGACGAAGGGGCGCTGGATCTCCGGGATGGCGATCTCCCCGGATTTCACCCAGGCGAGCAAGGTCTCGATGGGGTGGGGGGTCACCGAATACCGCTGCGTCGACAAGGCAGAAGACCCTCCTGGCATGGACACTGGGGCCCCTGCAGGCAACCGCAGGGCCCTCCGGCTCCTTCGCTGTCGCAGGTGGAATCCCTTTGTATGGCCAACTCTATCTGGGAACCAGCCCACGCCGTGGTCGGGGGGATCGCCATGGACATAGCCGTAAACACCGGAGACTCGGGCGCTACAGAATCCAAAGCCGGCGATGGGGACGGGGACACCGGCGGGACGGCGGGAAATCTGCAACGGAGCCCCTACGGTTTGAGGCCCCCAGCGGCCGCATCGACCCGCCCCGTCGCCCTCCTGACCGGCGCTTCCCGGGGAATGGGGTACGCCGTGGCCCGCCGCCTGGCCCGGGAGGGCTTTGCAATCGTCCTCTCCAGCCGCGAGCCTGAAGAGGCGGCACGGCGCCTGACCGCCGAGGTGCCCTCCGTCTCCGCCTGGCCAGTGGCCGCCGACATCGGCGATCCCGCCGGGACGGCCCGCCTGCTGGCGGCAGTCCGGGAAGCCGGCCGGCTCGACGCCCTGCTGCTCAACACCGGCGGGCCCCCGGTCAAGTCCTTCGTCGACCTTACCGACGCCGACTGGGAGCAGGCCTTTCGCCTCATGGTGGAAGGGCCGGTACGGCTCTTACGGGAGGTCGTACCCTTCTTCCGGGCGGCGGGGGGCGGGCGGGTGGTGGCGATCACTTCCTTTACGGTGAAGAACCCTACCGCCGGCAGCACCCTGTCCAACGCCTTACGGGCGTGCCTGGTCAATGCCCTCAAGACCGCCGCCCTCGAACTGGCACCGGAGGGCATCTTGATCAATACCGTGGCCCCGGGCTACACCCGCACGGAAAGCCTGACGGAGTGGAACGCCGCCTTTGCCCGGCGGCTGGGCAAGCCCCTGGCCGAGGTGGAGCGGGAGCGGGCGGCCGCCATCCCCTTGGGGCGGCTGGCCGATCCGGCGGAGGTGGCGGAGGTGGTGGCCTTCCTCCTCTCGCCGCGCAACACCTACGTC
The DNA here is from genome assembly GCF_054654595.1 of Thermaerobacter litoralis. Lineage (NCBI taxonomy): Bacteria > Bacillati > Bacillota > Clostridia > Eubacteriales > Clostridiales Family XVII. Incertae Sedis > Thermaerobacter > Thermaerobacter litoralis. The sequence goes on along the minus strand of NZ_BAAIES010000009.1, from coordinate 193,368 downwards.
ACCGGCCAGCAGATCGCCGTCGACGGCGGCTTGGTGGTCGCCGGGTAGGCCTGCGGGCTGCCGGCGAATCCCGACGGTCCCATGACGCAGGAGGAGCCGGACACCAAGGCCTGATGAAAGGTTAGGAGGCAAACGTGGTGGAACCCCGGGGCGAGCCCTACCGGATCAAGATGGTGGAACCGATCCGGCTGATCAGCCGGGAGGAACGGGAGGCGGCGCTGGAGCGGGCCGGGCTCAACCTGTTCAACCTGCGCTCGGCGGAGGTCTACATCGACCTCTTGACGGACTCGGGCACCGGCGCCATGAGCCAGGATCAGTGGGCGGCGCTGATGCGGGGCGACGAGGCCTACGCGGGTTCGTCCAGTTTCGAGCGGCTGCGGGCGGCGGTGGAGGCCATCACCGGCTACCCCCACGTGCTGCCCGTCCACCAGGGACGGGGCGCCGAGCAGGTGGTGCTGCCGGCGCTGATCCGGCGGCCGGGCATGTTCGTCCTGAGCAACATGCTGTTCGATACGACCCGCGCCCACGTGGAGCTGGCCGGCGGCCGGCCGGTCGACCTGGTCACGCCGGAGGCCCTGGACATCGACGCCGAGCACCCGTTCAAGGGCAACATGGACGTGGACCGGCTGGAGGACTTCATCCGCCGCCAGGGGCCGGAACAGGTGGCCTGCATCATCGTCACCGTCACCAACAACTCGGCGGGGGGCCAGCCGGTGTCCATGGCCAACATCCGGGCCACGGCGGAGGTGGCGCGGCGGCACGGCATCCCGCTGCTCTTCGACGCGGCCCGCTACGCGGAGAACGCCTGGTTCATCCGCACGCGGGAGCCCGAATACGCGGGCCAGAGCCCGCGGGCCATCGCCCGGGCCATGTTCGACCTGGGCGACGGCATGATGATGAGCGCCAAGAAGGATGGCCTGGTGAACATCGGCGGGGTGGCGGCCTTCCGCGACCGGGCGCTGTACCAGGCGGCGGCCCAGCGCCTGGTGCCCTACGAGGGGTTCTTGACCTATGGCGGGCTGGCGGGGCGGGACATGGAGGCCTTGGCCGTCGGCCTGTGGGAGGCGCTGGATCCAGCCTACCTGGCGCACCGGATCGGGCAGGTGGAGTTCCTTGGCCGGCGGCTGCGGGAGGCGGGCGTTCCGGTGCAGTGGCCCGTGGGCGGCCATGCGGTGTTCGTCGATGCGGGCCGGTTCCTCCCCCACATCCCGGCCGAGCAGTTCCCCGGCCACGCCCTGGCCCTGGCCACCTACCTGGAGGGCGGGGTGCGCGGGGTGGAGGTCGGGTCGCTGATGATGGGACGGGATCCGGAGACGGGTCGCCAGCGGCCGTCGCCCTTCGAGTTCTACCGGCTGGCCATCCCGCGGCGGGTGTACACCCACCGTCACCTGGAGGACGTGGCGGAAGCGGTGATCGGCGTCTTTCGCCAGCGCCAGCGGGTGCGGGGGGTGCGAATGGTCGACGAGCCGCCGGTGCTCCGCCACTTCACGGCGCGCTTCGCGTGGGTGGAGGCGGCGGCTGGATGAGGTGCATGGGTGAGGCGGGGGGAGAAGGGGGCGCATGGGTCAGGCCGCGGGTTCGGATATGCTGGGGTTGAGGTGAGCGCGCCATGACCAGAACCGATCCGGCGGCTGACCGGGCGCGTGAGGGGGCGCCCGCTGCCACCGCCCGGCTGGAGAAGGCCACCCTGGGGGGCGGCTGCTTCTGGTGCCTCGAGCCCGTCTTCGAGGAGCTGGAGGGGGTCGTCCGGGTCGAACCGGGCTACGCCGGCGGCCACGTGCCGAACCCCACCTACGAGCAGGTGTGTACGGGAACCACCGGCCACGCCGAGGTCGTCCAGGTCACCTTTGACCCCGCCGTGATCAGCTACCGGGAGCTGTTGGACGTCTTCTTCGCCGTCCACGATCCCACCACCCCCAACCGCCAGGGGCACGACGTGGGACCCCAGTACCGGTCCATCATCCTCTACCACTCGCCGGAGCAGAAGGCCACGGCGGAGGCGGTGATCCGCGACCTGGAGGCCCGGGGCGTGTGGGAGGACCCCATCGTCACCCAGGTGGTGCCCTTCGAGACCTTCTACCCCGCCGAGGAGGTCCACCGCCGCTTCTACCGGCGCAACCCCTTCTATCCCTACTGCCAGGTGGTCATCGACCCCAAGGTGCAGAAGTTCCGGCGCCAGTTCGCCCACCGGCTCAAGGGGACGAACGCGGCCGGCAGGCGTAACGCGGCCGGCAGGGACTGAGAAAGCGACGGTCGCAGCGCACGGATCGCACCAAGGAGGGCGTCCCCTTTCTTTCCCAGAGGGAACGCCCCCACCGCCGCCGAACCGTGGGCACCAAGGGTGGAGCCCGATCCGGGGGCGTGGTTCCACCCAATGGCCTACGGGGGTGGTGCGGTTGCAACGGCTGGGTGAAACCCTTAGCCGGTGGACCCAGCGGTACCTACCGGACTCCTTCATCTTCGCCATCCTGTTGACCCTGCTGGTCTACATCTTGGCCTTGATCTTCACCGACCACGGCCCGTACCAGCTGGTCCTCGATTGGTACGGGGGCTTCTGGAACCTGCTGGCCTTCGGCATGCAAATGACCTTGATCCTGGTGACGGGGTACGCCCTCGCCAACACATCCGTGGTCCGGCGCGGATTGAACCGCCTGGCCGACTGGCCCCGGACGCCCGGGCAGGCGGTGGCGCTGGTGGCCTTCGTAACCGGTGCCTTGGGACTGATCAACTATGGTCTCAGCCTGGTGGCCGGTGCTCTCTTAGCGCTTGAGGTGGGACGGAGCTGTGCCCGCCGCGGAGTCAAGGTGCACTTCCCCCTGCTGGTGGCAGGTGGGTACATCGGGCTGATGATCTGGCACGGGGGCCTGTCCGGCTCGGCGCCGCTGACGGTGAACACCCCAGGGCACTTCCTTGAGGACCAGATGGGGCTCTTGCCCTTGTCGGAGACGCTGTTCCGGCCCTTCAACCTGGTGGTCGCCCTGGCACTGCTCGTGCTCTCCCCCTGGATCATGGCCCGGATGCATCCGGCGGAAGGGTCGGTGGAAGAGCTGCCCGGGGCGCTGGCCGACTCGACCAGCGAGGTGACGGCGGCGACGGTGGAACCCGCACCCGGGGTGGGGTCGGGGACACCCGGCGCGGCGACAACCCTGGCTGAGCGGCTAGAGAACAGCCGGGTCCTGACGGGGCTCGTGGTACTAGCAGGCTTGATCTACATCGTCAGTGCCTTCGGCAAGAAGGGGATCGCGGCCCTCGATATCAACATGGTCGTCTTCATCTTCCTGGTTCTCGGCATGTTGCTGCACGGCACGCCGATCCAGTATGTCCGGGCGGTGGCGGATGGCATCCGTTCGGCCAGCGGGGTCGTCCTCCAGTTCCCCTTCTACGCCGGCATCATGGGGATCATGACGGCGTCGGGATTGGTGGCCGTCATCGCCAACTGGTTCGTCGCCATTTCAACACCCCTAACCTTTCCCTTTTGGACCTTCGTCAGCGCATGCCTGGTAAACCTGGCCGTACCATCGGGGGGCGGTCAGTGGGCGGTACAAGGCCCCATCGTGATCCAGGCCGCCCAGGCGATGAACCTGGATTTGGGCAAGGCCGTGATGGCCGTGGCCTTCGGTGATGAGCTGACCAACATGATCCAGCCCTTCTGGGCTATTCCCCTGCTCGGACTGACGGGCCTCCGCGCCGGGCAGATCCTGGGCTACACGGCGGTGGTCATGCTGGTTGCCTTCGTCGTGATGAGCGTGGGCCTGGTCTTCCTTCCCTGAGCGAAACGTCCTGAGCAGAACGAACGCACGGCACCGTCCCGATTTGGGCGTTCAGCACCGTCCGCAGTTGGGGTGGGCTGGGTGAGGGACGGTCAAGCGGGCGGGCCCCGGACCACCCGTGCATACGTGAACCCCGGCCGGTTGTTGAGCCCTCAGGAGCCGGCCGGGGTTCTCTGTCCATAGCGGCTGAGGTGCGGGCCGGTTCGATCATGGCGGACGAACCGGCCCGTCTGCTTTCCGCACCCTCGTGATGCCTCAACCCGCCGCCTCCTGGCTCTCGGCGGCCGTCCCCCGCGGCTGCTGCACCACCAGCACCGGCAGGTGGGCGTGGCGCAGGACGTACTCGCTGACGCTCCCCAGAAGGACCTCCTGGACGCGCCCCAGGCCGCGGCGTCCCATGACGATCACCTGGAAGCCGCCGTTCTGGGCGTAGCGGCAGATCTCCGGCCCGGGTGCGCCGATGGCCACGTCCACGGTGGCGGCAAAGCCGGCTCCGGCCAGCTCGTCCGCAAGGGGCTGGAGGTCTCGGCGGGCGTTGGCCTCCCCCAGCAGGATCAGGTCGTCCCCGCCCGTCAGGGGAGGAACCAGCGGGTTCGTCACGCCCGGTGGAACGGGCGGCGGCAGCACCTGGAGGACGGTCACCTCGACCCCGTCGGGCCGGGGCATCAGCTCCTTAAGCGCCCGGACCAGGCGCCGGGCGTCGTCCTTGCCGTCGGCCGCGATCAGGATGCGCCGGTACATGATTCCCACCTCCTTGGTTCACCTTTACCGTCGAGGACCCACCTGAGGGGTGGCTGAGTGGGCCATGAGGCCATGCTGAAGAACCGGCAGACCGGGCCCGGGATGGGGCCCGTGAAGCCCACGCCCCCAGCGGCGGCCGGGGCGCCTGGGGGGAAGACCGCCGCAGCCCAGGACCCGGCGGAGCGGGCGGTCCGGTCCCCGGAACCCCGGGGACCGGTGGTACGGATGGCGCCTCCCCCGGCGGAACGGCCCATGGTTCGCCCGGCCGGCCAGCCTCCGGCCTGGCGGGCGGAGCGATCGCCCGCGCGTCCGGCGGGGCAAGGGCCGGCTCGGCCGGCGGAGGGACCGCCCACGCGTGCGGCGGGGCAGCGGCCGGCTCGGCCGGCGGAGCAGCCGCCGGTTCGTCCGGGGATGGAGCCGGCCGGCCCAGCGGCGTCCACGCCGGTGTCCATGCCCCGGCCCGCCGGTCCCGGTGCCCGGCTGGCGCCGCCCGGTACCGGCGGCCCGCGGCCGCTGCGGCCGGCGGAGGGCGCCCACCTGCCGGCCTGGTCGACCACGCCGCTGACAGGCCGGCCGCCCATGGCCGAGCCCCTGGCCACCGGCTTGCGCGAGCACATCGAGGACCTCCTGGGCATGGTCGAACACTGGACGGGCCAGCTGGCCCTTGACGAGCCGATTCCCGCCGCCACGGCGCGGCTCGAGCTCCTGTTGCAGGAGGCCCTGGGCCGTCCAGCCGACCTGGTTGTGGTGCCCATCCGGCGGCCGGGGGCGGCGACCCTGCTGGTCGCCTACGTGGACGGCCTCGCCGGGCAGGAGCTGCGGGCCCAGTTCATCCTCCGCCCCCTGCAGGAGGCCTGTCCCGGGCCGGCCGACGCGGCGGCGGCCTGGATCGCCCGGGGGATGCTCCCTGGCGGGCAGGTTCGTCCCGTCGAGACCGTGCGGGAGGCGGTGGAAGGGCTGCTGGAGGGCTGCGCCCTGGTCGCCGTCGACCGCCCGGGCCGGCCCGGCCTGCCGGGGGACCCCGCGGCGGCTGTTCCCGCCTGGCTCATCGACATCCGCCAGTTCGAGCACCGGACGGTGGACGACCCGGCCACCGAGGGCACCATCGGCGGGCCCCGGGACGCCTTCGTCGAGGTCCTGCGGGTCAACACCGCCACCCTGCGGCGCCGGCTGCGGACCGCGGACCTGCGGATCGAGGAACTGGACACCGGGCGCCTCGGCAGGACCCGGGCGGCCGTCGTCTACGTGGCCGGCCGGGCCGATGCGGGCACCGTGGCCCTGGTCCGGCGGCGGTTGGAGGCGGCCCCCTGGGACCTGCTCTTCTCGGAGGAGCAGGTGGAGGCGCTGCTGCAGGAGCGGCCCGCATCGATCTTCCCCCAGGTACGGATCACCGAGCGGCCCGACGTGGTGGCGGCAGGGCTGATGGAAGGGCGGGTGGCGGTGCTCCTGGACGGGACCCCCTTTGCGGTCCTGGCGCCGATGACCTTTTGGGATTTGCTGCAGTCGCCCGACGACTACTACCTGCGCTGGCCCTTCGCCACCATCCTGCGGGCCGTGCGGTTGTTCGCCGTGCTGCTGATGACCGTGGGATTGCCCCTGTACGTGGCCGTCACCACGTACAACCAGGAACTGATTCCACGGGAGTTCCTCTTCACCCTGGCGGCGTCCCGGGAGACGCTGCCCTTTCCGACGGCCCTGGAAGCCATCGGGCTCAGCTTCGTCTTCGACATCCTGCGGGAGGCCACGACCCGGCTGCCCCGGCAGGTGGGCGGCGCCCTGACCATCGTCGGCGGCCTGGTGATCGGCGATACGGCGGTGCGGGCGGGGATCGTCACGGCCCCGACCCTGATCCTGATCGGCGCCAGCGCCATGGCGGCCTTCGCCCTGCCCACCTTCGCGGCGGCCATCCCCTTCCGGATCCTCCACTACGTGTTCCTGACGGTGGCGACGGTGCTGGGGATGTACGGGCTCGTCACGGCCTTTCTGATCGTCCTGGCCCACATGGCGTCCTTGCGCTCGGTGGGCGTCCCCTACCTGACGCCCTACGCGCCCTTCCGCCCCCACGGCTGGGAGGACAGCCTCACCCGGGCGCCCTGGGTCGTCATGCGGGGCAAGCCGCCCCTGATCGGCCGGGAGGGGCGGTGAAGGCGGGGGCGGTGCCGGTGGGCGGCGGGCGGGGAGAGGCGCCGGACCCGCAGGGGAGGATCGAGGCATGCCGCGGCGCGACCAGGTGGACCCGGCGTCCATCGCCGCCTTGCTCATCATCACCATCCTGGCGACCCTGGTCTTCTTCCTGCCCCGGTCCCTGGCGGCGGTGGCGGGGAGAGACGCGTGGCTGGCGGTGCTGGCCGCCACGCCGGCGGTCGGGCTGGTCGTCGGCGCGTGGTACGCCCTCTACTTCCGGCCCGGGCTCACGCCCCTGGACCGGGTGCGGTTCCACCCGGTGGCCCGCTGGTTCGTCCTGCCCGTCCTGGTAGCCTACGCCGCCTACCACGCCGGCGGCATCCTGGGCGAGACGATCCTGCTCATGGTGATCGTCTTTCAGGAAACGCCCGTGTGGGTCTTCCACGCCACCATGGCGGTCACCACCTGGGTGCTGGCGGCCTACGGCCGGGAGACCCTGGCCCGGCTCGGGCTGATGGTCCTGCCGGTGATGGTGGTGGCGCTGGCGGTGAACCTGGCCATCCTGCTGCCGGGCGGGGCCGAATGGGCCCAGCTGCTTCCGTTGCTGGAAGGCGGGCCGGCCACCCTGCTGCGCGGGATCCCCGTCCTGGTGGCGGCGACGGCGGAAACCCTGATCTTGACGTACTTCGCCGACGGCCTGCGGGCGCGGGACCGGATCGGCCGGGCCCTGGTCTGGGCCGTGGCGGGCGAGATCGTCCTGCTGGCGGGGGTGGCGGTGGCGTGCGTGGTCTTCTTGGGGCCGGGGGAGACGGCGCGGGCGGTGGCGCCCACCTTCATCCTGGCCCGGCTGGCCCGGCCCGTGCCGGTCCTGTCGCGGCCGGAGGTGTTCACCATCTCCGCCTGGCTTTTGGGCATCGCCCTTAAGCTCGCTCTGTTCGTCTACGTGGCGGGGGTGACGACCCGCGTCACCCTGGGCCTGAGCGACCGCTGGCAGGCCGCGATCCACGGGGTGATGACGGCGGTGGCCGTGGCGGTGGCGGTTCTGCTCTTCCCCGACAGCCAGCGCTGGGACTGGCAGTTCACCCGGGTCTGGCCCCTTGTGGGGATGGCCGGTCTCGGCGCGGGATTGGTGGCCGGGCTCTTGCCCGCCCGGGGAGAACGCAAGGTGCGGGGGGACGGTGGATGGGGCGGATCCGGGCTGCGTTCCTCCTGATCCTGGTCGCCCTGGGCTTGGCGGGCTGCTGGGGTTACAACGAGGTGAACGACCTGGCCTTCGTGACCACGGCGGCCCTGGATGCCGGGGCGACCGGCGGCTCCGGAGAGGCTGGCGGGTCTGGGACGGCCGGCGGGTCTGGGACGGCGTATCGCTGGACGGTGGCGGTGCCGGTGCCCGAGCTGGTCCTGCCGGCCTCGGTGGGCGGGGGCGGGTCGGTGGCGGGTGGTGCGGCCCGGACGAACCTCTTCCGCTCGGCGGTGGGACCGGCGCCGCGGGCGGCCGCCGAGGCCCTGGAGGCGGGTTTCCCCCGCGAGGTCCGGTGGTCCTTCGCCGATCACGTGCTGATCGGGGAGGAGGCGGCACGGCGGGGGCTCCGGCCCCTCCTGGAGATGGTCTCCCGGGCCTACCGGGTCGAGCGGCGGGCCTCCCTCTACGTGGTGCGGGGCCAGGCGGGCTCGCTGCTCCAGTCCCTTCATCCCGCCCTGGACCGGTCGCTGGCCCGGTCCTTCGACGCCATCGGCCGGAAGAACCGGCCCGGCACCCTGCGTTCCGTGGACGCCAACACCCTGCTGCGCTGGCTCGACACCCCGGGCCTGGACCCCTTTTTGCCCGTCGTCAAAGCGGCGGAGGCCAGCGGTGCCGTCAGCCCCAGTCCCGATGGCGTGGCCCTCTTCCGGCGCGACCGGCTGGTGGGCTTCCTGCCGCCGCCTCTGGCCGACGGCCTGCTCATGGCCCGGGGGGAGGCCCATCCCTTCATGCTGTCCGTCCGCTGCCCCGCGGCCCCCGGGGGAGCGGGAGGGGAAGCCGCCCAGGCCCCCGCAGGCGGGCGGCCGGGGACGGTCACCTTCCGGGTGGAGCGGAACAAGGCGCGGGTGCGGGTCACCCCGGGGCCTCAGGCCGGAGCCGGGGGAGTGGCACCCGCCGCGGGTTCGGGTCCGGGGGGAGGCAGCGGGGTGGCCGGGCTCCCGTCCTTTCTGATCGAGGTGCGGCTGGAGGCGGTGCTGTTCGAGTGGGACTGTGCCGCCAGGACCCTGGACCTGGCCCTGGTGGAGGCAGCGGGCCGGGAGGCGGCCCGGCAGGCCCGGGATCGGATCCGGGCCGCCCTGGGGCGGGCGGCGGAGCTGGGGGTCGACCCGGCCGGTCTAGGCACGGCCTGGTACCGCCGCGACCCCAAGGGCTGGCGGGCGGCGGCACCCGGCTGGCGCCAGGCGCTGCGGGACCTCGAGCCGCGGGTGCGGGTGACCGTCCACGTGCGCGGCTACCAGCTGACGTCGGCGGCGCCGTAGCGCGGCCCCGGCCGGCCGCGATCATGGCCTTGTGCACCCCGAGCCCGGCCGGGGTCCGGGCCCGGTGCCGCGCCGGGGCCCGCGACGATGCTGCGGCCCGCGACACGGCCGCCCCTCACGGTCACGCCGCAGGCCGCGACGCGGCCCGCCACCATGCTGCCGCCCCGGCGCCGGGTTCCACCGCCCCGGCGTCCCCCAAAGGGCTCACGGGATGGCCTCGCTCCGGTCGCCCGCCACCGCGACCAGGGCCTCGAAGAGCCGCCGCTGGACGGACCAGATGGGGTCTGCCGGGCCCCGGCCCGCCCCGTCCTCGGGATGCCACTGGACGCCGACGAGGAAGGGATGGGCGGGGTCCGTCCCTTCCACCGCCTCGATGACGCCGTCGGGCGACCGGGCGGTCACCTGGAGCCCCGGCGCCGGCCGGCCCACGACCTGGTGGTGGCGGGAGCGCACGTCGATGCGCGGCCGCCCGTAGATGTGGTGGAGCCGGCTGCCGGGCACCAGCTCGACGGGGTGTACCGCCCGCGGCCCTCCCGGGTGGCCGGGGACGTGGGGGACCGCGTCGCCGTAGACGTCAGGGACGTGCTGGATCAGGTCGCCGCCCAGGGCGACGTTGAGCACCTGCACGCCGCGGCAGATGCCCAGGAGCGGGATGCGTTCCTCCACGGCCAGGCGGGCGACGGCCAGCTCGAAGGCGTCGCGGCCGGCGTCGATCCCGGCCACCAGCGGGTGGGGTTCGGCACCGAAGTGACGGGGGTCCACGTCGCCGCCCCCGGTGAGGATCACGCCGTCAACCCGGCTCAGGATCGCCTCCGGGGGCGGCCCGTCGGCCACCAGGACCACGGGGATGCCGCCCGCCTGCCGCACGGCGGCGATGTAGTCGCCCGGGACGAACAGGCGCCCGCGCTCGTCCCAGCCGCAAGACGTCACGCCGATGAAGGGTCCGGTCAAGGGGATCGCCTCCAGCGATGGAATGCCCGCCCCAACGATGAGGTACCGATCCTTTCGCAGCGGAGGGCACGGGGTCCTGGTGAACCCGCTGCCTTTGGTGGCCCCCTTCCCCGGTGGCTTGAACAGGTTGCGGCCCGGGACGGCCAGGAAGGACGCCGCCCGAAAGGCGACGGTGGAGGCGTCCGCTGCAGGCGACGGATGCCGTCGATGGAATCGAGCGAATTCGAATCGATAAGCATCCGGAACGGGAAGTAAAGCCCAGCCATCCGTCGAATTGCATTGCAAGATGCGCACTGGGGAGGGGTGCCCGTGGGGGATGGGACGGTGCGGTGTGGCGACATGGGCGGCCTGGGGGAGGGGATCCCTCAGGGCCCAGCCGCGGCAGGACGGGGGACGATCCGCCGGCGGGCGGTCCTCTGGACGGTCCTCGCCGGCCTGGCGACGGGCCTCGTGACCTTCATGGCCGCGGGCCTCCCGCCGGGTGGCCACCGGGAGGCGGCGGCTGCGACGGCGGGGGCCGAAGGCATCTCCGCTGAGGTCTACGTGGAGGCGGGCGATGACTTCTTCCGCGACCCGGTGGTCCGCATCGCGCCCGGGACCACCGTGGTGTGGGAGGTGACCGGACGCAATCCCCATACCGTCACCGCCGACGACGGGTCCTGGGATTCGGGCCACCTCCTGCCTGGCGACGTGTACCGCCGCCGGTTCGACCAGCCGGGGCGGTACCCCTACTACTGCGTGTATCACGGGGCCCCGGGCGGCATCGGCATGGCGGGCGTGGTGATCGTGGAAGAACCCGGCGCCGGCGGGGCGGCAGGCGGCGGCGCCGGAAGCCCGGGTGGCGGCGGCGCGGGAACCCCCGGGGCCGGCACTGGAGCGGGTGGCTCCGGAACGGGCGGCTCGGGGGAGGGGGCCCAGGGCCAGCCCGCGGCGGGCCATGGCGCTGGCGGCCACGGGGCCGGTTCGTCCGGCGGGGAGGAACCGTTGCCCCCGGCGCCGCCACCCCGGCCTTCGGGACCGTACCGCACCCTGCGGGTCCCCGAGGACTACCCGACGATCCAGGCGGCCGTCGATGCCGCCAAACCCGGCGATCTCATCCTGGTGGGGCCGGGCGTCTACTACGAAGAGGTGGTGGTGACCAAGCCCCACCTCACCATCCGCGGGCTCGATCGCAACCGGGTGATCATCGACGGCGAGTTCAAGCGGGGCAACGGCATCAAGGTCCTGGGAGCCGACGACGTGGTCGTTGAGAATATGACCGCCCGCAACCACCTGCTCAACGGCTTCTACTGGACCGGGGTGCTGGGGTACCGGGGCTCCTACCTCACGGCGTACAACAACGGGGACTACGGCATCTACGCCTACGACTCGGTCTACGGCCAGTTCGATCACTCCTATGCCTCCGGCAGCCCCGACTCGGGCTTCTACATCGGCCAGTGCAAGCCGTGCCATGCGGTGATCACCCAGGTGGTGGCCGAGTACAACGCCCTGGGTTATTCGGGCACCAACGCCGGCGGCAACCTGACCATCATGAACTCCGTCTGGCGGTACAACATGTCGGGGATCGTCCCCAACACCCTGGATTCCGAGAAGCTGGCGCCCCAGGACGGGACGCGGATCGTCCACAACCTGATCTACAGCAACCACAACCTGGAGGCACCGACCAAGGCGCTGCAATATCCCTCCTTTGGCAACGGCATCGTGGTGGCGGGCGGGATCAACAACGTCATCGAAGGGAACCTGATCTGGGACCATCCCAACCACGGCATCCTGATCGTCCCCAACCTGGACGAACAGGTCTGGATCGCCTCCGGCCACACCGTGCGGGCCAACACCGTGTGGGGTTCGGGCCGGGCCGACCTGGCCCTGGCGGCGCCGGCGGGGCCGGGGACGTGCTTTGCCGGCAACCGCTTCCGCACGAGCCGGCCCTGGGGGATCCAATCCCTGTACGGTTGCGGCTCCGGCAGCCTGCTGCGGCGGGTGGGGGGTGGCGACCCGGGCCCCCTGCTGGTGACGGCCCGTCTTTTCCTGGAGGCCAGCCTGGGCCGGGTGCCGGACAATGACTGGCGCCGGCAGCCCGTGCCCCCGCCCCAACCGAACATGCCCGATCCCCTGGCGCCGCCCCAGCCGTCCTGGCCGACGCCCGAGAGCCGGCAGGTTCCGCCGCCGGTCGAACAAGCGCCGGTGGAGCCGCCGTCGCCCCTGCCGGTGGAGGTGGTGCGGGGCATGGGCGGTTCCGGGGCGGTCGGGCCCGGTGCCGGTGACGGGGCCGGCGGCGGGGCGGGTGCCGGCGCAGGGGCCGGGGCGGAGGGTAAGACCGGGGAGGAACCGGCCGTCTTGCCGCCGGCGGGGGGTCTCCCGCCGTCCGACCGGCCCCTGGCCGCCGACCTGGCCGGGGCAGCCGGCTACCTGGCGATGATGATCCTGCCGCCCGCAGCCGACCTGGCCCTGGTGATCTGGACGGGCCGGGACACGGGGCGGCGCCGGTTGCGGCCCCTGGCCCGGATCGCCTGGGTGGCGGTGGCGGCCGTGCTGCCCTATCTGGGCGGGCTGGCGTACTGGGCGGCCTCGCGGCGGGTTCTGCGGCGGGCCCGGCCGGCGGGAACGGGAGCGTAGTAGGGCGGGAGTACGGCGGGTGGGGCCACCGGGCGGGAGGCCCGGTGGCCCCGTGTTACGGGGATTTCCCGGGACGCTTTACGGCCCGGTCACGGCAGCGGCGGCCGCCGGTCGAACCACGGCGCCGCCCGTTCCAGCTGCCCCGCCAGGCGGAAGAGCACGTCTTCCGCGCCGAAGGGGGCGACGAACTGCACGCCGATGGGCAGGCCCTCCGGCGTCCAATGAAGGGGGACCGACATGGCGGGCACCCCGGCCAGGTTGGCCAGCTGGGTGAAAGGGGTCGCCGCCAGGTTCTCCAAGGCCACCTGCTCGAGGATCCCGGCCGCCCGGTAGACCCGCCCCGACCCCAGCACGCCCAGGGCGTTGAGCAGGTTCATCAGGCGCTCCTGGGCCGGCGAGGGCTTCAGCTCCCCGATGGCCACCGGCGGCCGGGCGACCGTCGGCGTCATGTACAGGTCCCACTGCTGGAAGAACCGGCCCAGGGCCCGGGCGGCCTGGTCCCACTGCTCCAGGGCGCGGCTGAACTCGCCGGCGCTGACCGTCTCCCCGAGGAGACCCAGCATCCGGGTGGCCGGCTCGAGCCGCCTCACCGCCTCCGGGCCGCGTAGCTCCCGCACCCGCCGGACCTCGGCCGCCACCGTGCCGCAGTACATGGTCAGGTAGCTGCGGGCCAGGGCCAGGCCGTCGATCTCCGGCCGGGCTTCCTCCACATGATGGCCCAGTTCCTCCAGCAGGCGGGCGGCACCCTCCACCGCCTTCACGCACTCGGGGTCGACCGGCCGGTCGATGGGGGAGCGGGTGTCCACGGCGATGCGCAGCGGCCCGGGGTCCTGGCCGAGTTCGTCCAGATAGGACCGGCGGGGCGGGGCGATGACGTAGGGCGACCCGGGTTCCGGCGGGGCCAGCAGGTCCAGGATGGCGGCGCAATCCCGCACCGACCGGGTGAGGACCCCGTAGACCGCGGCGCCGTGCCACATCTGGCCGAAGTCGGGGCCCGTGGGGGTGCGGCCCCGGCTAGCCTTGAAGCCGAACAGTCCACAGTGGGAGGCGGGGATGCGCAGGGACCCGCCGCCGTCACCACCCGAGGCCAGGGGTACCATCCCGGCGGCCACCGCCGCCGCCGACCCGCCGCTGGATCCGCCGGGGGTCCGGGAGGGGTCCCAAGGGTTCCGGCACGGGCCGTACAGTTCGGGCTCGGTGAAGGCCACCAGGCCCAGCTCGGGCGTGTTCGTCTTGCCCAGGATGACGAGCCCCGCCCCTTTGTAGCGGCGGACGGTCTCGGCGTCATGATCCGGGACGAACCCGGCATAGGCCCGGGACCCGTGGGTCAGGGGGGCCCCGGCCAGCGCTTCGCCCAGGTCCTTGACCAGAAAGGGCACCCCGGCGAAGGGGCCAATCCCCGTGGCACCGGGAGCGCCGCCGCCGGCGGGGGCAGTCCCGCCGGCCGGCGCAGCGGATTTGGCTGGGCCGGTGAAGACCCCATGGGGCGCGGCCTGCGGGGGCGCCGGGGCGGGGTTTGCGCCCGAGTTACCGCGGCGGGCCGCGTCAAGGCGGTCGTCGACGGCCCGGGCTGCCTCCAGCCCCTGTTCGAAAAGGGGCACCACCACGGCGTTCAAGGTGGGATTCACGGCTTCGATGCGGCGGATGGCCGCCTCCGCCACCTCGACCGCCTTGACCTGGCGGGTTCGGATCAGCTCGGCCAGGCCGAGCCCGTCGTAGCGGTGGTAGTCGGCCCAGTCCATGGGGACGCCTCCCTTTGCCGGAACCGGCGGTTTACACGAACCGGTCCATGAAGTAGCTATAGCGCCGCCAGATCAAGCCGTCCCGAAAGTGGTGGAAGTCGGCGAAGCGGACCTCGACGGCCTCGCCGCTCTTCAGCACGCCGCGGAACCGTCCACGCACGGCCACGTGAGGCGCTTCGACCAGCACCGTCTCCAGCTCGTGACGGCCCTCCTGGATGATGCGTTCCGCGGTGTAGAACTGGCGCAGGGCGTCCAGGCCGTGGATCGGTGGCCGGCCGCCCCGTTCGTAGACCACGTCGGGGTGGAAGAGGGCCAGGAGCCCTTCGAGATCGCCGGCGTCGACCCGCTCGTAGTAGGCGTAGACCTTGGACCGAAGGTCACCGGTCACGACGCATCCCCCCGTGGCGTTGGGCCGTCCCGGCTCGCCCGGATGGGACCCGGGAGCCCGTGGTTTCCTTGTCCGCCGGGATTGCTCGATAACCGCCGCGCCGTCCCGCACCGGGGTACCGCCGGGACCCGCGGGCTGTGCTGGAGGGTTTTGCCGAGAGGGGGATCGTTCCTGCTGGGTTCCTCGGCTCCGATCAGGCGGCGGGGGGCCAGGCGAACCCGCCGCGGCGGCACAGCCCGACAGCAGCAGGACCCCAACGAAGGGGAGGCGAAAATCGGCGAAGGTGTTCCAAGAGATACGAAATCATTGCGATACATCCGGCTTACGGCCCGCGTTCCGTCCACAGAGCGACGGAGCAGGTTTGTTGCAGGACGTTGGATCATATATGATTTCCGATACGAGCGAGGGTGGGGACGGCTTCCGCGCGCCCCAGGGGCGGGTGGAGCCGACCCCCCAGGAGGACCCCGGCCTTGACCAGCAAGCAGGAGCTGGCCTACCAGTCCATCCGCCAGCGGATCCTGGACGGGACCTACGGGCCCGGCTACCGGCTGGTGATCGACGCCCTGGCCCGCGAGCTGGGGGTCAGCCCCGTCCCGGTCCGGGAGGCCATCCGGCGCCTGGAGGCCGAGGGCTGGGTGGTCTACCGCGCCCACGCCGGCGCCGAGGTGGCCCCCGCCGACCTGGGCCAGTGGGAGCAGCTGATGGAAGTGCTGGCCGTCCTGGAAGGGGCGGCTTCCGCCGCCGCAGCGCCCCACCTGACCCCGGCGGACCTGGAACACCTGGAGGCGATCAACCAGGCCATGGCCCAGGCCCTCGACCGGGTCGACGTCATGGCCTTCAGCCGGCTCAACCGGCAGTTCCACTTCGCCATCTACGCCGGTTGTCCCAACCCCTACCTCACTGAACTCCTGCACCAGACCTGGGACCGGCTGGACCGCATCCGCAGCACCATCTTCCGCTACGTCCCCCACCGGGGTTGGGAGTCCATCGCCGAGCACCGCCAGTTGCTCGACCTGATTCGCAGGGGCGCGGAATCCGGCGCCATCGAAGCCTTCGCCCGCCAGCACAAGCTCCGCACCGTCGCCGCCTACCGGACCCGCACCGCCCAAGAGGGGAGGCCGACGGCATGGCCAGCACGGCGAGCCGGGACGTGACCCGGCTCAAGGGGTCCATCGTCCCCCTGGTGACCCCCTTCCGCCCCGACGGGGCCATCGACGAGAAGGCCCTGGTCGAGCTGATCGAGTGGCAGATCGACAGCGGCAGCCATGGCATCTCCGTCTGCGGCACGACCGGCGAGCCCAGCGCCCTGTCCCTGGAGGAGCGGGAGCAGGTGATGGAGCTGGCCGCCCGTACCATCCGGGGACGGGTCCCGTTCATCCCGGGCACCGGTACCAACAACCTGGAGGAGACCCTGCGCCTCACCCGCTTCGCCCAGCGGCTGGGGGCCGACGCGGCCCTGGTCATCGTCCCCTACTACAACCGGCCGTCCCAGGAGGGCCTCTATCGCTACTTCCGGCAGCTGGCGCAGGCGGTGGAGCTCCCGCTGATCCTCTACAACATCCCGGGCCGGACGGCGGTGAACCTGGAGCCGGCCACCATGGCCCGGCTGAGGCGCGACTGCCCCAACATCATCGGGGTGAAGGAGTCCAACAAGGACTTCGAGCAGGTATCCAAGGTCCTCCACGCATGCGGGCGGGACTTTCACGTGTACTCGGGCATCGAGCTGCTCTGCTACCCCATGCTGGCGGTGGGCGGTGTGGGCCACTTCAGCGCCACGGCCAACGTCCTGCCCCGGGAGGTGGCAGCCCTTTACGACCACGTGGCGGCCGGCCGCTGGCGGGAGGCCATCGATCTTCACTACCACCTGCTGCCGATGAACGAGGCCCTGTTCCTCGAGACCAACCCCGGGCCGGTGAAGTGGGTCTTGGGCCAGCTGGGCCGGATCCACCCCGCCTACCGCCCGCCGCTGTGCGAGCCGTCGCCGGCCAACCAGGAGCGGCTGCGGCAGGTGATGGCCCTCTACGGCTTGGATGCCGCCGGCGCCAGCCCCGCCCCGGGGAGTGCCGGGGAGGCGGCCCCCGGCCTGCGGGCGGCTGGGGGGACGACCCCGTGAAGCGGGCCCGGTTCCTGGCCGCCGGCCGGTACCACGAGGGCTACCTGGCCGAGCCCGGCGTCCTGGTCGACGAGGCCGGCCGGGCCCATGGCGAGGACCAGGTGGTCTTCCTGCCCCCCGTGGCGCCGGGCAAGGTGATCGGCCTGGCCCTGAACTACGCCGACCACGCCGCCGAGCTGTCGCTGGCGGTGCCGGAGGAACCGGCCCTGTTCTTCAAGCCGCCCAATACCTGGGTCGGCCACCGCGCCCCGGTGGTGGTGCCGGCGGGCGCCGGGTTCGTCCATTACGAGATCGAGCTCGGGGTGGTCATCGGCCGCCGCTGCCGCCGGGTGCCTCCGGAACGGGCGTACGACGTCATCGCCGGCTATACCATCGCCAACGACGTGACGGTGCGGGACTTCATCACCAACGTCTACCGGCCGCCGGTCAAGGCCAAGGGCTGGGACACCTTCTGCCCCCTGGGGCCCTATCTCGTGGAGGGGGAGATCGCCGACCCCCACGCCCTGGGGATGCGGGTCTACGTCAACGGCCAGTTGCGGCAACAGGGGCACACCTCCCAGATGCTGCGGCGGATTCCCGACCTGGTCGCCTACCTCAGCGAGTTCATGACCTTGGAGCCCGGCGATGTGATCCTGACGGGGACGCCCAAGGGGATCAGCCCGGTTAAGCCGGGCGACGTGATGCGGCTGGAGATCGACGGGCTGGGGGCCCTGGAGAACCCGGTCCAGGAGGAACCGGCCTTCCAGGGCCCGTCCGGGGGAGCGTGAAGCCATGGGCGGAGCGACGGACGAGGCGGCGGGCCGGGGGGCCGGCCCCGGCCCGGAGGCGGTGATGCCGGCGGGAGCAGGGATGGGGATGGAGGCGGCAGCGGGCCGGCCGGCCGCTGGGCAGCCCGCCCCGGTGGCCGGCGCGGGATCGTCCCGGGTGACGGCCGCGGCGCCCGCCCCGGGCCCCGCGCCGGGCGGTGCGCGGGAAACGGCGGCCGGCGTCCCGATCCCCCGGCAGGTTCTCCACTTCATCGGCGGCCGGTTCGTCCCCTCGCGGTCGGGCCGGTTCTTCCCCACCCTGAACCCGGCGAACAACCGGCCCCTGGCCGAGGCGGCGGAAGGGGGGCCGGAGGACGTGGACGCCGCGGTCCAGGCGGCCCGGCGAGCCTTCGACGAGGGGCCGTGGCCGCGGATGCTGCCCGCCGAGCGGGCCCGCTACCTCGAGCGGATCGCCGACGGGATCGAGGCGCGGGCGGAAGCCATCGCCCGGGCGGAGGTCCTGGACACGGGCATGCCCATCAGCCAGGCCCGGGGGCAGGCGGCCCGGGCGGCGGAGAACTTCCGCTTCTTCGCCCGGCGGATCCAGGACCTGGGCGGCCACGCCTGGCAGGTGGGGGGCCGGTTCGTCAACTACGTGGTCCACAAGCCCGTGGGGGTGGCGGGCCTGATCACCCCCTGGAACACGCCCTTCATGCTGGCCACCTGGAAGGTGGCGCCGTGCCTGGCGGCGGGGAACACCTGCGTCCTGAAGCCCGCCGAGTGGTCGCCCCTGTCGGCCCACCTGCTGGCGGAGATCGTGGCGGAGGCGGGGCTGCCGGAGGGCGTGTTCAACGTGGTCCACGGCTTTGGCGAGCCGGCGGGGGCGGCGCTGGTGGCCCACCCGGCGGTGAACCTGATCTCCTTCACCGGCGAGACCACCACGGGCAAGGCGATCATGGCCAACGGCGCCGCCACCTTGAAGCGCTACTCCTTCGAGCTGGGCGGGAAATCGCCGGTGGTGATCTTCGCCGACGCGGACCTGGAGCGGGCGGTGGACGCCGCGGTCTTCGGGGTCTTCTCCTTGAACGGCGAGCGGTGCACGGCGGGGTCGCGGCTGCTGATCGAGGAGCCGGTGTACCGCGATGTGGTGGACGCCGTGGCCCGGCGGGCGGCACGGATCCGCACCGGCGACCCGGCCGATCCGGCCACCGAGCTGGGGCCGCTGATCCACCCCGACCACTGGCGGCGGGTCATGGGCTATGTGGAGGCCGGGAGGGCGGAGGGGGCGGAGCTCTTGACGGGCGGGCGGCGGCCCCCGGGGCTTCCGCCGGAGCTGGCCGAGGGGAACTTCCTCGAGGCGACGGTCTTCGCCGGGGCCCGGCCGGGTATGAAGGTGTTCGACGAGGAGATCTTCGGGCCGGTGGTGGTGGCGACGCCCTTCCGCACGGAGGACGAGGCGGTCCGCCTGGCCAACGCCGTGCGCTACGGGCTGGCGGCCTACGTCTGGACCCGGGACGTGGGCCGGGCCCACCGGGTGGGGCAGGCCATCGACGCCGGCATGGTGTGGCTCAATTCGCAGAACGTGCGCGACCTGCGGACGCCCTTCGGCGGGATGAAGGACAGCGGCATCGGCCGGGAGGGCGGCGACTACAGCTTCGAGTTCTACTGCGAGCGGCAGGTGATCCACGTGGCCCTGGGGGAGCACCCGATCCCGCGCTTCGGGGCGGGATGAACGGGGGCGGGGCGGGTCGCCCGGCGGGCACGGCCGGCCGCGTCCGGCGGGCACGGCAGGCTGGGTCCGGCAGGCACGGCAGCCCGCGCCCGGCGGATGCGGCAGGCCGGGTCGGGGCGGCCGGTTCGCCGGGCGACCGGGCCACCACCCGGGGTAAGGGCCAGGAAGCGCACCGGGCGGGCCGGGCTGGGGCCGGTTCGTCCGGACGAACCGGCCCGGCGTGCGGCAGGCCGGCGGCCGCCGGGACGCCGGGCGGCGACGCCCGCGAGGAGGGGGATCATGCCGGCACGGGACGGTCGTGCCTACGTGGAGGCGCTCAACGCCTCCCGGCGCGACGTGCTGATCCACGGGGAGCGGGTGACAGGCCGCATCGCCGACCACCCCGCCTTCCGCAATCTCGTCCGCACCTACGCGGAGCTCTACGACCTCCAGCACCGGCCGGAGCTGCGGCACGTGATGACCTACCCGTCGCCCACCACCGGGGAGGCGGTGGGGGTGCAGTTCCTGCTGCCCCGGACCCGGGACGACCTGGCCCGGCGCCGGGCCTTCATGCAGGTCTGGGCGGAATACAGCGGCGGCATGCTGGGCCGGACGGCCGACTACCTCAGCGGCGCCATCACCGCCATGGCCGGCGCGGCGGAATGGTTCGCCCAGGCCGAGCCCGCCTTCGGGGAGAACATCCGCCGGTATTACGAGTACATCCGGGAGAACGACCTCTTGCTGACCCACACCCTGATCAACCCCCAGGCCAACCGGGCGGCCGGGCCGGCAGGGCAGAAGGACCCCTACCTGGCGGCGCGGATTGTCAAGCACACCGACCGGGGGATCGTGATCCGCGGCGCGCGGATGCTGGCCACCCTGGGCCCCATCGCCGACGAGATCATGGTCTTCCCGTCGACCCTGCTCAAGGCGACGCCGGAGGACGAGCCCTACTCCTACGCCTTCGCCATCCCCTGCGATGCGCCGGGGCTGCGGTTCCTCTGCCGCGAGAGCTTCGATTACGGGCGCAGCCGGTTCGACCACCCGCTGGGGTCCCGGTTCGACGAGATCGACGCCATCGTGATCTTCGACGACGTGCTGGTCCCCTACGAGCGGTGCTTCATGATCGGCCACCCCGAGCTCTGCAACGGCCTCTACGCCGAGACGTCGGCTACCGTCTTCATGACCCACCAGGTCATGGTGAAGAACCTGGCCAAGACGGAGTTCCTCCTGGGCCTCGTGTCGCTGCTGACCGACGCCATCCAGATCGAGCGGTTCCAGCACGTGCAGGAGAAGGTGGCGGAGCTCATCATCGCCCGGGAGATCCTGGCGAGCCTGCTGCGGGCGGCGGAGGTCGACGCGGCGCCCAACCGCTGGGGGGTGATGACCCCCGCCTGGGGGCCCCTGAACGCCGGCCGTAACTGGTTCCCCAAGGTGTATCAGCGGTTCGTAGAGATCATCCGGCAGCTGGGGGCCAGCGGCTTGATGGCCCTGCCCACCGAGGGCGACGTGTCGGGGCCGGGGCGGGCCGACGTGGAGCGCTACCTGCAGGCGGCGACCCTGGACGGCGTGGAGCGGGTGCGGCTGTTCCGCCTGGCCTGGGATGCGGCCCTCTCCGCCTTCGCCGGGCGCCAGGCGCTGTACGAGTACTTCTTCTTCGGCGACCCGGTGCGGATGGCGGGGGCGCTGGTGGCGAGCTACGACCGGGAGCCCTTCAAGGAGCGGGTGCGGCGATTCCTGGCCGGCGGGGACGCGGAGCGCCCGGCGGACGAACCGGGACCCGCTGCCCGCGGGGCCCGGCCGGACGCCGCTCCCGCATCGGGAGGACCCGGCGCAGCCGGGGCCGCGGTGGCGGGCCTGTGAGGGGGGCCTGGCGATGGTCGAGATGCGCTGGGAGCGGCCGCCCTTCGACATCGTCCGGGCGGCCCACGCGGAGCTGCTGGTGGCGGACCTGGAGGCCTCCCGCCACTTCTACGTCGACCTGCTGGGGTTCGTGGTGACGGAGGAGGCGCCCGGCGCCCTCTACCTGCGGGGCTACGAGGAGCAGGTGCACCACAGCCTGGTCCTGCGGCAGCAGCCCGGCGGTCTGGGGCCGGGGCCGGGGAAGGGGGCGGCGGCGGTCCGGGCGGGCGGGGCCTGGGGTGAGCGGGCTCAAGGCCCCGCGGGGCCGCCGGCGGCGGTGCGGGAGGTGCCGGAAGCGCAGGGGCCGGCGGCCGGCCACAGCCCGCGGGATCCGGCCCCGGGCGGGTTCGGCTCTGGCCCGGGGTCGCCCGGGGCGGACCGCAGCCCGTTCGGGCCGGACCCGGGGATCCCGGCCGCCGCCCACCTGGCCTACCGGGTTGCCGCCGAAGGCGACCTGGACCGCCTGGCCGCGTTCTTCCAGGAACGGGGCTGCCCCGTGCGCTGGGTCGAGGCCGGGGAGGAACCCGGCCAGGGCCGCGCCCTGCGGGTCCAGGACCCCCTGGGCTTTCCCGTGGAGTTCTTCTGCCGGATGGAGCGGGCGGAGCGGCTGTTGCAACGGTTCGACCGGTACCGGGGCGCCCACGTCCTGCGGCTGGACCACTTCAACCTGCACGTCCCCGACGTGCAGGCGGCCTTCGACCACTACCGGGCCCTGGGCTTCCGCTGCTCCGAGTACACCGCCACCGACCCGCCGGGGCCGGGGGAGAAGCTCTGGGCCGCCTGGATGTATCGCAAGCCCAATGTCCACGACGTGGCCCTGATGAACGGCGACGGGCCGCGCCTCCACCACCTGGGGTTCTGGGTCAGCGACACCCAGAGCGTGCTGCGGGCTTGCGACATCCTGGCCGCGGCCGGCCGGGCGGGGGCCATCGAGCGGGGACCCGGGCGGCACGGGCTGAGCAACGCCTTCTTCGTCTACCTGCGCGATCCCGACGGCCACCGGATCGAGCTATACACCTCGGACTACTACACCGGCGATCCCGACTTTGAGCCCATCCGCTGGAGCGTCAACGACCCGCGGCGGGGGACGTTCTGGGGCCACGCGGCCCCCGCCAGCTGGTTCGAGGAGTCGAGCCGCGTGCTGGACCTGGACGGCCGGCCGGTGCCGGTGGAACCGGCCCGGCTCTCGGAGCGACCGCAGACGGTGACGTGAGGGAGGAAGGGTTCCGGCCCCGGGGGGTGGCAGGGGCCTTGAGGTGGCCAAGGGGGTGTGGGGGGTGCCGGGCGATGTGGCGGCGCAGATTCCCCAGCTGGTGCTTTCCGGCGTCATGGTGGGGATGATCTACGCCTTGTTAGGGCTGGGGCTGGTGGTGACGTATACCACCACCCGCATCGTCAACGTGGCCATCGGCGAGTTTGCCATGATCGGGACCTTGACCGCGGCGAGCCTGACCGGGGCCGGGGTGCCCCTCGGGCTGGCGGTGCTGGCCGGGCTGGCGGCCGGAACCGCCGTGGGGTGGGGGGTGTACGATCTCGCCATGCGCCCGCTCCTGGCCCGGCAGGCTCCGGTCCTGTCCCTGCTGATCCTCTCCATCGCCCTCCACCTGGTCCTCAAGGGCTTGGGGCTCGTGGTCTGGGGCACGGAGGCGTACCGGCTGCCGCCTTTCTCCGGCGGGCCGCCCCTGACGGTGGGGACGGCGGTGCTGACCCGTCAGGGGCTCTGGATCATCGGGGCGGCCCTGGCCTTGATGGCGGCGTTGTGGTTGGGCTTTACCCGCACCTTGCGGGGCAAGGCCTTGGTCGCCAGCGCCATCAACCCGGTGGGGGCCCGGTTGATGGGCATCCCGGTGCTGGCCATGGGGCGCCAGGCCTTCGTCCTCAGCGCCCTCTTGGCCGCGGCGGGCGGCATCCTGATCGCCCCCCAGACCCTGGCCGATTACGACATGGGGCTGATGCTGGGTCTCAAAGGCTTTGTCGGCGCAGTGCTGGGCGGCATGCGGGACTATCCCAAGGTGGTGGCCGGTTGCCTCGCCCTGGGGGTGGCTGAATCCCTGGTGGCCGGCCTGTTGCCATCGGGTTACAGGGACGCCGTCGCCTTCCTGTTGCTGGTAGCCGTTCTGATTGCCCGGGCGATTCCCGTCTTGCGGCACGGTGTCCTGGCCGCGGAGGAGGCGGCTCAGGAATGAGCGGGTCCCGGACTGCCGCCCTGGCCGCCGCAGGGGGCCTGTTGCTCTGGGCGCTCCTCCCGTGGCTGGTCGCCGGGGTGCTCTCCCTGTCCGTGTTCGTCCTGATCGCCCTGTACGTGCCGATCGTCGTGGGGCTTTCGGTGCTGGCCGGCTTCACCGGCCAGGTCTCCTTGGGACAAGCCGCCTTCTACGGGCTGGGGGCCTACCTTTCGGCCATCCTGGCCACCCGGTACGGCTGGAGCCCCTGGCTCAGCATGCCCGCCGCCGTCGTCCTGACCGGGCTCATCGCCTATGCCGTCGGCCGTCCGATCCTGGTCCTTCGCGGCCACTACCTGGTGGTCGCCACCCTTGGCCTCAACATCATTGTCGAAGTGTTGATTCGTGAGCTCTACAACTGGACAGGTGGCCCCAGCGGTCTGACGGGCATCCCGCCCCTCGCCCTGGGCGGGCTGGTCATCCGGGGCGATCGGGGTTTCTACTATCTGGCCACCCTGCTGGCAGTGGCCAGCGTCGTGACGTCGGGCCTGCTGGTGCGGTCCCGGGTGGGCCGGGCCCTGCAAGCCATCGCCGCCAGCGAGACGGCGGCGGAGACCCTTGGCATCGACGCCGCGGCTTACAAGGCCCGGGTCTTCGTCTGGAGCGCCGTCCTGGCGGCCGCCTCCGGGACCCTCTACGCCCATTGGGTGGGGTACCTCAGCCCGTCCCCCTTCAGCTTCCACTTCTCGGTGGAGCTTCTGGTGATGGCGGTTCTCGGCGGCCTGGCGTCCTTGCCGGGGGCGATCTTCGGCACGGCGGTCACCGTGCTCTTGCGCGAGCAGTTGCGCAAGACCATCTCCTCCCTGGCAGGGGGAGCCGGTGCCGAGTATGAGGTCATCGTCTACGGGCTGATCCTGTCGGTGGTGATGATCTTTGCCCCGGGCGGGCTATGGCCGGCTGCCAGCGGTTGGGTGCGGCGGCGGTGGCCCGCCAGGGGAACCGGCACGGTGCCGGGTTCAAGCCCTGCCCTTGCGGCTGCCGGGTTGACACCGGCCCCCGGCACCGGGGAGGCATCCGTGGCACCTGGCGGTGGGACGGGCTCGGGCCCGGTGCCGGTGGGACAGCCCGTGACCCTGTCTGGAACGAGCCCGCCAACCCTGGGCGCACCCCCCGGGGCCAGCGGCCGGGCGGCGGGTGGCCCGGCCCCGGCAAACCCCATTCTGGAGATCCAGGGGCTGAGCCGCCGGTTCGGGGGTCTCATCGCCCTCCAGGATGTGGGGCTCGCCGTTGCCCAGGGCACCGTCTACGCCATCATCGGCCCGAACGGGGCGGGCAAGACCACCTTGTTCAACGTGATCTCCGGAGTCCTCGCCCCCTCGGCGGGAACGGTCCGGGTGGGTGGGCGGGACGTCACGGGCTGGCCTGCCCACCGGATCGCCGGGCTGGGGGTGGCCCGGACCTTCCAGACGCCGCGGCTCGTCCCCCACCTGAGCGTGTTGGACAACGTCCTCATCGGGATGCACCGGCACCTGCGAACCGGGTTCTCGGGAGCATTGCTCGGCTTGGGGCGTCGGGAGGATCAGCGGGCTGCCCGGGAGGCCCAGCGGCTTTTGGCCCTGGTAGGGCTCGAGGATTACGCGGCCGCTCCGGCGGGGTCGCTGCCCTTCGGCTTGCAGCGTCTCGTCGAGGTGGCCCGGTGCATGGCCCTGGACCCGGCCCTCCTTCTGCTGGACGAACCCGCCTCGGGGCTCAGCGGAGAGGAACGCCAGGGCCTGGTGGCCGTCATTGAGCGGATCCGCGCCCGCGGGACCACGGTGGTCCTGGTGGAACACGACGTGTCCCTGGTGATGCAGGTGGCCGAGCGAATCCTCGTCCTGCACCACGGCCAGGTGCTGGCGGAAGGGTCGCCGGAGGCCGTACGGAGCGATCCCGCGGTGATCGAAGCCTACCTGGGGCGCCGCCGTGTCTTGATGGCTGCGGACCGGCCCGCTGCGGGCCCGTTAGGACCCGCCCCGACCACCGGAACCGATTCACGACTCAGGGTCCGGCCCGCCGCCACAGAGCCGGCGGCGGGGGCTGGCCCCCGAACCGGCGGGGCCCCTGACGGGGCTCCCACCGGGGCCGATCGGGTCAGCCCCAGCCCCCTACTTGTCGTGCGGGATCTCCGGGCGGGCTACGGAGATCTGAAAGTGTTGCGTGGGGCCGGTTTTCAGGTGGACCGTGGGGAAGTCGTCGCCATCGTGGGGCCCAATGGCGCGGGCAAGTCCACGCTGCTCAAGGCGATCATGGGCCTCATCCCTGCCCAGGGGCGGGTGGAACTGGCCGGCCGGGACCTCTCCGCGTTGGAGCCGGAGCAGCGGACCCGGTTGGGCCTCGCCCTCGTACCGGAGCGCCGCCAGTTGCTCTGGACCATGACGGTGGCCGATCACCTCCGCCTGAGCCGGTTTGCCCGCCAGGCTCCCCGCGACCCGTCCGGCCCTGCGCCAGCAGACCCGCCAACCGCGGCCGACGAGGTCTGGGATCTCTTCCCCATCTTGCGAGAGCGGCGCCACCAGCGGGCCCTCACGTTGTCAGGCGGCCAGCAACAGATGCTGGCCATCGCCCGGGCGCTGGTGGCAGAACCCCAGGTCTTGCTCCTCGATGAACCGCTGTTGGGGCTGGCGCCCCAGGTGGTCGACCGCATCCTGGAGGTGGTCGAGCACCTGCGGCAGCGCGGGCTTGCCATCGTGCTCGTCGAGCAGAATGCCGCGGCGGTCCTGCCGGTGGCCCAGCGGGTTTACACGTGCCGGCAGGGCCGGCTTTGGGAGGTCGAGGCCGAGGCCCGGGAAGACCTGTTGCGACTGGAGGCCGCCTTTCTGGGCGGGCGTCAGGGTTGAGGGGGGTGGGACCGGCGACGGCGATGGGAACGGCCGTGGACGGTTGCAGGCGGCATCCAAACAAATTCATGTCGGGGGGGCTTGGGGGATGCGTCGATCCTTGAAGCAGGTCGCCATCTTGGGTGTGGTGGCCTTGATCATGGCCGCTTGCGGCGGAGGGACATCCCCTGCCGGAGGAACCGGCGGGGGCGGCGGCACAGCCGGCTCAGGCGGTGAGGGGACGCCGATCAAGATCGGGGTGGTCGTGTCCATCACGGGCAACGCCAGTTCCCTCGGCGAGCCGGAACGCAACACCGTCGAGCTGTTCAAGGACGAGTTCGGTCAGATCGCCGGGCACCCGGTCCAGTGGATCGTGCGGGACGACGCCAGCGATCCCACCCAGACGGTGGTTCAGGTGAACCGCCTGATCACGGAAGAGGGCGTGGCGGCTGTGGTCTGTTGCACCACGACGCCAAGCAGCATGGCCATCATCGAGGCGGTCCAGCAGCAGCAGGTGCCGAACATCTCCCTGGCCGCCGGCGCCCAGATCGTCACCCCTGCTGCGGACCGGAAATGGGTGTTCAAGACGCCGCAAAACGACGCCCTGATGGTGGACGTGCTGGTGGATCACATGGTGGCCAACGGGATCAAGCGCGTCGCCTTCATCGGCTTCAACGACGCCTACGGCGACGGCGGCCGGCAGGCGTTCCGCCAGGCGGCTGCGGCCAAGGGCATCGAGATCACCACGGAGGAAAGCTTCGCCCGCACGGACCGGGATGTCTCGGGACAGATCGCCCGGATGCGGGCGACGAATCCCGACGCCTACTTGATCTGGGCGATTCCCCCGGGTGCCAACGTGGCCCAGCAGAACATGAAAGACATGAACATCACGGCGCCGATCTACCAGAGCCACGGGGTGGCGAACCGCAACTTCCTCGAACTCGGCGGGGCATCCGTGGAGGGCACCCTCCTGCCCGCCGGGAAGCTGCTGGTTGCCGAGCATCTGCCCGACAGCGACCCGCAGAAGCCGGTGCTGCTTGAATACAAGCGCCGCTATGAGGAGCGCTATGGCGAGGGTTCGGCCAACACCTTCGGCGGTCATGCCTACGACGCGATGTTGATCTTGCGGGAGGCGATCCAGAGGGCGGTCGAGGGTGGTGCCGATCCCGCGGACCTGGCCGGTTTCCGCACGGCCTTGCGCGATGCCATCGAGCAAACGCGGGACCTGGTCGGCATCTCGGGGATCTTCACCTACTCGCCAGAAGACCATCACGGTCTGGACCGGCGGGCCGCCGTCATGATCAAGGTTGTCAACAACGACTGGGCCTTGGCCGAATGACTGCAGTGAAGGCCCTGCGAAGGAGCCGGTGAGGAGGGGGGTCCATTGCGCGCCTGGCTGGTTGAGCGGCTCGGCCCGCCGGCCGAGGTCCTGCGCCTGGCGGAGGTTCCCGAGCCCGAGGTGCAACCGGGCACCGTCAAGATCCAGGTGGAAGCCGCCGCCCTGAACTTCCTGGACATCCTGCTTTGTCTCGGCCAGTACCAGGAGCGGCCCCCGTTGCCCTTCACCCCGGGGGCCGAGGTGGCAGGCACCGTGGTCGAAGCGGGGCCGGGTTCGTCCTACCGGGTGGGGGACCGGGTGGTGGCATTGCCCGTGTTGCCCCGGGGCGGCTTTGCCGAGCGGGTCGTGGTTCCGGAGGAACGGGTCTACCCCGTGGCCCCCGGCATGCCGCCGGACGACGCGGCCGCCTTCCTGATCGCCTTCCACACCGCCGACTATGCCCTCCGTCACCGGGCGGGCCTGCGGCCCGGGGAGGTGTTGCTGGTCCACGCCGGAGCCGGCGGGGTGGGTTCAGCGGCAATCCAGCTGGGCGTCGCCATGGGCGCCCGGGTGCTGGCGACGGCCGGCGGCGCCGAGAAGGTGGAACGGTGCCGGCGCCTGGGGGCCGAACGGGCCATCGACTACCGCGAGGAGGACTTCGTCGAAGCGGTCAAGGAGGCGACGGGCGGGCGGGGGGCCGACGTGATCTTCGATCCCGTGGGCGGCGACGTGTTCGATCGCTCCCGGCGCTGCGTGGCGCCGGAGGGACGGATCCTGGTCATCGGCTTCGCGGGGGGCGGGATCCCCCAGATCCCGGCCAACCACGTGCTGGTCAAGAATTACACGGTGGTGGGCATCCACTGGGGTTACCGGGCCCGGCTCGATCCGGCGGCCGTCCGCAGCGACCACCGCCACCTGCTCGACCTCTACCAGCGGCAGGCGATCCGGCCCGTGATCTACCGGCGCTACCCCTTCACCGGGCTGGTGGAGGCCCTGGGGGACCTGGCCGGGCGGCGGTCCTACGGCAAGCTGGTGCTGCAAGGAGCGACGCCGGACGGGTCGCCGGGGTGAACACCCCGTCGCCGGGTGAGCACCCCAGCGGAAAGGAAACGGGAGCCATCAGCGGGCCCGCCGATCAACCCGCACCCTGCCCCCTGGCCGGTCAACGGCACCGCCCGGGGGGCAGGGTGCGGTTTTCCGCCGGCAAACGGTGGCCCCGGCCGGGAGGACCTGACGGCCGGCAGGTGGAAAGTACGGCACCCAAGACAACCAGGCCGCCTTGCCCGCGGGGGCTGTCCCGGCCGAGGCCGGCGCCCGCCCTGCAGGGGGTCCCCGCGGGCCGGTTCGTCCCACCAACCTTTGCCGAGGGCCGTTGGCAACGGCCTTCCGACCTGCAGCGACCGGACCCAGGACGGCCTCCCCATCCGGAAGGAGGTGAAGGACGGGGAGCCCCACCACCAAGACGGGTCACCAACCGATCGCGGCACCCTACGGCGTGGGCCACGGCGTGGTCGTGAGGGCCCACGGACCGTCGCCCGCTGTGCGGCGGCGGGGGACGGGACCGGGGAGGTGCCCGGGCGAGGATGCTTGTTCGTCTGGGGAATGCGTCAGGACAGGGGGGTACCGGCCGACATGGCAGGTGGAACCAAGGGTAGGCGGCGGGCCGCTCTGGCCCTGCTGCTGGTAGCAGGATTGCTGGCCCTGGCCGGTTGTGGCGGGGGCGGCCAGCCCGCCGGGGGCGGCGCGGGTGGTTCGTCCCAGGGTGGAACCGGCGGCCAGCCCGTACCCGGCGTCACCGCCGACACCGTGGTCGTCGGCACCTTCATGCCCCTCTCGGGGCCCGCGGCGGCCTGGGGCGAGCTGGCCAAGGGGCTGAAGGCCTACTTCACCTACGTCAACGAGCAGGGCGGCGTCAACGGGCGGAAGTTCAAGTTCATCGTCGAGGACGACCAGTACCAGCCCTCCCGCAGCGTGGCAGCGGCCAAGAAGCTGGTGGAGCAGGACCAGGTCTTCGCCCTGGTGGCGCCGGTGGGCACCTCGAACCTGACGGCGGTGCGGGATTACCTGAAGCAGCACGGGGTGCCCGTGGTGGCCTACATGAACGGCGCCACCAAGTTCTCGCAACCCGTCGACCCCCTCCTCTTTGCGGGCCTCATGTCCTACAAGCGGGAAGCCAATTTGCTGGTGCGCTACGCGGTGGAAACCCTCAAGATCACCAAGCTCGGCGTCTTCTACCAGAACGACGACTTCGGCCGGGACGGCCTGGAGGGCGCCAAGGCGGCGGCCGCCCGGATGGGGGCCCAGATCGTCGCCGAGGTGAGCTACGCCCCGGCCGACGTCAGCGTGGCGGCCCAGGCCCTCCGGCTCAAGGAGGCGGGGGCCGAAGGCGTGCTGATCTGGTCCACCGTCAAGCACGCCGCCCTGCTGATGCAGGAAGCCCAGAAGATCGGCTACAAACCCAAATGGCTTGCCAGCGCCGTGGTGACCAGCCCGTCCCTCATCGAGCTGGCCGGCGAGGCCGCCCAGGGGACGTACTTCGCCGCCTATTCGGCCACCGTCACCGACACCGACCACCCGGTGGTCAAGGAGTTCCTCGAGCTCTATCCCAAGTACGAGAAGACGCCGATCACCCCGACGAACCTGACGGGGTGGGCAGCCGCCCGCCTGTTCGTCGAGGCGGTGCGGCGGGCCGGTCCGGACCTGACGCGGGAGAGCCTCATCGCCGCCCTGGAGAGCATGCAGGACTTCGAGAGCCTCGGCCCGGTGACGTACACCAAGGACGATCACTCGGGCTATCGCCAGGGCTTCATCCGGCAGCTCCAGGGCCAGCAGTTCGTCCGGGTCAGCGACTGGATCCCGGCCGAGTGACGGCCGGATGAGGGGAGAGGGGGCGGGGTCGTGGGGGAGCCCGTGATCGTCAGCGCCGTGCGGACGGCGGTCGCCCGGGTGGGCGGGGGGCTGGCGCCCTTGCAGGCCCACCAGTTCGGCGCCGTGGTCCTGCGGGCGGCCCTGGAGCGGGCCGGCGTGGACGGCGCGGAAGTGGACGACGTGATCCTGGGCAACGTGCTCTCCGGGGGCGGCAACATCGCCCGGCTGACGGCCCTGGAGGCGGGGCTGCCGGTGACGGTGCCGGGCATGACCGTGGACCGCCAGTGCGGCAGCGGCCTGCAGGCCATCGTGCTGGCGGCCGCGCTGATCCGGGCCGGGCAGGGCCGGATCTACCTGGCCGGAGGGACCGAGAGCATGACGCGGGCGCCGTTCCTGATGGAGCGCCCGGCCCAGGCCTTTCCCCGGACCCCTCCCCGCTTCCTCCGCTTCCAGCTGGCACCCGAGGCCATCGGGAACCCGCCCATGGGCATCACGGCGGAGAACGTGGCCGCACGCTACGGCATCTCCCGGGAGGAGCAGGACGCCTTTGCCCTGGAGAGCCACCGGCGGGCCGTCCGGGCCCAGGGGGCCGGGGATTTCGACGACGAGATCGTCCCCGTGCCGGTGCCGACCGGCAAGGGCCAGGCGGCGCCCTTCGCCCGGGACGAGCACCCGCGGCCCGACACCTCCTTGGAGAAGCTGGCCGCCCTGCCGCCGGTCTTCAAGGAAGGCGGGACGGTGACGGCGGGGAACTCCTGCGGCATCAACGACGGGGCCGCCGCCGTGGTGGTGATGGACGCCGCCGAGGCGGAACGGCGGGGGTTGCGCCCGCTGGGCCGGATCCTGGGCTGGGCAGTGGCCGGGGTCGACCCCAACTACATGGGCATGGGGCCGGTGCCGGCGACCCGCAAGGTGCTGGAGGCCACCGGTGTCCGGCTGGAGGACCTGGACCAGATCGAGTTGAACGAGGCCTTCGCCGCCCAGGCCCTGGCCTGCATCCGGGAGCTGGGGGTCGATCCGGAGCGGGTCAACCCCGATGGGGGCGCCATCGCCCTCGGGCACCCCCTGGGGGCCACGGGGGCCATCCTGGTGACCAAGCTTCTCGGGGGGCTGCGGCGCAGGGGCGGGCGGCTCGGCCTGGTCACCGCCTGCATCGGCGGGGGCCAGGGGATCGCCGCCCTGATCGAGCGGCTGTGACGGGCACAAGCGGCCCGGATTGGCGAGAGGGGGTGCGGGAAGGGGGTTGGGGGACCCCCTTCCCACCGGCATGGAGGAACGGGTGTGGCACCGGTTCTACCGGCCCGGGGCGCGACGGACCCTGGACTACCCGGAGATCCCGCTCTACCGCCTGCTGGACGACCGGGCGGCCCGGAATCCCGATCTGGTCGCCCTGGCCTTTTACGGCCAGCAGCTCAGCTACGGGCAGCTGGCCGTCCTGACCCGCCGGTTTGCCCGGGCCCTGCTGGACCGGGGGTTCGAGCCCGGGGAGCGGGTCCTGCTGATGTTGCCCAACTGCCCGGCCTATGTAATCGCCTATTACGGGGTCCTGCGGGCCGGTGGCATCGCCGTCGGCATCAACCCGCTTTACGTGGAGCGGGAGATCGCCTTCGTCGCCCAGGACGCGGGCGCCCGCTGGATCGTCACCGCGGGCGAGTTCTACCCCCGGGTGCGGGCGGTGCTGGACCAAACACCCCTGGAACATGTGGTTCTGGTCCAGCTGGCGGCTCCGGTGGAACCCGGCCCCGAGGCCGTGCGCTTCGAGGCGCTGCTGGCGTCGGCCTCGGGGGAGGAAGCCGGCGTGGCCGTGGGCGCCCATGACGTGGCGGTCCTGCAGTACACGGGAGGCACCACGGGGACGCCCAAGGGGGCCATGTTGACCCATTTCAACCTGGTGGCCAACGTCCTGCAGCTGGCCGAAATGGGGGATCCCACGGAACCCGGGGAGACCAGGATCCTGACCATCCTGCCCCTCTTCCACTCCTACGGCATGACCACGTGCATGAACCTGGGGATCTACCACGGCTCCCGCCTGGTCCTGCTGCCGCGGTTCGACATCGACCAGGTGATGCAGGCGATCAAGGAGCACCAGATCACCGCCTTCCCCGGCGTTCCGACCATGTACGTGGCGGTGCTCAACTACCCCAATGCCGAGGCCTACGGCATCCAGAACATCAAGACCATCGGGTCCGGCGGCAGCGCCCTGCCCGTGGAGGTGGCCGATACCTTCGAGCGCAAGTTCGGCGCCAAGATCGGCGAGGGGTACGGGCTGTCCGAGGCCTCGCCCGTCACCCACGTCAACCCCAACTGGGCCCCCGGGATCCAGCGGCGGGGATCCATCGGGATCCCCCTGCCCGATACCGACGCCCGCATCGTCGACGCGGCGACGGGCGAGCGGGTGCTGGGGCCGGGGGAGGAAGGGGAGCTGGTGATCCGCGGCCCCCAGGTGATGAAGGGCTACTGGAACCGGCCGGAGGAAACCCAGCACGCCTTGCGGGACGGGTGGCTTTACACCGGCGACATCGCCCGGATGGACGAGGATGGCTTCTTCTACATCGTCGACCGGAAGAAGGACATGATCATCGTCTCGGGTTACAACGTCTACCCCCGGGAGGTGGAGGAGGTTCTCTATACCCACCCGGCGGTGCTGGAGGCGGCGGTCATCGGCGTGCCGGACCCCTACAAGGGGGAGGTGCCCCGGGCCTTCGTGGTCTGCAAGCCGGGACAGCAGGTGGCGGAAGAGGAGCTGATCGACTTCTGCCGGCGGCACCTGGCCCCCTACAAGGTGCCCCGGTCGGTGGAGTTCCGCACCGAGCTGCCCAAGACCATGGTCGGGAAGATCCTGCGCCGGGTCCTGCGGGAACAGGCGATGGCCGCGGGGGCCGGGTCTGCGGCCCCGGCCGCTGAAGGGCCGCGTTCCACCGAGGCGGATGGGGCCGGCGCCCCGACCCGTTCGGGCGGTCCCGGCGCCGGGGAGGCGGGGGCATGATCACCGTCCTGCAGAACCTGGTGGGCGGGCTGTCGGCCGGAAGCCTCTATGCCCTGGTGGCCGTCGGCCTGGTCACCGTGTTCAAGGCGACGGGGATCATCAACTTCGCCCAGGGCGAGATTGCCATGGTGGCGACCTTCCTCGGCCTGGTGGCCCTGCAGCAGATGGGGCTTGGCTACTGGGAGGCCTTCCTCTTCGGTACCCTGGCGGCGGCGGCCCTCGGCCTGCTGCTGGAGCGCCTGTTCCTCCGCCCGCTGCTTCACGTCTCCCACGTCAGCCAGATCATGGTGACCATCGGCCTCGGGATGATCCTCAACGGCATGGCCGGCCTCCAGTGGGGTTACGAGCCGCGGGCGTTCCCGGCGCCCGTGGGCGGGGCGCCCTTGAACCTGGGTGGGGTGGCCGTCAGCGCCGACCACCTGGCGGTCCTGGGGGTCGCGGTGGTGGCCATGTCCGCCCTGTTCCTGTTCTACCGGTATACCCGCCTGGGGGCCGCGGTGCGGGCCGTGGCCCAGAACCTGCCGGCGGCCCAGCTGATGGGGATCCCCGCCGGCCGGGTCTTTGCCGTCACCTGGGCGGTGGCGGCGGGCCTGGGCGGGATCGCGGGGATGCTGATCGCCCCGGCCACGTCCCTGGAGCCCAACTTCATGGCCGAGGTGCTGATCAAGGGGTTCGCCGCCGCCATCCTCGGCGGGATCACCAGCCTGCCCGGCGCCGTGGTGGGCGGCCTGCTGCTGGGGGTGCTGGAGACGGCCGTGGCCGGCTTCGTCTCCACGGACCTCAAGAACGTGTTCTCCTTCAGCTTGATCCTGCTGGTGTTGATCTTGCGGCCCCACGGGCTGCTCGGCCAGCCGGCCGCGAGGAGGGTCTAGCATGGCCGGTCTCTTCCTGGGCACGCGGCGCAGGACGGCAGAGCCGGTCCCGGGCGCGCCGGCGGGGTCGCCGGGGCCGGCGGCAGGCGGAGCCGCCGGCGGGGCCTTCCACCCTGCCCCATCCGGCCAGGCCGCAGCAGGCCCCGGATCGGCCGGTCGCCGCCGGGGGACGGGCTGGCTGGGCTCCCTGGGGGCGGGGGCGGCGGTCCTGCTCCTGCCCCTCCTGATCCCGGGTAGCACGTACATCCACTATCTCGTGGCCCTGATGGCCATCTGGGGCATCGCCGCCCTGGGGCTCAACCTGCTGATCGGTGTGGCCGGCCAGATCTCCCTGGGCCACGCCGGGTTCATGGCCATCGGATCCTACACCGCGGCGCTGCTGGCGGCCAAGGCAGGGGCCTCCTTCCCCGTGGCCCTGCTGGGGGCGGCGGCGGTGACCGGCGCCGTGGGCTTTCTCATGGGGCTTCCCGCCCTGCGGCTCCACGGGCACTACCTGGCCCTGGCCAGCATCAGCTTCGGCGCCGCCGTGCCCGAGATCGTCCTTCAGTGGGACACCCTGACCGGTGGCCATGCGGGCGTGCTGGTGCCCCGCCCCACCCTGGGACCGTGGCAACTGGCCACGGAGCGCCACGTCTACTACCTGGCGTGGGTCACGGCCTTCCTTCTCATGGTCCTGGCGGCCAACCTGCTGCGTTCCCGGATCGGCCGGGCCTTGATGGTCCTGCGGGAGAGCGATGTGCTGGCCCAGTCCCTGGGGATCAACCTGGTCACGTACAAGACCCTGGCCTTTACCGTCAGCGCCGTCTATGCCGGCATCGCCGGCGGCCTCTACGCCTACCTGGTCGGATTCATCAGCCCCTTCGACTTCACCCTCACCTCGTCCATCGGCCTTGTGGCCATGATCGTCTTCGGCGGGCTCGCCTCGGTGCCGGGTTCCTTCCTGGGGGCGGCGGCGCTGACGGCGCTGCTGCAGACCTTCAGCCGGATGCCGGGGTGGCTGTCCATCATCGAAGGGGCCATCATCGTCCTCTTCGCCATGTTCCTCCCCGGGGGCCTGGTCTCGATCCCGGCGCGGTGGCGGGCCGCCTTCAGCCGCCGGCGGGCCCGCCGGGCGGGTGGGGCGGAGTCGCCGGTGGCGGCCGCCGCGATGGCGGCCACGGCGGGACCGCCTGGGGAGGGGGGTGGGCGCGGTGGCCCTTTTAGCCGTTGAGGGGCTGACCGTCCGCTTCGGCGGGCTGGTCGCCCTCTCCGACGTGGACCTGTCGGTGGAGGAAGGGACCATCCACGGGCTCATCGGCCCCAACGGGGCGGGTAAGTCGACGCTGTTCAACGTGCTGAGCCGGTTCGTCCAGCCCAGCGCGGGCCAGGTGCGCTTCGACGGCCGGGATCTGCTGCGCGTGCCGCCCCACGGGGTGAGCGGGCTCGGCATGGCCCGGACCTTTCAGAACGTCCTGCTCTGCCAGCGACTCACCGTGCTGGACAACGTGCTCACAGGCCTGCACGTCCGGCTGCCCGTCTCCTTCTGGGGCGCCGCCCTGCGCCTGCCGGCATCCGTCCGGGCCGAGGCCGAGGCCCGTGCCCGGGCGATGGAGGTCCTGGAGTGGGTGGGCCTGGCCCCATGGGCCCACCGGCGGGTGGCCGAACTGCCCTTCGGCGCCCAGAAGCGGGTGGAACTGGCCCGGGCGCTGATCGGCCGGCCCCGGCTCCTGCTGCTGGACGAGCCGGCCGCGGGGCTGGCCGACGCCGACCGGCGGCAGATGGCGGCCCTGATCGCCCGGCTGCGGGACGAGCGGGGCACCACGGTGGTGATGGTGGAGCACGACCTGGGCCTGGTGATGGACCTGTGCGAGAAGGTCACCGTGCTGGACTTCGGGCGGGTGATCGCCGAAGGCCCGCCGGAGACGGTGCGCCACGATCCCGCGGTGATCGCCGCCTACATCGGCCGGGCAGGCGAGCCCGGCGCCGCGGGGGCCGGTTCGTCCGGGTGAGGACCGGGGGGAGCCATGGTGCTGGAACTGAGGGATGTCCACGTCGCATACGGCAGCGTGCAGGCCCTGGCGGGGGTCTCCCTGCGGGTTGAGGCGGGCGAACTGGTGGCCCTGCTGGGGCCCAACGGGGCCGGCAAGTCGACCACCCTGCGGGCCATCTCGCGGCTGGTCCCGCTGGCCAGGGGGTCGATCCTGCTGGACGGGGGGGTGCCCCTGCACCAGCGGGCTCCCGAGGCCGTGGTCCGCCTCGGGGTGGTGCAGGTGCCCGAGGGGCGGCAGATCTTCCCCGAGCTGACGGTGGAAGAGAACCTTTGGGCCGGCGCCTTCACCCGCCGTAACCGGGCTGCGATCCGCCGGGATCTGGAGGCGGTGTACCAGCGGTTCCCGCGGCTGAAGGAGCGGCGGCACCAGCTGGGCGGGACCCTCTCCGGCGGCGAGCAACAGATGCTGGCCATCGGCCGGGCGCTGATGGCCCGGCCCCGGCTGCTCCTCCTGGACGAACCGTCCATGGGCCTCTCGCCCCGCCTGGTGGAAGAGGTCTTTGCCATCATCGACGGACTGCACCGGGAGGGCGTGGCCATCCTGCTGGTGGAGCAGAACGCCCACATGGCCCTGCAGGTGGCCGACCGCGCGTACGTGCTGGAGAACGGCCGGGTCGTCCTGGCCGGGACGGCCCGGGATCTGGCCTCGCGGGAGGACGTGTGGGGTGCCTACACGGGCCTGCGCGGCGGTACCGGCGGCGCCTTGGGATGAAGGTTGGGGATCCCGCGCCGGAGGCCGGGCGAGCCCTGGCTCCGGCCAGGCCGTTGCTACGGGAGGCGGACGGTCCGGGTACGGAAGGACCGGCATCCGGCAGGATGAGCCGGAGGAACATGGAAATCAGGAGGCTGGAGGTGTCTCCCGCATGGATTTCGCCCTGACGCCGGAACAGAAGATGATCGTCGAGACGGTGCGGGAGTTCGTCAAACGCGAGCTGATGCCGCTGGAGCGGGAGATGCAGCGGGCGGAGCTGGAGGGCCGGCGCTTCCCCGACCCCGAGACCCACCGGCAACTGCAGCTCAAGGCCAAGGAGATCGGCCTCTGGGGGCTCATGACTCCGCCCGAGTACGGCGGGGCCGGGTTCGACTACGTGACCACCTGCCTGATCCTCATGGAGACGGCCAAGAGCTTTGTCCCCTTCAACTACGGCGGCTCGGCCGACAACATCCTCTTCGCCTGCAACGAGGAGCAGAAGAAGCGCTACCTGATCCCCACCATCAACGGCGAGCGGCGGAGCTGCTTCGCCCTGACGGAGCCCACCGCCGGGTCCGATGCCACCAACATCCGCATGACGGCGGTGAAGGACGGGCGCGAGTGGGTCTTGAACGGCGAGAAGATCTTCATCACCGGGGGCCTGGAGGCCGACTTCGCCATCGTCTTTGCCGTCACCGACAAGGAGAAGGGCGCCCGTGGCGGCATCACCTGCTTTTTGGTCGACCGGGAGATGGGGTGGAAGTCCTACCCCATCGCCACCATGGGCGGCTGGAGCCCGGCCCGCCTGGTGTTCCAGGACGTGCGGGTGCCGGAGGAGAACATCCTGGGGGAGATCGGCCGGGGCTTCGAGCTGGCGATGAAGTGGATCGGCAACGGCCGGGTGCTGATCCCGGCCCGGGCCGTGGGCCAGGCGGAGCGGCTGCTGCAGATGGGCGTCGACTACGCCCGCCAGCGGGTGGCCTTCGGCCATCCCATCGGGGAATACCAGGCGATCCAGTGGATGCTGGCCGACAGCGCCGTGGAGATCCAGCAGGTCAAGTGGCTGGTGCTTCACGCGGCCTGGAAGGCGGACCAGGGCAAGGACGTGCGCCACGAGGCGTCCATGGCCAAGCTGGCCGGCGCCAACATGATCTGGCGGGTGGCCGACCGGGTGATGCAGATCCACGGGGGCATGGGCTACACCAAGGAGATGCCCATCGAGCGGGTGTTGCGGGACGTGCGGGTCTACCGGATCTACGAGGGCACCGACGAGATCCAGCGCCGGACCATCGCCCGCAACCTGCTGCGCGATGTGGTGCGCATCGGCACGTGGGACTGAGCCGGGAATAGGCGGGCCGGAACCCGCCCGGGCAGGCTCGGAACCCGACGGAGGGGGGCCGCGGCATGGCCATCGACCGTTCTTTGATCGGTAAGGAATCGCCCGAAGAGGTCTTCGAGGTGGAAAAGGGCGCCATCCGCAAGTTCGCGGAGGCCATTGGCGATCCCCACCCCGCCTTCCGCAGCGGGGAGATCGCCCCGCCCACCTTTCCCACCACCTTCCGCATGGGGATCCCCGGGGTGAACCTGGAGCTCAGCCGGGTCCTCCACGGGGAACAGGAGTACCGGTACCGGCGTCCCATCCGGGCAGGCGACGTCCTGCGCTGCAAGACCCGGGTGGCCGACGTCTACGAGCGGGAGGGCCGCCTGGGGAAGATGACCTTCCTGGTCACCGAGATCGAGGGGCGGGACGCGGCGGGCGAGCTGGTCTTCACGGGGCGGAGCACCATCATCGTGCGCTGAAGGGGGGCGTTGGGGTGAGCGAGCCGGTTCCCCTCAAGACGCCGGCGGTGCGGTGGGAGCCCGGGGTGGAACTCCCGCCGCTGGCCAAAGACCCCATCACCAAGGTCCAGCTGGTCAAGTACGCCGGCGCGTCGGGCGATTACAACCTGATCCACACCGACGACGAGACCGCCCGGCGGGTGGGCCTGGACGGCGTCATCGCCCACGGCATGCTGAGCATGGGCTTCCTCGGCCAGTACCTGGTCCACCTGGCAGGGCCGGAGAACGTGCGAAGCCTCAAGGTCCGCTTCCGCCAGATGGTGAGGCCGGGGGACGTGCTGACCTGCAAGGGCCGGGTGGCCGAGGTGACGGAGGAACCCGGCGGTCGCCGGCGGGTCCGCCTGGAGGTGTGGGCGGAGAACCAGAAGGGCGAGGCGGTCACCACCGGCGAGGGCGAGGTGCTGGTGCCGGCCGGTTCGTCCTGACGGGGCAGCGTCGTCCTGACGGGGCAGCGAGGGAAAGGAGGATCCGGATGCGCTTTGCCGATCGGGTCGCCCTGGTCACCGGCGGCGGCCGGGGCATCGGCGCCGCCACGGCCCTGCGGTTTGCCCGCGAGGGGGCGGCGGTGGTGGTGTCCGACGTCGATGAGGGGCCGGCGGAGGAGGTGGCCTCCCAGATCCGCCAGGAGGGCGGCAAGGCCCTCGGCGTGGCCTGCGACGTCCGCGACCGCGGGCAGGTCGAGGCCATGGTGCAGAAGGCCGTGGAGACCTTCGGCCGGCTGGATTTCCTGGTCACCTGCGCCGGGATCATCCGCGACAACCTGATCCACAAGATGACCGACGACGACTGGGACGGGGTCATCGACACCCACCTCAAGGGCACCTTCCTCTGCGCCCAGGCGGCCCAGCGGGTGATGGTACCCCAGCGGTACGGGAAGATGGTCTTCCTCTCGTCCACCTCGGCCCTGGGCAACCGCGGCCAGACCAACTACTCGGCCGCCAAGGCGGGGATCCAGGGCATGGCGCGGACCCTGGCCATCGAGCTGGGGCCCTTCAACATCAACGTCAACGCCGTGGCGCCGGGGTTCATCGAGACGCGGATGACCCGGGCCGTGGCGGAACGCACGGGGGTCGACTTCGAGGAGCTCAAGAAGGCCGCCGCCGAGCGGACGCCCCTGCGCCGGGTGGGCCAGCCCGAGGACGTGGCCGGCGTCATCGCCTTCCTGTGCAGCGAGGATGCGAGCTACGTCTCGGGCCAGGTGATCTACGTCCGCGGCGGTCCGTGAGGACGAACCGGCTCCCGCAGGGCGGCCCCGGCGGCATCCCGCGGCCGGGGCCGCCGGCTTTTGCGGACGCCAGCGGCGGCGGCGTTTTGCCAATTACCGGGAACGGCAGGCCCGGGGCCGCGTTGGCGGGTGCCGGCGTCGAGCGGGGCCGCCGGCCGGCCGCCACGGGGCCGTCGCCACGGGGCCTGTCGCCTCCCGTTGATGGACTGCAGGGGATGATACCAACGTTGCGCTCTACAGCTGCCGACCGGCTGCCCGAGCGGCCGGTGGAAGAGAACTGCTGGGAACTGGCGCCTGGCCTCTACCGCATCCAGCTGCCGCTCCCGTGGGACGTCCCCTTCGTCAATGCCTACCTGATCCAGGCCCCCGGCGGGTGGATCCTGGTGGACGCCGGGGTGGGGACGCCCGCCAGCCTGCGGGCCCTGGGCTGGGCGCTGCGGGCCGCCGGGGTGCCCGAGGGCGGCCTGGCCGCCATCCTGCTCACCCACCGCCACCCGGACCACGCCGGCGACGTGATCGCCGTGGGGCGGCGGTGGGGTGGGGCCGTGTACGTCCACCCCGCTGACATGGACCTGGACCGGGTCGACCCGGCCGCGTTGGAGGCCTGGATCCGCCTGACGGGCATGCCCGCGGAGGTCATGGACACCCTGCTGCGCCGGGCCGAGCGGATGCCCCTGCCCGGTGATGTCGTGCTGTATCCCCAGGTACCTCCCCTGGCCGGCGGCGATGGGGCACCAGCATCCCCGGCCCGCGGCGACGGGGAAGGGGCAACGGGGAC
The DNA here is from genome assembly GCF_054654595.1 of Thermaerobacter litoralis. NCBI lineage: Bacteria > Bacillati > Bacillota > Clostridia > Eubacteriales > Clostridiales Family XVII. Incertae Sedis > Thermaerobacter > Thermaerobacter litoralis. Next base: position 152,439 of record NZ_BAAIES010000009.1, on the reverse strand, counting down.
CGGGGGTCGCGGGGAGGTGGCGGGGACCGCTGGCGGTGGTGGGGACGTCACGCGGGGGACCCGAAGGGAGGGCGATGGGGCGCCCAGCCACGGGGCGGCGAGCCGCGGCGCCCGGGAGATCTCGCGCCGTGCTCCCGGCGGGGCGGAGGTGGCGGGGCAGGCGGCAGGCCAGGCGGCAGGCCGCAAGATCAGGCTCTTGCCCGTGGCTTCCTTCTCCGTTGCCGGCCTGGAGCTGGAGGTGGTCCACGTCCCTGGCCATGCCCCCGGCCACGTCATGTTGCACGTCCCCGCCAAGGGGTGGGTGTTGACCGGGGATCACGTGCTGCCCCGGGCGGGGATCAACGTTTGGGCCAATCCGGCCGGCCCCGCCGACCCCCTGGGGGCCTATCTGGACAACCTGGCGGCCGTCGAACACCTGGATCGGCTCTGGGGGATCGGAGGGTCCGGCGAGGCGGAGGGACGGCCTGGGCCCGGCCTGGTTCTTCCGGGACACGGGTTGCCCTGGCGGGGGCCCATGAGGCCCCACGCCGCCGCCCTGGTCGAGTGGCACCAGCAGGCCGCCCTGGCCCTGCGGGACCGCTTGCCGGACGAACCCGGCCCCACGGCCTTCGAGATCGTGGCCGCCCGGCGCCCCGACGACGCCCGCCAGAAGCCCCACCGGCTGCGCGGCGCCGTAGCGGAGACCCTGGCCTTCCTGTTGTGGCTCGAGGGCCAGGGACTGGCGGGCCGCCGGGGCGAGGCACCGGCCCGCTGGTACCGGTTCCGCGGGCGGGATTGACCGACCATGGTGGCATGTCCGGCAAGGCAGGCTCATAGACATGCATCGGGGTCGTCCATCCCACCCCGGCGGCTGGGGGCGCCGGGGGAACGGCACGGGGGAAGACGTCGGGCGATCCCGATTTCGGCGGCACGAGGCCGCCCGCCAGCGGGGGTGTGATCCATGGGCCGCACGGTGAACACCGTGACGGGGCCGGTTCGTCCCGAGGACCTGGGCAAGACCCTGGTCCACGAGCACTTCGTCTTCGGGTACCCCGGATTCCACGGGGACCTGACCGTCGCCCCCTACGACCGGCAGCGGGCCTTGGAGGTCGGGCTCGATGTGGCCCGCCGGGTGATGGCCTGCGGCGTGAAGACAGTCGTCGACGCCACGCCCAACGACTGCGGCCGGGATCCCGAGCTTTTGCGGGAGATCAGCGAGCGGACGGGCCTGCAGATCATCTGCTCGACGGGCTACTACTACGAGGGCGAGGGCGCGCCGGCCTACTTCAAGTTCCGCCGGGCCTTCGGCAACGCCGAGGAAGAGATCTACGAGATGTTCATGCGGGAGATCACCGAGGGCATCGGCGGCACCGGCATCAAGGCGGGCGTCATCAAGCTGGCCTCCAGCAACGGCGTGATCACCGAGTACGAGCAGATGTTCTTCCGCGCCGCCGCCCGCGCCCAGCGGGAGACAGGGGTGCCCATCATCACCCACACCCAGGAGGGCACCATGGGGCCGGAGCAGGCCGAGCTGCTGGTCCGGGAGGGCGCCGACCCGCGGCGCATCATGATCGGCCACATGGACGGCAACACCGACATCGCCTACCACCTGGCGACGCTGGCCCACGGCGTGTACATCGCCTTCGACCGGTACGGAATCCAGCGGTTCGTGGGCATGCCATCGGACGAAGCGCGCAACGCCGTGGTCAGCGGCCTCATCGCCCTGGGCTACGCGGATCGCCTCATGCTCTCCCACGATTCCGTCAACTTCTGGCTGGGCCGGCCGGTCAAGTGGCCGGACGAGCTGGCCGATCTGCTGGCCGCCTGGCACCCGACCCACCTCTTTGACGACGTGGTTCCCGCCCTGGTGGAGGCCGGGGTCCGGCCGGAGGTGCTGGATGGGATCTTCACCCGCAATCCCGCCCGCCTCTTCGGTGCCGGGGACGAACCTGGCGCCCGGCCGACAGCATGAACTTGGATCGGGGCGGCGGCCGGAGGTTTCCGTCGAACCGGGGGCTCGATCCCGGGTTCCGGGCCTCCGGCCGGCGCCGCCCTCTGGGGGGTGCAATCCATGGCCCGTTCCGCAGACCGCTCCGGGATGGGGCCTGCCGGCGGCGGCCCGGGTCGGCCGTGGCTTCCATGCTATGCCGCGGGCGTCCCGGCGGACCTCCCGCTGCCGGCCGCATCGGCCATCGACCAGTTCCGGGCCACCGCCCGCCGGGCCGGCGACCGGCCGGCCGTCTATTACTTCGAACGGGTGCTCTCCTTTGCCGAGCTCGACCGCACCAGCAGCGCTCTGGCCGCTGCCCTGCGCGGGATGGGAGTGGAACAGGGCCACCGGGTGGCCCTGTTCCTCCAGAACATCCCCCAGTTCTGGATCGCCCTGCTGGCCGCGTGGAAGGCCGGGGCCATCGCCGTCCCCCTCAACCCGATGTTCAAGGGGGAGGAACTGGTCTACCATCTCAACGACTCGGGCAGCACCGTCCTGATCAGCTTGGAGTCCCTCTATGAAGAGGTGGCGCAAGGGGTCCTGGGCCGGACGGAGGTTCGTCACGTCATCACCACGTCGGAACTCGATCTGCTGGGACCCGAGGCGGCCGGGGCAACGTCCGGCGCGGCGGGGGGTGCCGGCCGGCCGGCCCCATCACGCCCGGCGGTGCTGGCCGGTTCGTCCAAACGGCGGTTCGGAGAGACGTGGGATTTGCTGGAGCTTTGCCGGCGGCAGGACGGCGCCCCCGATCCCGGCGCCCAGCCGCGGCCCGAGGACGTGGCCCTCCTGACCTACACCTCCGGCACCACCGGCTCGCCCAAGGGGGCGATGAACACCCACGGCAACGTGGCCTTCAACGCCGAGGTCTACCGGACGTGGATGCGCCTCGGTCCGGGCGACGTGGTGGTCGGCGCCGCCCCGCTCTTTCACATCACGGGCCTGATCGGTCACCTGGCGGCGGCGGGGCTGGCGGGCGTCCCCGTGATCCTGGGGTACCGGTTCGACGCGGGGGAGATGCTGCGCCTGATCGAACGTTGGCGGGGGACCTTCATGGTGGCGGCCATCACCGCCTACATCGCCCTGATGAACCACCCCGACTTCGGCCGGCGCGACTTGTCGTCCCTGCGGAAGGCGTATAGCGGCGGGGCCCCGATCCCCGCGGCGGTCGTGGAACGGTTCGAGGCGGCCACGGGGGCTTACATCCACAACATCTACGGGCTGACGGAGACGACGTCACCCTCCCATGCCGTGCCCCTGGGGCGGCGGGCTCCGGTGGACCCGGAGTCGGGGGCCCTCTCGGTAGGGGTTCCGGTTCCCAACACGGTGGTCAAGGTGGTCGACCTGGAGACCGGTCGGGACCTGCCGCCGGGCGAGGTCGGCGAGCTGGTGACCCGGGGGCCGATGGTGGTGCCGGGGTACTGGAAAAAGCCGGAGGAGACGGCCCACGCCCTTCGCGACGGGTGGCTGTACACGGGGGACGTGGGTCGGATGGATGCCCAGGGCTGGTTCTACGTGATCGACCGGAAGAAGGACATGATCATCGCCTCCGGGTTCAAGGTGTGGCCACGGGAAGTGGAGGACGTCCTCTACCGGCACCCGGCGGTGCGAGAGGCGGCCGTGATCGGCGTCCCCGACCCCTACCGGGGCGAGACCGTCAAGGCGGTTGTATCTCTAAAGCCGGAATTTGAGGGCCGGGTGACGCCGGAGGAACTCATCGCCTTCTGCCGGGAACGCATGGCGGCCTACAAGTACCCGCGGCAGGTGGAGATCGTGCCCGAGCTGCCCAAGACGCTGACGGGGAAGATCCTGCGGAGGGTGCTGCGGGGTGGAGGCTGATCCCCGGCTCGCCACCGGGTCCGGGCGCCGTGGCGGAGAGCCTGGCCTTCCTGTGCGCAAGAACGGGATTCCCGGACCGTCCAACCCGGCGGCGGAAGCCGATCGCCCGGAGGAGTTTCCCTGCGGTCCTGGTAATCGAGGAAGGGAAAGGACCGCGAGGGAGGGGTGATCGGATGGCGGCCACGGCGGTCTCGACCCACGGCCTCTTCCTCGACGGGCAGTGGGTCGAGCGGGAGGCGACCATAGCCGTTCACAACAAGTACACCGGCGAGGTCATCGGTTACGTCGCCCGGGCGACGCGAGACGACGTCGAGCGGGCGGTGACGGCCGCCCAGCGGGCGTACCGGGAGAACCCCCTGCCGCCCTACCGGCGGTACGAGATCCTCAAGCGGGCCTCGGAGCTAATCCGGGAGCGCAAGCCCGAGCTGGCCCGCACCATCGCCGCCGAAGCGGGCAAGCCCTTGAAGGAAGCCCTGGCCGAGGTCGACCGGTGCACCCAGACCCTGGAGATCTCCGCGGAGGAAGCCAAGCGGATCCACGGCGAGCAGGTGCCCATCGAGGCGGCGCCGGGGGCCGAGAACCGGCTGGCCTTCACCCTGCGGGTTCCCGTGGGGGTGGTGGCGGCCATCAGCCCCTTCAACTTCCCCTTGAACCTGGCCGCCCACAAGGTGGGACCGTCCCTGGCCGCGGGCAACGCCGTGGTGCTCAAGCCCGCCACCGCTACGCCGCTCAGCGCCGTCCACCTGGTCCAGGCCCTGGCGGATGCCGGCCTGCCTCCCGGCTACCTCAACCTGGTCACGGGCGCGGGCGGGGAGGTGGGCGAGTGGCTGCTGGCCGATCCCCGCATCGCCGCTTACACCTTCACCGGTAGCGCGGCGGTGGGGGAGCGGATCAAGGCGGCCTCGGGCCTCCGGCGGGTGGTGCTGGAGCTGGGCAACAACTCGGCGACCATCGTCTGCGCCGATGGGGACCTGGACCTGGCCGCGGCCCGGTGCGCCCGGGGTGCCTTCGCCAACGCCGGGCAGATCTGCCTTTCGGTGCAGCGGATCTACGTCCAGCGGCCGGTCTACGAGGCGTTTCTCGAGAAGCTGGTGGCCGAGACCCGCAAGCTCAAGGTGGGCGACCCCCTGGATCCGGATACCGACGTGGGGCCCATGATCAGCGAGGCCGAGGCGGAACGGGCCGAGGCCTGGATCCGCGAGGCGGTCGAACGCGGCGCCCGGGTGCTCACTGGCGGGCGGCGGCAGGGGCCCGTCCTCGAGCCCACGGTCCTGGTGGACGTCCAGCCGGACATGAAGGTGGTGTGCCAGGAGGTCTTCGCCCCGGTGGTCTCCGTGGTCCCCTTCGACGACGTGGATGAGGCCATCGCCATGGTCAACGACAGCTTCTACGGCCTGCAGGCCGGCATCTACACCCGCGACCTGAACACGGCGATGAAGGCGGCGCGGCGCATCGAGGTCGGCGGCGTGATGGTCAACGAGATCCCCAACTGGCGCGTCGACCTGATGCCCTACGGCGGTGTCAAAGGCAGCGGCATCGGCCGGGAAGGGCCGCGGTATGCCATCGAGCACCTGACAGACCTGCGGCTGGTGGTGTTCAACCTCTAACGCCGAGGCAGCCCAGAAGCGCCCCGAACCGGCGGGATTTCGCGCCGCCGCCCCGAAAATAGGTAGATCACACGGGTCCCGGACAGGTCCCCGGACGCCCCGGTCCGGGGCGTCCGGGGGCGGGGATGCGGGGTGGTCGACCGTGGCGGCGACGGCGGTGCCGCAGCCGGACGCCTTTCGACCGCGTTCGGTGACGGTGGGGGACGTGCTGGCCCTGCCCTCGGCGGCGGGTGCCCGGGTCGTGGCCGGTCACCGGGGGATGAACCGGCCCGTCCGCTGGGTGCACATCTCGGAGCTCCTGGACATCGCCCGGCTGCTCAATGGCGGCGAGTTCCTCCTGACCACGGGCATGGGCTTCCGGGACGCCGGGCCGGCGGAGTTGCAGGCCTACGTGGCATCCCTCGCCGGGGCCGGCGTGGCGGCGCTGGGGCTGGAGCTGGTTCAGTGGTTCACGGAACCGCCGGCCGCCCTGGTCGATGCCTGCGAGCGCCACGGCCTGCCCCTGGTGACCTGGCGATCCGAGGTCCGCTTCCGTCAGATCGCCGAGGAGGTGACCCGCCGGCTGCTGGAGGGTTCGCGGGGGGAGGGGCCGCGGGGTCCTCGCGGCGATGGCGGCGCCCCTTCGCCGGTCAGCGGTCCCGGCGAGGACGAACTGGCCGAATTGCTCCTTTCCGGATCGTGGGCCGAACCCCTGGCCCGTGCCCAGCTGGCGGCCGCCGGCCTGGTTCTAGGCCCCTGGCTATCCGTGGGCGTTGTTCAGACCGCCGGTTCCGCCAGCGGCTCGCCGTGGCTTCAGCAGATCACCCAAGCGTTTCCCCGGGCCACCGCCGGGCGGGCCGCCGCGGCGGTGGCCCGGCTGGCCTGTGGGGTGCGGGGGCCGATGGCCGTGGTGATCCTCACCGGGCCGTCGCCGGCCGCCCTGCGGCAGGCCTGGGACGGCCTGCTTCCACGGCTGCGCCAGACCCCGCCCGGTGCAGGCGCGGCCCGGCCCGCGACTCCGGAGCCTCCCCAGGTCGGGGTCGGCCGGCCCAGGGAATCCCTCGGCCAGTTGGGCGGCGCCTTCCGGGAGGCCCTGGCCGTCCTGCGGTTTCAATCCCGGCGGCGCCCCTGGCCCCATATCCACTTCGACCAGCTCCAGCTGGGCCAGATCCTGTTGTCCCTGCCCGAACCGGCCCTCCAGCGGCTGGTCGAGGCCGAGCTGGGGGCCCTTCTCAAGGTGCCTCGCCCGGAGCGGCGGGAGCTCTGGCACACGCTGTCCGTGCTCCTGGAGGAGAACTTCAACGTCTCCGCGGCGGCCAAGGCCCTGCACCTGCGCCGGCAGAGCCTCTACCGCCGCCTCGCCCGGCTGGAGGAACTGCTGGGACCCGATCTGGAGCGCTGCGACCGGCGGGCGACGTTGCTTTTGGCGCTGCGGGGCGCCCAGCTCCTTGGCCTGGACCCGGAAGGCTGAGGCCTGCCCCCCCCGTTGGGCCGGGGGCAAGCCGGAGGGGCGGGGGACCCCGGTTTCAGCCGGCCAGGACGGCGGGTTGCGCATCCTGTCCATCCCCGCTGGGTCAACCTGTCGCCAGGCGCCGGCGGGTGGGCCGCCGAAACCCTCCCCAGGATCCATGTCCCGCGGGAGGGGAGATCCATGGCCGATGCCATGCCCGCCATGGCCCACGAGGGCGACGACCTGCGCCGCAAGCAGCGGGAGTACCTCTTCCCCAACCTGGCCACGCTGTACGAAGAGCCGCTGGTCATCGTCCGGGGCGAGGGCAAGTACGTCTGGGACGACCAGGGGCGCCAGTACCTGGACGCCTTCGGCGGCATCCTCACCGTCAGCCTGGGCCACTGCCACCCGGAGGTGACGGAGCGGGTCGCTCGCCAGCTGCGGACGCTGCAACACGTCTCGACCCTCTACGTCACCGAACCCCAGGTGCGGCTGGCCGAGCGCCTGGCGGAACTGACCCCCGGGCAGCTCAAACGCAGCTTCTTCACCAACAGCGGCACCGAGGCCAACGAGACCGCCCTGGTCGTCGCCCGCGCCCACACGGGCTGCGACGACGTCATCGTCCTGCGCCATAGCTACCACGGCCGCTCCATGCTGACCATGACCCTGGGCGGGACCCACGGCTACCGGGCCGCCACCCCCGTGCCCGGGGTCCACCACCTGGCCAGCCCTTACTGCTACCGCTGCCCCTTCGCCCTTTCCTACCCATCCTGCGACCTGCGCTGCGCCAAGGATGTCGAAGAGCTGATCCAGACCGCCACCTCGGGCCGGGTGGCCGCCTTCGTCGCCGAGCCCATCCAGGGGGTGGGCGGGTTCATCACCCCGCCGCCCGAGTACTTCAAGGAAGTCGTCGCCATCGTCCGGCGGTACGGGGGCCTGTTCATCTGCGATGAGGTCCAGACGGGCTGGGGACGAACCGGCACCTACCTCTGGGGCATCCAGCACTGGGGCGTGGAGCCCGACGTGATGACCTCGGCCAAGGGGATGGCCAACGGCTTGCCCATCGGCTGGACCATCACCACCGACGAGGTCGCCCGCTCCTTCCGCCACAGCACGATCTCCACCTTCGGCGGCAACCCCGTCTCCGCCACCGCCGCCCTGGCGGTCATCGACGTGATCCTGGAGGAAGGCCTGGCCGAGAACGCGGCACGGGTCGGGGGCTTCCTGATGGACGGGCTCAAGGCGCTGCAGGAGAGGTACCCGTGCATGGGCGACGTGCGCGGCATGGGGCTGATGATCGGCGTCGAGTTCGTCCACGCCGCCAAGCGGCCGGCACCCGACCTGCTGAACCGCTGGCTCGAGGCCACCCGCAAGCGGGGCCTCTTGATCGGCAAGGGGGGCCTCTACGGCAACGTGGCGCGGATCGCCCCGCATCTCAACGTGACCCGCAGCGATGCCGAGGAGATGCTCCGGATCATGGACGCGGCCATGGCCGAGGTCCAGCCCTACATGGAGGTGTGAGCGGTGGCCCAGCCCCACTGGGATCGGGACGAACCGGCCCCCGGTGCGCCGGCCGTGCCGGCGGTGCCGGGGCTCATCGGGAGCCGCTGGATCACCCCGGCCGCCGAGCGGTGGGAGCCGGTCTACAACCCCGCCACCGGCGAGGTCATCGCCCGGGTGCCCTTCGCCACCGGGGCGGACGTGGCCGCGGCCGTCGAGGCGGCGGCCCGGGCATACCCCGCGTGGCGCCGCGTTCCTCCCGTCGAGCGGGCGCGCCTGATGTTCCGCTACAAGGAGCTCCTGGAGCGCCACTTCGAGGAACTGGCCCTCTCCATCACCCGGGAGCACGGCAAGACCCTGGCCGAGGCCCGGGGCGAGGTGCGGCGGGGCATCGAGGTAGTGGAGTTCGCCGCCGGGGCGCCCAGCCTGCTTTTGGGCGAGATGGCGGAAGACGTGGCGGCGGGCATCGACAGCGAGCTGGTCCGGGTGCCCCTGGGGGTCGTGGCGGGCATCTGTCCCTTCAATTTCCCGGCCATGATTCCCCTGTGGATGTTTCCCATCGCGGTGGCGTGCGGCAACACCTTCGTGCTCAAGCCGTCGGAGCGGACGCCCCTGACGGCGGTGCGGCTGGCCGAGCTCTTCCGTGAGGCTGGGGCGCCCGAGGGCGTGCTCAACCTGGTCCACGGCGGCCGGGAGGTGGTCGACGCCCTGCTGGCCCATCCGGAGGTCAAGGCGGTCTCCTTCGTCGGGTCCCAGCCCGTGGCAAAGGCGGTCTACGCCGAGGCGGCCCGCCACGGCAAGCGGGTCCAGGCCCTGGGGGGTGCCAAGAACCACCTGATCGTCATGCCCGACGCCGATCTGGAGGCGACCGTCCAGGCCGTGGTGAGTTCGGCCTTTGGGTCCGCCGGCCAGCGGTGCCTGGCGGGGAGCGTCGTGGTCGCCGTGGGGGAGGTGGGCGACCGGCTGGTGGAGTCCCTGGCGGAGGCGGCCCGCCAGCTGGTGGTGGGGGAGGGGATCGACCCCGAGGTCGACATGGGGCCGGTGATCCGGCCGGAAGCCCGCGACCGGATCGTCCGGTACATCGAAGGGGGTGAGGCCGGTGGGGCCCGGCTCGTGCTGGACGGGCGCCGGCACCCCCACCTGCGCGGGCCGGAGGGCGGCTTCTGGATCGGACCGACCCTCTTCGATCACGTGGGGCCCGAGCAGCCCCTGGCCTGCGACGAGATCTTCGGCCCCGTACTGTCGGTGATCCGGGTGCCCGACCTGGATGCGGCCATCGAGGTGGCCAACCGGTCCCGTTTCGGCAACGCCGCCAGCATCTTCACCCGCAGCGGCCGGGCGGCCCGGGAATTCCGGTACCGCATCGAAGCGGGCATGCTGGGGATCAACATCGGGGTCGCGGCGCCCATGGCCTGGTTCCCCTTCGCCGGGTGGAAGGCCTCCTTCTACGGTGACCTCCACGCCACGGGCAAGGACGGCGTCCGGTTCTACACCGAGGTCAAGATGGTGACCAGCCGCTGGTAGGGCCGCGGGGGACGGCAGGACGGCGGCTCCGGAGCCTGGCGGTTCTGGGGGTGAGGGGCCCGAATCCGCCGCAGGTGACAGGAAACGGGCCGGTTTCCGGCGAATGTCTCGTCCACCCATCGCGGTTTCGTCACAACGACGCCTCGGGGCGGGAGGGGTGCACGGGTGAGAAGAGGGTTGCGCAGCCTGGCGATGGCAATGGCGCTCTCGCTGGTGGCGGGGGTGCTGGCCGCCTGCAGCGGCCCTGGAGGCCAGGGCGACGTCATCAAGATCGGCGTCTCGGCACCGATCACCGGCAACATCGCCGCCATCGGCGAGTCGACGCAGAACGCCGCCCGCCTGGCCGAAGAGGAGATCAACGCCCAGGGTGGCCTGGACGTGGGCGGCAAGAAGATGAAGGTCCAGTTCATCATCGAAGACGACGAGAACAAGCCCGAGTCGACGGCCAGCGTCTTCCAGAAGCTGATCACCCAGGACCAGGTGGTCGCCATCATCGGGTCCCAGAGCTCCAGCGCCAGCAACGCCGGCGCCCCCATCGCCAACGACGCCAAGGTCCCCATGATCTCCCCGTGGGCCACCAACCCCAACGTGACGAAGGACAAGCCCTTCGTCTTCCGGGCGGCCTTCATCGACCCCTTCCAGGGGTACGTGATGGCCAAGTTCGCCTACGAAAACCTGGGGGCCCGCAAGGCGGCGGTCCTCTACGACGTGGCCCAGGACTACAACAAGGGGCTGGCCGAGGTCTTCCGCGACGAGTTCACCAAGATGGGCGGCCAGATCACGGCCTTCGAGACCTACACCACCGGCGACAAGGACTTCAGCGCCCAGCTGACCAAGATCAAGGGGACCGACCCCGACGTGCTGTTCCTGCCGAACTACTACAGCGAGGTGCCCCTCCAGGCCCAGCAGGCCCGCCGGCTGGGCATCGACGCGGTGCTGATCGGCGGCGACGCCTGGGACTCGCCCGAGCTGCTGGAGCTGGGCGGGGCGGACCTGGAGGGCAGCTACTTCAGCAACCACTACTCCTCCAGTTCCGATGCGCCGAAGGTCAAGGAGTTCGTGGAGAAGTACAAGGCCAAGTACGGCACCACGCCCGACGCCGCGGCGGCCCTGACCTATGATGCGGCCTACATCCTCTTCCAGGCCATCCAGCAGGCCGGCTCCCTGGACCGGGAGAAGATCCGGGACGCCATCGCCGCCACCAAGGGGTTCGAGGGCGTGACGGGCACCATCTCCTATGAGGGTAGCGGCGACCCGGTGAAGCCGGCCGTCATCCTCAAGATCGAAAACGGCCAGTTCAGGTACGAGACCACCGTCAACCCGTAGTCCGCCGGCGGCCCCGGGCCCACCGGCACCCGGCGGGCCGGGGCGGTCGCCGGCAGGTTGGGGGCGCAGGACGCCTCGGGCAGGGCCGGGCGGCCCGGCGGGGTGCCTGCGCCCAACGGTTGCCCGGTGTCCGGGGGTGTCCGGGGGGCTACACCGGACCCGGAAAGGGGTGGGCCCGTGTGGTGACCTTTTTGCAGCAGCTGGCCAACGCCCTTCAGCTCGGCGGCATTTACGCTCTGATCGCCCTGGGCTACACCATGGTCTACGGCGTTCTCAAGCTGATCAACTTCGCCCACGGCGACATCTTCATGGTGGCCTGCTTCATCGGCCTGTTCGTCGCCGTCTATCTCAAGCTGCCCCTGGCGGCCGTCCTGGTCCTGACCATGCTGGCGACGGCCCTCCTGGGCGTCCTGATCGAGCGGGTGGCCTACAAGCCCTTGCGCAACGCGCCCCGCATGTCCCTGGTGATCACCGCGCTGGGGGTGGGGCTGTTCCTGGAGAATTTCGTCCGGGCCACGGTGGGGGCAGCGCCCCAGAACTTCCCCAGCCTGGTGGGTGGCGCCACGTGGAATCTGGGCGGGGTCACCGTGGGCAGCGTCCAGCTGACCATCGTTGGGGTCTCGGTGGCCCTGATGGCGCTGCTGCGGTATGTGGTCATGCGCACCTTGCTGGGGAAGGCGATGCGGGCCATCGCCGACAACCGGGAGGTGGTGGGGCTGCTGGGGATCAACCCCGACCGGGTCATCACCGCCACCTTCGCCATCGGCTCGGCCCTGGCCGCCGCCGGAGGGATCCTGGTGGCCCAGGCCTATCCCGTCATCGAACCCTACATGGGCATCTTGATCGGGTGGAAGGCGTTCATCGCCGCGGTCCTGGGCGGCATCGGGCTGGTGGACGGGGCCATGCTGGGCGGCTTCCTGCTGGGGTTGACCGAGGTCTTCGTGGCGGCCTACCTGCCCTCCACCTTCCGCGACGGGATCGCCTTCGCCATCCTGATCCTCGTCCTGCTGGTTCGTCCGACGGGGCTGCTAGGGCGGCCGCTTTCGACCAAGGTGTGACGAAGGGGGCGGTGGCGCGATGGGCGTGGAGGCGGTGCTCCCCGAACGGCGGGCGGTGGCGGGCTGGTGGCCGTGGGCGGGGGCGGCGGCGGTGGTGGTGGCCGTCTACGCCCTGGGCGAGATGGGCTGGGTCAACAGCTACGTCACCCACGTCCTCTGCCTGGTGGGGATCAACATCATCCTCACCGCCAGCCTCAACCTGGTCAACGGCTACCTGGGCGAATTCGCCATCGGCCATGCCGGTTTCATGGCGGTGGGCGCCTACGTGGCCGGGGTGCTGACGGTCAAGCTGGACCTGCCCTTCGCCCTGGCCTTCCTGGCGGCGGGGGCGGCCGCGGCCCTGGCCGCGTGGCTGGTGGGCATCCCCGCCCTGACCATGTTCGGCGACTACCTGGCCATCGTCACCCTGGGATTCAACATGATCATTGTCAACGTCATCAACAACATCGACGCGGTGGGCGGGCCGCGGGGCATGGTCGGGCTGCCCAAGGAGTCCAACCTGCTGTGGGTGTACGGCACCGTCATCGCCATGCTGCTGCTCTTCCGCAACCTGGTGGACTCCAACTACGGGCGCATGTTCCAGGCGATTCGCCAGGACGAGATCGCGGCGACCCTGATGGGGATCCGGGTCCGGCGGGTGAAGATGCTGGCCTTCGTGCTGGCGGGCCTCTTCGCGGGCCTGGCCGGAGCCCTGTGGGGCCACCTGATCCAGTACATCAACCCCCAGTCCTTCACCTACATCAAGTCGACCGAGATCCTGGCCATGCTCTACCTGGGCGGCATGGGCAGCTTGAGCGGGTCGGTGGTGGGGGCCACGCTGCTGACGGTCCTCCTGGAGAGCCTCAGGGATCTGGGGGTGTGGCGGATGGTGCTGAGCCCCTTGATCCTGGTGATCATCATGCTGCGCATGCCCCGGGGCATCCTGGGCTTCCGCGAGATCCGCCTGGCGGGCCTCGGCCGGGGACGGAGGGCGCGGCAGCGGGTGGCGGCCTAGGCCGGCCCGCGCCCCTGACCGGTTCCGAGCGAACGGGGGAATGGGACGTGCCCTTGCTGGAGATGGATGGCGTTTCGATGATCTTCGGCGGCCTGGCGGCCGTCCAGGACTTCGACCTCCAGGTGGAACCCGGGGAACTGGTCGGCCTGATCGGGCCCAACGGCGCCGGCAAGACCACGGTCTTCAATGTGATCACGGGGGTCTACCGTCCCACCCGGGGGCGCATCCGCTTCGACGGCGCCGACATCACGGGCCTGCCGGCTGCCGAGATCACCCGGCGCGGCATCGCCCGGACCTTCCAGAACATCCGGCTCTTCCCGGAGATGACGGTGCTGGAGAACATCCTGGTGGCCCATAACTTCCGGGCGGGCTACGGCCTGTTGCAGGCCGTCCGCCGCGGCCCCCGGTATCACGCCGAAGAGCGCCGCCTGCGGGAGGAGGCCCTGGACCTGCTGCGGCTGGTTCGTCTGGAGGAACGGGCCGGGCAGCCCGCGGGCAGCCTGCCCTACGGCGAGCAGCGGCGGCTGGAGATCGCCCGGGCCCTGGCCACCCGGCCGAAGCTTCTCCTGCTGGACGAACCGGCGGCCGGGATGAACCCCGCCGAGGGCCGCGACCTGATGGAATTCATCCGCTGGATCCGGGAGCGGTTCGACCTGACGATCCTCCTGATCGAGCACCACATGCCCGTGGTGATGGGCGTCTGCCAGCGGATCGTGGTCCTCAACTTCGGGCGGATCATCGCCCAGGGGACGCCCGAGGCCATCCGGACGAACCCGCAGGTCATCGAGGCCTACCTGGGGGAGCAGGAGGCCGCCGGCTGACCGTCCGCCGGTTGATCGCCAGCCGGTTGACCGCCGGTCCACATGGAGGGGGCTTGTCACGGTGCCCTTGCTCGAGGTGAGCGACCTCAGCGTCTACTATGGCGCGATCCGGGCCGTCGACGGCATCGCCCTGACGGTGGACGAGGGCGAGGTGGTCGCCCTGATCGGCGCCAACGGCGCGGGAAAGACCACCACCCTGCGGGCCATCGCCCGGATGATCCCCTGCCGGGGCCGCATCCGCTTCGCCGGCCGGGACATCACGCCGCTGCGGTCCCACGAGGCGGCGGCCCTGGGGATCGTCCACGTCCCCGAAGGGCGCGGCATCTTCCCCCGGCTGACGGTGCTGGAGAACCTGGAGCTGGCCACCTGGAACCGGCGCCGGGATCGGGAGGGGATCCGCCGGGACCTGCGGCGGGTCTTCGACCTTTTCCCCCGGCTGGAGGAACGGGCCCACCAGCTGGCCAGCACCTTGAGCGGCGGCGAGCAGCAGATGCTGGCCATCGGCCGGGCCCTGATGATGGGCGGCCGGCTGCTCTTGCTGGACGAGCCGTCCATGGGCCTGGCGCCGCTGCTGGTCAAGGAGATCTTCGGGGTGATCGCCGAGATCAGCCGGTCGGGGGCGACCATCCTGCTGGTCGAGCAGAACGCCCACGCCGCCCTCAAGCTGGCCCACCGCAGCTACGTCCTGGAGACGGGCCGGATCGTCCTGGAGGGATCGGCCCAGGAGGTGGCCGCCGACCCGCGGGTCATGGAGGCGTACCTGGGCGCCTGAGGGCGCCCGCCCGGCGGGAACGGCCCCGAACGGACCGAACCGCCCCCCGACCCCCCGCCCCGCCGGTTCGTCCCCAGGTCCCATGGATCGCATGGGTCCCAGGGGAGTCCGGAGGCGCTGGGGGCTGGCCCGGCTGACGGTTTGGGCCGATCGTTCGGGGGTTCGTGGGTTGGATCGGTGCCGTGCCCCGCGGCGCTAACCGCCCTGATCCAGGCGGGCCCGCAGCCGCCGGATCACCGCCTCCCCCACCTGGGCCGTGGTCGCCGTTCCACCCAAATCCGGTGTCCGCGGCCCCTCCCGAACCACGTCCGCCATCGCCGCCTCCAGGACCCCGGCCAGGTGCCGGCCCCCGGGCAGGCGGCCGCGGGCGTCCAGGTGGTCCAGCATCAGGGCGACGGAGCCGATGGCGCCCAGCGGGTTGGCGATGCCCCGCCCCGCGATGTCGGGCGCCGAGCCGTGCACCGGCTCGAACATGCCCGGGTACGGGCCCGAAGGGTTGATGTTGGCGCTGGCGGCCAGCCCGAGCCCGCCCTGAAGGGCCGCCCCCAGGTCGGTCAGGATGTCCCCAAAGAGGTTGGAGGCCACCACCACGTCGAACCGTTCGGGCTGGCGCACCAGGTGATAGGCCATGGCGTCGACCAGCACCGTCTCCAGCTCCACGTCGGGATAGCGGCGGCCCACCTCCCGGACCACCTCGTCCCACAAGCCGAAGACATGGGGCAAGGCGTTCCCCTTGGACACGCTGGTCAGCCGGCGCCGGCGCCGCCGGGCCTGCTCGAAGGCGAAGACGGCGATCCGCTCGATCCCCCGCCGGGTGAAGACGGCCGTCTGCAGGGCGACTTCCTCCGGCTGGCCGGCGTAGAGCCGCCCGCCCGCGCCGGCGTACTCGCCCTCGGTGTTCTCCCGGACGAACAGGATGTCCACCTCCGCCGCCCGGGCCAGGGGGGAAGGGGCCCCCGGCCACCGGCGCACGGGCCGCAGGTTGACGTAAAGGTCGAAGGCCTTGCGGATCTGCAGGACTAGGCCGACGGTCAGCGGGTCGGGCACCCTGGGATCGCCCATCGCCCCCAGCAAGACGGCGTCGAAGCCTTGCAGGGTGGCGAGGAAATCGGCGGGCGCCACCCGGCCCGTCTCCAGGTAGTGGGCCGACCCCCACGGGAAGGTCACCGTTTCCAATCGCCGGCCCGCCGCCGTCCCGAGGGCCTCGAGGACGGCCAGGGCCGGCGCGATGACCTCGGGCCCGACGCCGTCGCCCGGGATGACCGCCAGGCGGATGGGGGCCTCGGGGGGACGCTGCGGAGCCGGGAAGGGTGCCGGACGGGATTGGGACGGCAAGGGGGGCATGGCGTCACCTCCGGTCGGCGAGCCCCTCATCCGCCAAGGGGCGGGACGTACCGGCCGTCGATGGCCGTCCAGCCGCCGTCCACCGTCAGGACCGTACCCGTGACGTAGCGGCTGGCGTCGGCGGCCAGGAAGACCACCGCCGCCGCCACCTCCTCCGGCGTCCCCCAGCGGCCCAGGGCCGTCTTGGCGGCATAGGCGCCGTACCATTCCGGGTGGTCCTTGATCGGCCGGGTCAGGGGGGTATCGATGACCCCGGGGGCGACGGCGTTCGCCCGGACGCCCCGGGGGCCCAGCTCGGCCGCCAGGGTCTTGACCAGCTGGACGGTGCCGGCCTTGGTGGCCGCGTACACGCCCTGGCCGGGTTCCACCACCTGGGCGCGGATGGAGGCGAAGGCGATCAGGCTGCCGTGGCCCTGCTGGGCCATCACCCGCCCGGCTTCCACCAGGACGTTGAAGGTGCCCTTGAGGTTCAGGTCGACGACCCGGTCCAGCTCGTCGTCGCTGTAGTCCAGCAGGGGCTTGCGGATGTTGATGCTGGGGGTCGTCACGGCCACGTCCAGCCGCCCGTGGCGTTCCACGATGCCGGCGATGGCCCGGCGCACCTGATCCCGGTCGCGGATGTCCAGGGCCAGGGCCCGGTCCGGGGCAGCCGCCGGGTGACCCCCGTGCCCTCCGGCGGCGGTGCCGTGGGGGCCGGCCAGTTCGTCCAGCAGGCTTTCCAGGCCGGCGGCATCGCGGTCGGCGGCCACCACCAGGGCGCCGCAATCGGCCAAGGCCAGGGCCGAGGCCCGGCCCAACCCCGACGCGGCCCCCACCACCAGGGCGACCCGGCCGGTCAGGTCGAACAGGTCCCGGTACGTACCCACTTCGTTACCTCCCTTGACGGCCTTGGAGCCGTCCTGCGCTCAACCCGCACCTGGGCCGGTGGTGAGGAAGATCACCGCCGCCGCGGCATAGAGCCGGGCCGCCTCCACCAGCTCCGGGATGTCCACGTACTCGTCCACCTGGTGGGGCACCTCCCGCTTGCCGGCACCAAAGGTGACGATGGGGATGCCCTTCCAGGCCCAGAGGAAGGTTCCGTCGGTGGCGCCCGGCACGCCGTTGTAGCGAGGTTCCCGGCCCGTGACCCGCCGGACCGCCTCGGCAGCCGCCTGGACCACGGGGTCGCTGGCGGGCGTGGCCGTGCAGGGCCGCTCGTCGATGATCTCCACCTCCACCCGCAGCCCCGGCACCCGGGCCGCCTCCTCCCGGACGATGGCGTCCACGGCCGCCTTGAGGGCCTGGTGGTCCTGCTGGGGCGTGGTGCGGATGTCCAGCGTGAGATAGGCCTCCCCGGGGATCACGTTGATCTGGGGCTCGCCGGCGGGCGGCGCCTGGAAGATGGTCGGCGTGATGCTCGGCCAGCCCACCAGCGGGTCCTCGCCGTGCCGCAGGCCTTCCTCCCGTTCCAGGTCCGCCAGCCGGGCCACCATGCGGCACAGGGGCGTCACGGGGTTGATCCCGGCCCGGGGCATGGCGCCATGGGCCATCTTCCCGCAGGCGCGGATGCCGATGCGGATGGCTCCCTTCTGGGCGATGCAGAGCTGGTTCTCCTCCGGCTCGCAGATGATGGCCCCGTCGACGCCGTCGCACCAGCCCGCCTGGATCATCCGCTTGATCCCGATCATCAGGCCCTCTTCGTCCACCGGCACCGCCAGCAGGATGCGGCCGGGCAGATCGACGCCGGCGTCCTTGATCGCCTTCAGGGCGACCATGGCCGCCGCCAGATTGCCCTTGGTGTCGCAGGCCCCGCGGCCGTAGATCCGGTCGCCGGCCACCGTACCCCCAAAGGGCGGGTAGGTCCAGCGGCGGGGATCCCCCTCGGTCACCACGTCGGTGTGGGCTTCGAAGAGCAGGGTCTTCCCCGGCCGCCGGCCCCGGAGCTCGGCCATGACGTTGGGCCGCCCTGGTGCCGCTTCCTCCATGCGGACGGGAAAGCCCCAGGCCTTCAGGCGATCGGCCACGTAGCGGGCCACCGGTTCCTCCGCCGTGCCCTGCTCGGGCCGGTAGACGCTGTCGATCCGCACCAGGGCGCAGGTGAGTTCCACCACCAGCTCGGCATCGACGTGTTCCAGGACCCGTTCGAGAAGACTTGAATCCAAACCCATGTGTCCCTCCTTGCCGGCCGCCCGCGCCGGACCGCCCTTGCCCGGCCGCGGGTCGAGGCCGCCTCGCCCAGGCCCGGGGGAGCCGGACCACGCCGGACCGTGGCCCATGGACCCCACGGAAAGGGGCGCGGGGGCGGGTGGCCGGCCGGTCAGGACGCCGCGGGCAGCCACCCGGCGCGAGGTTCGGGTCCCCGCATCGACCGCCCCGTGGCCCCTAGACAGACCCCCGGCACAGGCCCTCGGTACAGGCCCTCTGCATAGGCCCCCTGCGCCCGCCCCTTGCCCCTTGCCCCTTTCCCGCCCCGCCGGGCTTTCTTCGCCGGGCTTTCTTGCAACGGCGCTCTTTTAACAGCGCTCTGGGAACGGCGCTCTGGCGGGCTCACACCCGCCGGGCCCGCTGGACCCGGCCGGCGTCCAGCCGCTTCCACGGCACGGCCACGGCGTAGGTGACGATGGCGGCCACGATGATCTCCGGGATGCCGTGGGTCACCCCGACCGTCAGGGCCACATTGGCCGGCAGGTAGCCGCGCACCGTGGCCATGGTCAGCACCAGGACCGTGTTCGTCAGGGTCCCGACGGCCGCCGCGGCCCCCAGCCCCACCCACTCGTTCCGCCGCAAGGCGGCGTAGGCATAGTAGGCGGTGATGCCGATGAAGATGCGCGGCAGGATGGCCACCAGCGGGTCCATGAACAGCGGCTGGGTGGCGTTGACCAGGCTGAAGATGCCAAAGATCGTACCGATGATGGCACCCACCAGCGGGCCTTCCACCACCGCCCCGATGATGGCCGGAACGTGCATGATGGTGGCGTTGACGCCCGTGGGCATCGGGATGAACCCGAGCCGCGTGACCCCCAGCAGAATGGCGATGGCCGCCAGAACCCCCGCGATGACGATCCTGCGCACCGACAGGCTGTAATCGGACATGGACTCACCCCCTTTCCCCAGGAATCCTTGCATTAAAAGGGCCACCGCACGGCCACCACCACGACCGCCAGGGCCAGGGTGGCCGCCACCGCCAGGACGTCCCGCCAGCCGGCCCGGAGTTCCACCAGGGACGAGCGGTCCTGCCCGCCGACGTAGCCCCGGGCCTCCATGGCCAGGACCAGTTCCTCCGCCCGTTCCAGGGCGATGGTGAAGAGGGGGACCAGCAGCGGCAGCAGGCTGACCGTACGGCGCACAAAGTTGAAGCGGCCGCCACCTCCGAAGTCGGCGCCCCGGGAGACCTGGGCCTTCATGATCCGCTCCAGCTCCTGGGCGAAGGTGGGGACGAACCGGAGGGCGATGGTGACGATCAGGGCCAGCTCGTGGGCCGGCACCCGCAGGCGCCGGAAGGGGCGCAGCAGGCCCTCGATCCCGTGGGACAGCTCGGTCACCGCCGTGGAGAAGGTCACCGCGCTGGCCAGCAGGATCAGCGCCACCAGCCGGAGGAAGGAGATGACGATGGCCTTGACGGTGGCCTGGGTGATGACGACGAACCCGTATTCCCACAGCACCGGGCTCGACGGATCCAGGCTCCGCCCAAAGAACAGCAGCTGCACGAGGGCCAAAATTAATAGGAAAGGAAGCGCCGGGCGCACCCCGCGCAGGGCGTAGCCCAGGGGAATCCGGGCCAGCCGCAGGATGCCCACGACGGCCAGCAAGAGCAGTCCCTGGGCCAGGTAGCTGGTGGTGACGGCGATGGCCGTGATCAGGACGGCCGCCGCCAGCAGCTTGGCCCGCGGGTCCAGGCGGTGGATCACCGAGCCCGTGGGCAGGTACTGGCCGATGGTGATGTTGCGGAGGAGGTCAAACTCCTGCACGGCGCTGGGCCTCCTCAGCCGGGTGGGGCATCGTCAGGCAGCGGACGATGGCCTCGGCCACCTCGTGGGGATGCATGGCATCGGGTGGAACCGGCACGCCGGCCGCCCGCAGCCCGTGGGCCACCCGGCTGGCCGGCGGCACGTCGAGCCCCACCGCCTCCAGGGCGGCCGGCTGGGCGAAGAGCTGCCGGGGGGTGCCGTGCCCGACGACCCGGCCGCCGGCCAGGACGTAGGCATAGTCGGCCAGGCGGGCCACCTCATCCAGGTTGTGGCTCACCAGCACCACCGTGAGCCCCTCTCGCTCCCGCAGCTCGGCCAGGATCGAGAGCAGCTCGTCCCGGCTTTGCGGGTCGAGCCCCGCCGTCGGTTCGTCCAGAACCAGCACCTCCGGGCGCAGGGCCAGCACGCCCGCCAGGGCCACCTTGCGGCGCTGGCCACCGCTGAGGGCGAAGATGGGCCGGTCCCGGAAGGTCTCGAAGTCCAGGCCCACCACCCCCATGGCCCAGCGCACCCGCTCCCGCAAGGCTTCGCCCCGGAGGCCGTCCTTGTACGGGCCGAAGGCCACGTCGTCGCCCACGTAGCGCTCGAAGAGCTGGTCCTCCGGTCGCTGGAAGACGATGCCCACCCGCCGCCGCAGGGCCCGCAGGTCGGTGCGCGGGTTCTCCAGGTCGAACCCCGCCACCCACACCCGCCCCTGCTGGGGCCGCAGCAGGCCGTTGAAGTGCTGGATCAGGGTGGACTTGCCCGAGCCCGTCTGGCCGATGAGGGCCACCACCTCGCCCCGGCCCACGGCCAGGGACACCCCGTGCAGGGCCCGGTGCGCGAGGGGTGTGCCCCGCATGTAGTCGTGGCTGAGTTCTTCCACCTCAAGGATGGGATCGGCGACCCGCCGGGGCGGCGGGACCGGTCCCTGACCGCCTCCCGCCCGAGGACCGCCATCGGGGGAAACGCCGGTCGCGGCATCGGTCCCGGCGGCCGAGATGGCGCCGGCGGAGGAGCCGGGACCGGCGGCGGAGATGGGACCGGCGAAGGAGACGGGACCGGCAAAGGAGGTGGGGCGACCCCCTGTCCCCCTGCCGTCCAGGTGGCGCAGGACGGCCTCCACCAAACCCGCCGCCGTCATGACCCGGGTAGGGAAGCCGGGGACGAACCGGGCAACCTGCCGGGCGATGGCTACCGTTGGGGGGACGTCCAGGCCGAAGGCCTTCAAGCGGTCCGGTTCCACCAGCACGGTGTCCGGGGGACCGTCGGCCGCGATCCGGCCCTGATGCAGGATGACCACCCGCTGGGCGCGGGCCGCTTCGTCCATGTGGTGGGTAACCTGGATGACCGTCACGCCGTCCTCCTGGAGCCGGTCGAGGATCGCCATCACGCTCTGGCGGCCGCTGGGGTCCAGCATCGCCGTGGCCTCGTCGAAGACCACGGCCCGGGGGCCCATGGCCAGAACCCCGGCGATGGCCACCCGCTGGCGCTGGCCCGCCGAGAGCAGGTGGGGTGGCCGCAGGGCGGCATGGCGCATGCCGACCCACTCCAGGGCTTCCGCCACGCGGCGCTGCAGCTCGGGCCGCGGGACGCCCAGGTTCTCGGGGCCGAAGGCGACGTCCTCCTGGACGACGGTCGCCACGATCTGGCTGTCGGGGTTTTGGAAGACCATGCCCACCGTCGCCCGGATGCGCTTGCGCAAGGCGGGGTCTGCAGCGGCCCCGCGGGTGTCGTGGCCGTCGACCCGGACTGTTCCCGCGGTCGGCACGAGAAGGGCGTTGAAATGCCGCGCCAGGGTGGACTTGCCGCTGCCGTTGGAACCGACGATGGCCACGTGCTCCCCGGGGGCGATGGGCAGGGACACCCCCGCCAGGGCCCGGACCGGCGTGGCCAGCCGCGCGGAATAGGCGAATTCCACGTCCTGCGCTTCGATGAGGTAGCGGGAGCGATCATTCATGGTGGCGACATGACCTCGAACCGGGCCGGCGGGCCCTGACGTTGACGAATTCCTTCGCATTCGACGGCCGAACTCCTTCGGACAGGTTGACCCGGCCGGGGCCGACAGGTTGATCCATCCCGTCGAGCCGCAAAAGGGCGCCGGCCAGAACTTCGGCACCCCGGGCCAGGTCCTCCGGCGCGGCCCACTCCTCTGGGCAGTGGCTGCGGCCGTCGCGGCAAGGAATGAACAGCATCCCCATGGGGGCGATCCGAGCCATGTGCATGGCGTCATGGCCGGCCCCGCTGGTCATGGGCAGGGTGGGGTAGCCCCTGGCCCGGGTCTCGTCTTCAAGGGCACGGTACACCCGCGGGTCGGCTTCGGCCCGGGCGGACCGCCCAAGGACTTCCTGGGCGAGCCGCAGAATGCACCGTGGGGTAGCCTCCCGGCTACCCCACGATCATCTCCCGCAGCGCCGCCCCCGGCGGCACCATCGGCAGCACGTTCTCATCCCGCCTGACCACGCAGTCGACCACCACCGGCCCCGGGTGGGCCAGCGCCTCCCGCACCGTCCCGGCCAGTTCGTCCGGGTGGGTGATGCGGTAGGCCGCCACCCCGTACGCCTCGGCCAGCTTGACGAAGTCCGGCTGATGCTCGAAGACGCTGGCCGACAGGCGCTGCCCGTAGAACAGGTCCTGCCACTGCCGCACCATGCCGTGGGCCCCGTTATTAATAATGAAAATTTTCACTGGCAGGCCCAGCTCGGCCAGGGTCGACAGCTCCTGGACGTTCATCTGGAAGCTGCCGTCGCCGTCGACGCACAGCACCCGGGCGTCCGGCCGGGCCAGCTGGGCGCCGATGGCCGCGGGCAGCCCGAAGCCCATGGTCCCCAGGCCCCCGGAGGTCAGGAACTGCCGGGGCCGCCGGTAGCGGTAGAACATGGCCGCCCACATCTGGTGCTGGCCGACGCCGGTGACCACGAGGGCGTCCCCATCCGTGGCCCGCTCCAGCTCCTCGATCACCGCCTGGGGGAGCAGCTCCCGGCGGGCCCGGTCCCGGTCGTACCGGTAGGGGTGCTCCTGCTTCCACCCGTCGATCCGCTCGAGCCACGGTCCCCGGTCGGCCCACTGGTCCGGAGGAACCCGGCCCAGGGCGGCCTCCAGGGCCGCCAGCCCCTCCCGGGCGTCGGCGGGGATGGCCACCCGCGGGGCCTTGACCTTCCCCAGCTCCGCGGCGTCCACGTCGATGTGGATGATGGCGGCGTCGGGGGCGAAGTCCGACACCTTGCCGGTCACCCGGTCGTCGAAGCGGGCGCCGACGGCGATCAGGCAGTCGGTCTCCGTCAGGGCCATGTTGGCGGCGTAGGTCCCGTGCATGCCGGGCATGCCGAGGAAGAGGGGGTGGTCGCCGGGCATGGCCCCCAGGGCCATCAGGGTGGTGGTGGTGGGAAGAACCGCCCGTTCCGCCAGCCGGCGCAGGGCCTCGGCGGCCTCGGCCACGATGACGCCTCCTCCGGCGTAGAGCACGGGGCGGCGGGCGCGGGCGATCAGGCGGGCGGCCTCGTCCAGGTCCCCCAGGCGGCGGTGCTCGGCGGGCCTCCATGGGGCGGGCTGAACAGGGCCTTCGCCGCCGCCGGCCGGTACCGGCTCCGCCGTTCGCCCCCACAGCGGGCGGTCCCACGCCCCGGGGGAGATGGTGGTGGTGAAGACGTCCTTGGGGATGTCCACCAGCACCGGCCCGGGCCGGCCGGACGCAGCCACGGCGAAGGCCTCCCGCAGGATGGCGGGCAGCTCCTCGGGGTCGAGCACCAGGTAGTTGTGCTTGGTCACCGGCATGCTGACGCCAAAGGTGTCCGCCTCCTGGAAGGCGTCGGTGCCGAGGAACGCCCGGCCCACGTTGCCGGTGATGGCCACCACGGGGACGGAATCCAGGTAGGAGGTGGCCAGGCCCGTGATCAGGTTGGTCGCCCCGGGCCCGGAGGTGGCGATGCACACCCCGACCCGGCCGCTGGCCCGGGCGTAGCCGTCGGCGGCCAGCGCCGCGCCCTGCTCGTGGCGGGCCAGCACGTGGCGGATGGGGGCGCCGTAGAGGGCGTCGTAGAGGGGTAGCACGGCCCCGCCCGGGATGCCGAAGATCCACTCGACGCCCTGTTCCAGCAGGACCTGGACCACCACGTCGGCCCCGCTCATCGGCCCCCGCCGGCTAACCGGTGGCGAATCCGCCGCCGTGAGCCCGGCGCCCGTCATCGCGTGCGGCGGTGTGGACGGAGGCCGGGGTGCCGGTGAGGGGCCGCCCGGGGCAGTGGCAGTGGCAGTGGCGGTGGTGGTGGTGGCGGCGGCCGTCGCTTGCTTCGCCGGTTGGGACACGATCCGTCCCTCCTCCCGTCTCATCCCATCAGGACCGCGCCCGTGTTGGCCGACGTCACCATCCGGGCGTAGCGGGCCAGATAGCCCCGGACCTCCCGCGGCGGCCGCGGCTGCCACCGCTCGCGGCGGCGGGCCAGTTCGTCCGGAGGAACCCGCAGCTCCAGGCGGCGGCCCGGGATGTCGATCTCGATCTCGTCGCCGTCCTCCACCAGGGCGATGGGCCCGCCGGCGGCGGCCTCCGGCGAGATGTGGCCGATGGAGGCGCCCCGGGTGGCGCCGGAGAAGCGCCCGTCGGTGATCAGGGCCACCTCCCGGTCGAGGCCCATGCCGGCCAGGGCGGCGGTGATGGCCAGCATCTCCCGCATGCCGGGCCCGCCCCGCGGCCCCTCGTAGCGGATCACCACCACGTCCCCGGGGCGGATGCGGCCCTGGCGGATGGCGTCGGCCGCGTCCTCCTCGCTGTCGAAGACCCGGGCCGGGCCGCGGTGACGCAGCATGGCCGGGTCGACCGCCCCCTGTTTGACCACCGCCCCGTCGGGGGCCAGGTTGCCGCGCAGCACGGCCAGGCCGCCTTCGGGGCTGTAGGGCTCCTCCAGCGTCCGGATCACGTCGGAGCGCCAGGCGCGGGCCCGCTGGATCCGGCCCTGGGCGGCGGCCACGTTCTCCGCCAGGGTGCGGCCGGTGACCGTCAGCACCGACCCGTCCACGTGCCCGCCCCGCAGGAGCTCCGCCAGCACCGCCTGGATGCCGCCGGCCTGGTGCAGGTCCTGGATGTGGTGGGGACCGGCCGGGGCCAGCTTGCAGAGCTGGGGCGTGGAGCGGCTGATCTCGTCGATCAGGTCCAGGGTGATCACGTCGCCGAGGCCCGCCTCATGGGCGATGGCCAAGAGGTGCAGCACCGTGTTGGTCGAACAGCCCAGGGCCATGTCGACGGCCAGGGCGTTGCGGAAGGCGGCCTCGGTCAGGATGTCCCGGGCGCGGATGCCCCGGCGCACCAGCTCCATCACCTGCATGCCGGCCTGCTTCGCCAGCCGCAGCCGGGCGGCCTCCACCGCCGGGATGGTGCCGTTGCCGGGCAGCCCCAGTCCGATGGCCTCGGTCAGGCAGTTCATCGAGTTGGCGGTGAACATGCCGGAGCACGAGCCGCAGGTGGGGCAGGCGGCCTCCTCCAGCTCGAAGAGCTCCTCGGCGGTGATGCGCCCGGCCTGGAAGGCGCCCACGCCCTCGAAGACCGTGGCCAGGTTGACGGCCCGGCCGAAGACGTTGCCGGCCATCATCGGCCCGCCGCTGACCACCACCGTGGGCAGGTTCAGCCGGGCCGCGGCCATCAGCATCCCCGGTGTGATCTTGTCGCAGTTGGGGATCAGCACCAGGCCGTCCAGCTGGTGGGCCTCGGTCACCGTCTCGATGGAGTCGGCGATGAGCTCGCGGCTGGGCAGGGAGAAGCGCATGCCGCGGTGGCCCATGGCGATGCCGTCGTCCACGCCGATGACGCCGAACTGGATCGGCGTGCCGCCGGCCATGCGGATCCCGTCACAGACGGCCCGGGCGATGTTGTCCAGGTGCACGTGGCCGGGGATGATCTCGTTGCGGCTGTTCATCACCCCGATCAGCGGCCGGCGCAGCTCCTCGTCGGTGTAGCCCATCGCCTTGAAGAGGGAGCGGTGGGGGGCGCGGTGGAACCCCTCCACCACCTCCCGGCTGCGCAGGGGAGCGGCGAAGCCGTTGGTCCCGGTTCCCGTTCCCGTCCCGGAGGGAACCGTCTTGGTGGCCCCCGCCTGGGACGTCGCCCCGACCACCCTCGCCGCCGCCTCCATCGCCGCCGCCGACGCTACCGACCTTGCCGACGCTGCCGGCACGGCCGGGTCGGCTGACGCCGCCGTCTCTGCTGTCTCTGCCGTCTTTGCTGTCTCTGGCGTGGTTCCCCGCTGGAAGGTCACCCGCTTCACGCTCCCTTCCGCGCCCGGGCCCGCCGGCGGGTGGTGCCCGCCCGGGTTCCCCGGCGTGCCGGCGCCCCGGCCGGACGCTCCTCCCGGGAGGCCGCCGCGGCCGGCCGGGCCGGTTCGTCCGGAGGAACCGGCCGGAAGCCGTACTCGCCCGCGATCCACCCGGCGGCCACTCCATCCCCGCCCACGCCGGGGTACCCTTGGGACCCGCGGCCGTTCCACGTGCCCCGGCTGCCCCACACCGCCACCGTCTCCACCGGCTCCAGGGGTGGGGGGGCCAGCCGCTCCCGGACCCGGCGGGCGATGGCCCGGCCCACGTCCTCGGTGCCCGCGGCCCGCGCCCCGTGGGGGGCGATGTCCGGCGTCCAGGGCCCGGCGGCCAGCAGGTCGTCGATGGCCTCCTCCACCGCCCGGGCCTCCCGCTCGAGGCCGAAGGCGTGACGGAGCATCATGGCCGCCGAGGCGATGGCGCCCAGGGGGTTGGCGATCCCCCGGCCGGCGATGTCGGGGGCCGATCCGTGGACCGGCTCGAACAGCGGCGGCCGCCCGGGCAGCCCCAGGCTGGCCGACGGCAGCAGCCCCAGGGACCCGCACAGGGCCGCGCCGAGATCACTCAGGATGTCGCCGAAGGTGTTCTCGGTCACCAGGACGTCGAAGCGGCCGGGATCGCGGACCAGCTGCATGGCGGCGCTGTCCACCAGCATGTGCTCGAGCTCCACGTCGCCGAAGGCCTCGGCCACGGCCTCGGTGACCCGGCGCCATAGCCGCGACGTCTCCAGCACGTTGCTCTTGTCGACCGAGACCACCCGCCGCCGCCGGCCCCGGGCCAGCTGAAAGGCCATGCGGACGACCCGCTCCACTTCCGGGGTCGTGTAGACCATGGTGTCGTAGGCCCGCTCGCCGAAGGGCTCCTGCTGCACGCCGCGCTCGCCGTAGTAGAGCCCGCCGGTGAGCTCGCGGACGATCAGGATGTCGACCCCGCCGCCCACCACCTCGGGCCGCAGCGGCCCCCGGCCCGCCAGGGCGGGATGAACCCGCACCGGCCGCAGGTTGGCGAAGGCGCCCACCGCCTTGCGCAGGCGCAGCAAGCCCGACTCGGGCCGGCGGGGGACCGGTTCCCGGTCCCAGCGGGGGCCGCCCACCGCGCCCAGCAAGATGGCGTCGGCGCCCAGGCACGCCTGCTCCGTCTCCGGCGGGAAGGGGTCGCCGGTGGCCTCCACGGCCGCGCCACCGATGGGTGCCTCGACGAATTCGAAGCGGATCCCGGCTGCCGCCCCCACCGCTTCCAGGACCCGAACGGCTTCTCGGGTCACCTCGGGGCCGATGCCGTCCCCCGGCAGGACGGCGATGCGATACGTCATGTTGCCCGCCCCCTTGTCAATCCGTTCCGGCTCCGGAAGGCCGTCGGGCCTTCGGGCCGGCTCGCCTCTGCGGATCGCCGCTTCCTTACAGTTCAGGGCCTCGCGCCGGTATACAGGGTCTCTTGCCGGCGTCGGGCTTCGGGCCCGCTTCGCTGGCGCCGCGCCCCACAGGGGGCCCCAGCGGGGGCCGCGACCCACAGGGGGTCCCCACCGGGGGCCGCGACTCAAGGGGCCTCCCCGTCGGGGGCCACGACCCAAGGGGCCGCCCTGCAGGGGTGCGACCCAAGGGGCCGCCCCGCCCTGCCGGGGTGCGACCCAAGGAGCCGCCCCGCCCTGCCGGGGTGCGACCCAAGGAGCCGCCCCTTCGGCGGGCCCACCTAGGGGGCTCCTCTAGAGCCGTCTGCGCCCCCGGGCGCCGCCGCGGCGGCCGCCAGCTTGCGGCGCGCGTACTCGACCAGCCCACCGCAGCGCAGGATCTCCTGCATGAAGGGTGGGAAGGGGGCTGCCTGGAAGGTCTCCCCGGTGGCGACGCGCCGGATGGTGCCGGCCGCCACATCGACCTCCACCTGGTCGCCATCCTGCAGGGCTTCCACCGCCTCCGGGCACTCCAGGATCGGCAGGCCCACGTTGATGGCGTTCCGGTAGAAGATCCGGGCGAAGGAGACGGCGATCACGCACGCCACCCCCGCGGCCCGGATGGCCACCGGCGCGTGCTCGCGGGACGAGCCGCAGCCGAAGTTGCGCCCGGCCACGATGACGTCGCCGGGCTGCACCCGGCCGGCGAAGCTGGGGTCCAGGTCTTCCATGCAGTGGGCCGCCAGCTCCGCCGGGTCCGTGGTGAACAGGTATCGCGCCGGGATGATCACGTCGGTGTTGATGTCGTTGCCGTACTTCCACACGCGGCCCACGGCCGCCACCTCCTCGTTCATGGGACGCGCCGGACGAACCGGCCAGCCGCCTGCCGCCGGGCCGTCCACCCCGGACGAACCGGCCCGCCGCCTGCCATCGGGCCATCCGCCCTGGTGCGCCCCGGCCAGCCGCCTGCCGTCGGGCCGCCCGCCCTGGGCCTAAACCGGCCAGCCACCTGCCGTCGGACCGCCCGCCCCGATGCGCCCCGGCCAGCCGCCTTGCCGGCTGGCCGCCCGCCCTGGGCGTTAACCGACCGGCCCCTCCGTGGTGGGCCATCCGCCCCGGTGTGCACCGGCCGGCCGCCCTCAGGCGACCCCGGCCACCTCCTCGTACCGGATGCCGAGTTCCTCCGGATGGCACAGCCGGCCCGCCACCGCCGAGGCCGCGGCCACCGCCGGGTTCGCCAGGTAGGACTCCGACTCGGGGTGGCCCATCCGGCCGACGAAGTTGCGGTTGGAGGTGCTGACGCACCGCTCGCCCTTGCCGAGCACGCCCATGTGCCCGCCCAGGCAGGGCCCGCAGGTGGAGGCACTGACCACGCACCCGGCGGCCATGAAGATCTCGATCAGCCCCTCCTTGAGGGCCTGCAGGTAGATGTCCCGGGAGGCCGGGATGACGATGGCCCGCACCTCCGGGTGTACCCTCCGGCCCC
This sequence comes from Thermaerobacter litoralis, assembly GCF_054654595.1. NCBI lineage: Bacteria > Bacillati > Bacillota > Clostridia > Eubacteriales > Clostridiales Family XVII. Incertae Sedis > Thermaerobacter > Thermaerobacter litoralis. The sequence goes on along the minus strand of NZ_BAAIES010000009.1, from coordinate 123,160 downwards.
GCAGGATGCGGGCGGCGGTGCGCAGGTCGTCCAGGCGCCCGTTGGTGCAGGAGCCGATGAAGACCTGGTCGATGGGGACCCGCTCCACCTGGCTCAGGGGCCGCACGTTGTCGGGCGACCAGGGCAGGGCCACCTGGGGCTCGATGCGGGCGGCGTCGAACTCGTACACCTCGGCGTATTCCGCGTCGGGGTCGGACCAGACGGGGCTGCAGGGCCGCTGGGCCCGCCGCGCCACGTAGTCCAGGGTCCGCTGGTCAGGATTGAAGATGCCGTTCTTGCCGCCGGCCTCGATGGCCATGTTGGCCATGGCCAGCCGCCCGTCCATGCTGAGGTCGGCCAGGGCCTCGCCGGTGAACTCCATGGCCTTGTAGGTAGCGCCGTCGCAGGAGATGCGGCCGATGGTGTAAAGGATCAGATCCTTGCCCGTCACCCAGGGCTGCAGCCGGTTGTAGTAGACGAACTTCAGCGTCTCGGGCACCTTGAGCCACGTCTCGCCGGTGGCCATGGCGTAGGCCAGGTCGGTGCTGCCCACGCCGGTAGAGAAGCAGCCCACGGCCCCGTAAGTGCAGGTGTGGGAGTCGGCCCCCAGCACCAGCTCGCCGGGAAGAACCAGCCCGCGGTCGGGCAGCAGGGCGTGCTCGATGCCCTCGCCCATCTCGTAGTAGTGGACCAGCCCCTGCTCCCGGGCGAACTCCCGCGCCACCTTGCACTGGTCGGCGCTCCGGATGTCCTTGCTGGGGGCGAAGTGCGACAGGACGATGGCCACCCGCTCGGGATCGAAGACCCGGGTCGCCCCCATCTCGCGGAAGGCGCGGATGGCCAGGGGCGCGGTGATGTCGTTGGCCATGAGGAAGTCGACCCGGACCTCCACCAGCTGGCCGGGTTCGACCCAGGGGACGCCGGCGTGGGCGGCCAGGATCTTCTCGGTGATGGTCATGGGGCGCTGGGCCGCCATGGGATGAACCTCCTTCGCAGGGGCCGGTACCCCGGCTGGCGAATGTTCATAGGCTGGGCATGCGGCCGGCCGTCCGGGCTGGGGACCCGGCCGCACGCCCGGTCTTGCGGGGGTCGCCCCCGTGCTTGCCACGGCCCGCTTCGGGGGGTCAGGCGCCGTGGGCAAGCCGGGGTGCGGCCCCGCTCTCTTGCTGGCGTTCCTCCAGCACCTGGGCCGCCAGCCGCGCCAGGGCCTCCTTGCTGACGAACTCCCGCCGGTCGGCCAGGGCCTTGAAGCGGCGGAACACCTCGCGGAAGGCATCCTCGGGCAGGCTGAAGCCCAGGCGCTCCAGCTCGACCCGCACGGCGTGGCGGCCGGAGTGCTTGCCCAGCACCAGCTGGGAGCCGCCGGCGCCCACCGCCTCGGGCCGGATGATCTCGTAGGTGAGGGGATTCTTGATCACCCCGTCCTGGTGGATCCCCGACTCGTGGGCGAAGGCGTTGGCGCCCACCACCGCCTTGTTGGGCGGAACGGGCACCCCGGTCAGGCGGGAGACCACCTGGCTGGCGGGAACCAGCTGCCGGGTGTCGACCCCGGTGGTGGCGCCGAAGACGTCGCCCCGCACGGCCAGGGCCATCACCACTTCTTCTAGGGAGCAGTTGCCCGCCCGCTCGCCGATGCCGTTGATGGTGCACTCCACCTGGCGCACGCCCACCCGCACCGCCGCCAGGGCGTTGGCCACGGCCATGCCCAGGTCGTCGTGGGTGTGGGCGCTGAAGATCACCCGCTCCGGCCGCGGCACCCGGGCCATCACCTCCTGGAACATCTGGGCGTAGGTCCAGGGCGTGGCGTAGCCCACGGTGTCGGGCAGGTTGATGGTGCCGGCGCCGGCCTCGATGGCGGCCGCCGTCACCTCGGCCAAGAAGCCCACGTCGCTGCGGGTGGCGTCCTGGGCGGAGAACTCCACGTCCGGACAGAGCGACCGGGCATAGCCCACCATCTCCTCCACCAGCCGCAGCACCTGGTCCTCGGTCATGCGCAGCATGGCCTCCAGGTGGATGGGTGAGGTGGAGACGAACACGTGGATCCGCGGCCGCCGGGCGTGACGGATGGCCGCCCAGGCCCGGTCGATGTCCACCGCCGCCGTTCGCGCCAGGGCAGCGATGGTGGGACCGTCGACCTCCGCCGCGATGCGGCTCACCGCCTCGAACTCGCCGTCGGAGGCGACGGGGAAGCCGGCCTCGATGATGTCGACCCCCAGGGCCGCCAGCCAGCGGGCCACCTCCACCTTCTCGTCCACCGTGAGGGCGACGCCGGGCGTCTGCTCGCCGTCCCGCAGGGTGGTGTCGAAGATCCGCACCCGGTCCCGGTCGAACCCGGCGTCCCCGCCGTAGCCCGAGCCGGCGGTGCTCGCCATGGGGGTCCGCGTAACCTCACCAACCCCGTCTGCCATGAGGCATCCCTCCCTCTGGGGTGCGGGCCGGAGCCGGTTCGTCCCGCTCCGGCCGGTACCGGACCGGGCTAGCCCGCCCGGGCCGCCGGGGCGGCCGCCGCCGCAGCCGCAGGGGTCGCCGGGGCCTCCTGAACGGCCGGTGCCTCCGTACCCCCCGCCGCCGGCCTCTGGCCGGCCGCCTCAGGGGCACCATCCTCCCGGGGCAGCCAGTCCATCATGGCCCGCAGCCGGCGGCCCACCGCCTCGATGGGGTGCCGGGCCTCCTGGGCGCGGCGGGCGTTCATCACCGGCCGGCCGGCCTGGTTCTCCAGGATCCACTCCCGGGCAAAGGCACCGCTCTGGATCTCGGCCAGGATCTCCCGCATCCGCTGCCGGACCCCGGCGTCGATGATCCGCGGCCCGCGGGTGAGGTCACCGTACTCGGCTGTGTCGCTGATGGAGTAGCGCATGCGGGCCAGGCCGCCCTCGTACATCAGGTCCACGATGAGCTTCAGCTCGTTGAGGCACTCGAAGTAGGCGATCTCGGGCTGGTAGCCGGCCTCGACCAGCGTCTCGAATCCCGCCTTGACCAGCTCCGTCACGCCGCCGCAGAGCACCGCCTGCTCGCCGAAGAGGTCGGTCTCCGTCTCCTCCTGGAAGGTGGTCTCGATGACCCCCGCCCCGGTGCAGCCGATCCCCCAGGCGTAGGCCAGGGCCAGCTGCCGGGCCTGCCCCGTGGCATCCTGGGCCACGGCCAGCAGCCCGGGCACGCTGCGCCCTTCCCGGACGAACCGGCGCAGCAGGTGGCCGGGCGCCTTGGGCGCCACCATGAAGACGTCGACGCCGGGCGGCGGCTGGATCTGGCCGAAGTGGACGTTGAAGCCGTGGGAGAAAGCCAGGGCCTTGCCCTCGGTCAGGTGGGGGGCGATTTCTGCCTGGAAGACGGCAGGCTGACGCTCGTCAGGGATGAGCATCACCACGACGTCGGCCTGGGCCGCCGCCTCGGCCGGGGTACCAGTGGGGAAGCCATCGGCCCGGGCCCGGTCGGCGCTGGGGCCCGGACGGATGCCGATCACCACCTCCACGCCCCGGTCCCGCAGGTTCTGGGCCTGGGCGTGGCCCTGGCTGCCGTAGCCGATGACGGCGACCCGCCGCCGCCGGATGAGTTCCGGGTTTGCGTCCCGGTCGTAGTAGATCGTCGCCAAGGTGCTCCCTCCCATCCTTGGTTACGCCTTTCGCTCTCCTGGACGGTGGTGCCGGGGTTCCGGCGGGGATCCATCCCGGGCCGTGCCGGTGGCCGGCACCGCTCAGGGGCCGGATCCCGCGGCCAGGGCGGGGGAGAAGGCGCCGGCCCCGGAGGGGAGCGGTTCCTCCTCCCCGGAAGGCTCCCAGGAGGGCCCCGGCGTGCCTGCAGGCGCTACGACCGCTGCCGCCAGCACCTGCGAACCCCGCGCCAGGGCCGCCACCCCCGTCCGCATCACTTCCACCGGCCCGAACTCGCGGGCCAGGCCGAGGAAGGCGTCGAGTTTGGCGGGGGCGCCGGTGACCTCCAGCACCAGGGAGCGCGGGGCCACGTCGACCACCCGGGCGCGGAAGACCTGGGCCATCTGCAGCAAGTCGGCCCGCCGGGCAGGATGCTCCAGCAGCACCTTGACCAGGGCCAGTTCCCGCCCTACCGCCCGGGACGGTTCGGCCACCTCGACGCCGGCCACGTCCACCAGGCGGGCCAGCTGGGCCGCCAGCCGGTGGGCCCGGTCGGCCGGTTCGTCCAGGACCAGGTTGACGCGGACGAACCCGGCGGGCCCGGCGGGGCCGGTGGCCAGGGAGCGGACCCGGTACCGGCGGCTCTCATAGACGCCGAGGATGCGGCGGAGGACGCCGGGCCGGTCGGCGGCCAGCACCATGACGTGGATCAAGGGCTCACCTCCTTTCGGCTGCCCGGGGATGGCCCAGCCCGCTGAAGGGCTGGAAAAATCAAGGCGCTCTTCGCCCCGGGCCCATCGGGCCGGGGGCGAAGAGCGCCACTTCGCGGTACCACCCCGGTTGCCGCCGCCTCGCGGCGGCGGCCTTGGCGGGTGGCGGCGGGCGGAACTGCGGGTCGCCGGTGTCGCCGGTCTCGCCGGCGTACCGGTGTTGCCGGTATGCCGGTGGCCCGGGCCGCGGGTATCCCGTTTCCCGGTGTCCGGGTGTGCCGGTGTCCGGGCCGCCACCCTGTGGTTAACGACGGCCTCCTGGACCGTCCCGGCAGGGCCCTCCGGCGGGAAGATGCCGGCCGGGCGCGGGGACGGGGGCGGAGACCGCCGGATCCGGCTAGGGGCCTGGGGGCCCTTCACCGGAACGGCTCCAGGGCGAGTTCCCCGGTTCCTCGGCGCCGGTTTACACCAGCCACCGGCTCTCTGCAGCCGGGCTTACCGGGTACTGCTCCCCTTCACGGCCGCTGAACTGGCCTTGGGCTGTCAACCTGGCCGGGCGTCGCCGCCGGGCACCCCCTGGCGCCGCCTGGACCGGCCAGGGCAAAGGGACAACGGCGAGAGGTAATAAGAAACCCCGAGCGGCACAGTCGCCAACCGGGGTTGGGAACCTGCCGCTCGGGGCTTTTATCCCCACGGTGTCCCGCCGGCGGAACCGGCGGGTTGCGCCGCTTGGTCCAGTCCACCGGCGGCGGGCCGCTTTCCGGAGACCGTTGAGACCGGTCTCCCCGCGACCCGGATGACGGGTCCGCCAGGTCCCCGGAACCCCGGGGACGCAGTGGGCCGCCACAACGCCGGTGCGGAACCCTAGGCGCACTTCCCAAACCGACTCGGACCGCTCTCCATCGAGATGCTGGGTGTCCGTGTCAGGTTTGACCTGGATTATAACACCGGCTACGGGGGTGTCAACCCACTCCACCGAAGGATGCAGGGTTAAGGTTTGTTAATGTTCGGCGCCTGAGGGTTGGATGGTTCGGCGCCCGAGGGTTGGATGCTCAGGGTCGGGAGGGCTGGGTGCGCAAGACCGAGAGGGTCGGGTGCTCAGGACGGGCCGGGGCCGGGAGGGGATGCAGAACGAGGGCACCGCCAGCAAAGGCGCGGGCCGGGGCCGGGACCGTAGCCCTTGCCGTCCGCCCCCGTTCCCGGCCCCTTCGGTGAGCCAGGACCACCGTTTGCCGGCGGGCCATTGCCTCTGTCACCCCTCCCGCCGTACGTGGTAAGGGAACAGTTCTCACCCACACCCACCGGGAGGGATCCCCGTGAGCATCCGCAACGGCAAGCCCAGGGCCGGGGAGCCGGCCGGCTCGGCGGCACCGCCACACCCCGACCGGCGGCCCCTGGAGGAGCGGATCCGGCAGGAGGCCGCCCAATTGGAGGAGGAGTGGCGGACCAGTCCCCGCTGGCAGGGCATCCGGCGCAACTACTCGGCCGAGGACGTGGTCCGCCTGCGGGGTTCGATCCGGGTCGAGTACAGTCTGGCCCGCCAGGCCGCGGAACGGCTGTGGCAGCTCCTCCACAGCGAGGATTACGTGGCCGCCCTCGGTGCCCTGACCGGGGCCCAGGCGGTGCAGATGGTGAAGGCAGGGCTCAAGGCCATCTACCTCAGCGGCTGGCAGGTGGCCGCCGACGCCAACCTGGCCGAGCAGATGTACCCCGACCAGAGCCTCTACCCCGCCAACAGCGTGCCGGCGGTGATCCGGCGGATCAACAACGCCCTCCGCCGGGCCGACCAGATCCACTGGTCCGAGGGGGACGACTCCATCCACTGGCTCGCCCCCATCGTGGCCGACGCCGAGGCGGGCTTCGGCGGGCCGCTCAACGCCTTCGAGCTGATGAAGGCCATGATCGAGGCCGGGGCGGCCGGGGTCCACTACGAAGACCAGCTGGCCTCCGAGAAGAAGTGCGGCCACATGGGCGGCAAGGTGCTGGTGCCCACCAGCCAGTTCATCCGCACCCTGACCGCCGCGCGCCTGGCGGCCGACGTGTGCGGCGTGCCCACGATCCTGATCGCCCGCACCGACGCCCTGGGGGCCACGCTGCTGACCAGCGACGTCGACCCCTATGATCAGCCGTTCATCACCGGCGAGCGGACGCCCGAGGGCTACTTCCGGGTGCGCAACGGGATCGAGGCGGCCATCGCCCGCGGCCTGGCCTACGCGCCCTACGCCGACCTCCTGTGGTTCGAGACGGCCAAGCCCGATCTCGAGGAGGCGCGCCAGTTTGCCGAGGCGATCCACCGCCAGTTCCCGGGCAAGCTTCTGGCCTACAACTGCTCGCCGTCCTTCAACTGGAAGCGCCACCTGGACGACGACACCATCGCCCGCTTCCAGCGGGAACTGGCCGCGATGGGCTACAAGTTCCAGTTCATCACCCTGGCGGGTTTCCACGCCCTCAACGCCTCCATGTTCGAGCTGGCCCACGGCTACGCCCGCACCGGCATGACCGCCTACGTCAAGCTGCAGCAGCGGGAGTTCGAGATGGAGGAACTCGGCTACACCGCCACCCGGCACCAGCGCGAGGTGGGGACGGGCTACTTCGATCGGGTCTCGGAGGTCATCTCGGGCGGGCAGTCGTCGACCCTGGCGCTCAAGGGGTCGACGGAGGAGGAACAGTTCGAGGAGGTGCCCCGGGCAGCCAGGGGGGCATGAGGCAACGCCGGGCGGCAGGGGCGGCTCGTAACGCCGATCGGGTGCCCACTGCGGTCCCGGGCCCGACGGATGGGCAGTCTCGGATGCACCGCGGAGAAAGCCGGCAGGACGGGACCGCGGGAATCCAACCCAACCGAGGTATACCAGAATCGGCGAAGAGGGGTGTGCCGCAGCGCAGCGGACGTGGGAAGGGCCGGGGAGGAACCCGGCCCTTCGGCATTCGCCATCGACTCGGATCTGAAGTCGCGTCGGGAGGCCAGCCACTCCTCGTGTTGCTCCAGACCGTCGAGCCGGTGTTCGAGCAGATCAAGGCGGTGCCAGGCGCCGGCCGCTTACTCGAACGGGTCAAATGCAAGTCATATGCGTCGAAACGACTCAGGCGTGATATCTATCACTCGCCTCCACTAACCGACTCCAAGGTGATTTGTGCGCTGAGTCGGTGGGCTCCCTTGTCGCCTTGTGCTACAGCGAGGGGTTCTGTTTTCGGAGTTCGTGAAACAAGCCTCTATGGCAGAAATAATCGATCTGAGGAAGGAATAATCGTTCCGAATGAGGTATTGTTTTAACCATTCCGGCGCTGATGCTGGTGCTGGTTCGTGCAGGAGGCCAGGGAGGCCGAGGTTCGCGAACAAATCGAAGTGACGGGTGAGCAAGAGCGAGGTCTCCCGTGTATGTGCTGAACGGGACGAGCGGATGGAGCGCTTTTCGCAATCGAGGTGAAAATATGTGGCGGTTAACCTCAGGCGTTACTCGCATTGCTGTGCTGGTGGCAGTGGCAGTGGCAGTCTTTGCAGTTGTAAACACGACGTACGCTGACGCACCGCCTGATGTTGTCCAGGGCATTAAGGACGACATCCCATATGTGCGGGTTGTGTTGGCAAGCGAACCGCAACATTTTGGGCTTACAAAACTGAGTGATGCGGATAACGTAACTTTCGGCGAGGGCTTTCGCGTCCACTATGTCTCTGAGCAAGGTGTTATCGACGCATCAACGGACGTGGATGACATCATTAAGCCCTATCCAAGCCTCCATATTTTCCCAATTTACGTGAATGCAAATCCGGTTGGCATCGCATGGGCACAAAGGGTCGGTGATGAGTGGAAGATTATTGAGGTATCAAGTGACTCGCGGTTTGCGAATGACGTACGAGAGGCTCAACGGATGCTTGTGGCCAATGGTATTACTGGGCAAATGCGATTGGTCTATGACGAGGGACATAGAATAGTTGGTCTTGTGGGGGTCGACAGCCGTGGCAACAGCCGGTTTGCGCCCATGCGTGACATAAGCATGTATAATCTTCCCTCGTCGCAAGTCGTGGATATGGAGCGCTTGGTGAGTGAGGTTCGACAGAGAATACAGTCGTCTTCTGATAAGGGTGCTGTTGGTGGGCCTACCGGTGTTAGTTCAGAACCCGAGCATGCTATGCCGAATCCGGTATGGGCCGGATTTGGAGCGGGTGCGCTGGCAGTTATTGTCGGATCACTCTGGTGGGTACGACGGCGGGTGAGATGAGGAGAAACCGCCACCTGCGGGATGCTTGTCGTTCCCTAGCCACCGCTTGTCAAGGATGAGAGCCCCGGACGGGGACTGGACCCAAGGGCGTCTGCCGCGTGTCTTGCGAAAGGACGCAGGTCCCCCCGGCCTCCACGGGGACGTTCTGTCCGGGAGGGGTCCAAGAGGGCCCGAGCCGGTTCACCGGGCCATCCTGGCGAACACCCGGGACAGGATCAGGCTCCCCACCCCGGCGGCGATCAGCAAGAGGCCCACAGCCAGTTGGAACGGTCCGCTGCCCAGATGGCTAAAGGGGTAGGGTCCGCGGATGATCCACAGGTACCGCTCCGGATCGCCGTGGACGAACCAGTAGACGAGCAGCGGGCTAATGAAGAAGATGAGCGCCATCCCCAAAAACAGTGATGACAGCCCCTGAACCAGCGATTTCATCGCACGCCCCTTGACGCTCTGGCCCATGACCACGCAGACCCTCCGGAGTTGATCGCTTCTGGCATGGTACCGGAACCATCTTACGGCAGAATGTCGGTTCCATGACCCCGTGGTGACGGACCCATCCTGGTGACGGATACATCGGCCAGGCCCCACCACACGGTTGGGAAGGCGCCCCGGTGGCCAGGGCCGGCAACGGCCGCGGCGTGGTGACGCCATGCCCGACCCTTGCCCGATCCTGGCCCGGCCCTGGACCCCGGACCGGTCGGGCCTCAACGGTCGAGGACTTGCAGGTGTCAATGCCCGGCGTCAGCATCATGGACCTGCCACACGCGGTAGCTACCCATGATGCGGACGTAGGTCGCCTGCCGCCGCAGCTCCTCGATCGCCTCCCGCACCCGCGGTTCCTCCAGGCTTCCCTCCAGGTCGGCGAAGAACATGTACTGCCAAGACCCGCCAGGTTCCGGCCGGGCCGTCAGCTTCGTCAGGTTGATCTCCCGCCGGGCGAAGGCGCCCAGGCAGCGGTAGAGCGCGCCCGGACGATCCTCACCGACGAACAGCAGGGACGTCTTGATCTGGCCCGGGACCAGCCGGCTGCCCGCCGGCAGGCCAGGGGTCCCGGGCCCTGCGGGGCGGCGCTGTCCGGTACCAGGACCCTCCCCTTCCTTCGGATCCGCCGTCCCGGCCTGCATGCCGGCAGCATCCAGGCCCTGGGGGCCCTGCCAGCGGCGCAGGCCGGGCGGGTTCGCCGGTTCCGCTGGCGCCGCGACGGCCGGTTCGTCCCGTTCCAGGTGGAAGAACCGGGTCACGTTACCGGCCGAGTCCTGGATGTCTTCGGCCAGCACCTCAAGGCCGTAGTAGGCGGCGGCCTGGTGGGAGGCGATGGCCGCCAGGTCCCGGCGGCCGGCTTCCGCCACCTGCCGGGCCGCGGCGGCGGTATCGTAGACCGGTTCGGCGATGAGGCCGTGGCGGTGGAGGAACTCGCGGCACTGGGCCAGTGCCTGGGGATGGGACCGGACGGCCCGCAGGTCGCCGAGCCGGGTGCCGGGTAGCGCCAGCAGGCAGTGGCGGACGGGCAGCTGCAGCTCACCTCGGACCCGCACGGGGTACCGGCGCAGCAGGTCGTACACCTCGCCCACGTCGCCGGCGTAGGAGTTTTCCACCGGCAGCATGGCAGCCGCCACGGCCCCCGCCACCAGGCGGTCGAAGGCGTCGGCGAAGGCCGGGCAGGGCACGGGCTCGGCATCCGGCCCGAAGTAAGCACGAACCGCCACTTCGCTGAAGGCGCCCCGCTCGCCCTGAAAGGCGACGGGCAGCAACAAGGCGGAAGGATCCACAGTGCAGCCTCCCCTGGGGCGGGTAGCAGGCCCCCCCTCTCCTTCCCGCAGGCGCTGTCGCAGCCGGCACCCGGTGCTGTCCTCCGGGGTGTCCGGTGGCGGGGGTATTACCTGCAAAGGTATCACGACCGGATCCGCCGAACCATCCCTCTATCGACGCCGCAGGGCCCCAGGGACAGGGTGGCAGGGCCGGTTCTTCCAGGTCCACGGTGCCGTGCGGCAAGGAGGGGATTCCATGTCGTCTGTTCGGCCGTCCCTGGCGCTGCTGCGCGTCCAGGACCTGGACCGGTCGGTCCGTTTTTACCGGCAACTGGGCTTCCGCATCTGCACCTACGATCCCGAAGCGGGCGTGGCTGTGGTCGACCCTGTCGATGGGCATCCCTTCACCCTGGCGCTGCCCGGCGTCGACGCCACACCCTGGCTCCATGAGGTCTTTGAAGAACTGGCCGAAGGCCGGCAGCTCTATCTGGGGGCTCCTGGAGGCAACCTGGAGGCCTTTGTTCACCGGCTGCGCGATCAGGGCCTGCCGGTTCCACCGCCGGAGCAGGCGCCGGACGGGAGCCTTGTCCTCGGGCTGCAAGATCCCGACGGTCACCGGCTGTCCTTCTGGCAGGGGCCGGAATGGACCGATGAGGAGTTGCTGGTCATCTACACCAGCGCGCCCGATCGCCTCAGCCAAGCCCTTGCCGGCCTGACCGGCGACCAGCTGGACCTGGCCCGGGCCCCCGGCAAGTGGACGATCCGGCAGATCGTCCACCACATCGCCGATTCCGATGCATCAAGTCTGATCCGCATCTTGATGTGCCTGGCCGAGCCGGGCCGCCCGTACAACAACAACCCCTATGACCAGGACATCTGGGTCGAGCGCCTGGACCACGCCCACCGGCCCATCGAGCCGTCCCTCGCCCTGATCGCTTCCATCCGCCACCACGTGGCGGCCCTGGTGCGTCACCGGCCGGAAGCGCTGGACGGCGCCGTGGAGCCGACCCTGGGTGCTCCGATGACGGCTCGCGAACTGATCGCCATGCTGGCCAGCCATGCCTTGCACCACATTGCCCAGATTGCCGAAACACGGCGAGTCCACGGCCTGGGCTAAGCTTGGGCTGACTTGGCCCCGGCGGCGGACCAGCGCCCCGCCTGCCGGTTCCTCCCGCTCGAAGGGCAATGGGGCGGTAGGCCACCAGGTTGAGCCCGGCACCACCTCTTGCCCTGGCAGCCCGCTCCCGGATTAAGGTAAAGATAGCGGTAAGCGGAGGGATCGGCATGGATGGCGAGGGTTCCCGTGGGACGGAACCGGTTGCCTTACCCGAAGCGCTGCGTCGAGAGCTTTGCGACCTGGTGGGAGCCCACCACGTGAGCGTCGACCCCCACGACCTGGAATGGGCCGCCATGGACTTCGCCGGCGGCTACCGGCTCGGACGAACGGGCCGGCAGGCCCGCCGCCCGCTGGCGGTGGTGCGCCCCGGTGACACCGGGGAGGTCCGGCAACTGGTCCTCTGGGCGGAGCGCCACCGCATCCCCCTGGTGCCCCGGGGCGGCGGCACCGGGGTGATGGGGTCGGCGGTTCCGCAGCAGCCGGCGGTGGTGGTCGACCTGACGCGGCTCGACGACGTGGTGGTGCATCCCGACGACCTGCTGGCCGAGGCCGGCGCCGGTGCGACCCTGGCCGCCGTCGATGCGGCCCTGCGGCGCCACGGCCTGGCCCTGGCCCACGACCCCTGGAGCGTGGGCATCGCCACCGTGGGCGGCGCCATCGGCACCGACGGGGTCGGCTACCTGGCCGGTCGCTGGGGCAGCATGGGCCAGCAGGTGGTGGCCCTGGAGGTGGTGCTGCCCGGCGGGCAGGTGGTGCGGACCCGGCCTGTCCCCAAGCCTCCGGCGGGTCCCGACCTGCGGGCGCTCTTCGCCGGCAGCCAGGGGACCCTGGGCATCGTCACCCGGGCCTGGATCCGGGCCGTGGGCGTGCCCGAGGTCATGCTCTTCCGGAGTTACCGCTTCCGGGGCTTCGACCCCGGCTTTGAGGCCGTGCGGGCCATGTGGCGGGCCGGGGTCATCCCGGACCTGCTCGACTTCACCGACGACGTGCCTGCAGCGGTAGAACTGGAGCCGGGTTACGAGGACGACCTGGGCCGCACGGGCCTTCTGCATCTGGGGTTCTTCGGGCTGGCGGAGGAGGCCCGCGGCCGGGCCGCGGCGGCCGCCCGCATCGCCCGCCAGTTCGGCGCCCGGGACCTGGGGGACGAACCGGCCCGCCGCTTCTGGGAGCGGCGCCACGAAATCGCCGAAGAATTCGCCCTGCCCGTGGTGCAGGCCCGTGATGCGCGGCGGCGCTGGCAGCAGGGCGCCTTCGACTACATCAATCTGGCTTTGCCGGCCAGCCAGGTCATCCCCTTCCGGCGCGAGGCCCTGGCCCGCATCGCCCAGGACCCCCGCTTCCGCGCCGGAGAGACGGGCTTGTGGGGCCGCCCTGAAGTGTTCTCCTTGCTGGTCAGCGCCGCGGCCGAAGAGGCCGGCGGGGACGCCTGGGAAGCCCCCTGGACGGCCGAGGATGCGGCGGCCATGGAGTCGCTGATGCACGATCTGCTGCGCATGGCCCAGGCCCGGGGCGGCAACATGGAGTGCCTCCACGGCACGGGGCTGAAGCTGCTGCCGCTTTTGGCCGACGAGTACGGCCCGGCGCTGGACGTGATCCGCAAGATCAAGGGGGCCCTGGATCCCCTCGACCTGATGAACCCGGGCAAGTGGGGCGAGCCCATGGTGACCCGTCCGGCCGCCGGCGAGCCCCTCAGCCCGGCGGTGCACCCCGGCTGGACCAGCCGGGCGTGAGGCCCGGGCCCCCTGGGTTGCGGCCCGGGCCGACACTGCGGCCGAGGTGTTCGGGGGGCCGGGTGGCAAGCCAGGGCGCAGGGCACCACGCCCGAGCCTTTCGCGGGAGGGAACGGACTTGGACGAGATCGTGCCCCTGGTCGACCCTGACCTGCCGGGCGTCCCCGCCATCGTGGTGCTGGAGGGCGGCCACCGCCTCCACGCCCGCCTGCAGGCGGGAGCCTGGCACAACGGGGGGATCCTGCTGCCCGTCAAGGCCGTCGACAAGGTGGAAGGGGCCCAGGGAGCGAACTCCCTGGCCGAGGTCCTGGGCCTGGAATCGGGCCAGCTGCACGGTGAGGCCACCGTGTGGCTCCCCGCCTTCCGGATCCGCTGCGTGGTGGTGAGCGGCGAGGGGCGCAGGCCGCGTCCCATCGGCTTCGGCGGGCTCGAGTGACGGGACCGCGGGACAGCCTGGGAGAAGATGGCGACGGGGGCACGGCCCGGTGCGCCCGGGATAGGGCAAGGGACCGCACCCGGGCCGGGCCGGCGGTGCGTCACGGGGAGGGTTGTCGACATGGAACGGCGCCGGACCGAACCGCCGGGCCTCAAGCCCGGGGACCCGGTCGCCGAGCTGGCTCGCCTGCTGGAACAGCACCGCGGGCGGGCCGTCGCCCTGACGGGGGCGGGGGTGTCGGTGGCCAGCGGCATCCCCGCCTTCCGCGGCCGCGACGGCCTGTGGAGCCGGTTCGACCCGGAAGAGTTTGCCCACATCGATGCCTTCCGCCGGGACCCGGAGCGCGTCTGGTCCATGCTGGACGAGCTTTACGACGCCCTGGCGGAAGCCCGCCCCAACCGGGCCCATCAGGCCCTGGCGCGGCTTGAGGAAATGGGCTGCCTCCGGGCCGTGATCACCCAGAACATCGACGGCCTGCACCAGGCGGCCGGCAGCCGGAACGTCATCGAGCTGCACGGGAACTTCCGGCGCGTGGTGTGCATGGACTGTGGGAGCCGCTACGCGGCCGAGATCGTGCGGCGGCTGGCGGGACTGCCGGGCGGTGGCGGCCACCGCTGCTGGTGCGGGGGCTGGTTGAAGCCTGACATCGTCTTCTTCGGCGAGGAACTGCCCCAGTATGCCTTCCTCCAGGCGTGGGCGGAGGTTCAGACGGCCGGCCTTCTGCTGGTGGTGGGCACCTCCGCCGAGGTCGAACCGGCCGCCAGCCTGCCCCGCTGGGCGCGCAAGGCGGGGGCCGTGCTGGCCGAGGTCAACCCGCACCCGGCCCTGGATGCCGAGGTGGTGGTGGCGGCCCCGGCCGAGCAGGCGCTGCCGGCGGTGGTCCACCGGCTGGAGGCAGAGGGGGGCACCGCGGCTTGCGGGGAGCCGGTGGTGGTGCCGGGTTCGGCCGGGCGCCCGGGGGACGGGCCGCCTTCCTCCCCCCGCGAGCCTTGAGCCGCGCGGACGGTAGTCCTTAGCCCCGGACGGCAGCGCTTTGCCCCGGGTGGTCGTGCTTTGCCGTGGCCCGGGGGGCACAGCGCCTGGCAAAGCGGGCGTGCCGGTGGGGTGCCGGAAGCTTCCCTCCGGTACGGGAGCTCCGCCCCGCGCCGGGCTCATCGCCCGCCGCGGTGGTGCCCGTACCGGGGTTCCACCGGTCCGGCGCCCCCACCGGCTCCACCAGGAGTTAAAACCCGAAGCGTTAGAACTCGAAGCTTCCGCCCGGCTCCAGCACCATGACCTCGACCCCGGGCGCCTTCTGCCGGGCGAAGCGGACGAAGTCGTCGGCGCTCTGCACCAGCAGCGGGAAGGTGCCGTAGTGCTGGGGGACGGCCAGCCGGGGCTTGAGGAAGGTCAGGGCGTGGGCCGCCTGCCGCGGGTCCATGGTGAAGTGGCTGCCGATGGGCAGGATGGCCACGTCCAGGGGATACAGTTCGGCCCAGGTGGCCATGTTGCAGTGGATGCCCGTGTCACCGGCGTCGTAGACCCGCTTGCCGTCCTCCAGGGTGACGATGTACCCGGCCGGCTCACCGGTCTCGCTGGAGTGATAGGCCTCGGTCATGGTGACCACGACGCCGCCCAGCTCCACCGAGCCGCCGATGTTCATCCCGATGCACTTGTCGCCCGGCAGGCCTTCCTTCTGGTAGCGTTCGGCCGTCTCCGGCTGCAGGATCACCGTGGCGCCGGTCTGCTTCTGGACCGCCACCACGTCGCTGGCGTGGTCGAAGTGGTCGTGGGTGATCAGGATGTAGTCGGCCTTCAGGTCCTCGATGCGGGCGGCGGCCTTGGGGTTGCCGTTGATCCAGGGGTCGAACAGGATGACCTTGCCGCCGGCCGTGGTCAGCTCCCAGCCGGCATGGCCGAGCCAGCGAAGCTTGTGGGACATGACCGGCCTTCCTCCTTTCGGTTTAATCGGTTTAAGGGGTGAAGGTGCCGCCGGGGCGGGGTGAACGGGGTGAGGGCGGCGGTGCCCCGTACCGGCAAGCGAGAGTTCAACGCGGGAGATGGGGCTCCTGCCCCCGGCCGGCGGTGGGAGCGAGGGGTTCGGCGGGGGCCCGTCGACCGGCCCGTCGACCGCAGTGGCCCGCGGGGGGCCTTCCGCTTCGCATCCCGTCACCCCGGGCTCTTCCGCCCGTCGATGCTCGGCCGCGGCAGCACGAGGCGGGGAACACCTACCCACGCAAGACGTCGACGAACATCCGGGAACCCGGCAGGGGCCGCGTCAACAGAAGGCGCACCACTGCCCTGCCGCGGTGGTACGATGGGGGCAAGGCACCCGTCTTCACCGGCGGGGTCGGTGTTGACGGGTACCGCCGGTCGGTGCGGCCGCAGGGTACGGCCGGTGATCGGTGCGGCCGCCGAGAGGGGGAGGCGCCCGTGCTGCCGTCCGAGCGGGACGTCCGGTACCTGGAGTCCCTGTACCCGCCCGATCCCGACCTGGAGCGGGTACGAGCCGGCATGGAGGCCCAGGGCATGCCGGACATCGCCATCCGCCCCGCATACGGCCGCCTGCTGACTCTGCTGGTGGCGGCCAGCGGGGCCCGCCGGGTGCTGGAGATCGGCGCCCTTGCCGGTTACAGCGCCATCTGCCTCGCCCGCGGCCTGCCGCCGGGGGGCCGGCTGATTTCCCTGGAGAAGAACCCCGATTATGCCCGGGTCGCCCACGCCCACGTGGCGGCGGCCGGCCTCGCCGACCGGGTCGAGATTCGCGTCGGCGACGCCCTCACCCTCATGCCGGCCCTGGTGGCGGAGCCAGCGCATCCTTCCTTCGACCTCGTCTTCATCGATGCCGACAAACAACACTACCCCGACTACCTGGAGTGGAGCCTGCGCCTGCTTCGGCCCGGCGGCTTGCTGGTGGCCGACAACGCCCTGATGCACGGGCGGGTCGCGGACCCGGCGGACGCCGCCCCCGCCGTGGAGGCGATGCGGCGGTTCAACCGCCGGGTCGCCACGGACCCCCGGCTGGTCAGCACGATGCTGCCGGCCTACGATGGGTTGGTCTTGGCCCGCGTCCGGGAGGGCTAGGGCGCCGTCGCGGCTGGGCGGAGCGGGCCGGGCGGGCGCCCGGCTGGGAGCTGGCGCACCGTCTGAGGGCGCGAGCGGGAGGCGACGTGGCATGCGCGACGTGCTGGACCGGGTGGTGGAGTGGCTCGACGCGGGCCGGGACGTGGCCCTGGCCACGGTGGTCGAGGTGATCCGCAAGGCGCCGCGGGACGCGGGGACCACCATGGCCGTCAGCGACCGCGGCGAGATCGCCGGCTCGGTGTCGGGCGGTTGCGTCGAGCCGGCGGTCATCGAGGTGGCCCAGGAGGTGCTGGCTGCCGGCCGGCCGCGCCTGGTCACCTTCGGCATCTCCGACGACGACGCCTTCGAAGTGGGCCTGAGCTGCGGCGGCACCATCCGCGTGTGGGTGGAACCGGCCCGCGGGGCGTGGCCGGAGGTGGCGCGGCACCTGCAGCGGGCGCTGGCCGCAGGGAAGGCGGTGGCCCTGGCGCGGGTGCTCGGTGCCGCGGCGGGGGACGGCGCCGGGGCGCCGGATGCGGGTGCAGTGCCGTCCGGCGCGGTGGTGCTCTTCGAGGAGGCCGAGCCCGGCGGCCCGG
Source organism: Thermaerobacter litoralis (assembly GCF_054654595.1). Lineage (NCBI taxonomy): Bacteria > Bacillati > Bacillota > Clostridia > Eubacteriales > Clostridiales Family XVII. Incertae Sedis > Thermaerobacter > Thermaerobacter litoralis. Next base: position 105,997 of record NZ_BAAIES010000009.1, on the reverse strand, counting down.
CGCGGATCGTGGCCGGTTCGTCCGGCGATCCCGGCCTTGACGGGGAGCTGGCCCGGCGGGCGGGAGCGCTCCTCGCCCGGGCTGAGGCCGCCCGGGAGCAGCTGGCCGGGGCGGACGTGTTCATCCAGCCCTTCGCGCCGCCGCCGGTGCTCTACGTCATCGGTGCCGTGCACCCCGCCGCCGCCCTGGCGGAGGCGGGCCGGTTCCTGGGATACCGGGTCGTCGTCTGCGACCCGCGGTCGCCTTTTGCGACCCCCGAGCGGATCCCCGCGGCCCACGCCATCGCCCGCCAGTGGCCCGACGAGTACTTGAGCGGTGTCCGGATCACGCCGCGGGATGCGGTCTGCGTCCTCACCCACGACCTGAAGTTCGATGTTCCCGCCCTGCTGGCCGCCCTCCGCTCCCCCGCAGGCTACATCGGTGTCATGGGGAGCCGGCGAACCCACGAGCGTCGCCTGGCGGCCCTGCGGGAAGCGGGCGTCGGGGACGGCGCCCTCAAGCGGCTGCACGCGCCCATCGGCCTCGACATCGGTGCCCGCACGCCGGAGGAGATGGCGGTGGCCATCATGGCCGAGATCATCGCCTGCCGGCGGACGAACCGGCCCCAGGGCCCTGCAGCCATTCCCGCGGGGGCGGCCGGCGGCGGGGGCGCAGCCGGAGGGGCGGCCTGACGGGCGGTGGCCGGCAACGGCGTCCCAGCAGGAAAGATTCTGCCGAAAACCGAAAGCCCTTGGCACGGCAGTGACGCCAGCCGCCGGAGGGGAGCCCCATCCCCGGCGAATTCCGCCGGCGAATCTCCGCTGCAGCTCGATCAGCGCTTGGGGGTGCCAGGAATGCAGGTTGCCGGAAGCCAGAAGATCGCCGCACCCGTGGAGACCGTCTGGGCCTGCCTCAACGACCAGGACGTCCTCGCCCGGTGCACGCCCGGCTGCAAGCAGCTGACCCGGGTGGCGGAAGACCGTTACGAAGCCGAGCTGGAACTGGGCATCGCGGCCATCCGCGGCAGGTACAAGGGCCGGATCGCCATCGAGGACAAGGAACCGCCGAACCGCTACCGCCTGAACATCGAGGGGGAAGGCGGGCCCGGCTTCGTGCGGGCCTCCCTGGTGCTTGACCTGGAACCCCAGGGCGACGGGACCCTGCTGAAGTACCAGGGCGAAGCCCAGGTGGGCGGGCCGGTGGCCAGCATCGGCCAGCGGGTGCTGGGCGGCGTGGCGAAGATGATCATGGGCCAGTTCTTCGGCGGCCTGGCGCGGGAGATCGAGCAGCGCAAGGCCGGCTGACCCGGAGGCGGGGCGCGGCGCCGGGCCGGGAGGCCGGGCCGGGGGGCCGGAGGGGTCCCGGCCACCGCTAGCTCCGGTGCCGCGCCGGATGGGGGGCGAGGACCGGCCCGCCCAGGGCCGCCGGCCGCAGGGCAAGCCAGCGCCGGTACACCCAGAAGGCCGCAAGGCCGAAGGCAAACCGGGTGGTCACCATGATGAGCCCGTTGCCGCCGAAGGCGAAGATGGCCGCCGTCTCCTCGAACATGGCGTGGAAGATGCCCACGAAGACGAACAGCAACGTCACCTGGTCCCGGGGCACCGGCTGCTCCCGGGTGGTCTCCAGGACCACGCCGGATCCCAGGATCACCCCCAGCACGGCGCCCACCGTCAACGAAGGCGCCAGCTCCGGAGCCAGTCCCAGGCGGCGGCAGACGGGTTCCAGGCGATGGGTGGTCCGGTCGAGCCGGCCGGTCAGCCGTGCCCACTCCAGAAGGATCAGCACCGGGGCAACGAACAGGCCGATCCGCAGCAGGAGCAGGATCCCTTCACCGATCCCGTCGACGATGGCGTCCAGAAGCCACATCGGTCCAACCTCCCCGGATGGAGCCGGGTCCACCCCGGAACCCGTGACAGAACCCCGAACCCGTTAGAGGACCAGGTTGAGCAGGGCCCCGGCCGCCGCCGAGGCCAGCAGCCGCGCCGCCAGCACCGTCCAGGTGTTGGCCCCCGCCCGGGCGATGATGGAGGCTTCGACCGGGTGGGCGTGGCTGATGGCCAGCATGGTGCCGAGGATCGTCCACTGCTTGTAATCGAGCCCCAGCGGGATGGCGGCGGCGATGCCGCTGTAGAGCCCCACGGTGTTGCCGATGAGCAGGGCCAGGGCGGTGCCGCCCGGCAGGCCGAACCAGGCCATGGCGGGTGCTGCCAGGCCGGCGATGCGCGCCAGCCACCCGCTCCGGTCCAGGATCATCACCACGATCATGGCGGGGATCATGGTGCGGGCCAGGTCGACCAGGATCCGCAGGGTCGACCGCAGGCCCCGGCTTACGGCGGCCTGCAGGGGATGGGTGCCCTCGGGGCCGGCGCCCGGGCGCGAGGCCGCCGGAGGGGTGAGGGATCGGGCCACGGATACAGCCTTCTTTCCTGGTAGCGACTCGGCTTCAGCGGTGCCTGTTCCACCGCCCGGCTTCTACAGGCCAGCTTTTGCTGCCCTTGCGCCAAGCCGCGACGGCTGCGCAGCGGGCCTGCGGGGTGCCGCCCGGCCGCCACGGCCGGCGGCAGGGGCGGTGGCTTCTGGCGTTGAGCATAGAGCGGGTGTGGGGCGGTGTCAACGGCTGGACGGCAGGGGCTGGGTTCCTCCCCCCGGGCGGGTGCGGTAATCTACCGGTCAGAGCCGGGGCATGCCGGTAGGCCTGGATGCCGGGGCGCCTGACCTGAGCCCGGCGAACCGGGGCTGCCGGCGGCACTTTCCGGCGGGTCGGGGAGGGAGATGCCGTGGGCGAGCGGCTCGACGCCTTTCACCGTTTCCGCAGCGAGATGAACGAGAAGATCCTGGCCCACGACAACCTGGTGGTGCGCCGGTTCTTCAACCTGGACGGGCAGGCCTATAGGCCGGGGGCCCTGTCCAGCAAGGTCAAGGAGATGCTGGGGCTGGTGGCCTCACTGGTCCTGCGCTGCGACGACTGCATCACCTACCACATGATCCAGTGCCACAAGGAAGGCGTGACCCGCGACGAGTTCTTCGAGATCTTCGGCGTGGCCCTGATCGTGGGCGGGTCGATCACCATTCCCCACGTGCGGCGGGCGGTGGCGGTATTGGAGGAACTGGAAGTGGAGGCGGGCGCCGGGGCCGCCGGGGCGCAAGGCTGAAACCCGGCCGGCGGAGCGAAACCCCGGCCAGTGAAAAGAGGCGGGACCTGACCCCACGGCCAGGTCCCGGCCGGTGCCCGCCGGTCATGTACCCGCGCTCGCGTTCCATCCGGCGGTCAGGCGGTCGAGGCGGGCCCTCCCGCCCCCGGTTCCACCCGCGCCAGGATTCGATCCAGCACCTCGGGATCTTCCAGGGCCGTGGTGTCGCCGGTGACCTGCCCGGAGGTGACGGCCTCCCGCAGCAGGCGGCGCATGATCTTGCCGCTGCGCGTCTTCGGCATTGCGTCGACCACGTACACCCGTGCCGGGCGGGCGATGGGGCTGATCCGGCGGGCGATCTCCTCCCGCAGCTGTTCCTCGATGTCCGGCGGCGGCGTCACGCCGCTCCGCAGCACCGCGAAGACCACCGGCACCGTGCCCTTGACGGGGTCCGGCATGCCCACCACCGCCGCTTCGGCCACCAGCGGGTGGTTGATCAGGGCGCTCTCCATCTCCATGGTGCTCAGTCGGTGACCCGCCACGTTGATCACGTCGTCCACCCGGCCCAGCACCCAGTGGTGGCCGTCGGCGTCGTACATGGCGGCGTCGCCCGTGAAGTACCGCCCGGGGAAGCGGGCGAAGTACGTGTCCAGGTACCGCTGGTGATCGCCCCAGATGGTCCGCGCCAGGCAGGGGAAGGGGCCCGTGATCACCAGGTAGCCCGTGGTCCCGGGAGGAACCGGCCGGCCCTCGGCGTCCACCACCTGGCAGCGGTAGCCCGGCAGGGGCAGGCCGCAGGAGCCCGGCCGTGAGGCCGTGACGCCGGCGATGCCCGACATCCACGCCGTGCCCGTCTCCGTCTGGCCGTAGGTGTTGTTGATCTCCACCGCGCCGTCGCCCACGTGCCGCCGCACCCAGAGCCAGGTCTCGGGATCCAGCGGCTCGCCCACCAGCGCGATAAGCTCGAGGCTGCGCAGGTCGAACTTCTGCGGCCAGCCGGCCCCCGCCCGGCTGAGCATCCGCAGGGCCGTGGGCGCCGTGAAGACCTTGTTGACCCGGTACTGCTGGATCATCCGGTAGAACCGGCCGGGGTCGGGGTAGTCCAGGGCGCCTTCGTAGACCACGTGGGTCGCCCCGTGGGCCAGGCCGCCCACCAGGGCGAAGATGGGGAAGGTCAGCCAGCCCACGTCGGCCGTGCACCAGTAGATGTCGCCGGGTTGCAGGTTGAGGGACCACTTGACGTTGGCGTAGGTGCCGACCAGGAAGCCCACCCCGGCGTGGACCAGGCCCTTGGGCTTCGCCGTGGTGCCGCTGGTGTAGATGATGAACCCGGGTTCGTTTGCCTCCAGGGGCTCGGGCGGGAAGTCGGCCGGCATGCCGGCGATAAAGTCGTCGTAGTACACGTCGCGTCCCGGGGTCATGGGGACCTCGGCCCCCGCCCGCCGCACGACGACCACCCGCTCGACGAAGTCGAGCCCTTCCAGGGCCCGGTCCAGGGTCTCCTTCAGGGGGAGGAGCCGCCCGCGGCGGTAGCTGCCGTCGGCGGTGATCACCACCCGCGCCCGGGAATCTTCCAGGCGCGAGCGGATGGCGTCGGGCGAGAAACCCGAGAAGATCACGTTATAAACGGCGCCGATGCGGTAGCAGGCGTGGATGGAGGCGAAGGTCTCGGGCAGGTTGGGGAGGTAGATGGCCACCACGTCGCCCTTGCCGATCCCGGCCCGCCGAAGAGCATGCGCCAGCCGGCATGTCTCGTCGTGAAGCATCTGGTAGGTCCACACCCGCCGGTCGCCCGGCTCTCCCTCCCAGACGATGGCCGCCTGGTTGCGCCGGCCGTTCCTGAGGTGGCGGTCGATGCAGTTGAGGCTGACGTTGGTGAGCCCGCCCACGAAGTACCGGAAGTCAGGGAGCTCCCCGGTGCGGACCCGGGTCCAGGGTGCCAGCCACTCCAGCTCGGCGGCGATGGCCGCCCAGTAGACGTCCGGATCCGCTTCCGCCCAGGCCCGGTAGGCGGCATAGGCTGCTGCCGGGTTCGGCCCTTCGAACAGGGGCCGTCCCGACAGCTTCCGCGGCGGCACCGGCGGCTGCGCCAGCAGTGCCCCCGTGGCGGGCTCGGGCCCCGCCACCTCGACCTCGGTGTGCCCCATCGCGCATCCCCCCGTGATGGCGATCCGGCCGGCCGGTGGGGCGCGGCGGGCGCCTGCCCGGGCGTTCCCCAGGATCCACCCGCTGCGCCGGCCGCCTGGCCTGTTGCCAACCGGTTACGGCGGCCAGGGGGACGGTTCCTGCCGGTGAGGGGGTCGTTGCTGGGGAGGGGGCTTGACGAACGGGTAACCACTGGGTTACCGTTGCGCCATGGATCTCGATCGCAAGTTCGCGGCCCTGGCGGATCCGACGCGGCGCCACATCATCACGGTGCTCCGGTCGGGGCCCAAGGACGTGGTCACCCTGGCCCGGCCGCTGCCCATCAGCCGGCCGGCGGTGTCCAAGCACCTGGCCGTCCTCACGGCTGCGGGTCTGGTCGAGGTTGAAAAATCGGGGCGCCGGAGGCTGTACCGGTTGCGCCGGGAAGGGTTGGCGGAGGTCCGGGACTGGCTGGACCAGGTGGCCAGAGCATGGGACGTTGCCCTTGAGCGCTTTCGCCGCCACGTCGAGGGGGACGGTGAGGGATGATTCGACGCAGCGTCGTCGTCCGCGGGCCCGTGGAGGCCGTCTTTACCCGGTTTACGGCCGGCATCGGCCAGTGGTGGCCGCTGGACCAGTTCTCCTACGGCGGCGACCGCAGCGCCGATCTGGTCCTTGAGGGCCAGGCCGGCGGCCGCTTCTACGAGCGGTTCCGGGACGGCGAAGAGCACGAGATCGGCCGCGTTCTGGTCTACGAGCCGCCCCACCGGGTGGTGTTCACGTGGAACCAGGCCAACTGGGCGGGTCCGACCCAGGTGGAGGTCCGGTTCTTCCCCGAGGGCGACGGCACCCGGGTGGAATTGGAGCACCGGGGCTGGGACGAACTCGGCGAGACGGGTGCAGCCACCGAGCGGGCCTTTGCGGGGGGCTGGGGCGTGATCCTTGACCGGTTCGCAAGCCGGGTTGAAGCCTGAGTTCGGCGCGTCCTCGGTGGGTCTCGCCCGGTTCTACCTGATCCCGGCGCGGTGGTCCTTGCGCTGCGACCCCTTGACCCGGCCCCGGCCAGGCCCTATAATCCCGCAAAAGCGTTCCCAGAGCCGGTTCGGCTTGAGGAATGCGTCATCCCGGCGTGTGCGATGACCGGAACGAGTAGGCCCCCAAGCCGGTGTCCAGAGACGGGAGGCCCTGGCTGAAAGCCCCCGCACCGGGCCGGGCCGAAAACCCTCCGGGAGCCGCCGGCGAAACCGCCCGGCCAGGCAGGCGGGGCGGGAGTAGCTGGGCGGGGCAGCCCCCCTTACGGGCACGGAGAGGATTCGCGGTGGCGGTGGCCGGTGGGTGTCGCCCATGCCCCCGCCGGGTCAGGCAGGGCACCGGGCGAAACGCCACGGGGCGCCGCCGCGGATCAATTAGGGTGGAACCGCGCGAGCACGGCCTCGCGTCCCTAACGGGGCGCGGGGCCGTTCGATTTTCCATACAGGTTTCCACACAGGTTTTCACGCAGGCCTCCTTTCGTTTTGAGCTTCGAGGAGAGGGTGAAACGAGCGGTGTCTGGTCCCACTCGCCCTAACCGCCCCGGCCCTCCTCGTCAGGCTGGGGAGCCCGGGCCGGTCCTGCCCCGTCAGGGCATCATCGCCCGCTACCGCGACTGGCTGCCGGTACACCCGGGGGCCGAGCCGCTTACCCTGGGAGAAGGCGACACGCCGCTGATCCGGGCGGACCGGCTGCTGGAGGAACTGCCTCGCGACCGGCGGCCGCCGGCCGTGTTCCTCAAGTTCGAAGGGGCCAACCCGACGGGATCCTTCAAGGATCGGGGCATGACCATGGCCCTGACCTGCGCCCGGGCCCGGGGCGCCCAGGCGGTGATCTGCGCCTCCACGGGCAACACGGCGGCGGCTGCGGCGGCCTACGCCGCCCGGGCGGGCATGGACTGCTGGCTGGTGCTTCCGGCGGGGGGCGTGGCGGCCGGCAAGGTGGGCCAGGCCGTGGCCTGCGGGGCGCGGATCCTGCCGGTGCGGGGAAGCTTCGACGACGCCCTGGCCGCCGTGCGGCAGGTGGTGGCCGAGCGGCCCGAGCTGGTGCTGGTGAACTCCCTCAACCCCGACCGCCTGGAGGGCCAGAAGACGGCGGCCTTCGAGGTGGCCGACCAGCTGGCCGCCCTGGGCCTGGACGAACCGGCGGCCGTGTTCCTCCCCGTGGGCAACGGCGGCAACATCACCGCCTACCACATGGGCTTTCGCACCTACGCGGCGGCGGGCCGCCTGGGGCGGGTACCCCGGCTGTACGGGGTGCAGGCGGAGGGGGCGGCGCCCCTGGTCCGGGGCCGGCCGGTCGACCGGCCGCAGACGCTGGCGTCGGCCATCCGCATCGGCCGGCCCGTGTACGGGGAGAAGGCCCTGGCGGCGGTGCGGGATACCGGGGGCCGGGTGCTGGCGGTCAGCGACGAGGAGATCCTCGCCGCCCAGCGGCTCCTGGCCCGGCTGGAAGGCGTCTTCGCCGAGCCGGCCTCGGCGGCTTCGGTGGCGGGCCTTTTGAAGCTGGCCCGGGGGGACGAACCCGGCTGGGAGGTGCCCGAGGGGCCCGTGGTGTGCGTGCTGACGGGCCACGGCCTGAAGGACGTGGACACCGCCCTGCGGGCCGCCCGGGCGAGCGGGGGCGAGGGCGGCGACCTGGAAGCCTTGGAAGCCCTGGAAGCCCGGGCCCTGGATCCGGAGGCCGTCGTGCAGCACTTGCTTGCAACACCGGCGGGAGGTCGGTAGAGATGGGGAAGGGACGGCGACCGGCCCGGGAGGCGCCGGATGGGCCCATGGGCCTCTACCGCCGGAGGCCCGGTGGCAGGGGGGGTGCCAGCGAGGGCGCAAGGGGCGGTGCAAGGGGTGGCGCAAGGGGTGTCGCCCGCGCCCATAGGGAGCGGGGCACCGCCCTCACCCGGCGTCCGGATCCTGAGAAGACCCTTGGTGCGGCGACGGGCCACGAGGCCGCGGCCCACGCACCAGGCGGCGGCAGCGGGCGGGCGGTGGCCTGGAGCCGGGTGCCAGCCACCAGCGCCAACCTGGGGCCGGGGTTCGACTGCCTGGGTCTGGCCCTTCAGGGCTGGGAGCTCAGGGCGTGGCTTGAGCCCTGGCCCGCCGAGCCGCGGCACTGGATCCACCCCGCCGGGGCCGTGCACTGGCATCTGGACGGCTGGGGCCTCCCGGCGGCACCGCCCGGGGAGGCGGGGGAAAACCTGGTGGTCCGGGCCGTGGTCGCCGCCTTCCACCGGGCGAGGCAAGCCCACCCTGCCGCTTGGCGGCTGGTTGTGCGCAGCACCATTCCGCCCGCCCGGGGGCTGGGATCCAGTGCCGCCGCCATCGTCGCCGGCCTGGCCGCTGCCAACCAGTGGTTGCGGCGGGCAGGGCGACCGCTGACAGCGGCGGACCTGCTGCAACTGGCGGCCGATCTGGAAGGCCACGCGGACAACGTGGCGGCGGCTCTTTACGGCGGCCTGGTGCTGGCCTGGCGACCGGCCCCGGCGGCGGGGCAAGCCGCGGGGCGCCGGGAAGAGGCCTCCGCAGGTGCAGGCGTAGGCGGCGGCGACCCTGGTGGCGGCTGGCGGGCGGTACCGGTCCCCCTGGGCCGTCCACTGGCGGCCGTGGTGGCCATCCCGGCCGTGGCCAGCTACACCCATGAGGCAAGGCGGGCGCTACCTGCGGCGGTGGCCCACGGCGATGCGGCCTTCAACGCCGCCCGCGCGGCCCTGCTGGTCCACGCCCTGGCCGCCGGGCGCGGCGACCTCCTGGCGGAAGCCATGCAGGACCGGTTGCACCAGCCTTATCGCGCCGCCCTGTTTCCCTGGCTGGAGGATCTGATCGGCGTGGCCACCGCGGCGGGCGCCTTGGGGGCCTGCCTCAGCGGGGCGGGTCCCAGCGTGCTGGCCCTGGTGACGGACGAACAGGCCCCGGCGGTGGCCCAGGCGCTGTCGGCCCGCATGGCGGCCCTGGGGCTGGCCGGCCGGGTGGGCGTGGGCCGGGCGGGCGGGCCGGGCGCCCGTGCCGGCCTGGTGAGCCGCCCCGGGCACCGGCTCCTCCCCTCCCCCGCCGCGGCCGCCGGCGGGGGAGGCGGCCGGGGGGATTAGGGACGCCGGCCGGGATGAAGGGGGAAAGACACCGGAAGGGCTTGGAGTCCAAGGGGCGCAAGGGAATGGAACAGTGGCAAGGTACGGGACACCCGGGACGGGATAAGGGAGGAAGGGCTTGTGAGCGGCGAGGGTGACCGGCCAGCAGGGGCCGGCTCGGCTGTGGGGAAGGGGAGCCAGGACCGCCAGGACGGCCGGGACCGCCAGGACCGGGGCGGCGGGCAGGGGAGCCGCCCTGCGGCGGCCGGCTCGTCCGGCGAGGCGTTCCCTGCCCCGGCGGAACCCGTTCCCCCGCCCGGCGCCCGGACGGAGGAGGAACTGTACCCCCTTCTCAAGCGGGAGGTCGACCTCCTGGGACGGGCCCTGGGGGAGGCCATCCGCCGGCTCTCGGGGGACCGCCTGTTCGAACTGGAAGAGGACATCCGCGCCCGCACCAAGCACCTCCGCCAGCACCCGGGGGATGACGCCGCCCGGCAGGCGCTGCGGGCCGAGATCGGCGGGCTTTCGGTGGCCGCGGCCGAAGGGTTGATCCGGGCCTTTTCGACGTATTTCCATCTCGTCAACCTGGCGGAGGAGCGGCACCGGGTGCGGGTGAACCGCCGGCGCGAGCAGGCCAGCACGCCCGACCGGCCCCGGCCCGAGTCGCTGCTGGCCCTTATCACCCAGCTTCAGGCCCAAGGGATGGAATTCGACGACGTGGTGCGCCTCCTCGCCTCGGCCCGGCTGGAGCTGACCTTCACGGCCCATCCGACCGAGACGCGGCGGCGCACCCTGCGCCACCACCTGCTGCAGCTCAACCAGGCCCTGGACCGGCTGGAGCGGGGCGAGGGGGACCTGGACGAGGTGGTGGCCCGGGTCACCCTGCTCTGGACCACCCGCGAGCTGCGCCCGGCCCCGCCCCGGGTGGAGGACGAGGTCCGCGGCGGCCTCTACTACCTGCCCACCACCCTGTGGGAGGCGGTGCCCCGGCTCATGGAGGCCCTCGAGGGGGCGGTGGCCGCCCGCTACGGGCGGCGGCCGGTGCTTCCCCCGCCCCTGGCCTTCCGGAGCTGGATCGGTGGTGACCGGGACGGCAACCCCTTTGTGACCCCGGAGGTCACCGCCTGGGCCCAGGCCTACGCGCGGGCCGAGATCGCCCGAAAGTACGCCGGAGGCCTGGCCGCCCTGACGCGGGATCTGTCCGTGGCGGAAGAACGGGCTTCCCTGCCTCCCCTGCCCTCCGTGCCCGCCGAGGCCGTGGCGCCGCTGCCGCCGGCGGCCGCCGGCCGGTTCCCCGGCGAGCCCTACCGGCGGTTCGCCTACCGGCTGCAGCGGCACTGGGCGGCAAGGGCGGTGCCGGAAGAGGTGTGGAGCGAGACGCCCGCCCGGGCGGCGGCTCCAGCCGAGGCACCGGCTGTACCCCACCGGCCGGACGCTGCAGTCGAGGCAACGGCACCGCCTCCCCGGCCGGCGGCTCCGCCGGAGGGAGCGGCAATGCCTCCCCGGCCGCCCGCTTCCGCGGAGGGCATCCCTGGAGGGCCGGCCGTTCCAGCGGACCCAGCCGGCGAACGGCCTTCCCGGCCCGCCGCGGCCGCGCCACCAAAGGGGACCGCCGGGGAACCGCCGACCGGCGAGGGGCCGGAGGCCGCCGGTTCCACCGCCCTGGATCGCCTGCTCTTCCAGGTGGAAGAGGGGCTGCGGGATGCCGGGCTGGGCGAGGCGGCGGCCACCCTGGTGCGTCCCCTGCGCTGGCGGGCCCAGGTCTTTGGCGAGGCCATGGCGCCCCTCGACCTGCGGGAGCATGCCGAGGCCCACGGGCGGGCGGTGGCGGAGCTGCTGGAAGCCGGTGGGATCATGGCGGCAGGCGAGTACCTGGCCCTGGATGCCGCCGGGCGGGAGGCGGTGCTGACCCGGGAGCTGGCTTCGCCCCGGCCGCTGGCGCCGGTGGGCTACCGGCCCCGCAGCCGCGAGCTGGCCGTGGCCCTGGATGCTCTGCGGGCCTGGCAGGACCGGGGGGCTTACATCATCAGCGGCTGCCGCGGCCCCGCCGACGTGCTGGAGGTGTTCGTCCTGGCGCGGGAGGTGGGGCTGTACCGCCCCGGCCACCCCTTGCCCTTTGACGTGGTCCCCCTGTTCGAGACCCTGGCCGACCTGGAGGCGGCGCCCCGCGCCATGGAGCAGCTGCTGCAGAACCCCGTCTTCGGCGTCCACGCCCGCGGCCGCGGCGGCTGCGAGGTGATGATCGGCTACTCCGACTCCAGCAAGGACGCGGGCTACCTGGCGGCCAACTGGGCCCTCTACCGGGCCCAGGAGGGCATCGCGGCGGTGGCCCGGGCGGCGGGCGTGCCGGTGTCCTTCTTCCACGGTCGCGGCACGTCCACAGCCCGGGGCGGCGGGGGGACCGCCGGCCGCGCCATCGCCAGCCTGCCGCCGGGCACCGTGGGCCGCCGCCTGCGGCTCACCGAGCAGGGAGAGGCGCTGGCGGACCGCTACGCTCACCCCGAGCTGGCCTTGCGCAACCTGGAGCAGCTCCTCTACCACTTCCTTCTGGCGGCGGCCCGGGACACGCTGGCCCAGGCCCAAGAGGCGGTGCTTTCGCCGGAGGAACCCGGCCCGCCCGGCGGGGCCGGGACCGCGCCGAGCAGGCCGGGCGGCGGGCGCCAGGGGCTCGCCGCGGGCGGTTCCCCCGTCCCGGCGGCCTGGCGGGAGGCCATGGACCGGGCCGCCGCCCGGTCGGCGGAGGCCTACCGCCAGCTGCTGGCGGAGCCCGGGTTCTTCGAGTTCTTCGAGCACTTCACCCCGATCCGGGAGATCGCCGCCCTGAAGATCGCTTCCCGCCCGGTGGCCCGCACGGGCCGGGCCCGGCGCGTCCAGGATCTGCGGGCCATCCCCTGGGTGATGGCCTGGACCCAGGTGCGTCTTCTGCTGCCCGGCTGGTACGGGCTGGCCGAAGGTCTTGCGGCGGTGCCGCGGGACCTTCGCCAGGCGATGTTTGCCCGCTGGCCCTTCTTCCGCTCGGTGCTGGACGGCGCGGCCCTGGCCCTGGCCAAGGCCGACCTGGCGGTGGCCAGGGAGTACCTGCGGCTGGTGCCCGGGCCCCTGGCGAACCGGTTCTTCCCCCGGCTCGAGGAGGCCATGGTGCGGACCCGGGCGCTCTTGGAGGAGACCTTCGGCGGGCCGCTTCTGGCCCACCACCCCGTGCTGGCGCGGCAGACGGCCTTGCGCAACCCGTACGTCGACCCCATCAGCTACCTGCAGGTGGAGCTGCTGGCCCGGTACCGGGCCACGCTGGAAGGCGACCCCGAGCGGCCGGCCCTGGAGCGGGCGCTGCTGCTCTCCATCCTGGGCATCGCGGCCGGCCTGCGGAACGCCGGCTAGGACGGCCGCTGGCCGTCGATCTGCGCCGGTGGAGATGCCGCCGCCCCGTGCCCCGTGGTCGCCCGCCCGGGGGCCAGCCCGGGGGTCCGCCGGGGGGCCGCCCCCGCCGGGGGGTCCGCCGGGGTACGCCACCCCGTGATGCCGCCTGGGGGACGGCCTGCGGGGGCCCGCCCCAGGAGCCCACCCCGGCAGGTACCCCCTGGGGCGGCCGGCGCGTACGGCGGTGCTGGGGCCGGCACCCACCATTACCGGATGATGTCCGTGCCCGGAACCCTCCGTCCCCTCATTCCTCGCCATGCCCCGCGGGAACCCTACGCCCGAACCCATGGCGCGAAGTCCGGCAAGGGGCCTGACCGCCCGTCCGTGCCCGTCCGCACCGGACCCGGCGGGGGGCCGCCGCGGCGCCCGCAGGGGCCGGAGCAAGCAGTGCCGGGCGCGTCGCCAGGGGCCGCGACCTGCACAGGAGCCGGAACTCCCCCAGGGACCGGGTTCGTCCCCACGGGCCGCAACCGGCGCGGGAGCCGGAGCTCCCCCAGGGGCCGGAGCCCGCAGGTGCCGCTGCCCCGGGGGCCGGGTTCGTCCGATCAAGGGGGATGGCGCGCATGCTGGCCGCCTTCGCAGGGGCGCTGCTGGCGATGCTGGTGCTGCTGGGGGCCGTGGCGGGCCTGGCCGCCTGGCTCGGCCCCTCCCTGCTGCGGCGCCTGTTCAACCGCATGATGGTGGCGGCGCTGAGCGGCCCCCAGGACCGCAACCAGATGCTGCAGTGGATGGTGCTAGCCCGCAACACCGACCCCGAGCAGATGCTGGCCATCATGCGGCGCGCGGAGACGGGCAGGCCCTTCACCCGCCCCTACGGCGCCACCCGGCCGTGGATGCAGTTCGAGCAGCTGGTCTTCGTCCCGGCCCAGATCGGCCGGCTGCCCCGAGGGGAGCCCGACGTGGACACCCGGGTCACCATCGGCCCCCAGGCGGCCCGGCCCCTGCACCTGAAGATCCCCATCCTGATCACCGGTATGGCGTACGGCCTGTCCCTGACCCTGGAAGCCAAGGTGGCCCTGGCCCGGGCGTCGGCCATGGTGGGCACCGCCACCAACTCCGGGGAGAGCGGCTTCCTGGCCGACGAGCGCCGCCACGCGAAGCACTACATCGTCCAGTACAACCGCGGCGGCTGGAACATCCGCCCCGAGCAGCTGCGGCAGGCGGACGCCATCGAGATCCAGTTCGGCCAGGGCGCCGACGCCAGCGCCCAGGAGTCGACCCCCTGGGACATGCTGGACGAACCGGTCCGGCGGCACCTGGGCCTGCGCCCCGGTGAGGACGCGGTGATCCACACCCGCTTTCCCCAGGTGGCCTCGCCGGACGACCTGGCCCGGCTGGTCGAGGAGCTGCGCCGGACGACGGGCGGCGTACCCATCGGCGTCAAGCTCTGCGCTGGCGACCTGGAGGCCGACCTGCGGGCGGCGGTGGCGGCGGGAGTCGACTTCATCAGCATCGACGGGGCCAAGGGCAGCACGGGCAAGGGGTACCTCTTCACCATCAACGACTTCGGCCTGCCGATCCTCTACGCGATCCCCGAAGCGGACCGCATCCTGCGGTCGCTGGGCGCCCGGGACCGGGTGACGCTGATCGCCTCGGGGGGCCTCCGGGACGGAGCCGACTTCCTCAAGGCCCTGGCCCTGGGCGCCGATGCCTGTTACGTGGGTACGGCGATCCTGCTGGCCATGGTGCAGGCCCAGATGGTGCGGCTGATGCCCTACGCGCCGCCCTACGAGCTCTTCATCGCCAAGGGCCGCTACACCCACCTGTTCGACGGCGAGCAGGCGGCGATCCATGCCGCCAACTACCTCAAGGCCTGCGTCCAGGAGATGGTGGAAGCGGCCCGCGCCCTGGGTCATGCCCGCCTGGCCGACGTGGGCAAGGGCGACCTGCGGGCGCTTACCCGGGAGGTGGCGGAGATCACCGGCGTCCCCCTGGCATACCACCCCCGCACCGCGGGGCTCCAGCGGCTCGAGGGCGCGCCGGCGCTGGTGCAGCCGGCGGTGGACGGGGTCGCCGCGGCGCCGGTGGGAGGCGGCGTGGGCCCGGGCATGGGCCCGTCCGCAGGCGGCAGGAAACCGCTCGCAGGCGGCGCGAAACGGCCCCCAGGCGGCCTGGACGGCCCGGAACCGGCCGCAGGCGGGACGCCGTCGGACGAACCGGCGCCCACGCCGGCCCCTGTCCTCCCGCCACCATGAGGGCCGGGGCGATGAGGGGCGGGACCAGGGCCCCATCGGCAATCCACCCCCATCTTGGACCGTTGGGAGGAGGCGAGGACGGATGACGTCCCGGCGCATGACCGTGGCCGACTACGTGGCGTCCGAACTGGCCGCGTGGGATGTGGCCTGCCTGTTCGGCGTCCCCGGGGACTCCATCATCCCGCTGCTGGAGGCCGTCCGCCAGAACCGCCGGCCGCGCTTCGTCGCCGCCCGGCACGAGACGGCCGCGGCGATCATGGCCGCCGCCTACGCCAAGGTCAGTGGACAGATGGCCGCTTGCTGCAGCGACGCCGGCCCGGGGGCCGTCCAGATGCTGAGCGGCGTCTACGACGCCGCCATGGACCGGGTGCCGCTCCTGGCCCTCACCGGCGGGCTGCCGACGGGCAAGACGGCCACCCACTGGCCCCAGGACGCCAACCTGGACCTGGTCTACACCGACGCCACGGTCTTCAACCATACCCTGGCGGCAGCCGGCCAGGCGACCCGCATCCTGCCGGCGGCCTTGCGGGCGGCCTGGGAGCGGTCGGGTCCGGCGCGGGTGGGCCTGCCCGTGGATCTGCAGCGGGAGGAACTGGCCGGGGCGAAGCCCACCGGTAAGCCGGGCTACCTCCAGGCCGAACCCACCCCCGATCAGCGGGACGTGGACGCCGCCCTCCACCTGCTGCGGACGGCGATGAAACCGGTCATCCTGGCGGGCCGGGGCGCCCGTCGCGCCCGGGAGGCGGTGCTGGCCCTGGCCGAAGCGCTGGACGCGCCCATCGTCGCCACCCTGCCGGGGCTTGGCGCCGTGCCGGCGGAGCACCGCCACTACTGCGGCGTGCTGGGAGAGGCGGGGACCCAGGCGGCCGCCGACGTCATGGGGGCGGCGGACGTGGCGCTGGTGGTGGGTTCGACCTGGTGGCAGCCGGCCTTCGTGCCCCGCGGGCTCAAGGTGATCCAGGTCGACACCCGGCGCGCCCACCTGGGCATGACCTTCCCCGTGGAGGTCGCCCTGGCCGGTCCGGCCGAGACGGTCATCGCGGCCCTGCGGGACGGAATCAAGCCCCAGGCCCGGGAAGGCTGGCGCGCCTTCTGGGAGCGGGCCCGGGCCACCTGGCATGCGGAATTGCAAGAGGCCGACGCGGCGGCCCAGGGGCGGGGGCCCGGGCCGGGCGGGCGGTCCGGCGGGTGGCGACGGGGGCGCGGCACCCGGGCGGGCGACGGCGTCCACCCCGCCGCCCTGATGACCGTGCTGTCGGGGGTCCTCGACCCGGAGGCGGTGATCTGCGTCGACACCGGCCAGCACACCTACTGGTTCGGCCGCTACTTCTTCCCCGACCGGCAGACGGTGCTGGTGTCGGGGCACTGGCGGACCGTCGGTTTCGCCCTGCCGGCCGCCATCGGCGCCGCCCTGGCCGCTCCCCGGCGACCCGTCGTGGCCCTGGCCGGGGACGGCGGCCTGGGCATGTCCTTGATGGAGTTCACCACGGCGGTGCGGGAGCGCCTGCCCATCGTGGTGATCTGCTGCAACGACGGTCGCTTCGCCGAAGAGGAAGAGCTGCAGGTGCGGGCGGGGGTGGAGCCCTTCGGGACCCGGTTCGTCAATCCGGACTTCGCCGCCGTCGCCGAGGCCGCTGGGGCTGCGGGGATCCGGGTGGAACGGGCCGAGGACCTGGAAGCGGCCCTGGAGAGGGCCCTCAAGGTGAACGGTCCCGTCCTGGTGGACGTCCGCGTCGCCCAGGTCACCTACCCGCGGCCGGAGCCTGTGGCCCAGCGGGATCCCTGGGCCGCCCGCACCGAGACGGAGACGCGGGAAGCGGCCACGGGCAGCGCGTCGGACGAGATCGGCCGCTATGGCGATCCGCGCCGGGAAGGGAGCCCGACCGGCCCGGCCGCCGGCGATGGGGGCGCTGCCGGCGAAGGAGACGCCGGTGCGGCCGGCGGGCGGGAGCCGGCGCCCCGCCGCCTGTGGGGCCGCAGCCGGCCAAGGGAGCGGGCACCGGAGAAGGTGTGATTGGCCTCGACACCGTTCGTGCCACGGGCACCCTCGCCTTGTCCTAGAATCTTGACAACCTGTCCACCTGCCGGCCGGCGGGTCCGGCCCCCGGCCGGCGGGAACGGTTGGAGGGATGCCCGTGGAGAGGGGAGCAGGGCACAGGCTGGCCCAACGCCTGGTCGCCGCGGTCTTGGGGGTCACCCTGGTCGGACTGACCTGGGCGCAGGCCCTGGCCGAGGCCCGGGGGGCCGACCCGGCGGTGCAGCGGGACCCGGTGGTGGAGCGGGTCGTGACCTTCACCCTGCCGTCCACCGCGGTCCTGGAGCAGGTCCACCAGATGGGCATCGCCGTCGAGGCTCCGGTGTTCCAGGATGCAGAGGGCCGGCTGACCATCGATCTGGTGGTAACGGACGACCAGGCCCGCCAACTGGCAGCCCTTGGGCTCCGGCCCGCCGGCGCCCCGGGGACCGCGGCGCAGCCCGCCGCCGGGGCGATGGCCGCGGCGAACGGCGCCGAGGCCGGTTCGTCCCCCGTCGCAGCCGGAACTGCAACGGCCGAGGCCGAACCGGTCCGCATCCTGCGGGCCGACGGCTTCGAGAACGCCGCCGGCCCCTTTGTCTCGGTGGAAGCCCGGGCGGCGGCCGGCGCCCAGGCCGTGCTGAACGTCTATGACGCGGCGAGCGGGCAGCACCTGGGGACCATGACACCCTTCGTCGACGCAGGGGAGTACATGTACCACACGCTGCTGGTGCCGGTGGCGTCGCTGCCCGAGGCGGTTCGGGTGACCGACGCCAGTGGGGCCGAGGCCCGCGCCGCCGTCGAGCCATGGCCGTCCCAGGAGGCGCGGTTCACCTTCGACGGGGAGTACCGCACCGGCTTCGTCGACCACTACATGGACCCCACCGAGGTCTACGCCCGGCTGGAGGCGTTGGCCCGGGAGTTCCCCGACCTGACGGAGATCATCGAGCTGCCGTACAAGACCCACGGCTACCGGCGGCAGGCCATGGGGGTCACGGGGAGCACGGGCTCGCGGGCCATCGTCTGGTACTCCAAGGCGTGGGGGCACGAAGGGGGCAACGGGCTACGGGTCGTGCTGGAGGATCCCGGCGAGCCGAACCGGCCCCTGGCCGTCCGTTATGATGAGGCGACCCGTACGGTCCACGTGTCGCTGGCCACCGGGCCCGACGGGTCGGTGACGTCGACGGCAGGCGACGTGATCGCCGCCGTCAATGCCGACCCCCAGCTTCCGGTTCAGGCGTATCCGTACCGCAACGCCCAGCCCACCGGCGTGGTCGCGCCCGAGGGGCCGGTGGTGCTCAGCGACTACCTGCGGGCTCCGGCCCACGTCTCACGGGATCCCTTCACCGTCAAGGTCCTGCGCATCGGCAAGCGGCGGGATGGCTCGCGCACCGGCGTGTTCATCTATGCGCAGGAGCACGCCCGGGAGTGGGTGACGCCCCTGGTGGCGCTGGAGACGGCGGCCCGGCTGCTCTACAACTACCGGACCCACAAGCCGACGCGGGAACTGGTGGACAACCTGGACATCTTCATCCTGCCGTCAGTCAACCCCGACGGCGGCCACTACTCGTTCTACGACTACAATCTGCAGCGGAAGAACCTGGTGAACCACGGCGGACCGGCGTACGCCGACCCCGCGTTGCGCAACCAGTGGGGCGTCGACCTCAACCGCAACTTCGCCGTGGGCAGCGTGCACGACGGGTATACCGGCGGCAGCACCAACCCGCTGAGTTCCACCTACGCGGGGCCCGCGCCATTGTCCGAACCGGAGACGCGCAACGAGGTCTGGCTGGTGGAGAACTTCCCCAACATCAAGTTCGCGATGAACGTCCACAGCCACGGTGGCTATTTCATGTGGCCGCCGGGAGCGTACAAGGTGCCCGGGCGCATCCCCTTGCCCCGCCCCACCCTGGGCGAGGAGACCTTCTTCTGGCAGGCGGGCGAGCGGATCCTCGACGCCATCGAGCGGTGGCGGGACACGGTGATCCTGCCGGGCCAGACGGGGCCCGTCATCGATGTGCTGTACTCCGCGGCCGGCAACTCCGCCGACCATTTCTGGTACCGCCACCGGGTGTTCGGGTGGGATTTCGAGGTCGGAGCCTACCGCTTCGAGGACGGGCGCTGGCGGTCCCAGGGTTTCCAGCCCGCGTGGCCCGAGGCCTACGAGCAGGCGATGGAGTTCGCCCACGGCAACATGGAACTGCTGCGGGTCGCCCTGGACTACCAGAACGACCGCCAGCAGCCCCGGTCCTGGGTCGAAATCCTGCCCGAAAAGGGGACCCGCTCGGCGGCGGGCGCCCTGGGCGACGGGGAGGGCCAGGAAGTCCGTTTCGACGGCGATGGTGAGCAGACCCTCGTGTTCACCGGCCCGGTGCGGCTGCGCTTCCACACCAGCGAGCCGGCGGACGTGTACTACACCTTGGACGGGTCCCGGCCCACGTTCCAGTCCACCCGCTACGAAGCGGCGGGCGTGCGGGACCGGCCCCAGGAGATCCGCATCGACCGCACGACGGAGGTCGCCTTCTTCGCCGTCGATGTCAAGGGGCTGGTGGAGAAGAACTACAAGCCCGACGGCCACGGCCGGAACTACAACCGCCTGCGCATCGTGATCGAGGACCCGGCGGAGGGAGCGGGCACGGCGCAAGCGGGATCGCCTGCGACGGAGGCGGTGGGGGCGGGCCGCTGAGCACGGAAAGCCCGGCGGTGCCGGCCCGGGGGTGCCGAGAACCGGACAGGGCAAGCGGGGGCAGCCGGGGCGAGCCACGTCAAGGGCTCGCCCCGTGGCGTGTTTCGGTTCTCGAAGGGTACGATGGGAACAACCCAGCGGCAGCGCACCCACGCCACCCTGGGAGAGGAGGTCATACAGAATGGAGGGTTTGGACAAAACGAACCGGGAGGCCGGTGGACCCGATCAAGGCGAGCGATTGACGACGCAGTCCTCCGGCCCGGCGCCGGATCCCTCCGTTCGTGAAGGATTCTTCCGCAACCTGCCGGTGTTGGAGACGCCCCGCCTGATCCTCCGCCCGTTGACCTTGGACGATGTCGACGACGTCTACGCCTATGCGTCGGACCCGGAGGTGGCCCGGTATACCACCTGGGAGGCCCACCGGAGTCTCGAAGACAGCCGGACCTTCGTGGAAGCCGTGGTCCGGGCCTACCGGGACGACCGGAA
The DNA here is from genome assembly GCF_054654595.1 of Thermaerobacter litoralis. Classification (NCBI taxonomy): domain Bacteria; kingdom Bacillati; phylum Bacillota; class Clostridia; order Eubacteriales; family Clostridiales Family XVII. Incertae Sedis; genus Thermaerobacter; species Thermaerobacter litoralis. The sequence goes on along the minus strand of NZ_BAAIES010000009.1, from coordinate 85,875 downwards.
TGCCCCCTGGGCCATGGTCCTGCGGGAGACGGGGCGGGTGATCGGGACCGTGGATTTCGTCGCCTGGGCGCCCCAGCACGCCCGGGCCGAGCTCGGCTACGCCATGGGCCGAGCCTACTGGGGTCGCGGCCTGATGACGGAGGCCGTCCGCACCCTCATTGACTACGGGTTCAGCAGGATGGGGCTCAACCGCATCGAGGCGCGGTGCATCCCGGAGAACCGGGCGTCGGCCCGGGTGATGGAGAAGGCGGGCATGCGGTACGAGGGGCTGCTGCGGGAGGTGATGTTCAGCAAGGGACGGTTTGTCGATCTGTGCCTTTACGCCATCTTGCGGCGGGAGTGGGAGGCCGCGCGGGCGCGATGACCGGGTGGTTGCAGCACGGAAATGGATTCCACCTCCTTCACCCTCTCGACCACCACGCCAAGGATTTGTCATAATACCCTATCGAAATAGTAGAATTGCCATCGATGAAGAGAGCGATGGAGGAGGTACGAACATGCCCGTCTGGCGCCCCGACCCCACCTTCTACCCCTCGCCGCGGCTCGCCATGGAGGCGCCCCGGGAAGGCCTGGCCTACGTGGCCCTGCTTCGCACCGGGGGCCGGCCCGACGGCTTCGCCGTGGTCGACGTGGATCCCCGCTCCGCTACCTACGGCCGGGTCGTCCATACCCTGGACTTCCCCTACACCGGCGACGAGGTGCACCACTTCGGCTGGAACGCCTGCAGCTCCGCCCTCTGCCCCTTTGCCCCCCACCCCCACGTGGAGCGGCGCTACCTGCTGGTGCCGGGGCTGCGTTCGTCCCGGATCTACATCCTGGACACCAAGCCAGACCCCGCCGAGCCGCGGCTGGTCAAGGTGGTGGAACCAGAGGAGGTCCTGCGCCGGGCCGGGTACTCCCGCCTGCACACCGTCCACTGCGGGCCCGACGGCATCTACGTCAGCGCCCTGGGCGGGCGGGGTGACGGGGGGCAGGACGGGGACGGCCCCGGCGGCATCCTCATCCTCGACCACGACAGCTTCGAGGTGCTCGGCCGCTGGGAGGTTGAGCGCGGCCCGCAGGTCTACGCCTATGACTTCTGGTGGCACCTGGGCTACGACACCGTGGTCACCAGCGAGTGGGGCGCCCCGGCTCTGTTCGAGGGCGGCCTGAACCTGGACGACGTGGTCAACCGGCGCTACGGGCACCGGCTGCACTTCTGGGACCTGCGCCGGCGCCGCCACGTCCAGGCGATCGATCTGGGCGACCAGCACCAGATGGTCCTCGAGCTCCGGCCCGCCCACGACCCCAGCAAGGCGTACGGGTTCGTCGGCGTGGTGGTCAGCGTCGAGGACCTCTCGGGCTCCGTCTGGCTCTGGTACCGGGACGGCGACCGCTGGGCGGTGCGCAAGGTGATCGAGATCCCGGCCGAACCCGTCGAGGACAAGGATGGCCTGCCGGACATCCTCAAGCCCCTGGGCGCCGTGCCGCCCCTCATCACCGACATCAACCTCTCCCTGGACGACCGGTTCCTGTACGTCTCCTGCTGGGGGACCGGCGAGCTGCGCCAGTACGACGTATCGGACCCCTTCCACCCGAAGCTGACGGGCTCCGTTCGCCTGGGTGGCGTGGTGCGGCGGGCGGCCCACCCGGCGGCGGGGCCCCTGACCGGCGGACCCCAGATGGTCGAGGTCAGCCGCGACGGGCGGCGGGTGTACGTCACCAACTCCCTCTACAGCACCTGGGATGACCAGTTCTATCCCGGGCTGCGGGGCTGGCTGGTCAAGCTGGACGCGGATCCCGCCGGCGGGCTGGCGGTGGACCCGGCCTTCTTCGTGGACTTCGGCGAGAGCCGGCCGCACCAGGTGCGGCTGCAGGGCGGCGACAGCTCGTCGGATTCCTTCTGCTTCCCGTCGTGACCCGGCGCGCCGTATGGCGCCGGGGCGGGCGCCACGGTGATCGATTCGTCTTTCGGACGAACACGGCCCGTCGGCCGGGAGGCGCAGCCGGGGGCACCCAGCGGGCCCGGGAATGGTGTCTCGCCGCGTGGGCCAAGGCTCCCTAGGAAGATGGGGGCAAGGTCGAGGCAGCCGGAGGGCGTCGCCGATGCACGACCACCTGCACCATGTAACGAGCGCAGCCCACGGCGGGAGCCCGTGGCCCTGGCTGATCCTGGTCCTGCTGGGTGCCTACCACGGCCTCAACCCCGCCATGGGCTGGCTGTTCGCGGTGGCCCTGGGCATGCAGGCCCGGAGCGGACGGCGGGTGCTGTGGGCGCTCCTGCCCATTGGGCTCGGGCACGCCCTGTCCGTCGGGCTCGTGCTGGCGCTGCTGTGGGGTGCCCGGGCCGCGCTCCCCGCGGTGCCCCTACGCTACGGGGTGGCCGCCCTGCTGGTGGGCTACGGGCTGTTCCACCTGTTCCGGTCCCGCCATGCCGGGGGGCGGGTGGGGATGCAGGTGGGCTTTGCCGGCCTGGTGCTGTGGTCGTTCCTCATGGCCACCGCCCACGGCGCCGGGCTGATGCTGGCACCTCTGGTCTGGTGGGAGGAGCCTGGGCCGGGCGGGGTGGCCTTCTCGGGTGCGGCTCCGGGCGAGGCGGCTCCGGCCGCGGCGCCGGCGGCGGGGCCGGCCGCGACGACGGCGGCGGGGGTCGAACACGGCGCCCACCTGGCGGGTCCCCACGGGGCGGCGGTCCCGGTAGCAGCAAGCGGGGCGGGTGGGACCCGGTCCGGGTTGGAGGCCGGGCCGGGGTCTGCGGACGGGGCCGCGGTGGGTTCGGGGCTGGGGCCCTCGGCCGGGTCCGCTGTGGGGACCGGGCCCGTCTTGAAGACAGGCCTGGGGGCCGGGGCGGAGGCCGCAGTGGGTTTGGGGCTGACGGACGGGGCTGGCGTGGTCCTGGCCACGGCCGTCCATGCCGCCAGCATGCTGCTGGCGGCGGGCACTGTGGCGCTGCTGGTGTACTACCGGTTCGGCCTGTTCTTCCTGCGCAGGGCCTGGATCAATCTGGACCTGGTCTGGGCCGTGGCCATGGTGGCCGGCGGTCTGGCGGTGGCCCTGGCAGGCTGACGAACGGGTCGGGCGGGGCATGGCGGCAGGACCCAACGTCCGGCGGCGACGTGCAGCCGGGCCCCCCCGGCCGAGAGCGGCCGAACCGCGGGGCCCCCGCGTCATGCGGTGGCCATGGGAGGACCCTCAGGGCGCCCTGTGGGACAATGAGGGGAGGGCGAGGTGAGGCGGCGTGGATTTGCAAATCGGCCGCGTCTACGGGGACGAACCGGCACCGCCGCGAGCCTACCGCGTGCTGGTCGACCGGTTGTGGCCCCGCGGGGCCCGCAAGCAGGGTGCGCCCTGGGATGCCTGGTGGAAGGAACTCACCCCCAGTGACGTCCTGCGCCGCTGGTTCCACCAGGATCCGGAGGCCCGCTGGGAAGGGTTTCAGCGCCGGTACCGGGAGGAACTGGACGCCCTGGGCACCGAGGTGACGGCCCCGGCCCTCGCGGCATGCCGGGAACACGAGACGGTGGTGTTGCTGACGGCAGCCCGCAACCCGGAGCGGAGCCACGTGCGGGTGCTCCGCCAGTGGTTGCTGGAGCGGCTGGGGGGTGGGCAAGTCCCCGGCCCAGGGGCCTCCGGCCAGGGGCTCTGAGGAGAAGCTCCGCGGAGGGCCAGAACCGGTCGGGAGGGGATCGCTGAGAACCGTCGAGAAGGCAACGACTTCCCGCGACGCGGCGGGCGTACTCCGCCGGCTGGCCCCGCCGTGGGGTGATCACGGCGTCTAGCAGGTTGCGCCCCGTCCGGCCCTACTCCGTCGGCCGGCGCGGTTCGTGTGCCGGTGGTCCCGCCCTTCACGCCCCCGCCGCCTCGGTCAGCACCCGCACCCCCGCCAGCAACAGGGCCAAGGCGAGGCCCCGGAGGATCCAGCGGTCGTCCACCCGGCGGGACAGCAGGGCGCCCACCTGGGCGCCGGGGATCACACCGGCCGCCAGCAAGGTCGCCCGGTGGAGCCCGTGGTGGTAGGTTCCCGCCCAGGCGTGGACGGCCACCCCAGCCCACCCCGTCAGGGCCAGGACGAAGTGGGACGTGGCCGTCGCCACGTGGACCGGGTAGTCCAGCAGGGTGACCAGCAACGGGACGTGGATGATCCCGCCGCCGATGCCCAGCAGGCTCGACACGACGCCGACCAGGAAGCTCATGGCCATGCCGCGGCCCAGGTTGCCCCGGCGGGACTTTTCTTGTGGTAAGGCGGCCGGGTCCTCCATGGGCCCATCACCCGGGCGGGCTTTGGCCGGCGCGGCCGCCGGACTGGGTCGCCCTGACAAAGCCGTTGCACCCCGCGTCCCCGGCGCCCCCTTCGACTGCGGCGCCCCCAGCGCCCCCTTCGCCCCCGCCGCTCCCAGCGAAGGGGCCATATCCGCTGGCCCCCCGGCGGTCGTGGCCCGCGCCACCCCGGCTGCCGCTGTTCCCGGGGTGGCGGTTCCCGCCGCCCCTGCCACCGCCGCCCGGTGGGCCCGGGCCAGCAGCCAGACCGCCGCCACCACCATCAGCGTCCCCAGCAGGGCTTCGAACACCCGCCGGGACATCAGGGTCGAAAGCCACGCCCCGAGCACGGCCCCCGGGATGGCCGCCGCCGCAAACCAGGCGCCCGCCCGGAAGTCGATCCGGCCCATCCGGGCATAGGCGACGGACCCGGAGAGGGCATTGACGGCCACCACCAGCAGGGAGATGCCCGTCAGGGTACCGGGATCGTCCACCGGGTAGAGCAGGGCCAGGACGGGAACGAGGAGGAACCCGCCCCCCGCGCCAATCAGGGTGCCGATGGCACCGACGACAAAGCCAAGACCAACCAGGGCCGGAGCTGACAACGCGACCGCCTGCCTTCACCCAACGCCCCAGGTGCAGTTTGACGGACCTTCCATCATGGTGGTCCCTCACCTTGACCCTACGCCGAAGGACGGCTTCCCGTCGAGCCACCGCTCCCGGTTTGGGCGGACGCCAGCGGCCCTGCGAGCCCCGGTGCGGAAGAGAGCGAACCCAAGCTCCCGGCTGTGCTCTCCGGCCGCGCGAAGGGCCAGGGCTCGATGCCGAACAACACCGCGGGGAAGGGCGTGCCCAAGGTGGCCGTCCCGGGGACGCCGTGCTCGCGGATGCGCTCCGAGCCAAAGCGGGCCATGAGTTCCACCGAGTCCCACGATGTGGCTGCCCATGACGGGGACGGGGGCGATGGCTGCCCCCAGATGGTGTCCCGCCGGGCACATCGCACCCGTGCCATGATCTGGCATAAGGACAGATTCGTGAAGCAATGGAGCAGGCGGTTGAGAGACGCAGCCGCCACGGCCACCAGCACGCCGGTACCTGCCCCCGGTACCGCCAGCAGGATAATACGCGGATCCGAGCGAAGGGCCCCGAGGGACAACAACTCGGAGCCGGGGGGCGCGGAACCGGAAGCAGGAGCGGAATCGTCACCCCCACGGCTGCCTGCAGCAGGGACCAGGGCTGGCGGCCGGATTCAGTGGAGCAGGCGCACTGCGCAGCGCGGTGGGGGAGCGCAGGTGACGGTGCGGAGTTCCGTCCGGGAGCCGGCTCGTCAAAGGCTCGGGGCTCGGCGGGCGACGCAGACGAGATGGGTGGGCCAGGGGGGATGCATCATGGTCCAGCGGATCGACAACGTCGGCCTGGCAGTGCGCGATCTTCAGGCCGCCGAGGCCTTCTACGCGCAGCTAGCATTCCGAGTGGAGAGCCGGGACGAGACGCCGGGGGCCTTGCTGGTCGCCGGCGACGCTCGCCTCTACCTCTTTCAGACGAGCCGGCCCGCGGGCGGCGTGCGGCGCAGCCCGGACCTGGTGGGCAACCCGCCGGGCCTCGACCACATCAGCTTCTGGGTGGGCGACGTCGACGCGGCGTACCGGCGGCTTGCCGAACAGGGGCTCACCTTCGCCACCGAGCCGGCCGATCAGGACTGGGGTGCCCGGGCATGCAGCCTCCACGACCCCGATGGCAACGTGATCTTCCTGCTGGGGCCTTTGAGCGAGGGCCGGGCGGAAGGTTGAACGTCCCGCCGGCGGCCGGTGCAGGCTCGCAGTCTGGTGCCGTCGGTTCGGTGGACCGCCGCGGCCGGAACGGTCAATCCGCCTGGGACGGAAGCCGGCTTTCGAGTCTGTGGCAATGCTCCGACGCCTCGTACCGGTTCATCCACGTCCGGAGTCGCTGCCCGCCGCGGTACCAGGCCAGGGTGAAGTCGCTCTGGTAGAGCCAGGTCACGGCATCGTGGGCGAAGGTGAGCGGGTGGACGGAAACCTGCCAGCCGGGCAGTTCGTCTTGGGCGTCCGTCACGCGCCGTACCTGTTCTTCCCGCTCGCAGGCGAAGATGGCGTAGCCGCCGCGCGGGTGGATGAAGTGGTCATGGGTAAGGACCAACCCGCGGCTGGTATCGGCGATGTACCGGTTGAACGCGTCGTTGGCGGCGCGGGCGGACACCCGCGGCGGTGCGTAGGCCACCACCAGGTAGCACTTGGGCACGGGATGGGCGGAAGCGGGCATCGGGGCACCTCCTTGGTATCGCTGCTCACAAGCCTCTCCTCGGCGGTGTCGCTGCTCACAACCCTATGGGGTGCTCACCCGGCGGTTCAACACATTCGAAGAATTCGCAATCAGATGGCGTTGGGCGAGCTCGCCATGGCATGGTGGCGGACCGCGACGGCGAGACGGATGGTGTCGGACGGTGACCATCGAGATCCAGCTTCCAGCGAATCCCGAAGCGGCCGTGACCTTCCACCTGTCGCCTCTCCTCGAGGCGGTTTGTGCCCTCGAGGCGATCGTGAACCCGCGGGCTCACCCCCTGCAACTTCACTGGGTTCTAGAGACGCGCAAGCGGCTGCCCCGTTCCCTGCTCACCGAGATTCGCAAGCTGGGCTTCGCCTATCGGGACTGGCAACTGGGCTTCTTCACCCCGCGGCCGCGGGAGGGCGTTCCCGCATTTCATGAGGAACTGGCGGACATCGAACGGTTGCCCGTGAAGACCTTCGCCGAGGAATGTGCGAGGGCGTTCACGCCATGGGAGGCAGAGCGGGATCCCACCTGGGACGAGGTGATGCGGGACGGCGCGACCCAGGCGATGCTCCTTGAGCATGCCCGACGTCTCGACCCGCGGTATGTGGAGGCCTGCGAGGAGCTGATCCGGAGCCCCGACCGGTTGCGGCGGCGACTTTTGGCCATGCTCGACCAGTTCTGGGAGTGCGCCTTCAAAGGGGAGTGGGCGCGCATCCGCCCCGCCTTGCTGGCCGATGCCGAGCGGCGCGCCCGGCGCCTCCGTGAGCGCGACGTGTGGACGGTGCTGCAGGAGGTGGCACCCGACGCCCGGGTGGTTCGCGACCGCCACCTTCTCATCTTCCACCGGCTCCCGGAACACGTCGTGGTCGGCGTCACCCCAACCCGGCCCTTGCTGCTGGTCCCCAGCCTCTTCACCCGGGTCAAGACCCGCGTGGAGTGCGACCCGCCGTGGCAGCCCTGCCTGGTCTATGGGCTCGAGGGGCCCCTGCTGCGACCGCCTGCCGAGCCTCCGGTTGCCCTGCAGCGCATGTTGTTCGCTCTGGCCCACGAGGCGCGCCTGCAGATCCTGAAGCTCTGCCACGAGGGCCCCAAGAGCACGCAGGAACTGGCCCGGGCCCTCAGCCTGTCGGAAGCCGCGATCTCCCGCCACGTCAAGATCCTTCACGATGCGGGTCTGGTGAAGGCGAGGCGCGACGGCTACTATGTCCTGTACGCCAGCCGGAAGGATGCGGTGGAAAGCGTGAGCCGGCACCTTCGATCCTTCCTCGGCTAGGTCGGCCCACCCTTCGGGTCGCGTGGTTCCCCGCGGGTGGACCCGAGGCCGTGCCTCATCGGCCGGCCATCGACCCTCTACCAGCCGGCCGCGTTCGACCTACGTCCCGCCCCCGGCCAGCGCCTGAAGAAGCGCATCGAAGAGCCCCACCCCGTTCAGGTACAGGTCGACCGCCGCTGCGGCCGCCACGATGGCCACCCCTGCTACCGCCGGCCATCGAGCTCCCTCGGCGTCGAGGGCCCGTTCCACCGCCCGAGCGGTGCCGAAGAACCCCACCACCGTGGCCAGGACCACCGCCAGCCACGGGCCGGGATGCATGGCCAGCCACCGGGTTTCGACGGTCCAGACTCCGCCCGGCGCCCGGTAGAGGTCGGGGAAGGGGAAGGTGGGCACGGTGGGAAGGAAGTCCAGCACGGCCGCCCCAGCGACAGCGGCGCGTACCAACAGCCAACCAACCGCGAGGAAGGCAAGGCCCATCAGGACGTGGCGCCCCCGCCGCACGGTGCGGCCGGCACCCCATGCCGCCTGCACCAGCACGAGCCACGCCGGCAGCGCGAAGGCCAGCAGGATCGCCAGGAGGATGCCCACCGCCTCCACCAGCGTGCGCGCGAACTGGGCGGCCACGGCGGCGGACATGTCGGGCGGCAGGCCGGGGACGCCCACGCCCTGCACCATGGCCGCGATGCCGCCGAACGTCGCCCCTACGTACAGCGCCGCCTCCAGCCACACCGCCAGCAGCTTGGCCCCGGCCAGCTGCCAGCCATAGACCGGCAGGGACAGGAGCAGGTAGGCGCGGGCGGTGTCCAGGTCGTTCTTGAAGCTCTGGTACGTGTGCCACAAGGCTCCCAGGGGCAGCCACCACAGCGGCATCTGCGTCATCGCCAGGACCAGCCCCTCGTTCCAGCGGCCGACGCGGCTGGCCAGAAAGGTGTACCACGCGAGGATGGCGACCACCGAAGCCACCGTGGTGGGCAGCCCCTGGCGCACCTCCCGCCAGAGGAGCCGGAAGAACGGCGTCATGCCAGCACCTCCTCGACGATCCCGTCCAGGGACTTTCCGTGCCGGGCCCGGAGCTCGTCGGCATCGCCCGCGAGCACCAGGCGGCCGCCCGCCAGCACCATCAGCCGGTCAAACAGCGGCTCCGCGTCCTTCAAGTCGTGGGTCGAGAGCAGGATCGTCCGGCCGCCCCGGCGACAGGCCGCCAGGATGGCGTCGGCGATGCGGCGGCGGGACACCGGGTCGATGCCCGAGAAGGGTTCGTCCAGAAGAACCAGCGGCGCCGAGCGGGCCAGGCCGAGCAGCAGCCGCACGCGGGTCCGCATTCCCTTGGACAGCTCCCCCACCCGCCTGCGGCCCGACAGCTCCAGGATCTCCCGCAGCTCAGCCTCGTGCTCCGCGTCCCAGCCGGTGAAGAAGGAGCGGACGAACCGGACCGTCTGGTCCACCGTCATCCACGGGTCCAGCGGGTCGACCTCGGCGACGAAGGCGATTCGGCGGCGCAGCTCCACGCTGGGGGTCTGACCCAGGACCTGGACCTCACCCCGGGCGGGCCGCACAAACCCGGCCGCCACCTTGAGCAGGGTCGACTTGCCGCTGCCGTTGGCTCCAACCAGGCCCGTGACGGTACCGGCAGGCAGGGTGAAGGACACATCCCGCAAGGCCTCCACGGAGCCGTACCGTTTCCAGACGTGGCGGAAGCAGACGGCAGGCGGGGGTGTCCCCGTGACGGTCGACGGGTCTGGACCGCCTGCAGAGCCGGCCGCTGGCGGCGTGGCAGCCTGGACGGTGGGTTCGGCCGCCGCAGCCGATGGGGCGGCGGGTGGAGCCAGGGGATGGCGGGGCGTCACGAAGGTGTCCCTCCTTCTTGGTGTTCAACCTTGGTTTTTGACGCGCTGGTTCTCGGTGCGGGATCCGCGGTCTGGCCGAGGAGCGAGCCCGCGGGATCCTGGGAGCTGGGCTCCTTCTTGGCTTTCAACGCGGGACCCGTTGCCCGGGCTTATGGCCTGAGACCCGGTGTCGGGGCGACCTGCGGGGGACTGGCTTCCGGAGCTTCCCGCGTGGAACACCCTTCCAGGGTCGCCTGGGTGGGATCCCCCATCGAGGTCGCCCGCGCCCGGTACCGGCGTGCCGAGAGCCGCAGCCACCCGGCGGGCGATCTCGTCCCGGCTAAAGCCCAGGTCCTGCAACCGCCGGACGAACTCGGCCACCGCCTGGCGGGCCAGATCTTCCCGAAGGGCGCGGATGCGGCCGGCGTCCAGGGTGATGAAGGTTCCGGTGCCGCGGGCCGTCTCCACCAGGCCCATGATCTCCATTTCCCGGTAGGCGCGCTGCACCGTGTTGGGGTTGACGCCGATGCGCTGGGCCAGTTCCCGCTGGGCGGGAATCTGATCCCCCGGCTGGAGCACACCCCGGGCGACGGCCTCCTGGAACCGCTCGATGATCTGCAGGTAGATCGGCCGGGTTGGGTCCAGACGGAACTCGCTGCCGAAGAGTTCGGGCACCGTCGCTCCTCCCGTCGATCGAGTGCACTATTACACTAGTGCACTAGGAAGATAGGTGTCAAGGGGGGACTCGGTACGACCGGCGTTCCACCACGCGGCCGAGTACACTGCCAACCTGAAGGCGGTTTCATGGGTTGCGTCCCTGCTACGGTGAGGTTGCACACCTGCCACGACAAGCCAGTCGTGCAGAGCTGGAAGGGGAACACCAGCCGGGCCAACAAGGCCCGGGGTTGCTCGCCCATGAACGGCCTGGAGGCCGGATATCTCTGGAAGGGACATCGGTGTCTCACCGGAGTTTGACACTTGGCTCCCACACAAAGGGGCAGAAAAGCCCGTAGCAACGGGCATTTCGACCCCCTGACGTAGACATGTTCGTGTATCTACATGCTCGCCCGTGCGGGGTCGATGCGGAAGAAGCGGGGTGGTTCCTCCACGCCGATCGCCTGGAACAGCTGGGCCTGGAAGGTCGTCATCTCCGTCCGCTGGTAGACGATCCCGGCCGGGCCACGGAAATGGCCGAGGTGCATCCGGTCGAGTTCGGCCCGGATGCGATCCCAGGTATAGCGTTGCCCCAGGCGTTCCTCGACGCGCATCTCGGCCACCCGGACCAGCAGCAGGGCGAGCCAGCACAGGAGCACGTGAGCGCGGATCCGATCCTCCCGTCGGTGGTAGACGGGCCGGATCTCCAGGGTGTGCTTGAGGGTGCGAAAGGCCTCCTCGACCTCCAGGAGTTGCTTATATCCGAGGGCCACCTCCGCGGGCGCCAGGGTGTCGTCGGAGGTCCGGAGCAGGTACTTGCCGTCCAGCCGCGCCTCGGCCGCGACCTTCGACCGGTCGATGACCGGCCAGCGGCGGCTGTCGAGCTTGAGGTAGCGCCCATAGGTGGGGTGGGCGATCAGGGCGCAGACGGCCCGGGTGTGCTCCTCCTTCGGCAGGCGCTCCAAGCCCGCCAGTTCCTCCCGGAGGCGGGCCAGGATCTGCTCCCGCTGGGCCCGGTCCCGCTCGGCCTGTTCGGGGTTGCGCACCAGGATGTAGCGCTGGCGCGCCTCCCCGGTGCCCACCACGATCTCCTTGACCTCCAGGTTCGGCCGCACTTTCTGATACCGCCCGGGCCGCGATAAAGCCTGCTCCACGCCGGCCTTGCCGGATCGCATCCGCTCTCCGACGATGTAATGCCCCCCGGCTCGCTGCAGCGTACGCAGGTTCTCTTCCGAGACGAAGCCCCGGTCCACGACGGTGATGACCCGGCCGAGCTTCCACGCGATCAGGTCGCGCTTGACCTCCTCCACCCGGCTCACGTCCGTGGTCTGGCCCGGCCAAACCCAGCACCGTACGGGCAAGCCCGAGCGCGTCACCGCCAGGCCGATCACGATCTGGGGCCGATCCGGACGATGATCGGTCGAGCGCTGGCTGTAGTGGCGCAAGCCCTGCTCGTCGTCCGGTTCGTCCACCTCGAAGTACGTGGTGGTCGTGTCCAGGAACAGCAGGTCGACCTCCAGTTGCAGGATGTCCGCCACGCTCCAGTAGATGGCCTTCTGCAACGCCTCGCCGGCCGCCACCAGCAGGTCCATAGCCCGGTAGAGGTGATGGAGTTCCACCCCTTCGGTGCCCGGCAGGACCACCTCCTTCTGCAACCACTCCCCGGTCGCCAGCTTGCTCGCCGGTGCCAGCGCCCGGTTGGCCACCATGGCGAAGAGGGCTCGTTCCACCGGCAGGTGCACGCGCCGGTCGGCCACCGCCTCCTGGATGGCCTGGGCGATGCCCAACTCGTGCCACAGCCGGTCCAGCACCCAGCCGCCACCCAACGGCCGGCTCTCGACAAACCGCAGCGGGACATCGCCCTCCTGCGCCTGGCGCTGGAGGGCCTCTTCGGGGGAGAGGAAGCGTTCGATGCTGCGGATCAGCCGCTGGAGCTGTTGGCGGTCCACTTCCTCTTCGCGGCCGAAGGACCACAGCACCTTGGCTTGCGGCCGGCCCGTTTGGGGATGCCGGAAGTTGTGGGCCAGTTGGACGTAGCGGACGATGGAGCCATCTCGATTTTTGCGCTGCACGGTACGGATATACATGCCTACGTATTACGACGTCTATTCCTAGTGATCCTGCATTGGATCGCAATTCGTGTGCCTACAGGATTCCCGTGTGTGCCGCGCCTGAAGCGTCAAAAAAACCGCGCCGTGGCGCGGTTTCGGTCAAGAAATGTGTCTTCGAAGTGTCAAACTCGGGCTGCCGCGACCGTTCGGCCAACTTACGGACTTCCTCGGCGACGACCGCAAACCCCTTGCCATGTTCCCCGGCCCTGGCGGCCTCGATGGCGGCGTTCAGGGCCAACAGATTGGTCTGCTCCGCAATATCGTTGATCAATTGGATGATCTCACCAATCCTTTGCGATTCGCGCCCGAGCTGCCGCACGTTACCTGCCACTTCACTGGTGGCCCGGTGAATGTTGTTCATGGCGCGGACGGTGCGGTCAACGGCCCGCCCCCCCGTTTCCGCCAGTTCAAGGGTCCGGAGGGCCGCTTCGCCGACCTCGTCCGCGGCTCTCGCCGTCGTGTTGGCATCCACACTGGTCTTTTGCAGGGTCTCAGCGACGTGATACACATGCTCGCGTTGACGCTGGGCCCCCTCTACGATCTGATTAATCGCGGCGCGCAGTTCCTCGACAGCATTCACGGTCAACTCGGCGCTCCGCGACTGCTCACCGGCGCCCGCTGCTACTTGCTGCATGGCCACCGAGATCTGTGTCGTGGCCTCGGCGGCCTGGGTGGACGCGCCGGACAGATCCGTGCTGTTCTTGGTGAGCCGCTCACTCGCATGATGAATGCGCCCCAGCATATGCCGCAGCTGTTCGACCATTTCGTCAAAGGCTCTCCCCATTTGGGTCAACTCGTCCCGTCCCCGCAGATTCAACCGTTCGACCCGAAGATCGCCTTGGCTGATACGCTTAAGGGCTTCTCCCAAGCGGCGAAGGGGTAGAGTCAAGCACGATGAAAGGACCGCACTCCAGACAATGGCCACGACGATAGCTATGATTGCAATGACGATGGAAAGGCGTTCAATGGGCTTGAAGGCCAGTAGCAAGTCATCCTTGGTATAAGCTGAAACAAGGAGGATCCAGTTCGGATTCGACGGCAGAGGCCTGGCAACAGCGAACTTGTCCCGTTCATGCTTCTCGCCGGGGTCCTTCCATGTGTAGAAGATGGTACCGTTGAAGTTCACGGACTGCAGCTTTTCGTACTGCCTCCGGCCATACTCACCTGCTTGTTTGGTGTCGATACCGGGTTCCCACCCCGGCGCGTAGATAACGATTCCATTACGGTCAAGGATAAAGGGGTATCCTGTCATGCCCCACTTGCGGAAGTAGTTTTCCTGCATAGCCCGCATGTAAGGATCTACGTTCTGGTAGAACTCCTGCACATTCGAGCTCCGCCGGGCCACTGGATCGACGACCTGGACGAGTTGCTCTGTCATGTACGCGATATCTCGAACCGCAAGATCAATATAGGCCCGCCGAGCGAGTGTCAGGTTGGTCCACACGGTTACGACCATGACCATTAGCGCAATCCCAATGAAAGAAATCATCAAGCGACCTCGTAATGAACGAAACATGCTACGCCTCCCCCTCTTCTTTTGGTTATCGTGCATTCGCCGCCTCCGTGTAGGCATGCACCCCCATCCTCCGCTCTTGATCCGATCACCGCACCTCCTGCCTGCCGCCCCGTTTGCGCAGGGCTGCCCGCCGTGCGTTGCCCTGCTCGGCTACCTGTGCAACGCCGACTTCACAGGAGTCTGTATCGCCTTCGCGGCTTCAGTCTCAGCTTCAGTTCACTACCTCTAGCGATGGGAATGGGTGCCGTCTTGGGTTTGCCGTACTCTCTATGATCCGGGCGACTTGCGGGTAGAAGCCGGCGTTCCCGAGGAAGGTTGACGTGGTTACGACGGGGTGGGCTAGGCCGGGACGGTGCTTATTAGGCTAAAGGGCTCACGCCGGATACCCTCGCCATGAGTGGGTGGTGGGAAATACGCCCTCCGCGGTGCGGATACGATTCGGCTCGGCCCCTCCTCTACCACCCTGATGGGGGCGAGTGGTGGCTGTCCTCGCTCTTCGGCCCGCGCGTGGATCCGTTCACCGGCGAGCGGGACTTTCACCATGGCGTGGACCTGGCGGCAGAGCCGGGGACCCCCGTCCGCGCCTATCAGTCCGGGCGCGTGGTCTGGGCCGGGCCGGCCGTCGATTACGGCCTGGCCGTCGGCATCCGGCACGGCGACGGGCGCACGACGTGGTACGGACACCTGGCCTCGGTGGCTGTGCGGGCGGGAGAGCGGGTTGAGCGCGGAGAGCGGATCGGCACCGTGGGCTCGACGGGCCGGTCTACCGGGCCGCACCTGCGTTTTGAGATCCGCGAGCCGAGCGGACAGCGCGTGGACCCCTGGCCGGAGCTTGAGCGGCTGCTAGGAGAGTAACGTCACAGGCGACATGGCTCGACACATTCGGGGCATATGTTTCGACGGCTGCAAGGCGCGGGGTTCGGGGGGCAGGTCACGGGGGGCTGGAGGTCGTCCTTCGGCCCGCCGTGTATTTGACTCACCTCGCATCCCGCCGCGCCAGGGCAGGTACCATAAGGCCGGTTCTGCATTCGCAGGCCGTGCCTGCCGAGAGATTTGGGCGGCCCCGTTGACCGGCGGGCTGGAGACGACCAACTCCAGCCCGATCTTTTTCTATGCACCCGCCTGATAGACCGCCGCGTGGTGCCGGAGCGTATTCATGAGCACACTCTGCTATTTCTATGCCCGTCACGGCAATGTGGCCGTTGCCGCCGGCCTGCTTTTCCACGAAGTCACCCCCTTGACACCTCTTGCAAGAGCAATTAAGCTGGCTCCAACAAAGTTGCCATAGGGCAACTCTTTTCCGGTGACACAAAACACCGGTCTTTTTCGGCCCGAGATTTGCATCCATGCAAAATTCTTATCCGGGAACAAAATTAGGAATGAAGGAGCTGGGTCGCGGTGGCTAGCGACGGGGGAAGGGAACGAAACGACATGAAGGCCATGGCCGAAGGCCAGTGGCGCCCGCCGGCCGTAGCGGTGATGGTGGCGGGGGAAGCCGCCGGCACCAAGGTGCCCGGCGAGCGGAGCCTGCCCGAGGTCCACGGCAGTATTGCCATCCCCCGTGGGCACGCGCGATGGGCGGCGGTTCGCAAGTTCCTTGCCTACGCCGGCCCGGGCTTCCTGGTGGCGGTCGGCTACATGGACCCGGGAAACTGGGCGACGTCCCTTGCCGCCGGTTCGGCTTACGGTTACGCTCTCCTCTCCGTGGTGCTGATATCCAGCCTCATGGCCATGTTTCTCCAAGCCCTTTGCGCCCGCCTGGGCATCGCCACCGGCCTTGACCTCGCCCAGGCCTGCCGCGTGCGCTACCTGCGGCGAACCAGCTTCCTGCTCTGGGTGCTGGCCGAGCTGGCCATTGCCGCTACGGACCTGGCCGAAGTGGTCGGCACGGCCATCGCCCTCAACCTGTTGTTCGGCCTCCCCCTGCTCCTCGGCGTGATCTTGACGGCTCTCGACGTGGTCCTGATCCTCTTCCTCCAAAACCGCGGCTTCCGTTACGTGGAGGCGCTGGTCGTCTCGCTGATCGCCGTCATCATGGGCAGTTTCCTCGTCAACCTCCTCTATGCTTCCCCGGCCCTGGGGCCCATCGTGGCGGGCCTCATCCCGACGGGGCGGCTCGTGCTGGAGCCGGAGATGCTCTACCTGGCGCTGGGTATCCTCGGCGCCACGGTGATGCCGCACAACCTTTACCTGCACTCGAGCATCGTTCAGACGCGCGCTTACGGCTCCGACGAGCGGGACAAGCGGGAGGCCATTCGCTACGCTACCGCGGACTCCACCATCGCCCTCGGTATCGCCTTCTTCGTCAACGCCGCGATCCTCGTGCTGTCCGCCGCCACCTTCCACACCCGCGGCTTCACACAGGTAGCGGAGATCCAGGAAGCCTACCGGCTGCTGAGCCCTTTGCTCGGGGTCCAGGCGGCAAGCCTCCTGTTCGCCGTGGCGCTCCTGGCCGCCGGCCAGAATTCCACGCTCACCGGCACGCTGGCCGGCCAGGTCGTGATGGAGGGATTCCTCCGCCTGCGCCTGCCGGCCTGGCTGCGGCGCCTGATCACGCGGCTGGTAGCCATCGTGCCCGCGGTCCTGGTGACGGCCCTCGCCGGCCCGTCCGCAACCGCGCAGCTGCTGATCCTCTCCCAGGTGATCCTGTCCCTGCAGCTCCCCTTCGCCGTGATCCCGCTGATGCAGTTCACCGGCGACCCGCGGCTCATGGGCCCCTTCGTCAACACCGGTTGGATGAAGGTCCTGGGCTGGGCCATCGCCTTGACGATCACGGGACTGAACGCGTTCCTCCTTTACCAGACGGTGGCGGGGCTCCTGGGTGGGTCCGGGGCGCCCATGGCGGGGTGAAAGGGGCCTTCCCCGGGTACGCGCCCGGTCGCCGGTGGTCGAACCTGGAGGGCGGAACGATCGCCGGCGGTTGACATCCCCAGCGCCGGTCGCTAGTATGGAAGTCGATTAAACGATTATGGAATAATCAAATGAGGAGGGGCCGCCCGTGACAGCATCACGGCAGAGAGCCCGGAATGACGTGTGCGCGAGCTTCGACCCCAACGGCGAGCGCGTCGCCGCCCTGCGCGAGCGCCTCGTGGAAGTGGCGGGACTGTCGGAGTTGTTCCAGGCCCTGGCCGACGAGACGCGCACCAAGATCCTCTACCTTCTGGCGTCCGAGGAACTCTGCGTCTGCGACCTGGCGGCCATCCTCGACCTCTCCCTACCCGCCGTGTCCCACCACCTGCGCCTGCTCAAGACGATGCGGCTGGTCAAGTACCGGCGGGAGGGCAAGAACGTCTACTACTCCCTGGCCGACGAGCACGTCCTGCGGCTGATCCAGGTGGCCCAGGAGCACTACGAAGAAGAGCGCTAGCCCCCAAGGCGGGAAGGCGCGCCGGAGGGATTGCCGATGAGCACGGACACACGGCGGGAGCCTCTGCACAGCTATGTCTTGGAGGGCATCGACTGCGCCAGCTGCGCGCAGCGGATCGAGGATGCCCTGCGCCGCGAGCCGGGGCTGGAAGACGCCACCGTCAGCTTCGCCACGGGGTCCGTCCTGCTTCCCCCGGCCCAGGTCGAGCGCGCCCGGCAGATCATCGCCCGCGTCGAACCCGGCGTCCGGCTCGTCACGCCGCGCCAAGACACGGGGGCTGCCGCCCGGGACGGGACTCGTCAGGAGGGCGTTTTTCCCCACGGGACGAACCCGGCGCCGGATGCGGCGGTATATCCCACGGGAGAAACCGTGGGAAGGGCCGCCGGGAAGGCGGTGGCGCCGCGTTCGTCCGGCGAGGAAAGGACGGGCACGACGGGCCAGGCAGAGCGGCCGGCTGAAGAAGAGGAACATCACTCCACCTACCGCCGCCTGGCGGCCATCGGCCTGGCCACTTTGGCGTTCCTGGCAGCTACCTTCCTCCACCCACGGGTGGATGGTACGCCCCTCGCCCTGGCGGTGGACGCCGCGCTACTGGCCGTTTACTTGTGGGTCGGGCACGGCGTGATCGGGGCCGCCCTTCGCAACGCCCGGCGCGGGCAGCTTTTCGACGAGAACTTCCTGATGACCGTGGCCACCGCGGGCGCCATCGCCATCCACGAGCTGCCCGAGGCAGTGGCGGTCATGCTGTTCTACACCATCGGCGAGTTCTTCCAGGACCTGGCCGTGCAGCGCTCCCGGCGCTCCATCCGGGCACTCATGGACCTCCGGCCCGACTACGCCCACGTGCGGCGGAACGGTGAGATCCTCCGCGTATCGCCCGAGGCGGTGGCCGTGGGCGAGGAAATCGTGGTCCGGCCCGGGGAGCGCATCCCCCTGGACGGCCAAGTGGTCGAAGGATCGTCCTTCGTGGACACCTCCGCCCTCACGGGAGAATCGGTGCCCCGGCGGGTGGAACCCGGCGACGAAGTGATGGCGGGCATGGTCAACACTCGGGGCCTGCTCACCGTGCGGGTCACCCGGCCCTTCGGCGAGTCGTCGGTGGCCAAGATCCTGCGGCTGGTGGAGACGGCGGCCGCGCGCAAGGCGCCCACGGAGCGGTTCATCACCACTTTCTCTCGTTACTACACGCCGGCGGTCGTTGCGGCCGCCGCGGCGATCGCGGTCATCCCCCCGCTGGTGGTGCCCGGGGCGGAGTTCGGCGAGTGGGTCCGGCGCGCGCTGGTCCTGCTGGTGATCTCGTGTCCCTGCGCGCTGGTGGTGTCGATCCCGCTGGGCTACTTCGGCGGCCTCGGCGGCGCCTCGCGGCGGGGCGTGCTGGTCAAGGGGGCCAACTACCTGGACGCCCTGACGCGCCTGGACACCGTCGTTTGGGACAAGACGGGCACGCTGACGCGGGGCGTCTTCAAGGTGGTAGAGGTCACCCCCTACAACGGGTTCTCCCGCGGCCGGGTCCTGGAGCTGGCCGCCCACGCCGAGGCCTTCTCCAGCCACCCCATCGCCGCCTCCATCGCCGAGGCGTACGGCCAGAGCGTGGACGAAGCGCGCGTGTCGGGCTACGAAGAGGTCGCGGGCCATGGCGTGCGCGCCCGTGTGGACGGGCAACTAGTCGTTGCCGGTAACGACCGGCTCCTGCACCGCGAGGGCATCCCTCACGAGACCTGCGAGGCCGAGGGCACGGTGGTCTACGTGGGAGTGGATGGCGTGCTGGCGGGGCGCATCGTCATCGCGGACGAGATCAAGCCCGAGGCGGCGGCGGCCGTGCGCGCGCTGCGCGAAATGGGCGTCCGGCGCCAGGTCATGCTGACGGGGGACGACCGGTCCGTCGCCGAGAAGGTGGCCGCAACGCTGGACCTGGACGATGTGCACGCCAACCTGCTCCCCGAGGATAAGGTGGCGGCCGTAGAGCGGCTGGACGCCGAGCGGCGCCAAGAGGGGCGGCCCGGCGCCCTCGCCTTCGTCGGGGACGGCATTAACGACGCACCGGTGCTGACCCGGGCGGACATCGGCGTCGCCATGGGCGGCCTCGGCTCGGACGCGGCCATCGAGGCGGCCGACGTGGTGATCATGGACGACAGCCCGGCCAGGCTGGCGACGGCCGTGTCCGTGGCCCGGGCCACGCGCCGCATCGTGAAGCAGAACATCGCCTTCGCCCTCGGGGTCAAGCTGATTTTCGTGCTCCTAGGGGCCGCGGGAGTGGCCTCCATGTGGGAAGCGGTATTTGCCGACGTCGGCGTCTCCCTGCTGGCCATCCTCAACGCCACCCGCGTTGTCCGCGCGGGATAGGCAGGAGCAGTGAGACACCCGGAGCATCAGCGATGGAATGGGGCGGCAGGCGACGATCGCGACAGGCCGTCGCCTGCCGCCCCTTCCCTGACCGCCGTGGACATACCCGCCGTGTGGGCCTAGGAAAAGGAGGGCCGGATTTGCCGGTCAACACAAATTTCTGGAATCGGGTTCGCTACACTATTTACAGCCCCTTTTGAGCCTGTTTCACGAACCCAGGTATTTCCGCAGGACTGCAGCCACGGGAGGTTAAGTGAAAGCATCGGTTGGAATTCGCCATCGCCCGAGGTGTCCCTATGGCCTACAACCTCCGCCCGGTGAACCGCGACCAACTGTACCTGCTCCCACCGAGCCTTCGCGACTGGCTGCCTGAGGATCATCTGGCCTGGTTTCTGATCGACGCCGTCGAGCAGATGGACCTGCGGGCCTTTTACGAGAAGTACCGCGCCGACGGTTGGGGCGGAGAGAGTTACGACCCGACCCTGATGGTGACGCTCCTGCTGTACGCCTACTGCGTCGGCGAACGGTCGAGCCGGCGGATCGAGCGGCTGTGCCTCGAGGACGTGGCCTTCCGGGTGATCACCGCCAACCAGAAGCCGGATCACGTGACCATCGCCCGCTTCCGCCAGCGCCATGCACGGGAGCTGGCCGCGCTGTTCACCCAGGTGCTGCGGCTGTGCCGGGAGGCGGAGCTGGGGAAGGTCGGCGTGGTGGCGCTGGACGGGACGAAAGTCAAGGCCAACGCCTCGCTGGCGGCCAACCGAACGTATGATGGGATTCGCCAGGAAGTGGAGAAGATGCTCCGGGAGGCGGAGGCCACGGACCGGGAAGAAGAGGAGCGGTACGGCCCCGGGCGCCGTGGGGATGAGTTGCCGGAGGAACTGCGCTCCCGCCAGAGCCGGCTGGAGCGGCTGAAGGCATGCAAGCGGTGGCTGGAGGAAGAGGCGGCCCGGGAAGCGGCCCGGCAGCAGGCCCGCATCGAGGAGCGGAAAGCCCAGGAGCAGGCGACCGGCAAGAAGCGGCGGGGGCGGAAGCCGAAGGCGCCGGATGCCTCGGTGGATCCGGCGGCCAAGGCCAACGTGACGGATCCGGACAGCCGGATCCTCAAGACCCGGCAGGGCTTTGTGCAAGGGTACAACGCCCAGGCGGTGGTGAGCGAAGACCAGCTCATCGTGGCCGCGGCGGTGACGCAGGACGCCAACGACGTCGGCCAACTGCACCCGATGCTCCAGCAGGCGCAAGCCAACCTGCGGGCCGCGGGCGTCAACAAGCCCATCCGCGCCGTGGTGGCCGACGCGGGGTACTGGAGCGAGGCGAACGTGAAGCAGGCGCCGGCCGAGGGGCCGGAGCTGTTCCTGGCGACGAGCAAGGAGTGGAAGCATCGTCAGGCGGTGAAGGATGCACCCCCTCCGCGGGGCCGGATCCCCAAGGGGCTGAGCCTGCGGGAGCGGATGGAACGCAAGCTGCGGACCCGGCGAGGGCAGGCGATCTACGCCAAGCGCAGCCAGACCGTGGAGCCCGTGTTCGGGCAGATCAAGACCGTGCGAGGCGCCGACCGGTTCCTGCGTCGCAGTCTGGCGGCGTGTGACAGCGAGTGGAAGCTGCTCTGCCTGACCCATAACTCGCTGAAGCTCTGGCGGAAGGTAACGAAGGGGTCCGCATCCTCACCCTTTGGTTGGATGGCGGCCGCGTTGGCATAGAAGGGTAACGACCGGGCCGCCGGCCTATCCCGTCCTGACCGTCAGCCCACGGGACATAGCCGAATCGACCCGGTACGTTCCCCCAGTTCTGATCTCGTCAGGGTCAGTGAAACAGGCTCAGATAGCGGCCGAAATCGCGCAGCGGCTTATGATTCACGACAATGACGAAATCCGACGGGGTAGAGTGATACCAGAACAGTGTGCCACGCTCGATGTACTCTCTCTCGAGGGAAGGGACGCGATGGGTCCTGAAATAATCGGGGAGATTGGCCGGGTTTGTGGCGAACGCGACGCGCAGCCCGCTGAGCCAGATATGGTCTGATCCCCTTTCGATCCGCACGGGGCCGTTCAAATACCGGGCGCCCCGCTCCATCAGCTCGCGAAGGACGGCATCGTCACCGTCATGGGATTCCCAATACTGATCCTTCGGACCGAGAATGAAGTAGACCAGTGCCTGAAGCGACTGGCGCAATCCGGTAACGAGGGCAGCCACGGGTTCCGCGGAAGCTTCCTCTTCGTCGATGTAGTCGCCGCCCAGCACAATGAGGTCGGGACGTTGCTCGACGATTCGTTGAACGAGCCGGCTTTGCTGGTCGCCGAAGGTCCGCCCTTCGAGATCGCTGATGAACACGATTCGGTAACCGTCGAAGGCTGGCGGTACCTGTGGATGGGTTACCACATATCCTCGCACGACGATGCGTTCATTGTCCCAAATGGTGTAGGCGGTCAGGACGACCAGGCAGAACAGCGCCGCCCCCAGGATGCGGAGTCGAACCCTGCGCATGGGCCTTTGTCTGCGCACCGGGTGTCACCTCCCAGCCGCTAGCCCGCCTGAGCCGAAGCTCGACCGATGGCCCGACGACGGGAAAGCATCGAAGCCCCGGGTCACGACCCGTAGACACGGCCCGCGGAGCGCCCCGTTCCGTGAGGCGTCCCGCAGGTTACCGCGTGCGAGAGATCACCGCGTCCCGTAGATCACCGCGTGGACGTGCCGCGGCCCGTGGACCCCCACCACCGGGTGCAGCTCGATGTCCGACGACTTGCTGGGACCCGTGATGAACGTGACGTTCTGGGGCGCACGGGCCGGGTCGGTCACCCCGTAACGCTTCGTGAGGCCCGTGATGGCCGCGGCCAGGGTGGGTACCAGTACGGCGCCGGGGACCAGGATCACCAGGTGCTCCGGCAGCAGGCTGACGGCCCGCCCGCGGCCCGGCCCGTGGACCACGGCCACGGTGCCGCTGGCGGCGATGGCGAAGTGGGCCACGACGATGCCCAGGTCTGCGGCGGCCGCTGCCTCACGCAGCCTCAGCGGGGAAAGGCCCGGTTCCTGGTCCCGCCAGCGGGTGACCTGGCAGCCTGCCTCCTCCAGGGCGTGAAGCACGGCTTCCAGGACCGGCCCGGCTCCCTCCGGCAGGCCCGGGGCGGCGGGGTCCCAGGCCACCACCCGCCGTAAGCCGCGAGACCGGACGAACGCGGCACAGGCGGCGGCGCAGGCCGCCGCCACGGCTTCGGGCCTTCCGCCCTGGGCGCGGGTCCAGGTGCCGTGGACGGCCTCAAGCTCCCGGCCAAAGCGCTCGGGCCAGCCGGCAGGGTCGGGGCCCGGGTGGTCCGCCCGCGGCAAGCCGGCGGTCGGCCCGCTTTCCATCGTGCACACCTGGGACCGGGCCGGGGACCCTGGCCGGCACGCTGACCCAGGCCCTTGTAAAGCCCCAGGAGGCGACCCAGGTACAGACTTAGATCCAGACCCAGGTACAGACCCAGGCGGAGAGCCAAGCAGAGCCCTCGCACCGGGCTCCGGTGGCACGCCCGGCTGCCGTGGGACCGGGCCCGCTGCGGCCGGGGGGCCGGGTTCCACCTCGCGGGCGAGCTCAGGCCAGCGGGCGTGGAAGGGCCGGGAGGCCACGGCCGGAAAGTCGCGGGAGGCAGTCCAGGCACCCAGGGGGCCTGGACCTCCGCGCAGGACGGCACCGTCCATCAGGCCGGCTGAATGCCCGGGCGGAAGCCCCGCCGAAAGCCCGGCCGGAAGCCCTGCCGGCGACCGCCGATCGCCCGTGGCACCGGCGCCGGGTGCCCCCGCATGCTCCTCGGGATCCCCCTGAGGGGCGGGTACGGCCGGCGCCTTGCTCGCTCGGTCATGGGGAACCGCTCGCCCTTGGGCGACTGAACCGGTGGCTTCTTGCTGGCTATCCCGCGACCCGTAGCTCGCGGCACTTGGCGGCGCCGCGGGGGGAGCCGGTTCGTCCTGAACCAGCCAGGGCGCCTGCAGCCAGGCCGCGAGCCGGGCCACTAGGCGATAGCGCCGCGGGTCCGTAAAGGCCCAGCGCCACAGCCGGAACGCCCAGGCTTCGGCGCGGTGGCGGAGCCCATGCAAGCCCTCACCGCCTGAAGCTTCCCGCGTTGCACCTGTCCACACGGCGGCCTCCCGCTCCCCACCACCGGCCTCGGGGCCGGACGCGCCTGCCTCGCCTCCTGCGGCGGTCGCCGCTTTCCGCCCGGCCGCACCAGAGGGCCGGGCTCGGGGACCGGCGTCCCCATAGGCGGCTTCCCCGGCCGGCCGCCGGCGGTTCACCACCTCTTCCCGCAGGTCGACCAGAAGATCGTGCAGGGGGATCATCACCGGACAGGCCTCGTAGCACGCGCCGCAGAGGCTGGAGGCGTAGGGGAGGTCGTCCCAGCCGTCCAGGCCGCCCAGCAGCGGGGTGATGACGGCGCCGATGGGCCCGCTGTAGACGCCCCCGTAGGGATGGCCCCCGATCTGCCGGTACACGGGGCAGGCGTTCAGGCAGGCGCCGCAGCGGATGCAGTGCAGGGCCTCCTGGAAGCGGGTGCCCAGCAGGTTCGACCGCCCGTTGTCGACGATGACCAGGTGGAACTCCTCGGGGCCGTCGGCCTCGCCCGGGCGCCGCGGCCCCCCCACGAAGGTGGTGTAGACGGTGATCTTCTGGCCCGTGGCGCTGCGGGCCAGGACCTCCAGGAGCACGGCCAGGTCGGCCCAGGTGGGCACGACCCGCTCCATGCCCATGACGGCGATGTGGACCCGGGGCAGGGAGGTGACCATGCGCCCGTTGCCCTCGTTGGTCACCAGGACCACGGTGCCCGACTCCGCCACCAGGAAGTTGACCCCGGAGATGCCCACGTCGGCGCGGAGGAACTTCTCCCGCAGCCGCTGGCGGGCGAAGGCGGCCAGGGCGACGGGGTCGTCGGGGAGCTCGTGGCCCGCCTCGCGGCTGAAGATCTCCCGGATCTGCTGCTGGGACAGGTGCACGGCCGGCGCCACGATGTGGGACGGCCGGTGACCGGCCAGCTGGATGATGTACTCCCCGAGGTCCGTCTCCACCACCTCGACGCCCGCCGCCTCCAGGTGGGGGTTGAGGTGGATCTCCTCGGTGACCATGGACTTCGACTTGACCACCCGCCGGCCGCCGGCCCGCTGCACAATGCCCAGAATGGTCTCCACCGCCTCGGCCGCCGTCGCCGCCCGGTGGACGTGGCCGCCCCGGGCCTCCACCGCGGCGATGGCCTGGTCCAGGTACCGATCGAGCTGGGCGATGGTGCGGGCGCGGATGCTGCGGGCCCGCTCCCGCCACTTGAGGGGATCGCCCAGCAGGGCCAGGGCCTCCTGGCGGCCGTAGTGCTGGCGGTAGGTGGCGCGGGGGACGGCGACGCGGAGGAAGTCGTCCCGCAGGGCCGCGGCGGCTCGCTGGTGGAAGGGCTCGGCGGGGGGACGGTGGGAGGGATTGGCGGGGCGGGGGGTGCTGCTCACGATGCGGTTCGTGGTCGTGCTCGCCACCGCACCGGTGCCGCCGGGCGCGGTGGCGGGCGCGGCGGCCCCCGCCGTGGCCGCCGCACGGCGGGCTTCGGCGTGATCTGGGGTTGCGTTCCGCATGGCCGGTTCCTCCCCCCGGTACGTCGGTCAAGGGGTCACCCGCCGGACGAACCCGGCGGACGGCGCCCCGTCGTCGCGAGGCGGACCCGAGGCGGCCCTGAGACCGCCCTCGCAAGCGCCAGCAGGCTCCGGGTCGACCCGTGGGACCCAGGCGCCGGGCTACACGGTACCCGGCCGCCCGTCGCCGCTGCCATGGCACGGCACTCGTGGCCCAGGCCGCTCCGCCGGGCCAGAATGGTACCTGCCTGGGGGCCTACGCCGTATGCCGGGCGGGCCGGGTGGCCTCATCGAGGAGCTGCGCCAGGTGAAGAACCCGCACCGGCCGGCCCAGGCGCCGCAGCCGCCCACCGATGTGCATGAGGCAGCCCACGTCGCAACCGACCAGAAGCTGGGCGCCGGTGTCCTCGACGGCCTGGACCTTGGCGTCGACCATGGCCGTCGAGAGCTCCGCCATCTTCACGGCGAAGGTGCCGCCGAAGCCGCAGCACTCGCCGGGGTGGGGCAGGTCCACAAGCTTGAGCCCTTCGACAGCCCGCAGCAAGGCCAGGGGTTCCTCCACCAGACCGAGCCCCCGGGCCATGTGGCAGGAGCGGTGGAAGGTGGCGACGGCGGGGTAACGGCCGCCCAGGTCCGTCCGTCCCAGGACGTGGACGATGAACTCGGACAGCTCGTACACCCGCTCGGCGAAGGCCGCCGCCCGGGCGGTCCAGGCCGGGTCGCCGGCGAACAGCCGCGGGTAGTGGTGGCGGATCATGGCGGCGCAGGAGCCCGACGGGGTCACCACCGGCACATCCGGCGCCTCCCGCTCGAAGGCTTCGATCAGGTTGCGGGCCACGTCCCGGGCCTCGGTGGTGTAGCCCGTATTGTAGGCCGGCTGCCCGCAGCAGGTCTGCCCGGCGGGGAAGGTGACCTCGACGCCCAGCCGGCGCAGCAGCCGGACGGTGCTCTCGCCGACCTCGGGGAAGAACAGGTCACAGAGACAGGTAATGAACAGGGCGACGCGCACGGTTCATCGCCTCTGGCCCTTGAACACGCCCCGCCCCAGCCACTGCCCGCCGTCGATGGTCAGCACCTCGCCGGTGATGAACCCGGCGTAGTCGGACACCAGGTAGGCTGCGGCATGGGCGATCTCTTCGGGCCGGCCCATGCGGCCCAGGGGGATGGAGCGCAGCACCGCCTGGCGGGCCTCTTCCGTGGGCCAGAGCTGGGGCGCGGCGCCGGTGCCGTCGACGGGGCCGGGGGCGATGCAGTTGACCCGGATGCCCTTGGGCGCCCACTCCACGGCCAGGGTGCGGGTCATCGCCAGGACGCCGGCCTTGGCCGCCGCCGAGTGGACGGTACCGGGCCCGCCCGTCCAGGCATAGGTGGCGATGATGTTCAGGATGTTGCCGCCCCGGCCCTGGGCGATCCAGTGCCGGGCCACGGCCCGGGTGCAGTAGAAGGTTCCGTGCAGCACGATGTTGACGACGGCGTTCCACCCGTTGACGGAGAGCTCCTCGGCGGGGCAGACGAAGTTGCCGGCCGCGTTGTTGACCAGGATGTCGATCCGGCCAAAGCGGTCCAGGGCGGCCTGGACCATCCGGTCGACCTGCTCCGGGTCGCGGACGTCGGTGGGGACGGTCAGGGCCTGGCCGCCCCGCTCGGTGATCTCGGCGGCGGCCTTCTCCAGGTTCTCGGGCTTGCGGCTGGCCAGCACCACCCGGGCCCCCAGGCGGGTGAATTCCAGGGCCATGGCCTTGCCGAGGCCGGTTCCTCCCCCGGTGACGATGGCGACGCGGTCCTGCAGCGTTCCAGGCGGTAGCACGCCGGCTCCCCTCCCCTGACGCAGGTTCTTAGCAGACATTCCCTGTCGGGCGGCCGGATGCCTGCTGGGCGCCGGGCCGCAAGATCCCGTCGCCCGCGGGCGTAGTAGGAAGGTGAGGGGTGACCCGAAGGTGGGGGGCACCTCTCAAGGTGAGGGGCATCCCTGCAGGTGAGGCAGACCTCCTGGCCAACATGCAAGCCATTGCCTGCGGACGGAGGCTCCGGGGAGGAGGCTTTCGACCCATCGTTTTCCGCGAACCTGATGCACCATTGCAAGCCGTAAACGGGA
Source organism: Thermaerobacter litoralis (assembly GCF_054654595.1). NCBI lineage: Bacteria > Bacillati > Bacillota > Clostridia > Eubacteriales > Clostridiales Family XVII. Incertae Sedis > Thermaerobacter > Thermaerobacter litoralis. The sequence continues at coordinate 58,582 of NZ_BAAIES010000009.1, read as the reverse complement.
CGGGATCTCGCGGCCCCACCCGGGGGGATTCTCCGCCGGGCGGCGGCAGTGTACCGGCGAGCCCCGCATCCTGGCCGCCGTCGCGGGCGCCCTCACCGGCGTCCTTGCCCTCGCCCGGCCGACCGCCCGTGGAGCCGACCTGCCCCCGGCCGTGGTTGACCGCCTGCGCCAGGGCGATCCGGACGCCGTTGGCGTCATGGTCGAGCACCTGGCTGGGCCGCTGGTCTACCGGGCGCGGCTGCTCCTCGGCCCCGCAGGAACGCCGGCCGATGCCGAGGAGGTGGCCGCCGACGCCCTGGTGGCGGCGTGGGAGCGGGTGGCGGAATACGACCCGGCCCGCGGCACCTTTCGCAGCTGGGTCTCATGCTCCTGAAATACGCGGCGCTGAACCGGCGGCGGCAGCTGGAACGCGAGATGCGCCGCCGGGGTTCCATTCGCAGCTTTGCCGGCCGCCTGCCTTCTGGAGAGTTTCGCGGCGAGCTGCCGAGTGCGGTCGCATCCGCCGATGTCCCGGCGGGAGATTTCCCGGCGGGCCGGCAAGGCCCACCAGGGCCAGGAACCCCGGTCACCGCCGACCCCGCGGAAGTGCTGGTACGGGCGAGCGAGGTGCAGCGGCTGCGGGCTGCCCCTGGAGTTGCTCCCGGCTGCTGAGCGGGACCTCCTCATCCGGCGCTACTGGCTGGAAGAGTCCATCGCCGACATGGCGCGGCAGGAAGGCATCTCGCGCAATGCCATGGACAGCCGGCTGTGGCGGGCCCGGCAGACCTCACGGAGGGCCCTTGAAGACAGCGCCCAGGGGGCGGGCCAGGCGGCCGGCAAGGCGGCGGGGACGAGGCGTTTGGAACTGTTCGCCCAAATCCAATGGGGCTGCCTCCTCCCCGCCGTGCTGGTGGTTCGGGCAACCGCAGCAGCGGCCCTGGGGGTGGCCACGACATGAAACTCCGGCGCTTCCGCACACCCCCAGGCCTGGTCATCGCGTATATGCAGGTCCGCCTTCGCACAAACCGCGCCCGGCCCTTGATACTACGCCAGCGAGCGATCATCCAAGGCTTCGCGTAGGGGTTCACCGTTCTGATCCACATGTGGTATGCCAGGGTCAAGAACCGCCACCCACGGCCCACACTGGAGGAACTGATCGATGCAGGGCTGGTCTACTGCAGCGTCACGCCGACGCGAGGGACATTGGCCGTCCCGCTACGACACGGCCCACGAGCACTAGACGTGGCGCATCCTAATCGGGGAGTGCGCCGACTTCTCCTAGCACGACGAGGGCTCGCTGTTCTACCACGGCTGATAGGTGCCCGGACCCAAGCGCCAGGACTGGCGGTGGCGGTTAGGCACGCAGCGTATGGATGGAGGTGACGCCATGTCCGATTCGTCAGGGGACGGCTGGTGGAGCCGCCAATACTGGCAGGAATAGGAGTATTACCGTCGAATCATAAGACTCGAAACAATTCAACCAGGGGGAATCCTGCATTTCACATCGGCTTAGCAGTTACGTGTCGATCGCTTCCAACATATGCGACGTCAGGGAGGGTCACGCCGTCTAAGGAGATTGAGGTGTTGATCTATGCCGGAAAAGGTTACGTTTACACTTCACATTGAACCCGCCGAGGGCCATGCCGAAATGGCCTCTTTCGCACGTGTAATAGAACGGTTTAGCCAACTTCTACATGAAATCGAGAACACTCTCGACCCACGTCGTCGTAAGCACATCCCTTGGATCATTTCAGAAATATCACAAGGAAGTTATGTAGTGACAGCTGAAGCCTCCGAGGACACAGACCTTGGTCGTGAGGTTATCCGATCCGCTGTACGAGGATTACGACAATTGCAACAACTATCTGAGTTCGAATTACCCGCCACGTATTCCGGCAGGGCACTTGTGCTTATCAAGGAGATTGCCCGCGAGGCGGTACGCCAAAATGGGCAAATTACTGTCCATGCAAATGGCATGCATGCCGTAATTAGCCGATCCACGCTTGATGCAATTAGAAGGATGATGGCACCACCTCCCTTCAAGGATTATGGAAGCGTTGAAGGGAGCCTCGAAATGGTCAGCATCCGTCAGGCCTTTAGATGCAATATCTATAGAGACTTTGATGGTCGCAGAGTTGAATGCCATTTTAAGGAAGATCTTTTGCCCATAGTAAAGGAAGCCCTGGCCCCAGGGCAACGCGTTATCGTGGCCGGCAATGTCGCCTATGACGAAGACGGAGAGGTCAAGAGTATAATCGCAGACTCCATTGAAATCCTTCCGAAGGCTGAGGAGCTTCCGGATCCAATTTATTTTCTCGGCTTAGTCCCTGATTTTACGGACGGAATGCCGTCCGAGGATTTTGTAAGGAGACTGCGCGATGAGGGATAAACTCTCGGCTCCACTTGTTTATCTCGAGACGTCAATGATTATTGCATATTTTCAAAAGGAACAAGGACGTTGGCAGGACTGTAAGGCTTGCGTCGATGACTTAAGAGATGGATTGTGTCGCGGCGTAACATCGGCCCTGAGCATAGCCGAAGTTGCAAAACCGCCCAATACTGATGCGCGCAAACTCCCGGACAGCCTTTACAACGAAATGGTAAACTTTTTTAAATATGACTGGCTTCACATTGTGATGGTTGATCGCAGGGTGTCGTCTATAGCCCGGGATTTGGTGCGCCAATTTAATCTTAAGGGGGCCGACGCGGTTCATTTGGCAACGGCAATCTATATTAAGGCAGATTACCTTTTTACATACGACAAACACTTATTGCGTCTTGCCGTCCATTTTAATAATCAAAACATTAGACCCGAAATCAGAGAACCGTTCGGACAATTTCGATTGGCAATATAGCTGATCTGTATCTCCACTTCGAGGGGCATTTCCTTGAACATCGACGACCTTTTGGCGATGGTCCGGCTCTGTGTGGGACGAGTCACCGTCACGCCGTCCAAAGGGTTCTAGGTCGAATTCACCCCTTCGCGGCCGCCGAATGAGAATCGCGTGGGGCACATCCGTGGTCTTGAGGGCGGCTTCCTCGCCTAGGAGCAGGTGGCGGCTTTGCGTGGGCAGAACCATACAGCGTTGCCAGAGGACGGGCCGCAATCGTGTCATCGAGGCCGAGTCGGTGCATTACATCGACCGGACCCGACAAATGTCGGCCAAGATCAGGCGTAGCGTCGACCCGCCACAACCCTTATTGCGTCGCACTGATGGTGATCCGGTGTACCCGCGTGACGTACCGGAACAAACGCGTGGAACTCCCCTGAGGGCGGCCTGAACGGAGGCGGTTGTAGGCAGGGCCTGGGCTCAGGAGTTTTCCACGCTTGTTTCACTCCCCCTGCGAGCGTGTTCCGCTTATTGTTGTCGATTGGTGCAAGAGAGTGAAGACACGGTGGGTTAAGTCTCGGGAATGTGCTGTGAACACGTTGTGATGTAAGTCCGTGTGTTGACCGGCATGCATCTGATTCATACTGTTTGACGTACAGGCAAAAGGGGGGAAAGTCAGCGCGTGAAGCCTACTCGCGTTGCGGAAGGAGTTGCGGAAGGAGTGTGAACCCATTGGCGGTTGTGTGGATCCGCAAGACAGAGGGTGCCAACAAAGAGACTCGGCGTGAAATCCTGGCGGTGACCGTGGATTGGAAGGCTGCCGTTCTCTCTATTGCATTGCGACGTGAACTTCTGGGGGGGGGGGGATGGGCAGGATCAGGTTGCTGCGCATCCCCTTGGGGGTTCGTGGAGTCAAGATTGCCCTGCCAAAGGCCGCGGCTGGCCTCGACGCCTGACTAGTGAATAACAGGACGGGGCGCACGAGCAGAACGCTGCGCCTGGCCCTTCTCGCAGAAAAGGGTGTAGGTAAGGGGCGGTATGTCATGCGCTGGAACCCTCGTTCTCGCTGTTATATGTCCCTCGAGCGCCAGGGGATCCACCGCCGGCGAGAGAAGCGGACGGCCACCACGCCGGCGGCCGGGACGCAAGGCGCGTAGTGGAACGTTCCCCGGGTGAAGCGCGGCCCGGGCCGGGGTTGCGACCCGGGCTTTTGCAAGGGCGTGAAGTGCGTCACCACGGCCTTGGCGGCCGAGGAAGCCTGGGCAGAGCCTCCCTCAAACAACTCCTGAAGGTGCATCCTTCTCAGCGATGACACAAACCGCCGGCGCGATGGTGAGAACTTTGGTTTCTCGCCGAATTCGCACAAACCCGGCCTGTTGCAAGTCCCGGGCTAACTGATCGGCGAATTCGTTCAACCCGGGTGCGTCTTTCCCGACGGGCTGGTAGGTGATGGCGATGCGGCCGCCCGGATCGAGCCAATTGTGAAGTTTTCGGCACACATGGGGCCTATCGGCCCAAAATTGCGCGGAATTGATGGAAAATACCTTAGAGAACGTATGCGGAAAACCCGGCCACTCCTCGATGGTTCCCGTAAACAGACGTACCTTGCCCTGGCGCACCGCCTTCAGATTACGCCGTGTCGCCTGTACGCGCATCGCCTCGGAGTGATCGATCCCCGTGACGGTACCCCCGTCGACCAACCCGCTCGCCAAGGTAATACCGACCCCTGGCCCGTACCCGATTTCCAGGACCCGATCATCGGGACGGATCTCCAACAGCGACAGCGTCCACTCATTGCGACGACGGGTGGTTGCGGCCATGACCATTCCGGCCACATGGCCCCAAAAGAGCCTGTTGCACCGACCCTGAGAGATCGGACCTAGTGGGAACGTACCGGGTCGATTCGGCCATGTCCCGTGGGCTGACGGTCAGGACGGGGTAGGCCGGCGGCCCGATCGTTCCCCTGCTATGCCAAGCCCGCCACCGTACATTCAAAGGGCAAGGTGGCGGATCGCTCCCTGACCCTCCGCCAGAGCTTCAGCAAGTTGTGGGTCAAGCAAAGCAGCTTCCACTCGCTATCACACGCCGCCAGACCCCGACGGAGGAACCGGTCGGCGCCTCGCACGGTCTTGATCTGCCCGAACACGGGCTCCACGGTCTGGCTGCGCTTGGCGTAGATCGCCTGCCCTCGCCGGGTCCGCAGCTTGCGTTCCATCCGCTCCCGCAGGCTCAGCCCCTTCGGGATCCGGCCTCGCGGAGGGGGTGCATCCTTCACCGCCTGACGATGCTTCCACTCCTTGCTCGTCGCCAGGAACAGCTCCGGCCCCTCGGCCGGCGCCTGCTTCACGTTCGCCTCGCTCCAGTACCCCGCGTCGGCCACCACGGCGCGGATGGGCTTGTTGACGCCCGCGGCCCGCAGGTTGGCTTGCGCCTGCTGGAGCATCGGGTGGAGTTGGCCCACGTCGTTGGCGTCCTGCGTCACCGCCGCGGCCACGATGAGTTGGTCCTCCGTGACCACCGCCTGGGCGTTGTACCCTTGCACAAAGCCCTGCCGGGTCTTGAGGATCCGGCTGTCCGGATCCGTCACGTTGGCTTTGGCCGCCGGATCCACCGAGGCATCCGGCGCCTTCGGCTTCCGCCCCCGCCGCTTCTTGCCAGTCGCCTGCTCCTGGGCTTTCCGCTCCTCGATGCGGGCCTGCTGCCGAGCCGCTTCCCGGGCCGCCTCTTCCTCCAGCCGCCGCTTGCATGCCTTCAGCCGCTCCAGCCGGCTCTGGCGGGAGCGCAGTTCCTCCGGCAACTCATCCCCACGGCGCCCGGGGCCGTACCGCTCATCTTCTTCCCGGTCCGTGGCCTCCGCCTCCCGCAGCATCTTCTCCACTTCCTGGCGAATCACATCATACGTTCGGTTGGCCGCCAGCGAGGCGTTGGCCTTGACTTTCGTCCCGTCCAGTGCCACCACGCCGACCTTCCCCAGCCCCGCTTCACGGCACAGCCGCAGCACCTGGGTGAACAGCGCGGCCAGCTCCCGTGCATGGCGCTGGCGGAAGCGGGCGATGGTCACGTGATCCGGCTTCTGATTGGCGGTGATCACCCGGAAGGCCACGTCCTCGAGGCACAACCGCTCGATCCGCCGGCTCGACCGTTCGCCGACGCAGTAGGCGTACAGCAGGATCGTCACCATCAGGGTCGGGTCGTAACTCTCTCCGCCCCAACCGTCGGCGCGGTACTTCTCGTAAAAGGCCCGCAGGTCCATCTGCTCGACGGCGTCGATCAGAAACCCGGCCAGATGATCCTCAGGCAGCCAGTCGCGAAGGCTCGGTGGGAGCAGGTACAGTTGGTCACGGTTCACCGGGCGGAAGTTGTAGGCCATAGGAACACCTCAGGCCATGGCGAATTCCAACCGATGCTTTCACTTAACCTCCCGTGGCTGCAATCCTGCGGAAATACCTGGGTTCGTGAAACAGGCTCAAAAGCCCCTCGGCTTTCGGAACTGTTCGGCAAAGCGATGGCGAAGCCCCATGGAAGGATCCTCCTTGACCAGAGCCCGGACGTCCGTACACCGCGGCCGCTGGACAAATCGCTGTTACAGCGAGAAAGATGCGGTGGCGCGTTTCTGTTTTCGGCGGCATGACTGCTCCTCCCTGTATCTTGCCACGGTAGACGCTCATGGCTCGGGTTTCTTTAAGACGTGACAAGAGGACGTCGCCTGCATATGCGGCCCTCTGAACGACCAGGCATCCACGCCGGAAGCGTAGGGCGGACCCCGCACGCGGGGCGCTCCCTAGTTGCCTAGAATCGCCTTGCAGACCCGCCAGCAGCCATACGGGGTACCCCTACGTGCCGCCATCGGTGCGGCCCGGAGGCGCCGGCCCCGAAGGCACCGCGTCCCGGGTGCCAAAGCGCGTCTGGATGACCGCGCCGATGGACAGGCTGGCAACCACCAGGCCCGCCAGCCAGCCGATCACCGGTACGTACCGAAGAAAGGCGAGCGCGAACACGCCCACCCCAAGCGTTAACAACGGATCGCGTCCGGCGGAGATCCTCCGGCCAAGAAGCATGGCCACGGCCATGTAGCCGCCTAGGCGGGCCAGGGCGTAGACGAAGACCATCGCGAGGGCAACGGGGATGCCGACGATCGTGATCGCTACCAGGAAGATGGCGGGATAAAAGAGGCCCATCGCCACCAGGCCGACCAACCCGGTGCGCCACGGGTCGGCTTCAAGAACCTGCATCCAACGTCCGACCTGCTTGGGGAAAAGTACGTGGACCAGAACGGCCAGGGCGAAGAGCCCGGCTGCACGACGATGGCGAGCGGGTCTTTGAGGTGATCCGCGGCCCACACGACGTAGATGGAATCCACCGCCCTGGACCTGACCGTCACGGTTCGCGCCCCGCGCTCGGCCAGACCAGGCAGCAATTCATTGCCCGTCGCATGGCTCCGCCTAGACCCCCGTCACGGCGATCGGTTTCGGTGGTGCTACGGCCGGGAGGATAGCTGCGGAAAGAACAAGGCCCGGGCCTGTCGCACAGCCGCCTGCATCCTCTCCCGATTCCCCGCGGAGTAGACCGACGCGAACTGCTCGGGGGTCAGAAATAGCCGCAGCCGGTGATCGGGTGTGGGTTCGAAGGGCAGGACCTGCTCTACCATGGCGGCCATCAGCACGATGTAGGTCGGTTCGGAGTAGTAGTTCGAGCAAAGGGCGCCCAGATACTCCACCTTGCCCAGGGTCACCCTGGCTTCCTCCAGGGCTTCCCGTCGGGCCGTTTCCTCCAGGCTGCGGTCGCCCCGCTGGACGTGGCCGCCGGGGATGTCAAAGCCCCGGGATTGAAGGGTGACCGCGACCTTCCCCTCCGGGGTGATAGCGATAACCCCCACGCTGGTGACCTGTTCGAAAGGAGGTATGAAGTCTTTCGGCACAGGAGTCAAGGTGACCCGGTGGCGGCTGGCCGGCAGCAGGTCCGTGCGCCGCCGGTCCTGAGCCGAACGGGCCCGGTCACCGGCGTTCCCGGCACCGGCTGGGTGGGCGGAGTCCCGCAGGGTGCTTTCCTTACCGTGGATCCCCCCGAGTTTCGCCGGAATATGTACCGGACGCTCAGGGCGAAGCACCAGGAGGACACCCTGTCGCCCGTCGGCGATCACCCGTACGGTCTGGCCCACCAGAGCCGGGGCGGGCAACCAGGCGACGGACATGTAGCCGAAGCGGTCCCTGGGGACCTCCGGTGGAGGCAGGCGGTCATGCCGCGGGGCGAGATGAAAGCCGTCCTCTGCATCGAGCACCACGACCTGCCGGCCTTGGCGCAAAAGGGAAGCCAGTTGCCCGTTTTCCCAAAGGGGCCGGCGCCCGGTGAGCAGGATCACGGCGGGATGGCCGCCCGGATCGGGGTTCTGTCCGCCGGTGGCCGGTTTGTCCGGGTGGCCATGCCAATCATCGACGCAGGCCACGACGCCCTCGCAGTCGAAGGCACCCCACACGAACCGGGTCTCGCTCCACTTCTCATACAGTCCCGTTTCCCGGGGCCACCGTTCTTCAACCGTCCAGGGGACCGGGCGCGACGCGGCCCTCTCGGTGCAGCGTCTGACGGTCACCTGGTGGTTGTCGAACTCCAGCTCGACGAGAACGGACCGGGGTCCCAGGGACGGGTACATACTCCGGTACCTTCTCCGAAGATCCTCGACCAGCTTGTCCATGTCCAGCAGGTTCTCGATGTAGCAGGCATTGCGATCCCAGCGCGTGGTCTCCCGGTAGCGCACGACACCGTCCGAGACCTCCAGGTAGTAAACCTCCCGGCCCCAGTGCACCTCGAGGGCGATGGTCTCGGCGGTCACCTCGGCGACCAGGGTTGGCCTGCCCGTGGAGTGGTCCATTGATTGGCGTGCTCCTCTCCCGCCGCGGCAGGTCACCGGTCCGGACCCACCGGCAGGCCCACCGGCGCCTGCGGATCCCTTCCGTTGGGGGTGGCGGGTGCCGGGCGGGGCGCCGGGCGTCTCTGCAAGAGATTCCCTGCCGCGGCGCTGCCGCCTGCCGCCCTCCCCCGGGACTGCCCCTCGGCGGCCGTTACGCTGCCGTTACGGTTACGCAACCCGAGGGACCAGTGCCTCCAAGCCGCCCATGTAGGGCCGGAGTGCCTCCGGGATGCGGACGCTTCCGTCTTGCCGCTGGTGGATCTCCAGGAGCGGGATCAGGATCCGGGGCGAGGCGACGGCGGTGTTGTTCAGCGTGTAGGCGTACCGGACCCGCCCGTTCCTGTCCCGGTAGCGGATGCGAGCGCGGCGCGCCTGGAAGTCGTGGAAGCTGGAACACGAATGGGTTTCTCCGTACCGGCCGCGGCTGGGCATCCAGGTCTCGACGTCGTGTTTCAAAACCTGTCCCTGTCCCATGTCGCCCGTACAGGCTTGCACGACCCGGTAGGGCAGTTCGAGGGCCTGCAGGATGTCCTCGGCGTTCTTGAGGAGTTCCTCGTGGTAGCGGCGGGAGGCGTCGGGATCGGCCTCGCAGATGATCACCTGCTCCACCTTCCAGAACTGGTGGACTCGGTAAAGGCCGTGGACGTCGCGGCCCGCGCTGCCGACCTCGCGTCGAAAGCACGGGGAGAGTGCGCAGTAGCGCCGGGGCAACTCGTTCTCCTCGAGGGTCTCATCCATGTGGTAAGCCACCAGCGGGACTTCGGCGGTGCCGACCAGGTTCAGCTCGTCCCGCTCGAGCCGGTACACTTCCTCGCGTCCCAGCGGGAAGTACCCCGTGGCCGTCATGGCCTCGTCCCGGACCAGCACCGGTGGTGCCAGCAACGTATAGCCCCGCCGAAGCAACAGGTCGACGGCGAACCGGAGGACGGCCCATTCGAGGAGGGCCCCCTCGTTCTTCAGGAAATAGGCGCGGGAACCCGCCATTTTCACCGCCCGCTCCGTCTCGATGATCCCCAGCAGCTGCCCGAGTTCCATGTGGTCGCGTGGAGGGAAGGGAAACGAGGGCGGCTGGCCCCACCGGCGGATCTCGACGTTGTCTTCGTCGGATGAACCTACCGGGGACGAGGGCGCAGGCGGGTTGGGCAGGCACAGCAGGAGGTGCTGGAGCCGGTTCTGGACGTCCCGCAGCTCGGGTTCCAGCTGTGCCAACCGCTCCTTGAGCACGGTCGCGCGGGTGAGGGCCGCGTGACGCTCCTCCGGGGGCAGGCTACCGATCCTCTTGGATAGGGCATTGCGCTCCGCCCGCAGGCGCTCGACGACGGCGAGGAGCTCGCGCCGGCGCCGGTCCAGGGTGACCGCCAGGTCTACCGTTTCGGGGTCGAAGCCCTTGAGTCGGGCCGCTTCCCGGATGCGCTCGGGCTCCTTGCGAAGCAGTTCCGGATCGATCACGATCGTCTCCTCCTTCGGCACTGCAAAAAAGAAACTCCCGCCCTTCCGGGCGGGAGTCGTCCCGCGGTGCCACCGGACTTGGCGCCGTGACGGCGCCCGCTCGTGCCGCGTATCGGGCGGCAGCCGGCCGCCTTCCCACCAGGCCTGTGCACGCGACGGCGCGCGAACTGCATCCGTGGCTCGGCGGCGGGCTCCCGGGCGGATTCCCCAGGCGCGACCTACCGGCTTCCACCGTCCCGGCTCGCTGGGAGGCGCGCTTCCCGGGTACTCTTCCCGTTCATCGCCTTCGGAAATCGGAGATGGCCAGACCCCGTTGTCTGTCACGACGCTATCACGGATCCAGCGAGCGGGTCAACGGACCGAGGGATCTAACAATAGGAACCAAGAAGAAGGGGGGCCGGGAGGCGCAGGAACCGCCCGGCACGATGTGCAACGAACTCTCTACGCGCGCCCTCGTTCGGAGCCCGGCGCCACGCCGCCGGCCGGGAGGCGAGGTGCATGATTCCCAGCCCAGGGAGGGAAGGCCCGTGCACGACCTGGTGGACGGCCCACGGTTGGCGGAGGTCTACCTTGAGGCGGTCAAGAGCCGGTTCCGCTACATCAAGGACCTCGCCGAGCGGGCGCTGGCGCAGGTGGACGACGACGCCCTCGCCTGGTCTCCCGGCGGGGAGTCCAATAGCATCACGGTCCTCATCAAGCACTTGAGCGGCAACATGGTCTCCCGGTGGACCGACTTTTTGACCTCGGACGGCGAGAAGCCCGATCGCGACCGGGATGCCGAGTTCGTCGAAGAGCGGCTGCCCCGGCAGGAGCTGATGGCGCGCTGGGAGAGGGGGTGGCGGGCGCTCTTTGCGGCGCTGGATGCCCTGAGGCCGGGCGACCTGCTGCGGACCGTGTCCATCCGCGGCGAGCCGCACACCGTGATCGACGCCATCGAGCGCCAGCTGTTCCACATCTCCTATCACGTGGGCCAGATCGTCTACCTGGCCAAGGCCAGGGCTGGCGAGCGGTGGCAGAGTCTCACCATCCCTCGCAAGCGATGATCGGGCCCGGGGGCCCCTGCGGTGACCGCAGGTGTCCGGTGACTCAGGGGACTCAGGCGGCCCATCGAGGAAGGGCGAGCGACCGGCGCGGGGAGATTGCGGCCGTCGCCAGGGTCGCCAGGGCGAGGAGTGCCCGATTCCACGGCGTTACGACCGTGGTCGTCCCAGCCGGGAAGACCCGTTCCTCGGAACGGGGCATCACACCGGGCGGATTGTACGGTCACGGCCCGGCTCCACCGCGCAAGGCGATGGTGGGGTCCGGGGCCGAACCGCCGCGTCCCGCTGCCGGTCCGGCTGTGCCCGCCGCGGGCTGGCCCGCCACCACCGCGTCCACACCGCGCGCGAACCGGTGCCACTCGTCTACCCAGCGGTGGAGAACCTGCTGGCCGTGGGGCAGGATGCGGTAGTACTTGCGAGGCGGACCCTGTGGCGAGGGCTCGAAGTATCCCTGGACATACCCGGCCCGCTCCAGGCGGGCGAGCACAGGGTAGATGCTTCCCTCGCTGACGAGGTGAAGCCCGCGCCGCCCGAGTTCTTCCACCATCTGGTATCCGTAACGGGGCTGCTCGGCAATCAGGGCCAGAAGCAGCATGTCAAGTACGCCTTTGAGCAACTGGCTGCCGCGGGTTTCGTCCCGACTACGGGCGGGCACGGCTTGGGCCACCTCCTCCAGCAACGGTGATTTGAGATTGTTCGTATACCCAAGACCTATACCCAAGACCTACCGAAAGCCCAGAGGGCGCCCCCTCATCCTCGCGACCGTGGTACCCTGGTTGGTAACCGTGGCATCCTGACCTGGAATGCTAGAGTCTTCTGCCTACTGAACGGAGGCCGGTGCCCGCGGCCGACCAGGGTCCCGGAGGATCGCCAGCCCGCTGATCGCCATGCAAGCTGCCATGACGAGCAGTGCCTGCCACCGTGGGACCGCGAAGAGAGTCCATTGGGGTACCCAGGGCATGACCGGGCTGAGGAGCAGCATGCCGGTGAATGTGCCGATCACCACCGCGACCCACAGGCGCCCGTAACGCTCGTTCGCGCTATTCGCCAGCCATCGCCCGCCCAGCCGAGGCGCAAACAAGATCCAGATGCCCGTTGCCATCCACAGCACCTGAACGAGATGAGCCGCCTCCACCGCGACCACTGGCTGGAACAGGACGGCCGGCAGCAGGGTGAAGAAGACTGCCAGCGCAATGGGGTGTGCCGCAAACAGCAACTGTTCCCATCTAGACGGGTGGCTACCCACGGCGCGCCGCCACTCCTCGGCGAACCGGGCGACGTCTCCGCCGATCACGGTCTCGACGGATTTGCCGGCCGCCACGGCTTGCTCAAGGTGGGCCCGCAGCTCCGCCGCCATCTGATCGATCTGCGGCCGGGGGAGTCCTGCCGTGGCCCAGTACACGATGCACGAGTCAACGGCCTCGGTGACGGGGTTGTCTGGACCGCGCACCATCACGCAACCCTCCTGGTCCTGATGTGTCTTGTAACGCAAGGTACCGCCTCGAGCATAGTTGATGGTATCGTGTTTTGCAACATAGTCTATGCGAGCCCAATATACAGGGCCGCCAGGCGGCTGGCGGCACAAGCTAAATCCAGGGCCGCCGCTGGCCGGCCGCGTAGCCTCACAGGGCGTGGCCCTTGACGGTGCCCGCACCCGCGGCAAACAAGTAACGTTGGTATGGTGCAGTACCTGTGACGGGGAACCCGGCGCGGTGCCATCGTCACCGGGAGCAGAGCCAGGCCAGATCCCGCGATCCCGCACGCCAAGGACCTGGGGAGGAGTGGGCAAGCGATGGAGACCCTGGCGGTGCGCGAACCTGCAAGCACCGGTGTGCCGGCGCGGGGCCGTCCCAGCAGGGCTATTCTCCGGGCAGTTCTGCTGACCGTGCTGGTTCTCGCCTTCGCCGCCAGCCTGGCGGGGTGTGGCACTGCAACCCACCAGCCTGCACCGGCGGAGACTGGCACGCCGGAGGTGGCGCCGTCCGGTAGGGAATCGGGCGGGACCGATGGGAGCCAGTCCCTGGGAGCGGCGACCGGTGCCGCAAGCGAAAACGCCGAAGCCTCCACCGGTACCGGCGACGGCAAGGATCTTTCGGCGGCGGGCCGGGTGCAGTCTGCCGCGGAGCAACCGCGGGCAGGGATCACCCTGGCCCGGGTGGTCCAGGTGGTCGACGGCGACACTATCGAAGTCCAGCCCCTGGCCGGGGCGCCGCTCCCCGCCACCCGCATCCGGCTGATCGGTGTCAACACCCCGGAGATCCACGGCCGGGTGGAACCCTATGGCTTTGAAGCCGCTCGCTTTACCGAGCGCCAGCTGGCCGGCCGGCAGGTGTGGCTGGAGAAGGACGTCTCCGAAACGGACCGGTACGGGCGTGCCCTGCGATACGTGTGGCTGGTGGAGCCGCCCGCCGACCCCGCTCCGGCGGACGTCCGCCAGAGCATGTTCAACGCCGTCCTGGTGCGGGAGGGTTATGCCCAGGTGGCCACCTACCCGCCCGACGTGCGCTACGCGGATCTGTTGGTCGAGCTCCAGCGAGAGGCGCGGCAGGCGGGCCGGGGCCTCTGGGGCGAAACCGGCGGCGCTTCCGCCGGTGGCGGCGGGTCCCGGTCAGGCGGTAGCGGCGGGTCCCGGTCAGGCCGTGCGGTCGCCGGGGCCGGTTCGTCCGGCGGGGGCGGCCGGGCCGGCTGCGACCCGGCCTATCCCGACGTGTGCATTCCGCCGCCGCCGCCCGATCTGGACTGCGGCGACCTCTCCTACCGCAACTTTCGCGTCCTGCCCCCCGACCCGCACCGGCTGGACGGCCGCGACCGCGACGGCATCGGCTGCGAGTCGTGACCACGAGTCGTGACCCAGCGTGCCCCACCCGCCGGCCCTTGCTCGGGGCATGGGCGCGGGACCCTGCTGGGGGCACCGCTCGCGAGACCCCGCTCGCAGCAAGGTTCGAGGGGCGCGGCACCGGCCGGGTTGCCTGTCTCTGGGGCGCGGGCCTGCCCGTGGCCGGGCTTCCCCGCGGCGGCCGTCACAGCGGGGTGGCGGGGACCTCGGCCGAACCGGCTGCGCCGGACCCGGTCGAACCGGGCGAGCGGCGCCGCAAGGCCTCGGCCGTTTCGGCCAGCCGGAAGATGGCCAGGCCGCCGAGGCTGGTAGCCACCGTGAGGGACCAGAGGGCCACCATGCCCAGCCGGTCGGCGATCAGCCCGCCCCCCAGGGGCCCGGCCATCCAGGCCACCCCGGCGATGGTCCCGGCCAGCCCCTGGTAGGAGCCCCGGCGATCGGCAGGAGCAACCCGCGCCACGGCGGCACTGTACGACAGCGCGTGGAACACCTCGCCCACCGTGATGATCACCATCGCCGAGGCAAAGACGGCGTAGGCCGTCCACTCCGCCGTGAAGGTCAGCAGGCCGAAGCCCGCGGCGTGCAGGGCGGCGGAGGCCTTCAGCATCCCGTCCAGGGTCCAGCCCCGCCGTTCGGCCCAGGCGGAGGCCACCGGAGTCAGGGCGACGACCAGCACCGCGTTGAGGCTCCAGAGCAGGCCGTAGGCCGCTTCGCTGAACCCCCGGCGCGTCATGTCGACCGGCAGGGCCGTATGCAGTTGGGCATACGGGAAGAACAGGCCGACGCTGCCCACGGCCAGCAGCACCACCGTGACGAGTCCCTGGGCATGCCAGGCGGCCAGTCGCGTGTGCCAGGCCGGCCGGGCCGGAACCGGGTTGGCGACCGGCCGCCGCGGCCCCGGCGAGATCTGTGGCAGCGGGCCCGCCGCAACGCCTGCACCACCGGAATTCCGCGCGGGGTGCGCCTCCGCGGTTGCCGCGGCCGGGCGGGCGGGCTCATCCCCTGGGGTGGGGACCCGGACCGAGGTGGCCCCTGCGGCGTCCGCGGGCCTGCCGGAGGGATCGCTGGCGGCTTCCGCAGGGCTTGCAAATCCGGCCTCCGCAAGCTTGCCGGAGGCCGCCCCGGCCCCGTGGCAAGGGCCGGCAGGCTCCCCGGCAGCGGTTCCGGCCGTCCCCGGGGCGGGCGTTTCCGGGGCGAGGCCGGTGAAGGGGCGGGTGCCCCGCCGGCGCCGCCGGCGGAGCGCCTCCCCGTAGGAATCGGGAACGGCCCTGAGGAGAAGCAGCGCGAAAGCGGCATAGGTCAGGGCGTCCGCCCAGAAGACCGCCCGGAAGGACCAGCTGGCCAGGAGGCCGCCCAGGGCCGCGCCTGCGGCCACGCCCAGGTTGTTGGCCATGTAGAGAAGCCCAAAGACCTGCCGCTCCCGCCCGGGGACCAGGTCGCTGACCAGGGCCTGGGAGGCAGGCCGGAACAGGCTGATCACCAGGCCGAAGACGACGGTGACGGCTGCGTAGGTGGCGGCCTCCTGCCGCCAGCCCAGCATGAAGGAGCAGGCCGCGGAGCCGAGCAGGCTCCAGAGCAGGACGGGCTTTCGTCCTGCGCTGTCGGCCAGCCGGCCGCCCAGGGCGGCGCCCAGGGTGGCAGCCAGCGAGTGGAAGAAGGCCACCGTGCCCGCCCAGGTCAGATCCCGACCCAGCACCTGCACCACGAAAAGGGTTGTCAAGGGGAAGACCAGGCCGCTTCCCAGGGAGTCGACCACCTGACCGGCGGTGAGCCAATACACGGAAGGTGGGAGTCCCGAAGGCACCACGGTCCTGACCAGGCGGGCCATCCAGGCCGCGGGCGGGCAGGCTCCGCCTGGGCGGTTGGGTCGCCTGGCCCCGCCGGTGCGGCCCGGCTGCCCGGCGATGCGTTTCATGGGATGGCACTCTCCTTCTTCAGGTCAACGGGTCACCCTGCGGATCCTTGCTGGGGATCCCACAGGGAACGCCGCGCTGGACACGGCGCGGGCGCTGCGCCGTGCCTAGCGCACCTCTTGAACCGGCACTTCCCCGGCGCCGCGCCACCGCAGCGCGTCTCCTGCACCGGCACTTTGCCGGCACGACACCGCTGCAGCGTACCCCCTGCGCCTGCTGCTGCGCGGATACTACGCCGTCGCCGACCCTGTGCCGGCGTGCGTGGGTGCTACGCCGCCAGTGCGCCTCTTCGGGGCCGGCGCTCGATGGGCACGGCGCGGTAGCGGCGCCGGCCCAGGGACGGGACCGCGCCGGTCCAGCGCCGGCGGTGCACCGGGTTGCCTTGGATTGCGCGGATTGCGGGGACCGGCCGGCGAGGGTGGCGAGCTTCGCTTCGCGGTCGCGAGCCTGGAGGGATCAATGGAGGCCGGGGGGCAGCGTAAGGCAGCCGGCACCGCCCGCTCCAGCCGGTGTCCCCATCCGAGGCGCGGTTGTCCCCGCCCCAGGCTCGACGGTGCGCATGGCTGCCTCCCTCCCCTCGTCTTCCAGAAAGTGGTATCATGAAAGAAAGACATCTGCTTTCTAGCATGCGGCGGGCCTGCCCGTCAACGGGGGCTCCGGGCCGGCTCCAGGTCGCGGCTGGCGGGTGTCGCCCGGCCCGAGCCCTCACCCCGGGTACCGGGGTGTACGGCCTGGCTCGCCCGTACGCGGCAGCAGGATGCTCGCGTTGATGCCTTGCAGGTTCACCGGCCCGCCGGCCTGCCGTTTTACAGGTCTTTTACATTCTCCATAAACGACCGCAACACGGGCCGGGTACCGTAGTCATTGCCATCCCGCACCGGTGCGGGTGGAGAAAGGGGGCGCATCATGAACAACCGCAGGTGGTTGGGCGGCCTGCTGGGCGCCGGGATCGTGGCCGCCGCCGTGGCGGGGATGGTGACCGCCCGGGCCGGCGCGGCCCAGCCGGCGTCCGGCTCTTTGGACGCCTCGTTGGGTGGTCGCGTCGTGGTGTTCCCGGCGGCGGATCGCGATACCGCAGCCGGGGGTTCCTCCGCCACCGGCACGATCGCACAGGATGCTGCCGGCACGGCGGGTGCAGCCCAGGATCCGCCGGCCGATCCGTCGTCCCTGACGGGTACCTTCGTTCGGCGTCTGGCCCAGGCGCTTGACCTGCCCCGGGAGCGGGTGGACGCCGCCATCCGCGAGGTGCTCAGCGGGATGGTGGACGAGGCTGCCCGGAACGGGCGGCTCTCATCCGAGCAGGCCGCGGCCCTGCGCCAGCGGATCGCCCAGGGGCAGTACCGGCTGGTGCCGCCCATGGGGGTGCCGGGCCACGGATGGGGCGGCAAGCACCGGCCCGGCGGGCCGTTCCTCCGGGAAGGCCAGCCGGCGCGCCTCGGCGGCTTGCTGCAGGCGCTGAGCGACACGCTGGACTTGACTCCGGGCCAGATCCTGGACCGGCTCTGGCAGGGCAAGACCCTGGCTCAGATTGCCGAGGAGCAGGGCGTCTCCCGCCAGCAGGTCACGGACGCTATCATCGGCCCGGCGAAGCGGCGCCTGGACGCAGCGGTGGCCGCCGGGCGGCTGACCCCGCAGCAGGCCAGCCAGCGGCTCGAGCGGCTGAAGGAACGAGGCAACGCCCTGCTGGACCGGAAGTTCACCCCACCCGGCGCCGCCCGTAACGATGAAGCCGGCGCCTCCCGTTCGGCCGCAAGCGGCGATGCCGGCTCTGCCCGTGGTGAACCCGCAGCTTCAGTCAGGGGCACCACCGGGACGGCGCCCGTCGTGCCGCCAGACGGTGGGGAAGGCTTCGGCGCCGGTGCGATGTGAATCGGGCGTGGCGAGAAGCTCGCCACGGTGACGGGAAGGAGAAGCACGGAAAGCAGCAGCTTCGTGGGCAGTGGCACCTGCAGCGGCAGCAAGGCCGACGGCGAGCGGGCCCCAAGGGGGCCCGTCTTGTTGAACCTGGGAGCCAGTGGGCGAGTTGGGTGAGCTGGCGGGGCGGAGCCAGCCCACGCGGGGCGCGGCTAGCCCACCCGTTGGGCGAAGCACTGCCGCCGGCCCAGGGTGAGTGTCGAACCAGGCGGCGAGACCAGCAAAGTGGCAGGGCGCCCCAAGGGCTGTGGCGGGTACGCCATCCCTGGGGTGGCGCCTTGTCCCGGCTCGGATGCCTGTGCTAACCTAACGCCAACCCGTGCCAAATCCCGGCGAATCCCACCCCGGACCGTCTGCACCTCGCCGGCCCGGGACCGTCCGTGACTGCCGGGCTTGCCGGGAGCGGTGCGTGCTTTGGTTGGTGCCTTTGGTTGCGTGTCTTTGCTTGAGCACAAGCCGGACACCCGGAGTACCGCCGGCATCAGCAGGAGGAGAGCGCCTTGCCGCAGCCGGAGCTGCAGTCCCGTACCACCTGGCCTCCGCTGGTCACCAGCCCCCGGGGGCATCTGGTGATCGGCGGCGCCGACGCCGTCGAGCTGGTCGAACGCTTCGGAACGCCCCTGTACGTCCTGGACGAGGCCGTGATCCGACAGCGCTGCCGCGCCTACCGCGAGGCCATGGGCGGCGCCGGCGTCATCGCTTACGCGGCCAAAGCCCTCTGCACCACCGCCATCCTCCGCATCATGGACCAGGAGGGGCTCTGGGTCGACGCCGTCTCCGCCGGCGAGCTCCACACCGCCCTGGCCGCCGGCTTCCCGGCCGGCCGGATCCTCCTGCACGGGAACAACAAGAGCGACGAGGAACTGCGCCTGGCCATCGAGACGGGAGTGGGCCGGGTCGTCGTCGACAACTTCCACGAGCTCGACCGCCTGGCCGCCATGGCCCGGGCCGCGGGCCGGTCCGTACCCGTGCTGCTGCGGGTGGCGCCGGGGGTCGAGGCGCACACCCACGAGTTCATCCGCACCGGCCAGCAGGAGTCCAAGTTCGGCTTCGACCTGGCCACCGGCCAGGTCCTTGACGCCCTGGACCGCGTGCTGGACGAACCGGCCCTGGACTGGCACGGCTTCCACTGCCACATCGGCTCGCAGATCCTGGCCGTCGAGCCCTGGGAGCAGGCGGCCCGGATCATGATGGACCTGGCCGCCGAGGCGCACCGGCGCACGGGCCGGTTCGTCCGGGAACTGGACCTGGGGGGCGGCCTGGGCATCCGCTATGTCCCGGGCGATGAGCCGCCCTCCATCGCGGAGACGGTGACCCGCATCCGGACCGCCGTGGAGCGGGCGGCGGGTGAGCGCGGCCTGCCGGTGCCGCGGCTCATCCTGGAGCCCGGCCGCTCCATCGTGGGCGAGGCCGGGGTCACGCTGTACACGGTGGGGTCCGTCAAGCGGGTTCCGGGCCTGATGCCCTACGTGGCCGTCGACGGCGGCATGGCCGACAACCCCCGCTACGCCCTCTACCGCGCCCTCTACACGGCCGTGCTGGCCAACCGGCCCCTGGACGAACCGGCCGAGAGGGTCTGCCTGGTAGGCCGCTACTGCGAGTCGGGCGACATCCTGATCCCCGAGCTCGACTTGCCGCGGGTTGAACCTGGCGACGTGGTGGCCGTCTTCAGCACGGGCGCCTACAACTACAGCATGTCCAGCCAGTACAACCGCTTCCCGCGGCCTGCCATGGTCCTGGTGCGGGACGGGGCGGCGGAGGTCATCGTGGAGCGGGAGACCTACGACGATCTCCTGCGCCACGATCGCATCCCGCCGTCCCTGGCGAAGAAGGGTTAGGGTACCGCCGCCCCAGGTTGGGCGATGGCGGTCTTCCGCGGTGGCCTTCGGCGGTCCCCCTTCCGCGGCCCGCTCTTAAGGGGGCTCGTCGTCAGCGGCTCGCCTTCAGCGGCTTGCCTTCGGCGGCGCGTCGCCGGTGGCCCCTCGTCGGTTGGGGTGAATCACCCGCCGCGGCGCGGCTGGGGGCTGCGGCCGCCTGCGACGATGGCGTGGGGGCAGCGTTGCTCCAGGACGGCGATGAAGCCGTCCCGGTCCGCGGGGGACACCAGGACGGTCTCCCCACGGTCGGTTTCGATGGCCACCCGGCGCAGGGACGGCGCGGGCCCAGCCACCGGGTTCCACGTCGGCCGGACCCGCCGGATGCGGTGGAGCGGCACGTCGAAGTCCATCAGCCCCACCCGGATCTCCAGGTGGGTCGGCGTGACGCGGTAGTAGGACGGGCGCCAGAAGGTCAAACCCACGACGACCAGGTACGGCCCGAGGGCGATGAGCCCGACGATGGCCGTCTCGTCGCCCCGGAGCGCCATGTACACGGGAAGGAGCGGCGGGATCGCCGTCAGCAGGATGAGGATCTTGCTGCGGGCGGCGGGGAAGTCGATGACGTCCGGCCCGGCCTCGTCCCGCCGCGTCCCGGCCGGCGGCCTCCGCCCCCGTCCCAGGAGCCCCACCCGGTAGACCGCGGCGCACCCGCCGAGCACCAGCGCCAGCAGGGCCACGATCCACAGGAAGAACCAGGGCGTCAGCCCCACCCACCAGCCCATGCCGACGGCGATGACCCCGGCCGTCAGGTGGAGCCAAGCGCCCATGATGAGCACCTTCACCCCGCGCAGCAGGTAGCGGCTGGTCCGGGCCATGGCCGCGGCCGTCTCCGGTCGCGGCTCGATGGGCCAGTTGAGCAGCGACGCCGGCCATCGCATCATCGCGGTGAGCAGCCCGTAGACGAACACCCCTGCCCCCAGCAGGCCCCAGAGACTGGCCTTGGCACCGAAGCCGTCGGCGTCGCCCCGCAAGTTGAAGTGGATGGGGATCCGGTCCGGCAAATCGGGCCACGCCACCAGTCCCACAGCGAGCGTTGTGAGAAGGAGCAGGAGGGCCAGGCCCTCCAGGACCCACTCCACCGGCTCCAGCGGGCGGCGCCAGGCCGCATCCAGCTCACGGGGCATGGCCAAACCGTGCCTCCTTGACCGCGTCCCCCGGCGACCCTGTTGGGCGCCGGAGGGCACCCGGGGGCATCGAGGCCCACCGGCCTGTTTCTGAAAATTTTACCATAGGCCGGAGCGTCGTGCCGGTCCGGCTTGTTCCACCGCACCTTGGACTGGACGCCGGACGGGACGCTGGCGAGCCGGAGGAGCCGGTTCGTCCCCGGGTTCAAGCCCCTGGTTCGCCCCGAGTCCGCCCCTGGCCCGCTCCCGGTGTGCCGCGGGTCCGTCCCTGGTTGGTTCTAGGTTCCGGGCGCGCCGCATAGGGACAGCGGTGGGGCCGGGACCCGGCGGCCGTCGATCGGGGCCGGACAAGCAGGAAGTGGCCCTTTCGACTAAGAAATACCCGAGGTGTCGCAAGATGGGGAGACCGGTGACGGCGCCGGCCGGATCCCCGGCCCCGAATGGGGGAGCGACGATCGACATCATCCCCCGGATGGGGGCGGGAGGGGTAGCTGCGGTGCAACACGGTGGCGGTAAGCGCACCGTTTTCAGCCGTCTTCGCCGCCGCGGCGGCGCGATCCTGTCGGTGCTGGTGCTGGTCGCCCTGGTGCTTGGCGGCTGCGGGGGGCCGGGTTCGTCCGGTGAAGGCGGCTCGGGCGGCGACGAGCAGGTGCTGAACGACAACATCG
This sequence comes from Thermaerobacter litoralis, assembly GCF_054654595.1. Classification (NCBI taxonomy): domain Bacteria; kingdom Bacillati; phylum Bacillota; class Clostridia; order Eubacteriales; family Clostridiales Family XVII. Incertae Sedis; genus Thermaerobacter; species Thermaerobacter litoralis. The sequence continues at coordinate 37,046 of NZ_BAAIES010000009.1, read as the reverse complement.
GCTCCGAGCCCCCGACGCTGGATCCGGCGCTGATGACGGACCTCACCAGCTTCCAGATCGTCAACTCGGTGATGGAGGGCCTGACGCGGATCGGACCCAACGGGGTCGAACCCGGCATGGCCGCGGAGTGGGAGGTCAGCGACGACCAGCTGACCTACACCTTCCACCTGCGGGATGCCGTCTGGCAGAACGGCGATCCCGTCACCGCGGAGGACTTCGTCTACGCCTGGTTGCGGGTGCTCAATCCGGAGACGGGCGCGCCCTACGCCTACCAGCTCTACTACATCAAGAACGCCGAGGCCTACAACAGCGGCGAGATCACCGATCCCTCCCAGGTCGGGGTCAAGGCGCTGGACGAGAAGACCCTCCAGGTGACCCTGGAAGCGCCGACGCCCTACTTCCTCAGCCTGACCGCCTTCCCGACCCTGATGCCGGTCCACAAGGCGACCGTCGAGTCCAACCCCGACTGGGCCGGCGAGGCGGCGACCTACGTGGGCAACGGGCCCTTCAAGATCGCCGAGTGGGTCCACGACAGCCATATCGACCTGGTGAAGAGCGACACCTACTGGGACAAGGACACCGTGCGGCTCGAAAAGATGCACATCGTGATGGTCAACGAGGGCAGCACGGCTGAGACCATGTTCGCCAATGGCGATCTGGACTCCAACGGCAGCCTCAACCCCCAGGACATCCCCCAGCTGCTGGCCAGCGGCGAGGCGAAGACGTCGCCCATCATCAGCGTGACCTCCATCTACTTCAACACCACGAAGAAGCCCTTTGACGACCCGCGGGTGCGCAAGGCCTTCACCCTGGCGCTGGATCGCAAGGCGATCGTCGAGCAGGTGCTGCAGGGTGGCCAGAAGCCGGCCCTGGCCTTCGTTCCCTTCGGCATCCCCAACCCGGTGACCGGCAAGGACTTCCGGGAAGAGGGCGGGGACTACTTCCAGGACGCCGACGTGGAGACGGCGCGGCAGCTTCTGGCCGAGGCCGGATACCCCAACGGCGAGGGCTTCCCCAAGGTGACCTACCTCTACAACGACAACGACACCAACCGGGCGCTGGCCGAGGCCTACCAGCAGATGTGGAAGCAGAACCTGGGGGTCGAGGTCGAGCTGCAGTCCATGGAGTGGAAGGTGTACCTGGAAACCACGAAACAGGGCAATTATGACCTGAGCCGTGGCAACTGGGTCGGCGACTACCTGGATCCGATGACCTTCCTCGACTTGTGGGTCACGGGTGGCGGCAACAACCGGGTCGGCTGGTCCAACGCGGACTACGACCGGCTGATCGACGAGGCCAAGTCCACGGCCGACCAGCAGGTCCGCTTCCAGAACATGCACGAGGCCGAGAAGATCCTGATGGACGAGATGCCCATCGGTCCCATCTACTTCGGCGTCAACGTCTACCAGGAGAAGCCCTACGTGAAGGGCGTGTTCCGCACGGCCCTGGGCACCACCGACTACAAGTGGGCTTACATCGAGGGCAAGGGCCAGTGAGGGAGAGGGCCGCGGAGGGCCCTGGCGACATGGCTGCAGACCCTCGCGAATCCAGAGGCGCGGGCGGGTGGGGCCGTCCAGGACAGCCTGGATCGCCTCGGCCCTGGGCCACGGGGCGAGGGTGCGGGGTGGCGCAGGGGCTCCCACGCCGGCTGTGACGGCGGCCGGGACGGCGGGCAACGGACACGGCGGACGTCCCGGGGCGGGCCCGGCAGGAGCTGGCCCCGCCCCGGGGACATGCCCGCTGGGGGCGTTCCCGGGCCCGCGGCGCTGGGGGGCCGCGGGCCCGGGACCCGTCCTGGCAACGGCCACCCGACGGCGGGGGATCGTCCTGGCAGGGGCCAAGCCGACGACGGAGGAGGCGTGACGGTGCAGTATGCCGGCCAGCGGCTGGTGGTGACGGTCATCACCCTGTGGGCCATCGCCACCCTGACCTTCTTCATGATGCGGGCCGTCCCCGGGGGGCCCTTCGACGCCGAGAAGGACCTGCCGCCTGCCGTCAAGGCGAACCTGGAGGCCCGTTACCACCTGGACTGGCCGGTCTGGCGGCAGTACCTGGACTACCTGCGCCGGACGGCGGTCTGGGATCTGGGGCCTTCGTTCACCTACCCGAACCGCACGGTGAACGACATCGTCGCCGACGGGTTTCGGGTCTCGGCCGCCCTGGGCGCCCTGGCCATCGGCGTGGCGCTCCTGGCAGGCATCGGCGTCGGCGTGGTGGCCGCCCTCTACCACGGCCGGTGGCTGGACCGGACGGCGATGTTCGCGGCCACCCTGGGCATCTCGGTCCCCAACTTCATCCTGAGCGGCCTTTTGATCTACGTCTTCGCCTTTCACCTGCGCTGGCTGCCGGCCGGGTTGTGGGGCAAGCCCGCCCAGGCCGTCATGCCGACCCTGGCGCTGGCTGCCCTGCCGACGGCGGTGATCGCCCGGCTGGTGCGGGCCAACATGCTGGAGGTCCTCCGCCAGGACTTCATCACCGTCTGCCATGCCAAGGGGCTCAGCCCGGCCCGGGTGGTGTTCGTCCACGCCCTGCGCAGTGCGGTGCTGCCGGTGGTGACGTACCTGGGCCCCCTGGCGGCGGGCGTCCTGACGGGCAGTTTCGTGGTGGAGAACATCTTCGCCATCCCGGGCCTGGGCAAATACTTCGTCCAGAGCGTGACGAACCGCGATTACTCGGTCATCATGGGCGTCACCATGTTCTACTCCGCCCTGTTAGTGGTGGCCAACGTCCTGGTCGATGTGGCCTACCGGCTGATCGACCCGCGGATCCGGCTCTAGGCCCCAGCGCCGTCGAGGGAGGATGACCGCATGGCAAGCCGATCCCTTCATCCCATGCCGGGGCTTGGGCCCGCCGCCGGGACCGGTGCCGCGGCGGAGCCGGCACCCCGGGCGGGTGGGACCGGTGAAGCAGGCCGCGGCGCAGGCCCGGGCCGCCATCCTGCACCGGTCTGGGCCGGACCGGGTGGCGAAGGGCCGCCCGAGACGCTGGCGGCGCCGGCGCCCGGCTACTGGCAAGAGGCCTGGCGGCGGCTGCGGAAGAACCCGCTGGCCATGGCGGGCCTGGTCGTCATCGCCCTCATGGTGGTGGCGGCGGTGGTCGGACCGATCCTCTCGCCCTACGGGTACGAGGAGCAGGTCCTGGCGGAGGCCAACCAGCCGCCCAGCGCCGCCCACTGGTTCGGCACCGACCACCTGGGCCGGGACATCTTCACCCGCGTCCTCTACGGCGCCCGGATCTCCCTGGCCGTCGGCATCATGGCCAGCCTGATCGGTCTGACCATCGGCGTCACCTACGGGGCCATCGCCGGCTTCTACGGCGGCATGGTCGACAACGTGATGATGCGGATCATCGACGTGATCTACGGGTTGCCCTTCATCCTGTACGTGGTGCTGCTGATGGTCGTCCTGGGGCCGGGCCTTGACAACGTCTTCATCGCCCTGGGGGCGGTGTACTGGACGGGGATGGCCCGTATCGTCCGCGGCGAGGTCCTGAGCCTCAAGCAGCGCGAGTTCGTCCTGGCCGCCCGGGTCATGGGGGTGCCGCCCTGGCGGGTGGTCTGGCGGCACCTGGTTCCCAACGCCGTCGGCCCCATCCTGGTCACCATGACCCTGCTGGTCCCCGAGGCCATCTTCAGCGAGGCCTTCCTGAGCTATCTCGGGCTCGGGGTACAGGCGCCCATCGCGTCGTGGGGCGTGCTGGCCGCCGAGGGCAACCGGGCCCTGCGGGCGGCGCCGTGGGCCCTGTTCTTCCCCGCCGGGTTCATCTGCCTGACCATGCTGGCCTTCAACTTCCTGGGGGACGGGTTGCGGGACACCCTGGACCCGCGGCTGCGCTGACGCCCGCCGTGGGCGCCGGACCCGGGCGGAATCCCCGGGTTCGGCGGGGCGGCAGGCCAGGGCGACCAGGGCCACGGCCCGGCGCAACCCGGACCCTGCGAACGCACGGTGCGCGACTGAGGAGGCAATGCGGTGCGCGGAATGGGCGAGGCGACTGACGGCACCCGGGCCGCGGTGGGGGTCGAACCGGCCCCGGCCGGCGGGTCCGGCCCTGCCGGTCGGGCCACGGCCGGGGCCGACCCGGTGCTGGCCATCGAGGACCTGAAGGTCACCTTTTTCACCGATGAGGGCGAGGTGCCCGCGGTCCGGGGGGTCACCCTCTCGGTGGGCGCGGGCGAAGTGGTCGCCCTGGTGGGGGAGTCGGGCTCTGGGAAGTCCGTCACCGCCCGGGCGGTGACGGGGCTCGTGCCGCCGCCGGGCCGGGTCGTGGGGGGCCGGATCCGGCTGGCGGGCCGGGAGCTGACCGGCCTCACCCCCGCCCAGTGGCGGACCATCCGCGGGCGGGAGGTGGGCCTGGTCTTCCAGGACCCCATGACCTCCCTCGATCCCCTGTTCACCGTGGGGGATCAGCTGGTGGAGGCGATCACCGCCCACCGGCGCATGAGCCGGGCCCAGGCCCTGTCCCGGGCGACAGAGCTCTTGGCGCTGGCCGGGCTGCCGCGGCCGGCGGACCGGTTGCGCCAGTACCCCCATGAGCTTTCGGGGGGCATGCGCCAGCGGGTGCTGATCGCCATGGCCCTGGCCACCCCGCCCCGCCTGATCATCGCCGACGAGCCGACCACGGCCCTGGACGTGACGATCCAGGCCCAGATCCTCGCCCTGCTGGACGACCTCCGCCGCCGCACGGGCGCGTCCCTGCTGCTCATCACCCACAACCTGGGCGTCGTCGCCGAGCTGGCGGACCGGGTGTACGTGATGTACGGCGGGCGCATCGCCGAGGCCGCGCCGGTGGACCGGCTCTTCCAGGACCCGGCCCACCCCTACACCCGGGCCCTTCTGGCCGCCGTGCCCGACCCCATGGCCGCCGAGGCCCGGCCGCCCGATCCCATCCCGGGCGACCCGCCGGACCCCCGGCGCCTGCCGGCCGGGTGCCCCTTCGCCACCCGGTGCCCGCTGGCGGAAGCCCGGTGCTTTGAGGAGGTTCCGCCCTTGCGGCAGCTGGCGCCCGGCCACGTGGCGGCCTGCTGGCTCGTGGAGGGCGCCGAAGCCGGAGGGGAAAGCCTGGCGCCGTCGCCCTCCGGCCCGCACCCGGCCGCCGGCCTGGCCGGGCCCCAAGGGCCGGCGGCGGTGGCGGAAGGCGTGCCCGCCCCGGCCGGTGCCGCCCACCCGCAGCCCAAGATCCGGGTGACCTTCGGCAGCGGCAGCGGGTGGGAACGGGATGCAGGCCTGGAAAACCAACAGGGCCCGGACGCGACCCGCGGCGGCCGCAAAGGAGCCCGCCCCGACCGGGGCACGGACCGGGCCCTCTGGGGCGGTGCGCCGCAGGCCCGGGGCCCTGACGGGCCGTCGCGGCCGGCCGCCGCATCCCGGGATCCGGCCCGGTCCCCGGCGTCGCCCGAACCCCTGCTGCGCCTGGAGGATGTGGCCACCACCTTCCCCGTCCGCCGCGGCTGGCGCCACATTCGGTGGCTGCGGGCCGTCGACGGCGTGTCCCTGGAGGTCCGCCCCGGCGAGACCCTGGGCCTGGTGGGCGAGAGCGGCTGTGGCAAGACGACCCTGGGCCGGACCATCGCCCGCCTCTATCGCCCCAGCCGGGGCCGCATCCTCTTCCGCGGCCGGGACCTGGCCACCCTGGACGAACCGGCCCTGCGGCCGCTGCGGCGGCACCTGCAAGTGGTGTTCCAGGACCCCTACGCGTCCCTGGACCCGCGCATGCGGGTGGAGGATCTGATCGCCGAACCCCTGCACCTGATCCCGGGGCTGAGCCGCAAGGAGCAGCGGGAGCGGGTGCGCGCCATGCTGGCGCGGGTCGGCCTGCGGCCCGACCACGCCCTGCGCTATCCCCACGAGTTCTCGGGCGGCCAGCGCCAGCGCATCGGCATCGCCCGGGCCCTGGTCGTCGAGCCGGACCTGGTCATCGCCGATGAGCCCCTGTCGGCCCTGGACGTGTCGGTGCAGGCCCAGATCCTCCACCTGCTGGGCTCCCTGCAGGACGAACTCGGCCTCTCCTACCTGCTGATCACCCACGACCTGGCCGTGGTCCGCCACGTCTGCCAGCGGGTCGTGGTGATGTACCTGGGCCGGGTCGTGGAGGAGGCACCGGTGGAGGAACTTTACCGCCGGCCCCTGCATCCCTATACCCAGGCCCTTTTGGCCGCCATCCCGGTGCCCGACCCGGCCCGGGCCCGGCGGCGGGAGCGGGTGCTGATCCAGGGTGAGCCGCCCGACCCGGTCAATCCCCCGTCGGGCTGTCCCTTCCGGACCCGCTGTCCGCTGGCCCAGGCCCGCTGCGCCGAAGAGGTGCCGGTGCTGCGGGAACTGGCGCCGGGTCACCGGGTCGCCTGCCATCTGGCCGGATGAACAGGCCGGGCCGCGGGGCCGGGGGGCCGGTGGGAGGAAAAGCCGGCCCTCCCGCTTCAGCAACCGGCCGCAGAAGCCGCCCACACGCAGGCCACAGGGAGCCCAGGATCGAGGAGGGACGGCCATGGTTGTGACCGGGGCCGGCGCCGCGCCCGAGCCCGCAGGGACGGGCGCGCCTGCCGGTTCGACCCGCTGGGTGGCCGTGGCGGTGGCCACCGTCTGGCGCGACCCCGGCCGGCCGCGGGACATCGACCTGCCCGCGCTGGCCCAGCCGGCCGCCTTGCGCGAATGGCTGGCGGCGCTGGACGTGGAAGCGCGCAAAGACCTGGTCGGGCGGATCGAGACCCAGGTCTTGCTGGGACAGCCCGTTGTCGTGCTGGAGGACCACGGCCCCTGGGTGCGGGTGGCCGTGCCCGAGCAGGAGGAACCCGGTGCGCCGGCCGGGTACCCCGGCTGGATCCCGGCCTGGCAACTGACCGGCGACCCCGCCTGGGCCGCGGTGGCGCCGGGGCCCGGGACCGGACCGGCCCCCGGCGGCCGGCCCGCCGTCACGGTCGCGGCCCTGACTGCCTGGCTCTATCACCGGCCCCACCCCCAGGCCCGGTGGATGGAGGTGAGCTTCGGCACCCGGTTGCCGGTGGTGGCGGAGCCGGGCGCCGACGGCGACAGGGACGGCGCCTGGGGCGATGGCACGGGGCAGGCCGGCGACGGCTGGATCGCCGTGGCCGTGCCAAGGCCCCCCTTGGGTGCAGCCGCTGCCGGCGGCGGTTGGCAGGAGCCTCCTTCCGGCGGTGAACCCGGCCGGGCCGCGGGCACCGGGGCGGTCGCCGGCTCGGCCCCCGCGGCGGGAGCGCCGGCCCCCACGGCGGGGGTCCTGGCCCCCGGGGCGGGAGCGCCGGACCCCGCGGCGGCTGGCGCCGGCCCCAGCCGCCCGGCAGAAGACGTCGCTGGATCGGCCCGATCCGCCGGGTTCCTCCGCCCGGTCGTGGCCTGGATCCGCCGTGAGGACGTGCGGTTCGATGCCCCTCAAGGGGCCGGCCTGACCCCAAGCGGAGCGGCTCCGGTCGCCGGGACGGCCCCGGTGGCGGGGGCGGCCCCTGTGGACGGGGCGGCTCCGGCGGCGGGAACGGCGCCGGCGGCAGCGGCCCCGGTGTCCGGGCTCGCCCTGCTGGAGACGGCCCGCCGGTTCCTCGGCCTGCCCTACCTCTGGGGCGGCACCTCGGGTTTCGGGGTCGACTGCTCCGGCTTCGTGTACCTGGTCCACCGGTTCCACGGCATCCTGATTCCCCGGGACGCGGCGCCCCAGCGGGACCACGGCGGCGGCCTGCCGGTCGAGCGGGCGGACCTCCAGCCCGGCGACCTGGTGTTCTTCGCCCATGACGGCGGCAAGGGGGCCGTGCATCACGTGGGCATGTACGCCGGCGCGGGCCGGATGATCCACGCCCCCAGTTCCGGGCGGGTCGTCGAGGAGATCCCCCTGGACACGCCGCCCTACGGGGAGAAGTACGCCGGCGCCCGGCGCTACCACGGCCGCGTCCCGTGATCCCTCACCGGGTCCCGGCGCCAAGATGGATTCCCGCCCGCTGCAGCAGGCGGACCAGGAGCACCGTGAGGGTGGCGTCGATCAGGTGGTGGACCGTCGTGCCGGCGGCGGTGATCCACCCCTGCCAGGGCGTGCCGGAGACCAGCCACACGATCAGGCCCTCGCCCGCGGCGTGAACGGGCAGGGCCAGGAGCAGGGCCGCCCACAAGGGCCAGCCCCGGCGCAGGACCCAGGCGCCCAGGACGGCGAAGGGCACGTGCACGAAGGCCCGGGCGGCCACCACCGGCCCCAGGGTCAGGAAGAACCCGGCCGTGGCGCCGAGGCCGACCATGACGGCCACCGCCGGGCCCAGCGTCATGGCGAGCATGGGCGGTACGTGGGAGGCCAGGGTCGCGGTGTAATAGGGACCCAGGGTCAGCTGCAGCGTTCCCCGGAAGAAGATCGGTATCATCAGGGCGAGGGCCGTCAACAGGCCGCCCAGGACCACCTGGCGGGCGGCCTGGGCCGGGGCCGGCCGGGAACCCGGGACCGGCGCCGGGGTGGTTCCGGAGCGCATCGAGCATTCCCCCGTAGGGTGGCATCCCGCGGGCGGCGCCGGCGGGTCCCCTGGCGGTCCCGGGGCGGGCCGGCGTGCCGGGGCGAACCACAAGGCAACGGCCAGGGACGAGCCAGGGGAACGATCCAGGGCCGCCGACGGTTCCTGTATACATCGGTGTATATACACCGTGATGAGCTTAACCTGTATATACACCCGCGACCCCGGGGCCTGTCAACGGTGGTCGGCTCTAGGCTGAGGGGTGTGGGTAGGGGGACGGCTCATGCCCAAGCGGCGCCGTTGGGAAGCAAACCAGGACGGGGATGGGAGGGGACACGCCGCCACAGATCCGTCCCAGGGCGTGCCCGGCGACCCGCCGGGGGGCATCCAGGCTCCTCCCCGGGAGCCACAGCGGACTGAGCCCGGCGACGTGGCCAGGGGCACCGGCGGCGGAGGAACCCGGCTGCCCCGGCCCATGGCGCGGGACCTGGCGGGCGGCGACGCGACGAGGGACGCCGGCGGCGGAGGAACCGGCGAGGCGGCGGCCCGGCGCCGGGCGATCCTGCAACGCCTGGCCGCGAGCCCCGGCCCCGTGTCCGGCCAGCAGCTGGCGGCCGCCTTCGGCGTCACCCGGACGGTGATCGTCCACGACATCGCCCTGCTGCGCGCCCAGGGGGAGCCGATCCTGGCCACCCCGGCCGGGTACGTGCTCAACCGCCCCGCGGCCCGCCACACCTGGCAGGTGGCGGTGCTCCACGGCCCGGAGCTGGAGACGATCCGCCGGGAGCTGTACGCCATCGTCGACCAGGGGGTGACGGTGCGGGACGTCATCGTCGAGCATCCCGTCTACGGGGAGCTGCGGGGCCTTTTGGACCTGCGCTCCCGGCACGACGTGGACCGGTTCTGCCGGCAAATGGAAGCCACTCGCGCCGAGCCCCTCTTGACCCTGACCGGCGGCCCCCACCTGCACACCCTGGAGGCCGACGACCCCACGGCCCGCGAGCGGGTGGCCGCCGCCCTGCGCGACCTGGGCTTCCTCCTGGAAGATGCGCCAGGTCCCCTGTGCACAAAGCTTATCCCGCCGCCGAATCCCTAAGTGAATCCCCAGGGGATGTAAAGAATCGGCACCCGCCGGGGCCGTGTCCCGGGCCGGCCCGGGCGGGGGAGGAGGGTGCGTCCATGCCCAAGCGGCGTCGGCTGGCCGCCACGGCCAGCCTGGTGGCGGCCGCTCTCATCGCCCTCTCGTTCCTCACGGCACCCGCCCAGGCCTTCCAGGGCCTCGACGCCCGGGCCCAGGGGGACGAACCGGCCGCCGCTCTGGCTCCGGCCCTCGACATCCGGGCCGATCTGGAGGCGCTGGACCTGCCGGCCCTGACCCGGGAGGCGGCGGAGGCGCTGGCCACCGAGGTGGGCAGCGGCCTGCGCATTCGCTGGAACGCCTTCTACAAGACACCGTCGATGATCACCCGCAGTCAGGGCTACCTGACGGGGCCGGCCGAGGGCCCGGCGGTCGACATCGCCCGGCGGTGGCTGCGGGAGCACAAGGACCTCTTCGGCTGGACCGACCAGGTGGTCGACGGGCTCAAGGTGGTCCGGGACTACGCCCTGCCTGGCACGGGCCTACACCCGGTCACCTTCCAGCAGACCTTCGGCGGGATCGAGACGGCCGCCGGCGGCCGCATCATCGTGGCCGTCAACCGGGAAGGCCGCATCCTGTCGGTGGCGGCCAGCGCCCAGCCGGCGGCACCGGTCAAGGGCGGGTTCGACCTTAGCGTGACCGAGGCCCTGGGGAAGGTCGTGGGCGCCCTGGCGCCGGCCGTGGACTACCTGCCCAAGGTCACCGGCACCCGTGCCGGCTGGACCGTCCTCGCCCAGGGGCCCTTCGCCACCGAGCAGTACGCCCGCAAGGCCCTCTTCCCCATGGGCCGGGAACTGCGGCCCGTATGGCGGGTCCTGTTCATCCCCAAGCTTACGGAAGGCTATGAGGTGCTGGTCGACGCCACCAGCGGCGAGATCCTCTACCGCCGGGCGCTGGTCAACTTCAGCGGGCCCGAGGGCCTGGTCTTCGAGAACTACCCCGGCGCCCCGGCGGGCGGTCAACAGGTGGTCAAGTCCTTCGCCGGCGACCCCGCAGCCTCGCCCAAGGGATGGGTGGGGGTCCTGCCGGGCGTCAACGGCCCGACGACCTTCGGCAACAACGCGGATACCTATGCCAACTGGAGCAACTTCCTGGTCCCGGAGGCGCCCGGGCTGGTTCGTCCGGTGAACCTGCTGTCCCACTTCAACTACGCCTTCACCGACCAGTGGGGTCGCACCCAGTGCCAGGCGACGCCGCCCTCCTACGCGGAAGACGTGGAGGCGGCGGTGACGAACCTCTTCTACCACCACAACCTGTTCCATGATCACCTCTACAAGCTGGGGTGGACCGAGCCCGCCGGCAACCTGCAGCTGGACAACTTCGGCAAGGGCGGCCAGGGCGGCGACCCCATCCTGGGGCTGGCCCAGGCGGGCGCCCTGACGGGCGGCGCGCCCCTCTACACCGGCCGGGACAACGCCTACATGTTGACCCTGCCCGACGGGCTGCCCTCCTGGAGCGGCATGTTCCTCTGGGAACCGATCCCCGGCTCCTTTGAGGGCAAGTGCGCCGACGGCGACTTCGACGCGGGCGTGATCTACCACGAGTACAGCCATGCCCTGTCGAACCGGCTGGTGGCGGGCGGCGAGGCCCTGAACAGCCACCAGGCGGGGTCCATGGGGGAGGCCTGGGGCGACTGGTACGGCATGTCCTACCTGATCGCCCGGGGCCTGCAGGACCGGCCCATCGTCGGCCGCTACGTGACGGGCAACGCCAAGACGGGGATCCGCAACTACGCCCTGGACCAGAGCCCCCTGGGCTTCGGCGACATCGGCTATGACATCACGGGCCCGGAGGTCCACGCCGACGGGGAGATCTGGGCGGCCATCCTCTGGGATGTGTGGAAGGCCCTGGTGGCCAAGTATGGGAAGGTCAAGGGGGCCCAGATCGCCGAGCAGCTGGTGACCGACGCCATGCCGATCTCGGCGCCCGATCCCAGCATGATCGACATGCGGGACGCCATCCTGACGGCCGATGTGGATCGCTACCACGGCGACCACTTCGACCTGCTGTGGACGGCCTTCGCCCGGCGGGGCCTGGGCGCGGGCGCCGTCAGCAACACCGGCGACGACACCGACCCGCACCCGGCCTTCGACCACCTGGCCCGGGCCCGCAACGGCCGGCTGGTGGGGACCGTGGTCAACGCCACCACGGGCAAGCCCATCGCTGGGGCGCGGGTGATCGTCGGCGAGTACGAGGCCCGGGTGAGCCCGGCGGCGGTCACGGGGGCCAAGGGCGGCTTCGCCCTGGACATGGTCGACGGCACCTACACGGTGACCATCCAGGCCCGGGGCTTCGGCGCCCGCACCTTCCGGGGCATCAAGGTGACGGCCGGCCGGACCACCTCCCTGCAGTTCAGCCTGCAGCCCAATTACGCCTCCATCGCCAACGGCGCGAAGGTGGTGCAGGTGAGCCGGCTGGGTGAGGATGCCACCCTGCCCGCCAAAAACGCCCTGGACGACACCGAGGCCACCGTCTGGGCGACGGCCGTCAACGACCAGGGGTTCGACGGCGAGTGGATCGTGGTCGACCTGGCGGGCGACCGGCCGGTGCCCATCACGGCCGTCCAGGTCAGCGCCTTCAAGGACATCGCCAAGGCGCGCTTCGCGGCCCTGAAGGACTTCACCCTCCAGGTCTCCACTGACGGGGTGGTGTGGAAGACGATCCTGCAGGGCAGCTTCCCGACGGAGAAGCCGCGGCCCGTGGCGCCGGCCCTGCACTACAAGCTGTGGACCCTGAGCACGCCGGTGCAGGCCGCTTACATCCGGTTCTTCGCCGACAGCGCCCAGGACAACAGCCTGGGTTATGCCCAGGTGGCGGAGATCCAGGTCTTCGGCGGCGACCGGACCACGGCGGTGGAACCGGCTCCCCTGCCGAAGGAGGATCCCATCATCGAAGAGGGGACGGTCCAGGTGGGCAACCCCACCTCGGACACCGCGGGCGGCGTCACCCAGAACGAGTTCGTCGCCACCTGCAACCCCAACCCGTCCACCGAGGGCCTGGACGGCTGGGTAATGGAACTGCCGGAGTCCTTCGGCGACGGAACCCACCGCATCACCGCGGCGGGACCGGGCACCGGGACCTATGACTTCGACCTCTACTTCTACGCCGCCAACTGCCAGATGCTCGGCAGCAAGGCCTCGGCGGCCGCCGACGAGTCGGCGGTGATCCCGGGTGGAACCCGCTACGTGGTGGCGGACCTGTGGCTGGGGGCCAACGTCCCGCTGCGGCTGATCGCCGAACCGTCCCAGTAGGATGACGAGCCGTCCCGGCCCGCGGCGCAGGCCCGGCGGGGCCCCGGTTGACGGGCCGGGAGGAACCGGTCCCCTCGGGGGATGGACGGACCGGAAGGGCGGTCCGGAAGGACGCTCCGGGTTCCGGAAGGACGGCGAAAAGCCCGGTGGAAACAGGACGGCCCGGTTGAGAAGGACGGTGGCGGGCGGGGTGCCTTGGCGCACCCCGCCCGTCTGTTCCGCTGCACTTTGGCGCGGCCCTTTCCGCTTTTCCGCGGCTCGATTCATCGATTTCCTCTGCTCGATTCCCCGATTCCGCTGCGCCTTTCCGCTGCTCCGCTATTCCGCTGCACCTTTCCGCTGCGGGCTGGCCCGGCGGGCTGGCCCGACTTCGGCCCGCCACGCCCCTTTGGCCCCCGGAAGGTTCGCCTGCCGAACGGAGTGCTGGCCCGACTTACGCCCGCCATGCCGACAGGGCCATGCGGCGGTAGGTGTGCCGCCGGCCGCGGATGGCCAGGCCGTAGGCCAGCAGGTTCTCGGGCACGGCGACACCGGGGTAGCCGGCGTCGCCCAGGTGGTGCAGGTCGAACCCGCAGGCCTTGGCCATCAGGGCGATCTGCCGGATGGTCTCCTGGTCGGCCCCTTCCTGGGAGGTGCCCACCGTGCTCATGGCCAGGGCGCCGGCGGCGTGGACGGCCTCGACCCAGCGCCGGGCCTGTTCCACCGTCACCCCCGGTACGGTGGCCGGCGCCGGCAGGGCCACCACGTCGACACCCGCCGCCACCAGCTCCCCCAGGGCTGCCTCGTCCAGGAAGGGCTCTTGGCCGTACCAGGCGCCGGCGCCGTGCATGCGCCCCGCGGCCAGCAGCAGCCGGTCGCGGTCCAGCACCCGGCGGATGGCCCGGGCCGCCTCCAGGATGCCCCAGACCGTGACGCCGGTGTGGGGATTGCCGGTGAGGAGGATCCACCGGGCGCCCTGTTCCACCGCCTGCAAGGCGTTCTCCGGCGTGGCCCGCCGCCCCGGAGGCACCCGCTCGCTGGGCTCCAGGTTGATCCCGACGACCCGGCCCGCCAGGCGGGCCAGGGCGGCCAGCGGCGCGGCGCCGTTCTCGTCCCAGCCCGGAAGTCCCGTGATCCGCGGCCGGGTGACATCGTAGACGTTGACCAGCAGCAGGTCGGCGCCGAAGGCGGCGGCCAGCTCGCCGTTGGTCACCCCGTCCACCAGGGGCGGGGCCTCGGCCACCATCTCGGCGACCAGGACCCGGCCTTCGCTGGCTGCGATGGCCTGCCGCAAGGCCATCCCCCGCAGCTCGACAAGCCGGGCGGGCGGCAGTTCCAGCAGGCGGGGAGCCTCGCCGGTTCCACCGCCTCCGCCGGCTCGGGCGGCCGCCTCGCCGCCGGGCGTCGCGGTGGCCGGTGCGGTGGCCAGCGCGGTCGCCGGTGCCGTCGCCGCTGCGGATCCCGGGGCGGGTGAGGGAGCGGGGCCGGGCGAGGCTGCCCCAGCGGCGCTCGAGGAAGCGGCTCGGGTGGGTCCGGCGGTGGCGGCCGACACGGTTGCGGGGGTGGGGGCCGCCTCCGCGGCGGAGGCCGGCACCGGGCCGGTGAAGGCCGGCCCGGTGGGATCTGGCTGCGATCGGTTGGCACCGTCCATGGCCGGCAGCCCCTCCTCACGGAATCGTTTCTTAATTAAGGGATGAGGGCACTTTCCACGAAGGGCGCTTTCCAGGGGCCCGTTCGGACCGGGGCTCTCCCGGATCCAGAGCGTCTTCCGGCCCGGTATCGCCTGCTTAACCCTGGCCTGCCGTGTCGGAAGGGCCGGCGGGTTGGCCAGGGGCGCCGCCGGGTGCGGCCACCCGGAACAGCACGTCCCGGCCGGCCATCACCGTGTCCCGGGCCACCGCCTCGATGCGGCCGCCCCGCTCGTCCAGGTTGGTCACCAGGATGGGGGAGACCGGCGAGCGGGCGGCGGCCTCGAGCCGCCTCAGGTCGATCCGGATCAGGAGCTGGCCGGCCTCGACCCAATCCCCCACCTGGACCAGGGGTTCGAAGGCCCCCTCGGCGTGGGCGGAGTCGATCCCCAGGTGGATCAAGATCTCGATCCCATCGGGCGTGCGGAGGCCCACCGCATGGCCGGTGGGGAAGAGGGCCGTCACGGTGCCGGGGAGGGGGGCCAGCACCTCGCCCGCCTCAGGCCGCACGGCGACGCCGTCCCCCACCATGCGCTCGGCGAAGACGGGATCCGGCACCTGGTCCAGGGGGACGACCCGGCCCGTCAGGGGGGAGGGCACCGCAACACCGCCCTCCACCCCGCCGGGCTCGGGCTGGCGGCCGTTGCCGCCGGCGGGCGCGGCCGCCCCACCGCCGGCCCTGACCGTCCCGTTCGCACCGGGCCCGGCCGGCCCGTGGCCGGTTCCTCCGCCCATGGCCGCCGGACCGGGTCCCTCACCCCTGCCGGCTCGCTCAGCCACGTCCCAGCAGCTCCTTGATCTCGGCTTCCAGGTGCTCCGCGCTGGTGCCGAAGACCACCTGCACGGCGCCCCCGCCCAGCCGGACCACGCCCATGGCCCCCTGGCGCCGCAGGGCCGCCTCGTCGACCTTCTTCGGGTCCGCCAGCACCAGGCGCAGGCGGGTGATGCAGCTGTCAAGCTCTCGGATGTTGTCCGGCCCACCCAGGGCCTCCACCACAGCCTTGGCCTTATCGGACATGGGTCTCTGCCTCCCAACCCAAGGATCCCGCGGACCATCCCGCCGCGGATCGCCGTCCGCCCGCGGGCGGGGCCGGTAGGGGGGCGGCTCGCCAGCGGGGGCGGCGGGAGGGCCACCCGCGGCGCGGGGACGGCAGGAGGGCGGCCCACCGGCACGGGCAGCGGGCGGCCCGCCGGCGCGGGCAGCGGGGGGCTCGCCAGCGGGGGCAGCGGGAGCCGCCGGTTTCAACGTACCATACCCGCCCGTGGCCTACCGGACCGGCGGACACCGGTCCGAATGGCCCCCGCGCCCCGGTTCCTGCCATACCGCCCGTTCCCCCGCCGCCCCGCCGGTTCCTACCGTACCGCTCTTCCCGCCGCGCTGCCGGTTCCTCCCGTTCGCCCGGTCCCCTTGCAGCGCTGCCGGTTCCTCCCGGGCCGCCCGTTCCCCCGACGTCGCCGGGTCCTCCCCCCGGTCGGGCCGTCACCCGTTGGGCGGCGATGGCGGTGGCGGGCTGGTTCCTCCGGCCCCGGCGTCCGGGGCCGGCCTCACCCTTCGGGGTTCGCCCGCGCCTCCGCCGGTTCACGGCCGGGGGTCGGCAGGTCGAGCCGCCGGATCAGGAACCGGAACAGCCCATAGTACACCACCAGGAACACCAGCCCGATGGGGATCAGCAGGGCGGGTTTGGTCGCGATGCCCCAGTTCAGCACGTAGTCGATCAGGCCGGCCGAGAAGGTGAACCCGTGGCGGATCCCCAGCTCGTAGACCAGGGCCATGGAGATCCCCGCCAGCAGGGCGTGGGCCACGTAGAGCACCGGTGTCAGGAACATGAAGGCGAACTCCAGGGGCTCGGTGATTCCCGTGACGAAGGAGGTCAGCGCGGCCGAGAGCAGGATGCCCCGGGCCGCCGCCCGGTTCTCCGGCTTCGCCTCGTGGATCATGGCCAGGGCGACGCCGATGAGGCCGAACATCATGATGGGATACCAGCCGGCCATGAAGATGCCGGCCGTCGGGTCGCCGGCGAAGAACCGGTGCAGGTCGCCGTGGACCACCTCACCGGTCTGGGGGTTGGTGAAGTCGCCAAAGATGAACCACACCAGGCTGTTGAGGATGTGGTGCAGGCCGAAGGGAAGCAAGAGCCGGTTCAGCACCCCGAAGACGAACACGCCCACGGCCCCCGCGCCCACGATCCAGTTGCCCAGGGCGTCGATCAGCTGCTGGACGGGACCCCACACGAAACCGAACACCACGCCCAGGACCAGCGCCCAGAAGGCGGTCACCAGCGGGACGAACCGGCGGCCGCCGAAGAAGCCCAGCCACTCGGGCAGGCGGATGTTGTGGTAGCGGTTGTACAGGGCCGCCGCCAGGGCGCCCATGAGGATGCCCGCCAGCACGCCCATATTGAGGTCCTCGTTGATGGTGGTGAGGGTCTTCTGAAAGACCACGTACCCGACCAGGGCGGCCAGCCCGGCCACGCCCGCCTGGTTCGCCAGGCCGATGCCGACGCCGATGGCGAACAGCAGCGGGAGGTTGGAGAAGATGGCGTCCCCCGCCTGGGCCATCACCGGGATGTCCAGCAGGTCCGGCTGGCCGAGGCGGAGCAGGATGCCCGCCGCCGGCAGCACCGCCACCGGAGCCATCAGGGCCCGGCCGACCCGCTGCAATCCCCCCATGAGATTCATCGCCGACACCCCTCCTCTGAATATGTCCACCTTTCCAGCAAAAAACCGGAGGATGCGCAGCCTTCCGGCGCCTGCCGGCCGCGCACGCCTCCGGTTCATGCCGGGTCGAACCCGTGACACACCGGTTCGGTTGGTGGAGCGAGCACGCCCCGGACCGGGACAGATTGCCATCCCGAACCGGCGAACGTCTATGGGGTCAAGACCCGATGGGCGCGGGGAAGAGGGAGGCCGGCCAGCCCAGGGTGGGTTTGCCGGCGACACCGTCGAGATTTGTCGGACGAATCCCGTTGATTTCGCCGATTTTCGGTAGCATTCGTGCCAGGAACTGGACAGGCCCGGTCGAACTTGGCCCAGTACACGCTGCCGGGGCCGGCCCGCCAGGGGCCGGAGGCCGGAGCCAATCCCGTAGGCATCCGCTGGCACCTGACCATCCGCTGGCATCCGGGGGAATCCGTTGGGGGGAGTCGGAATGGGGATTCGAGGGATGCCAAAGGGGGCGGGCACGGGGGCGGGCACGCCGGCCAGCCCCAAGACCCCGAAGATTCCGACGCGATGGACAAGCCGTGCCCGAACGGGGCCCGCCTGGCGGGACCGGGCCCAGGAACCGGCCGCAAAAACAGGCGCCGCCTGGCGATGGCGGCAGGCCTTCGCCGTCTTCGTCACCGCGTCGGGCACGGTCGCCGTGGTGGAACTGGCCCGCCGGGCCGGGGCGCCGCCGTGGCTGCTGGTGCTGGCGGGAGCCGGCACCGTGGCCGGCGGGATGCGCTGGCTCGACCGGCAATGGGGCCGGTGGCGGAGCCGGGAGGAGCACCGGCACTGGCTGGTGGAGACGGTGCTGGACGAATTCCGCTCCCGGGCCACGGCGGTCACCCTGGCGGCCGGGATGCTGCGCCGGCACCCGGACGGGCGGCCGGACCCCCTGGCGCCCGAGCCGCCGGCGGGCCTGCCCCCGGGCGCCGGCCCGACCGGCTCCGGCGCCTCCGCCGGCGGGGATGGCTTGGCCACCCGTCCCGGCCGGGTGATCCCACTGCCCCTGGCCGAGGCCGGCGGCCGCGAGGCCCAGGTGCTGGTTCACCTGGAGGCCGAGGCGGAGCTGTTACGGGTCAGCGCCCTGCAACTGGCCTGCTGGCTACGGCTGCAGACCCGCCGGGTGCGGCCGGAACGGGAGCGGGTCGACCTGGCCGTCATTGCCGAACGGGCCGCTCGCCGCCTGGCACCGGTGGCCCTGTCCCGCCGCGTGCAGCTGGCCGTGGCGGGCCGGCCCGGACCGGCCGCGGTCGTCCACGGCGACCGGGCCCTGTTGGAGCTGCTGTGCACCAGCCTCGCCGCCGCGGCCCTGGACCGGAGCCTCCCCGGCAGCCGCCTGATCCTGGCGGTCGACGGCGACGGCGCCGCCGTCCGCGTGCGGGTCGAGGCGCCCGTGCCCGCAGCATCGCCCCAGGGGACCGCCGCCCCCCGGCCCGCCGTCTGGAACCCGGCGACCAATGCCGCCGGGGTGGACCGCCCGGTGATCGGTCCCGCGGCGCCGAGCGCCGGCCCTGGTTCCAACGGCTGGCCCGGCCGGACCGGACGAACCGGCACCACCGCCGGAACGCCCGTCGGCAACCGCTGGCGGCGCGGCGCGTCATCCCCCCTGGCCCTGGAGCTGGTGCAGGCCATCACCGCCCTGCACGGCGGCCGCTGGCGCCTGGAGGGAGGCGTTCAGGCCGGGGACCGGGGAGGGATTGCCACCGGCGGTGGCTGGCCCTGGGTGGTGGAGCTTCCGGCGGCCAACGGCCCCTTCGGGATCTTGCGGCCCTTCATCGCGCGCCCCCTTGCCCCACGCCGCCCGGCGCTGCCCGCATCGCCCGTTCGACCGCTTCGGACCCCTAGCGGCCCCAGGGCGGCGGGAGTGCAAGGAGCTCACGGTTCTCAGGATGCTCACGGTTCTGACGGGGCTCACGGATCTCACGGCGCTCGAAGTGGCCGGGCGTCATCCCCTGGCCGGCCGTCATCTCCGGTGATCCCGATGGAACGAAACCGCGGGAACCCCCATCTCCTCGGGCCTTCCAAGCCCTGACGGGCCGTCCACCGGCCATCCCTGGGGTTCGAGAGGCCCTCGGCCGCCACCCGGCAAGCCACCGCAGCGGCCCATCCCGGCGGCCCAACCCTGCGCAAGGAGCCCGGCCGCCGGAGGCAGACTGGAGCCGGGCGGGGGTGCAGGCGGGAACGCCCCGGCGCGGCCCCCGCCTGGTGAGGGACATGGCGCACCTGGCGGCCCTGGGGGTCAAGTTCATCGCCACCGCCAGCGTCCTGCTGTGGATCCTGGCCGCCGCGGGCAGCCCGGCGGGGCCCGGCGGCGCCCTCTTGCTGGCCGGCGCCGTCACCCTGGTGGGGTATGCCGTGGGCGACCGGATCGTCCTGCCCACCGGCGGCCCCGCCGTGGCCATGCTGGTCGACGTGCTGCTGGCGGCCTTCGTCCTGGCCGTCGCCACCTTCCTGTGGCCCTCACTGGCCCTGCGCCCGGGCCTGATTGGGTTGGCCGCCCTGGCCCTTGGCATCGCCGAGTTCTTCTTCCACCGGTATCTGAAGGCGCAGGGGCTGGCCGGCGGCCTGCCGCCCGACTGATTTCCTGCGGATTTCTCGCGGACGGCTGGCAGCGGGCGGAAAGCGGGGTGGCGGCGGGGCTGCGGACCGGGGACCGGGGCCGGCCGGCCGCCACGGCAGTGCTGCCGAAGGCCGCGAGGCCCGACCCCTCCCCGCCGGCCGTGCACTGGCTCCGGCGAGGCTCCGGCGAAAAATAGGCTGGCAAAAGTGGTATCATCGGGCGGTGGAGGATGGACGGGCCGCCGGTGCGGACGAGGCCGCACCGGCGCATCCGTTCAGGGCGCCCCCCGGCCTGGGAGGCCGGTTCGTCCCCCGGGACGGCGGGCGGGAGGAGGGTTGCCGGTTGGATGCGGCCGAGGTGCTGGCTCGCCTGGCCGCCATCGCCGGGCCACCGGGCCACGAGGCGCCGGTGGCGGCGGCGGTGGAGGAGCTCTGGCGGCCCCTGGCGACGGAGGTGCGGCGGGACGCCCTGGGCAACGTGATCGCCGTCGTCCGCGGCGAGGGACTGCCCCTGCCCGGCGGCGGGCGGGCCGGTGTCATGTGGGCGGCCCACATGGACGAGATCGCCCTCCTGGTGGCCGCCATCGAAGAAGAGGGGTTCCTGCGGGTCGACGCCGCCGGCGGCGCCGACGCCCGGAACCTGCTGGGCCAGGAGGTGACCGTCCACACCCGGGGCGGGCCCCTGGCCGGCGTGGTGGGGACCAAGCCGCCCCACCTGACCAGCCCGGAGGAGGCCCGGCAGGTGCCGCGGCTGCGGGACCTGTTCGTCGACGTGGGGTTGCCGGCCGGCGAGGTGCGGCGCCGGGTCCGGGTGGGTGACCCCATCACCGTCCGCCAGGCGCCGGCCCGCCTGCACGGCCGGCGGATGACGGGCAAGAGCCTGGACAACCGGGTGGGGGTGACCGTCCTCACCCTGGCGCTGGCGGAACTGGGCCGGCGCCGCCACGCCGTGGACGTCTACGCCGTGGCCACCGTCCAGGAAGAGGTCGGCTTGCGGGGCGCCACCACCAGCGCCTACGGCATCGCCCCGACCCTGGCCGTCGCCGTGGACGTCACCTTCGGGGACCAGCCGGGCATCCCCGACGGCAAGACCCTGGAGCTGGGAAAGGGGGCGGCCGTCGCCCAGGGGGCCAACATCCACCCCCGGGTGCTGGAGGCCCTGCGCGAGACCGGCCGGGCCGAAGGGATTGCGACCCAGCCCGAGCCCATTCCGGGGGCGTCGGGCACGGACGCCTGGGCGATCCAGATCGCCCGGGAGGGCATCCCGACGGGGCTGGTGTCCGTACCCCTGCGCCACATGCACAGCCCGGCGGAGGTGGTCGACCTGGACGACATCCACGCGGCGGCCCGCCTGCTGGCGGCCATGGCGGCGCGGCTCGACGCCGAGGCGGTCACCCGGCTGGTGGGGCCGGGCTGGCAGGAGGTGAGGCCCGGTGCTGCTGGCGCGGCTCAGTGAGGCCCGGGGCGTCTCCGGCGACGAGGCCGCGGTCCGGGAGATCATCCTGGAGGCGGTCCGGCCCCACATCGACGCCTACCGGATCGACGCCATGGGCAACCTGCTGGTCGTCAAGGGGAAGAACAAGCCCGGCCCCCGGGTCATGGTGGCCGCCCACATGGACGAGGTCGGCCTGATGATCACCCGCATCGAGAAGAACGGCCTCCTGCGCTTCGCCAAGGTGGGCGGTCTGGACGACCGGCTCCTGCCCGGCAAGCGGCTGCGGGTGGGGCCCGAGGGGGTGCCCGGGGTCATCGGCAGCAAGCCCATCCACCTGGATCGCAAGGCGGGCAGCGTCCCCTCCGCCGACGAGCTGTACATCGACATCGGCGCCACGTCCCGGGAGGAGGCGGAGAAGCTGGTTCGTCCGGGGCACTACGCCACCTTCGACACCGCTTTCGGCGAGTTCGGCCAGGGGTGCTGGAAGGGCAAGGCCTTCGACGATCGGGTGGGCTGCGCGCTGCTGATCGAGCTCCTGGAGGCGGACTACGACGTCCCCATCTACGGCGCCTTCACCGTTCAGGAGGAGATCGGGCTCCGCGGGGCGGCGGTGGCCGCCTACACCATCGCCCCGGACCTGGCCCTGGTGCTGGAGGGGACCACCTGCGCCGACATCCCCGGTGCGGACGAACACGGCCAGTCCACCCGCCTGGGCCACGGGCCGGCCATCACCGCCATGGACCGCACGGTGATCCCGCCCCGCTGGTTGACGGACCGGCTGGTGGCAGCGGCTGAGCGGCGCGGCATCCCGTACCAGTGGAAGCGGACCACCTTCGGCGGCACCGACGCCGGCCGGATCCACCAGGCCCGGGCGGGTGTCCCTTCGGCGGTGGTATCGGTGCCCTGCCGGTACATCCACTCGCCCTGCGCCGTGATGAGCCAGCAGGACTTCCGCGACGCGGCCCGGCTGGTGCGCGGGTTTCTGGAAGACTTGAGCGAAGGAGGCGTGCCCCGCCATGGCGACCTCAGCTGAGCCGACGGCCGGCGCGGCGGGCGAGGAGTCCCGCCTGATCCGGTTCCTCCGCGACCTGACCGAGACCTACGGCCCCTCGGGCCGGGAGGACGCCGTCCGCGACTACATCCGCCGCCAGATCGAGGCCTGGGCCGATGAGGTGCGCGTCGACGCCCTGGGCAACCTGATCGCGCGGCGGGCGCCGCGGAGCGCCGCATCCCGGGATACGGGCGGAGGGGCCGCTGCGGGCGGGACCCCCGGCCGGCCGCGCCGGGTCATGGTGGCGGCCCACATGGACGAGATCGCCCTGATCGCCACCCACATCGACGACAAGGGCTTCATCCGGGTGGAGCCCGTGGGCGGCCAGGATCCGCTGGTGCTGCTGGGCCAGCGGGTGGAGTTCGCCGGCGGGGTGATCGGCGTCGTCGCCAGCGAGAAGCTGGAGGATGCGCGCGATCTCAAGATGGGCAAGCTCTTCGTGGACATCGGCGCCAGCTCCGGGGACGAGGCGCGCCGCCGGGTGCGGGTCGGCGACATGGCCGTGTTCCACCGGCCGCTGGAGCGCGCCGGGAACCGGCTGGTCGCCAAGGCGATGGACGACCGCTCGGGTTGCGCTGTGGTCATGGAGGCCATGGCACGGCTGGACGATTCGCCCCACGAGGTGTTCTTCGTCTTCACCGTCCAGGAGGAGGTGGGCTTGCGCGGCGCGCGCACCGCGGCCTACGGCATCGAGCCCGACGTGGCGGTGGCCGTGGACATCACCCTGGCCGGCGACACGCCCGAACCCCGTTACCGGGTGGCGGTGGAACTCGGCAAGGGGCCGGCCATTAAGGTGAAGGACAACAGCCAGATCGCCCATCCCCTGGTGCGGCGGTGGATGGAGACGGCGGCTGAGGAGCACGGGATCCCGTACCAGTGGGAGGTCCTGCCCTTCGGCGGGACCGACGCCGGGGCGATGCAGCTGGCCCGGGCGGGTGTGCCGGCGGGGACCCTTTCGATCCCCACCCGCTATGCCCATACGCCGGGGGAGATGGTGGACGCCGGCGACCTGGAGCAGGCGGCGCGCCTCCTGGTGGCCATGTTGCAGCGGCCGCTGCCGGCGGCGGAAGCCTGAAGCGAAGGCCCTGGGCGCTGTGAAAATGAATATCAGTTGTTATCTGCCGAAATCGCGTGATTTTGCGAGTTCCCGGCAGGATTCCTGGGCCGGCCTGCGGTACAGTAAAAGAGGCAGCCGCCCGTTCCCAAGGCGGGGTTCCCGGCGGTGGCGGGACGGCGGTTGGCGGCAAGCCCAGCCACCGTTGCCAGCGAACTTGCGTGGGTGGACGGGGTTGCCATAGACTTAGAGGGGTAATCAGGCGAGGAAAGGAGCACCGGCCGATGATCTACGTCATCTGCGAGCCGTGCGTCGGCACGAAGGACCAGTCCTGCGTCGAGGTCTGCCCGGTGGACTGCATCTACGAGGGCGAGGACCAGTTCTTCATCCATCCCGAGGAGTGCATCGGCTGCAGCGCTTGCGCGGCCGTGTGCCCCGTCGAGGCGATCTACGACGAGGACGAGGTCCCCGAGCAGTGGGAGTCGTACAAGGAGAAGGCCCGCAAGTTCTTCGAGGAACGCGGCCAGCTCTGATCCTCGACGCGCGAACCGTGTTTCGCGAACCGTGCACCCGGTCGTGCACCCGGTAGCGAACGTGACCGTTGCTTGCGCCCCGGAGGCGTTCTCCGGGGCGCATTTCGTGTGGGGAGGGATCCCGTCCTTCGTGCGGGCCAGTCAGGCACGGCCCACGGCCTGGCGCACGATGGCGACGATGGCCTCCACCGTCGGCTCGTCGAGCACCGCGAAGAACCACGCGCTGGGCATGAGCTGGGTGGGCTGGCCGGGATCCAGCGCGAAGTGGGCCTTGTCGGTCAGGCCGAAGGTCATGAAGCGGTCGTCGGCTCGGAAGAAGCACAGCACGGGACCGCTCCCCCTGGCGTATCCGGGCATGCCGTACCACAGCCGCGGGGTCAATTGGGGCACGGCATCGACGATGGCCTGGTGAAGCCGCAGCCCGTAGGACCGGAACGGCTCGGGCCACGTCTCGATCTTCGCGACGACAGCGCTGTCCCCGGTTCCGTTCTTGCCTTTCATGCGTGCACCCCCGGTCAGTACGGGCCCCGGTCACGGAAACGGCCCGGACGAAGTGACGGGGGCGACCCCACCGGTGCCGGTGGGGTCGCCCCCGTCGTACTCGCCTCCGTCGTACGCAAGTCCAACGCCTTCACGCCGCCTGCATGATCTGCCGCAGCACCTTCTGCAGGATGCCGCCGTGCCGGTAGTACTCCACCTCGATGGGCGTGTCCAGCCGGCACAGCACCTCGAACCGGACCTCGCTGCCGTCCTCGCGCCGGGCCGTGACCTGCAGCCGCTTGCGCGGCGTCAGGCCCTCCCCGATGCCGGTGATGGCGTATTCCTCGGTGCCGGTGAGGCCCAGGGTGGCCGCATTCTGCCCGTCGACGAACTGCAGCGGCAGCACCCCCATGCCCACCAGGTTGCTGCGGTGGATGCGCTCGAAGCTCTCGGCGATCACCGCCTTGACGCCCAGCAGGTAGGTGCCCTTGGCCGCCCAGTCACGGGAGCTGCCGGTGCCGTACTCCTTGCCGCCGATGACGATCAGCGGCGTGCCCTCCTGCTGGTAGCGCATGGCGGCATCGTAGATGGTCATCTTCTCGCCGCTGGGGATGTGCAGGGTCCAGCCACCCTCGGTGCCGGGCACCAGCTGGTTGCGCAGCCGGATGTTGGCGAAGGTGCCCCGCATCATCACCTCGTGGTTGCCGCGGCGGGACCCGTAGGTGTTGAACTCCTCCCACTTGACGCCCCGATCCAGCAGGTACTGGCCAGCCGGGCTGTTCTTCGGGATGGCGCCGGCGGGGGAGATGTGGTCGGTGGTGATGGAGTCGCCCAAGAGGGCCAGGACCCGCGCCCGGACGATGTCCTCCGGCCGGCCGGGTTCGTCCCCCATGTCCTTGAAGAAGGGCGGCTCCTGGATGTAGGTGGAACCGGGGTCCCACTCGTACAGCTCGCCGGTGGGCGCGGGCAGCTTCCGCCACTGCTCGGGCCCCTCGAAGACCCGCGCGTACTCCTTCTTGAACAGCTCAGGCCGCACCACCTGGCGGATGGTCTCCTGGATCTCCTCCTGGGTCGGCCAGATGTCCCGCAGGTACACGGGCCGGCCGTTGGGGTCGTAGCCCAGGGGGTCTTCCAGCAGGTTGATGTCCACGGTGCCGGCCAGGGCGTAGGCCACCACCAGCGGCGGCGAGGCCAGGTAGTTGGCCTTGACCAGCGGGTTGATGCGGCCCTCGAAGTTGCGGTTGCCGCTCAGGACCGCCGCCGCCACCAGGTCGTTCTCGGTGATGGCCTGGGCCACGTCTTCGGGCAGGGCGCCGCTGTTGCCGATGCAGGTGGTGCAGCCGTAGCCGACCACGTGGAACCGCAGCGCCTCCAGGTACGGCAGGAGCCCCGCCTCCCGCAGGTAGTCGGTGACCACCCGCGAGCCGGGCGCCAGGCTGGTCTTGACGTAGGGCTTGACGGTCAGGCCCCGCTCCACGGCCTTCTTGGCCAAAAGGCCCGCCGCCAGCATCACCGAGGGGTTGGAGGTGTTGGTGCAGCTGGTGATGGCGGCGATGACCACGGAGCCGTGGGTCAGCTCGGTGGTGGTCTTGGGCCGGGTCAGCACGGCCACGCCGCCGCCCTCGCCGGACGAACCGGCCTCGCCGGTCCCGGCTCCCGCGCCGTCACCGGCCGCGGCCGCCCCCGCCCGGGCCGCCTCGCGCCCCGGCTCGGCGCCCGTGCGGAAGGGCACCGAGGTGTCGCCGGGCTTCTTGCCGAAGGTGGCCAGGGCCTCCCGGAAGGCGCGTCCCGCCTCCCGCAGGGGCACCCGGTCCTGGGGCCGCCGGGGCCCCGCCAGGCTGGGCTCCACGTCGCCCAGGTCCAGCTCCAGCACGTCGCTGTAGACGGGGTCGGGCGTCTGGTCGGTGCGGTAGAGGCCCTGCTCCTTGCAGTACCGCTCCACCAGGGCGATGTGGTCCTCGTCCCGGCCGGTCAGCCGCAGGTAGCCCAGGGTCTCGCCGTCCACGGGGAAGAACCCGCAGGTGGCGCCGTACTCGGGGGCCATGTTGCCGATGGTGGCCCGGTCGGCCAGGGGCAGGTTCGACAACCCGGGGCCGAAGAACTCGACGAACTTGCCCACCACGCCCTTCTTGCGCAGCATCTGGGTCACCGTGAGCACCAGGTCCGTGGCCGTGGCGCCCTCGGGCAGATGGCCCGTCAGGCGGAAGCCCACCACCTCGGGGACCTGCATGAAGTAGGGCTGGCCCAGCATCACCGCCTCGGCCTCGATGCCGCCCACGCCCCAGCCCAGCACCCCCAAGCCGTTGACCATGGTGGTGTGGGAGTCGGTGCCCACCAGGGTGTCGGGGTAGGCCCGCACCTCGCCCTGTTCTTCCCGGCGGTGGACCACCTTGGCCAGGTACTCCAGGTTGACCTGGTGGACGATGCCGGTGCCCGGCGGCACCACGCGGAAGTTGTCGAAGGCGTTCTGCGCCCAGCGGAGCAGGGTGTAACGCTCCCGGTTGCGCTCGAACTCCTTCTCCACGTTATAGAAGAAGGCATACTGGGTGCCGAAGGCGTCGACGATCACCGAGTGGTCGATGACCAGGTCCGCCGGCACCAACGGGTTGATCCGCTTGGGGTCGCCGCCCATGCGGGCGACGGCGCTGCGCATGGCGGCCAGGTCGACCACCGCCGGCACGCCGGTGAAGTCCTGCAGCAGCACCCGGGAGGGCATCCAGCCGATCTCCCGCCCGTCGGGCTTCGGCTGCCAGCGGGCCAGAGCCAGCACGTCGTCCTCGGTGACGGTCTCGCCGTCCAGGTTGCGCAGCAGGTTCTCCAACAGGATGCGGATGGTGAAAGGCAGGCGATCCAGGTCGACGCCGGCGGCCTCGGCCAGCTTCGGGAGGCTGTAGATCACCACGGGGCCGCCGGGCGTCTCCAGGGTCGTGCGCACGCCAAACGGGTCGCGTCGCTCGGCCATCCGTCGTCCCCCTCTCTGCGGCCATTGTAACGCTTTTTGGCTGCCATTTCTGCCAGGGCATCGGCCGCGGTGGCGGCCGACGGTCGTTCCACCGGGACGAACCCGCCCCCCACAAAGGGCGCGGGGAGCCGGTTTCCCTGCCCGGGAAACCGGCTCCCCGCCACGGCATCCCATCGGCCTGCTCCGGGAGGCCCGCCGCCGGCTGCCCGCCGGCGCAGCGCCCGGCGGGGTCCGGTACCGGACCCCGCCGGGGCCGGTGCCGGGTCCGGCACCAGGGCCGGCGCCCAGGGACCGCCTCAGTCTTCGCCCTGGGCCTTGGTGAAGCCCGGCTCGCCGTCGAACTCCTGCAGCATCTCGATCTGCATCCAGCGGAAGCGGCTGCCCACCCGCTGGACCAGGTCGACGACGTCCTCCTGGCGCGCTTCGCCCTCGCCCTTGTAGAGGAAGCGGCAGCGGTAGTGGTCGACCAGGTCGGTCAGGCCGCCCGTGGGCGGATAGACCTGGGTCCCGCGGTTGGAGATCATCTTCAGCCGGAAGGGGCTGCCCGCCGCCAGCTCCTCCAGGGCGGGGCCCAGTTCCTCCGGACGCAGGTCGCTCTCGACGAAGACGTCGGCGCCCACGATCCGGCGGCTCTGGGGCTTGATGTACGCGATGTCGCTGCGGACCTGGGGCAGGCGCACGGGCCGGTACTCGCGCACCGCGGTCTGGCGCGGCTTCTGACCCAGGTTGGCGATGATGGCCTCGGTGTACTCGGTGGTCTTGGCGCCCCGGTCGTAACCGACGATGTCGCCGGTCAGGACCTTGCCCTCCTCCAGCGTGTAGAGGACGGCGTTCTCGATCAGCTCCGCCACGGCGAACTCCTCGATGTAGCGGAGCATCATCACCGCCGACAGGAGCACGGCGGTGGGGTTGATCACGTTCTTGCCGGCGTACTTGGGCGCCGAGCCGTGCACCGCCTCGAAGATCGCCACCTCGTTGCCGATGTTGGCCGACGGCGCGAAGCCGAGGCCGCCCACCAGCCCGGACGCCAGATCCGAGAGGATGTCCCCGTTCATGTTGCTGGTGACGAGGACGTCGAACTGCTCGGGGCGCTTGACCAGCTGGTGCGCCGCGTTGTCGACGATGATGTGGTGGGCCTCGATGTCCGGATACTCCTGGGCCACCTGCTCGAAGGTCCGCTTGAGGGTCCCCTCGCTGAGCTTCATGATGTTCGACTTGGTGGCGCAGTGGACCCGCTTGCGGCCTTCGGCCCGGGCCAGCTCGAAGGCGAACCGGACGATCTTCTCCGACCCCTTGTTGGAGATCAGCTTCAGGGTCTGGGCCACGCTGGGCGTCTGCTGGTGCTCGATGCCCGCGTACAGGTCCTCCACGTTCTCCCGCACGACCACCAGGTCGATGCCCCGACCGGAATAGGGGGTGGGGACGTTGGGGAGTTCCCGCACGGGCCGCACGTTGGCGTACGTCTCGAAGAGCTTGCGCAGGGTGACGTTGGCGCTCTTCTCGCCGTAGCCGACCGGGGTCTCAAGGGGCCCCTTGAGGACAATCCGCGACTTGCGGATCGACTCGATGGTCTCCGGCGGCACGCCGGACGCAAGACCCTTCTTGAAAACGCTGGCCCCCGCTTCGCGGATTTCGAAGACCAGGGGAGCCTTGGCCGCCTCGAGGATCTTGAGGGTGGCCTCCACGCACTCCGGACCGATCCCGTCGCCGGGGATCACGGTCACCAGCTTGCGGCCATCCTCCGTGACGTAGAGCTTCTTACCGCTCTCTGTGGTAATGAGTCCCATATCGTCCTCCCAAGGGGCTCCTGTGCCCCTCCGCGGTGAGTATAGCACTACCGTTGGCAAACGGGTCAACGTTTGCCGGCTTCGCTCGCGGGCGGCCTGGTTCGGAACCGTTCCCCGAGATCTCCCCGATTCCCCCCTGAGGCCATGGGGGACCGCCAGGCGCCTCTTGGCATGGCGATCCATCTTGCGATTTGAGCTCAACAAGGCCTCATTCCCTCCGATTAAGGTAGTAACATCCCGCATTGCATACCCGATTTCGCCACTGGCTGTGATCCAGATCACACGGCCTGCCGCCGGTCCCTCCATAGCGTGGATCCTGGAAGCCCCGGAAAGGGGCGGAAAGGAGGGGGACCATGGCGGGGAGACGTGGGCCGCGTTCGATCCGGCAGGCGGCCGCGGCGCCGTGGCCGGGCAGTCCGGGCCGCAACCCGGCGAGACCAGGGGCGGGTGCGGCCCTGGTCGCCCAGGATCTCGCCGAGCCGATCCAGGGCGGCCCGGCTGGGCTGGCGGGGGCGCTGGGGCGGGGCCTGGCCCGGGCGGCGGACCTCTGGGTCCTGACCAAGCCGCGCATCGTCCTCATGCTCGTCGTCTCCGGCGTGCTGGCCGCCTGGGTGGCGGCGGGCGGGCGTCCCGACCCGGCCCGGCTGGTCGGGTTCATCCTGACGGGCGGCCTGGCCGCGGCCGGCGCGGCCGCGTTCAACCACTTCACGGACCGCGACCTGGACGGCCGGATGGCCCGGACGGCGGGGCGGCCCTTGCCGGCGGGGCGTCTTGAACCCCTACAGGCGCTGGAACTGGCGGTCGTTCTCTCGCTGGCCGGCGTGTCGGCGGCGGCGGTGCTTCTGGGCGGCCCGGTGGCCCTGGTCTTGCTGGCAGGCATCCTGGTCTACGCAGGCCTCTACAGCCTGTGGCTCAAGCGCCGCACGGCATGGAACATCGTCCTGGGCGGCAGCGCCGGCAGCCTGATGGTCCTGGCCGGCTGGCTCTCCCAGACGGGACGAACGGGCCCCCTGGCCTGGCTGCTGTTCGCCTGGCTCTTCCTCTGGACACCCACCCACTTCTGGCCCCTGGCGGTGGCGGTGCGGGACGACTACGCCCGTGCCGGCGTCCCCATGCTGCCCGTGACCGCCGGGACCCGCCGGGCGGCGTGGATCACCCTGGCCAACACCGTGGCGCTGGTCCTCCTTTCCCTGGTGCCGGCCCTGTGGGGGATCTATGGACCCGTCCACACCCTGCTGGTGGCGGTGGCCGGGGCCGGGCTCACCGGCCTCAACCTGGCCATGGCCCTGGCGCCCGGGGGCCGGCGGGAGCGGCTGGCCTGGCGGCTCTACAAGCTGTCGGGCCCGTACCTCGGGTGGATCTTGACGATCCTGGCCGTGGCGACGGCCGCAGGGAGGGGGTGAGGTGGATGGCGCGCGAGCCGGGACGCCGCGGGACGCCGCCCGTGCCGTGGATCCAGCGGCTGCTGGACGACGAGTTCTTCCTGCTGGTCGTGGGCCTGATGGTCCCGGTGCTCCTGTACATCGTCTGGGGGCTCATGGAGCTGGCCCAGGTGCCGCTCTTCCCGCAGTGACCGCCGCGCAGGCGGAGGCGACGAGGGGGGTTGCGAAATGTCGAGCCTTCAACCCGGCGTGACGGGTGGCGTTCCCGGTGCCGGCCATTCGGCCTTGCTGCCGCCGCCCCGGGTCTGGTGGGGACCGCTGGGGCGGATCGAGCGGGGCTGGCTCACGGCGTCCCTGGTGTGGGCGCTGGTGATGTTCGCCATGATGTGGATCTGGCCCCATGTAGGCCACCAGAACACGCCGATCGAGACCTACCGGATGGCGCCCGCCGATTTCAAGGCGGCCGCAGCGGCCTTCATCGAGAAGTACCAGGTCGGCGAGGAGTTCGGGGTGCCGGTGGTCGAACCGCCGGCGGGCGGTGACGTCTACCTGGAGGCCATGGCCTTCCAGTGGCGGCCGATCCTGAAGCTGAAGCGGGGAGAGACCTACCGCTTCTACATCTCGTCGACGGACCTGCAGCACGGCTTCTCCATCCAGCCGCTGAACCTGAACTTCCAGGTGCTGCCCGGTTACGTCTATGTCATCGAGATCACGCCCGAACAGACCGGCGAGTACGCCGTGGTGTGCAACGAGTACTGCGGCATCGGCCACCACCTGATGAGCGGCAAGCTCGTGGTGGTCGATTGAGGCGGGAGGGATCGGGATGGGTGCGGCAGTCGCAACGACCGCGGGGCGGCCGGGCCGGGATCCCGCCGAGGCGGGCGCCTTCCGGACGTGTCCGGTGACGGGCCTGGCGGTCCACCGGCCGGCGGAGCGGTTGATCATCGTCAATGCCGTCACCGCGGTGGCGTTCCTGGCGCTGGGCGGCATCCTGGCGCTGCTCATCGCGCTGACCCGGTGGCCGGCCGTCCACCTGCTGCCGGCGGAGCTATTCTACCGGTTCACCACGGCCCACGGGACCACGATGCTGGTCTTCTGGATCCTGTTCTTCGAAGTGGCCGGGCTCTACTTCGGCGGGGCGGTGCTGCTCAATGCGCGGCTGGTCTCCCCGCGCTGGGCCTGGTGGGCCTACGCCCTGATGCTGGGCGGCGCCCTGGTGACGGAAGCGGCGATGCTCACCGGCGAGGCCAACGTCATGGTGACCGCCTACCCGCCGCTGAAGGGGCACCCGGCCTTCTACCTGGGGCTGATCGTCTTTGCCGTGGGCGCCCTGCTGGCGGTGGGGGTGTTCTTCGCCACCATCCTGCGGGCGCGGGCGGAGGGCAAGGTGGAGACCTCCCTGCCCCTGGTGACCTATGCCTTCGTGGCGGCCGCCGTCCTGGCGGTGTTCACGCTGGTGTCGGGGGCGCTGGCCCTGATCCCCACCTTCCTGTGGAGCGTGGGTGTCTTGCCGTCGGTGGACCCGGCCGTCTACCGGCTGCTCTTCTGGGGCTTCGGCCACGGTTCCCAGCAGATCAACCTGGCCGCCATGGTCGGCGTCTGGTACGCCCTGGCCAGCCTGACCGTCGGTGCCCGGCCGCTCCATGAGGGGCTGAGCCGGCTCGCCTTCTTCCTCTACGTGGCCTTCATCCAGCTGGGGTCCATCCACCACCTGCTGGTCGATCCCGGCCTCGGCACCAGCAACCGGATCATGAACACCAGCTACTTCATGTACCTGGCGACGGTGGGCAGCATGATCCACGCCTTCTCTATACCCAGCGCGGTGGAGGTGGCCCAGCGCGAGCGGGGCTACTCCCGCGGCCTGTTCACCTGGCTGCGCAAGGCGCCCTGGGGCGAGCCGGGCTTCGCGGCGCTGGTGCTGTCCCTGGTGTGGTTCGGGTTCGTCGGCGGCGTGACGGGCGTCCTCATGGGCCAGATGCAGCTCAACATGCTGGTGCACAACACCCTGTTCGTCCCCGGTCACTTCCACTCCACGGTGGTGGCGGGCACCACGGTGGCCTTCATGGGCATCGCCTATTACCTGCTGCCGCTGATCAGCCAGCGGCCCCTGGCGTTTCCGAGGCTCGCCCGGCTGCAGCCCTACGTCTACTCCCTGGGCCTGGCCATCCTGACGGGCAGCATGATGGCCGCGGGCAAGCACGGGGTGCCGCGCCGGTTGTGGGACATCACCTACCAGGGCGCTGCGATCCCGGTGACGGTCTTCGAGGATCCCCAGGTGCACCTGCTGCTGGCGGGGGTGGGCATCGGCGCCATCATCGCGGTCCTCGGCGGCGCGATGTTCGTGACGGTCATGCTGGGCACCATCCTGTCGCGGCGGACCACGGACCAGGTCGGGGCCGGGCTGCGCATCGCCCTGCCCACCGGAACGGGCAGCGCCTTGACGGCCCCCGGGCCGGCCCCCATCACGGGCGGTTCGGGACGGGTGGAGGCGCCGGGCACCACCGTGCTCGTGTATGCCTTCCTCGCCTGGTTCGTCGTCATGTACGTGCTGGCGTGGTCGAACCTGAGCCGGCTCTGGCCCGTGGGGTGACGAGCCGGGGGGTTCAGGCCGGCAAGCGGGCCTCTGGGCAAGGGGAAGGGCGGGGTCGGGAGGCCCCGTCTGAAGGGAGCGGGGCCGGCGGCCACAGGGCCGCCGGCCCCAGCGTGAGGGGGGCGCGGGGACGACGTCAAGACGACATCCTTCCGCTTGCGCCAGCGACCATCATCCATGGGCATCCATGCGCCGGCTGCCATCCTTCTTGCGCCGGCGGACATCCGTACGCCAGCCCGCGCCAGCCGGCCGGCCCGGCCGCGGCGCGGGAGGGGTTACTTCGCCACCCCGCGGCCCACGGTGCGGTCGGCCATCTTGATCAGGGCCGAGGCGATCTGCGCCTGCTCCTGGTTGGAGGCGCTCTGCCACATCTCCTTCAACAGCCGCTGCTCGGCACTGCGCGGCTCGGCCTCCCGGGCGAGCCAGTCGCCCACCTCGGTGACCACGCCGGTGATCCCCTCGTTGGACATGCCCAGGTTCTCCATGGTACGGACCTTGTCGGCCAGCACGGTCAGTTGCTGGCGGAAGACCTCGCTGAATTCCGGCACCGGTGATTCCTCCCTTCGCCGATGTCTAAGTTGTCACCGGTCGCAGGCCCCTATTCCGGCTCCTCGCGGGGTCCCCGGCGCCCGTGGCCGGTCGCATGGCCTTCCCTCCGGGGGGCAGGCTTAACAGGGCCGGCTCCGCAGCCGGGCGAAGGCCAGGAGCCGGTGGGACGGGAGGCGACCGTCGCCGCAGGACCGCAACGGCGGAGGTGAGAGGGTGGCGGACGACCGGATGTTCTGGGGATGGCCTGTCCAGGTTCCCGCCGAGGCCCCTCCATGGATGCCCGGGCCGGTACCGGCGGAGGCGCCCCCGGCCCCGGCGGACCAGACCGGCGGCCCGCCGAGCCGGGAGCAGATGCAGGCCCAGATGGCCCG
Source organism: Thermaerobacter litoralis (assembly GCF_054654595.1). NCBI lineage: Bacteria > Bacillati > Bacillota > Clostridia > Eubacteriales > Clostridiales Family XVII. Incertae Sedis > Thermaerobacter > Thermaerobacter litoralis. Next base: position 3,097 of record NZ_BAAIES010000009.1, on the reverse strand, counting down.
CCAGTTCGGCTTCGACAGTTGGGAAGAATTCCGCACCGCCGCCGAACGCCGCCTGGGCAAGACGGTGGTCCGGCGCCTCGAGAAGGAACTGGAGCGATACCCGCCGGCAGGTAGGGGGCCTGGCGGGCGCGGGGCCGGGGGTGCCGGCGCGCCCGGCGGCACCCCGCCGCAGGGGGGACGGTAGGCCCGCGAACCGGCGGCACGGCGGGGCCGGTTCCCTGGACGAACCGGCCCCCGCGCCGCCCATCGCCTTCGATTCGGCTCCGCCCCGCCGGGGGCCGGCCGGTTTCGGCCGGTTCCACCCGACGGTCCCCGGCACCGGCACGAGCCCACGGTCACCGGCGCCGGCGCGACAAGGCTTGAGGCATTGGGCTACCGCGGCACCACCGGCAGGACCACGTGGGAGGGGTGGGCCGCGTCGTGCAGGATCGTCACGATGCCGCCCGCCTGGCCGAGGAGCTGGGGCACCGGCGAGGCGGCGTGGGGGAAGTCGCTGGGCCCGACGGCGATGCGCAGGCGGTGGCCCGGCCGGATCACCGCGCTGGTGGGGAAGATCTCCACCTGCAGGAGCATCGGCTCCCCCGGCGTCACCGGTTCCACCGAGGCCCGGGTGAAGGGGTGCCAGGGCTGCAGGACCGCGCCGCCGATGATGCGGCTGCGGCTGCGGTCCACCGCCCGGAAGGAGGCGGCCAGCAGCCCGGCGGTCAGTTCCGTCGACGTGCCGTCGGGCGCCACCTCGGTCACCCGCACCGACACCACCGCCTCCCGGGCCGTGGTTTGGACCCAGAGGTGGGCGGCGATGGGCCCGTTGATCACCATTTCCCGGGTCATGGGCGCCGTGGTGTAGGTGATCTCGCCCAGTTCCGTCAACCGGTTGTCCCGGGCGCAGGGCGTCGAGCCCAGGGCGCCGATCAGCCACTGGTTCGTGCTGCCGGAGCAGGCACCGTTGAGCGGGTGCTGGAGCATACGGTCGGCCGGTTCGTCCGGCGCCGGTCGCTGGGGGGTGAGGGCGCCGGCCGCCCGCAGGTAGAGGCGCTGCACCGTCAGGCGGGGGTGGGGCCAGTCGGGCTGGACCTCGTACCGCTCCCGGCCCAGCAGGTACTGGGTGACGTCGGGGATGGCGTCGACCCGGGTGTCCATGCCCTTCAGGTAGTGGTCGAACCAGCGCAGGGCGATCTGGTCCAGGGCCGGCACCCCGTCGGCCGGCAGGCCGCTGCCGAAGTCGCCGTGGGTCCAGGGCCCGATCAGCAGCTTGGCCGTCACCCCGCGCCGGCGCAGGGCTTCGTAGAGCAGCGGCTCGCCCCGCTGGAAGATGTCGTGCAGCCCGCCGACGATGAAGGCCGGCACCCGCACGCGGTCGATCACCTCGATGGGCGAGCGCAGCCGGTGGAAGGGGCCGTCGTAGGCCTCGTCGCCCCCCAGGGTGGTGGCCGCCAGGGTCCGTCCCTCGAAGGCCAGGGCGCCGCCCAGGTGGCCCATCAGCACGCCGGACGCCCGGACGGGGTCGGCGGCGGTATCGGAGGGCGGGACGAGGCCGGCGCCCGTGACCAGGCCGAGCCACATGGGAATGAAGGCGGTGTTGACCTGGCCACCCGTCATCACGATGTCCCGGTAGGAGTCGGCCATGGGCACGATGGGGAAGAGGGCCCGCAGGTGGGGCGGCTGCTGGGCGGCGGTGAAGAACTGGTTGATCGCCATGTAGCTGGCGCCCCAGAGGCCCACCTTCCCGCTGGACCAGGGCTGGCGCGCCGCCCACTCGACGATCTCGTACCCGTCCCGCTGCTCGGCCTCGCCGAAGGACTCCCACACCCCGCCGGAGCCCCCGGTGCCCCGCACGTCGACCACCACGTGGACGTAGCCGCGCTCGACGAAGTAGCGGTTGCCCGCGCCCAGGGAACCGTTCTTGTTGTACGGCGTCTGGGTCACCAGCACGGGGAAGCGGCCCGGCGCGTCGGGCCGGTAGACGTCGGCGACCAGTACGACGCCGTCCCGCATGGGGATGCGGACGTCCTTCTCCACCAGGACCCCGTACTGGGCGGGCCGGTCGTAGGGGGTCCACCCTTTGCCCGCCCGGGAAGGCGAGGCGGCCAGGGCGGCCTGGGTGAAGACGCCCTCGCCCGGCATCGCCAGACCCACCAGCACCACCGGCAGCATCACCACCGCGACCACGGCGGCCAGCGCGGCCCAAGCGGCCAAAGCGGCCCAAGGGGCGGCCCGCCGGGCCGTGCGACCCCGGACGAACCGGCCGGCGGCCCTCCACCCTCGTCCCCATCCTCGCGTCCACCTGCGCCTCAACCCTCGCCGTCCCCGTCTCCCAACCGTGTCGCCGTTCACGGGCACCCCTCCCGCGCCCCACGTGGGGCCGTTGTGCATGGGCTGCGCATTTATGGAAGAGATGCGCAAGACGGGCAGGGGTTCTGGGGGGAGCAGGGGGTCTGGGGGAAGCAGGGGGGCTGGGGGAAGCAGGGGTTCTGGGGGACAGCGCCGCGACGAAGGCGAAGGCCAGAACCCAGCGACCACCAGGCCGGGGGTGGGGGGCGCCCCGGTGCCGGGACCGCGGTGGGCCCCCGGTCCAGCGGCCCCTCCCAAGGGGAGCGGGGAATCCGGGCGGGTTCGTCAGATGCCCCGGGCCCGGTGGGCCGGGATCCGGCGGATGAACACCAACAGGCCCGCCGCGGCCACCAGCAGCACCAGGGCCAGCTGGCGCAGCATGGCACCCCCCACCGGCCCCGCGAGGATGAGGCCGAGCAAGCTGCTGGAGAGGATGCTGCCGATGTAGCGGCAGGTCATGTAAAGCCCCGAGGCGGCCCCCGTCTCCTCCCGCGGGACGAACCGGTACAGGGCGGCCTGCAGCGCCAGGTTGTTCACCCCGTTGCTGGCCCCCAGAAAGGCGAGGACCACGAAGAGCAGGGCCAGGGGGGCGCCGGGGCCGGCGGCCCAGAGGGCCGCGGCGCCGGCCAGCAGGGAAAGGCCGGCCGCCCACAGGGCCGGCCGGTGGCCCGCCCGGTCGACCCACCGGCCCACCAGGGGCGAGGCCACGCTGCTGAACCCGGCGACGGAGAGCATCATCAGCCCGCTGGCCTGGGGGTCCAGGAGA